>CAZQNH010000007.1:32215-59337 GCA_964594685.1 uncultured Halobacteriales archaeon
TGGGCGGGACCGTGCGGCCGCGAAACACCGTGTTTCGGTGAGGATGTGATGCCGGCCGAGGGGACGGCATACCGGTGGCACGAACGTGAAAATGCCGACTATCGCGTCCGCATGCATTACTAATGGGCCTTCCAACCAGGTCCCCGTCTCCGCAGCGACGCCCAGATCGCGTTCGCGAAGAGGTGTGTTACAGCCACCCCTCGGCGTCGAGCAACTCGCCGTTGAGGATGCTGGCGCCCGCCGCGCCCCTGATCGTGTTGTGCGCCAGGACGTTGAACTGGATGCCCGCGTCCGTCTCCTGGAGCCCGCCCACCGCGATGGCCATCCCGTCGCCGACCAGCCGGTCGAGTCGAGGCTGGGGGCGGAACGGGTCCTCGAAGACGTGGACGAGGGGATCGGGGGCACTCGGCAGATCCTGGGTGGGCGCGTCCCGGAACGCGTCGGCAACCTCGTCCAGGGACGGGTTCGCCGCCAGTTCGACGAAGACGTTCTCGAGGTGGCCGTCGATGGTCGAGATGCGGTTACAGGAGGCGGTGATTCCCGCGTCGTGCCACTCGACTCCCTCGTCGGTTGTCTCCCCAAGTAGCTTCCGCGTCTCGGTCTCCATCTTCTCCTCCTCGCCGCCGATGTGGGGGAGGGCATTGTCGAGAATCTGCATCGAGGTCACACCGGAGTAGCCAGCTCCGGAGACCGCCTGGAGAGTTGCTACCTGGACTCGCTCGAGCCCGAAGCGATCGAGGGCCGCGAGCGGCGGGACCATCGTGATAGTCGAGCAGTTCGGATTCTTGATGAGGGCCCCGTCCCAGCCCCGGTTGGCTCGCTGGACCTCGATGAGATCGAGGTGGTCGGGGTTCACCTCGGGGATGACGAGTGGGACGTCCTCATCGAGTCTGGCGTTCGAGGAGTTCGAGGAGACGATATAGCCCGCCTCGAGAAAGCGTGGTTCCACCCCCTCGGCGACGCCGGAGGGCAACGAGGAAAAGCACAGATCGATATCGTCCGGAACCGCCTCGGGGTCTGTGGCTCGTACTGTGAGGTCTGCGACGTCTCCGGGGATGGGGGTATCGAGGCCCCACTTCGCCGCGGTTCGGTAGTCCTCGCCGACGCTGTCCTCGCTCGCCGTGACCGCCGCGATCTCGAAGGCCGGATGCCCATCGAGCAACTGGACGAACCGTTGCCCGACGGCACCGGTGGCCCCGAGAATACCTACGCTGAGCATACCGCAGGTTAGGTCAGGCCGGGTTAATCCCTTCTGGTGCGGGACAGAATTGTCGCTGGGGCCCGATCAGTTGAGTTTGTGTGTGACGTAGCCCGCGATGCGATTTCGGACCTCTTTCGACTCGATGTTGGTGAGTTCTTTGACACTCTTCTTGTTGTGTTCGAAGTCGTCCTTCTGGAACGCCTCGGGGTAGCGTTCCATGAGGATCGCCCCCGTCTTCTTGACGTAATCGGGCTTGATGGCCATACCGCCCGATTTTGTCTGGTTAGATTAAAAGCATTCGTTCCGGGCCCCAGCGGCCGGCCCGCTCCGCCCTGGCCCCGGGTACCGATATTCACTCCTGGAACCACCTCGAGACAGCGCGTTGGACCCGCCCAAGGACCAGGGGATCGTCGCTTGGCCGTCCCACGCTCACCGCGTCCGCGCCGTATTCGAAGTACTCCCAGGCAGTCTGGCGGTCCCTGACCCCATTGTTGGCGATCAGGAACGCGTCGGCGCGTTCGGCGATCTCGCCAACGACCGGCTCCGAGTCCATCGCGTCGACGTGGATGACGTCGGCCCCCGCGGCGACGAGCCCCTCGGCGAGCCCGGGAAGGTCCACCCCCGGTATCTCGGTCCGAACCTTCACGCTCACCGTCGGGGCCGTTCCCGAGGCGACCGAGACCTGCTCCTGGAGCCGCTCGGGTTCCTTGAGAAGGGTCTCCCCAGCCCCGACCGCGCACATCTCGTCCTGCCGGCAGTGGGCGTTGATCTCGAGTGCAGCGCCGTGGTCGGCACAGACGCTCGCGGCCCCCTCGAGGGCCTCGAGGTCGACGGCACGGACATTGAACCCGGCCTCTATGGGGAGCCCGTCGATGGCGCTGAGCTGTGTATGCATGAACGCGAGCGGGTCCTCGGGGAGGAACTCCGTTCGGTCCCGACCGGTGACCATCTCCCGGGCCGCCTGCCTGGTCTTCGGGTCCACTGCGATGCCACCCAGGAAGGCCATCCCGGCCCAGTGGGACCCCGCGATGGCCCATTCGGCGTCGGCCTCCCCACTCAGACTCGCCAGGGCAAGGCGCGGCTCGAACATCAGACCACCTCGAGGGCACGCTTCGTCGCCTCCGCCACTCGCGTGGCATCTTCCCTGGTGTCGATCGCGGTGTCGGTCCGGACGACCGGCCGGTCGAGATCGGTCCCGTCAGCGTCGTCGAGGACGAAGGCGTCGGCGAAATCATACGCCGCCGCGACCCCTGCCGTCGACGGTTCGTACCCTGCGGCCGCCAGCAGTTCCGCTGCCGGACCCGAGAAAACCCTGTCCTCGACGAACGGCGAGACAGCCACCACTGTGGTCGACATCAGCGCCTCGGCGAACGCCTCGAGGGCCAGCATCGGCCCGATGCTGGTCACCGGGTTCGACGGACCGATTATCACCGGCTGCTCGAGGGCACGAAGGGCAGCGTCGCTCGCAGCCGCCCCTTCGCTGCCACGGAACTCGACGTCCACGATCGCCGGCTCGCCGCCGTAGGCCACCCAGAACGCCTGGAAGTGCATCTCGCCATCGGGCGTATGGATGATACTCGAGACCGGATCGTCGCTCATCGGCACCAGGTCTATCTCGAGCCCAAATGCCGTTGCCAGTTCCCGGGTCGTCTCGGTCAAGGTGTGGCCTTCATCGATGAGGCTGGTTCGGGCAACGTGGACCGACCGGTCCCGATCGCCGATGTGCATGAACTCGGGGACCCCGGAGAACCGCCGCCACCGGGCGAGATCGCGGCCGGCCGTCTGGGCCTCCGGGGAAAGAAACCGGGGGCCAGCATCGCGATCGAGGCCAGCCGCGATATCCTGGACCGCATCGTGGGTGGCCGTGGGGTCGTCGGCCCGCCCCCACCAGGTCTCCCGGTCGAGTTGGTCGCTCCGCTCGTAGAGGACCGTGTCAAGGTCGGGGCAGACCAGGAGGCCACCCAGCTCTACATCGTCGCCCGTGTTCCCCACCACGGTCACGGTCGCCGGGTCGAAGACCGGGTCGGTCCCCCAGAGGAGCTTCGGCGTCCCGGTCCCACCGGCGAGGAAGGTCGGCATATCCCCGGTCAGGGGGTCGAGTAGGTAAACGCTTTTGACCGATGGTCGGGCGTCCCGAAAGACAACTGCGACACCGACGAATAGTGGACAAGGAACCCCTTCACTCCCCGGGGAGTTTGGAGCCAATCGGCTGTTGCAGTCGATTACGGCAGCAAAACCGGCGCCGGGCCGATCAGGTGTGTCCCGGGTCGAGTTCGTCCCAGGTAGGCTCGTGCATCACGACCAGTGTCTCGCTCTTCGAGATATCGACCGTGAATTCGTCGGCATCGGAGTCCTGACTGGCTTCAACGCGCTCCCAGGTGCCCTCCTCGATAACGTACCGGTAGACCGCGAGTTCCGACTCGCCGCCATCGGGCACTGCCGATTCGTCGTAGGCGATGGTCACCGAGGCGTTCGTGGCTGTCGGCGGGATGACGGCCGTGACGGCGCTCGAGGCCGCCGCTTCCTCGTACGTGTTGTTGCCATTATAGAGTGGACCCGGGCCGGCCAACAGCTGGATCGAATCGAAGAGTGCCCGGTTCGCGGTGAGGGTGAGTTCGGCGTCTGCGGTCTCGTTCCTCACCGTGCGTGTCACATTGAGCTCCCCGCGGTCGGCGGCTTCGGCGTCCTCGACCCAGCCCGGCTCCGAGACGGAGACTTCGCCGACGGCCTCGTATTTCGTCACGGCCTTGATGTTGTGCATCCCGTCACCGGTATCGAAGGCGATCGAGTAGCCGAGTTGTGTGATCAACCCGGATTCCGTGACGTACATCGTCGCCTGGATGGACTCGAGGGATTCATTCGAGCCAGCCCCGCCGAAGCCTCGAAGCGCGTTGACCTGGTCGGGACTCGTGGCGGAGTACCGGTAGACCTCCTGCCCATCGAGGGTGGTGCGCCCGTCGTAGGTCAACTCGAACATGTCAAGGAAGCGCGGGACCCCGTTGATCGCGTAGCGGCTCGTATCGATCTGCGAGTCCGAAACATTGAACGAGACCGAGGAGGCATCGGCCACAGTCCGCGTGTAGGTGGTCCCCTCCCCGGTGATGTAGGTATCCCGGCTACTCACGCCGGAATCGTTCCGGGTCACGAGCATGGCCCCGCTTGCCATATCGACCCTGGCTTCCCGACCGATCTCCACGGTCGCTGACTTGTTGGTATCCACGATGGTGATGGTGGAGGTGTAAGCGAATGAGCCAGCGCGCCTGAGCTCTACCACGTGGTCGACGGCGACCTTGGTGGTGTTGAGTGGCGGTTCGTAGACCGGCTCGGCGTCGGGGTTCAGACCAGTATCCGTGGTGGTCTCCTGGGCGCCCGGATTTGTTGCACCAGGGCTTAGACCCGAACAGCCGGCGAGGACCACCAGCAGTGCGGTGACGACGACGAGATTGCGACGACCAGCCATATCTATACATGCCGTCATACCCGGCAATAAAACCAGGAAGCTGACCTCAAGAACTGGGAATGTGCCCGACGACGCCTACGGGTCATCACCGAGATCCAGGGTGCCCTCAGCATTCAGCCCACCCAGCACGACCGTCGGACCCGTAGCTCGGGCCCCACCGCTTTCCAATCCACATCCACCTACAACTCGCACCTTCCCTCCCGTTACACGCCCCGACAACTCACACCTCCCTACAATCCATCCCTCCCGATAACCCAGTCCATCCCAGCATCAATCCCCCTCGATAACCCAATCCAACCCACCATTCATCCCTCTCGATAACTCAATCCACCCCACCACCCCAACTCACCACGCGGGGCGGGCAAACAACCAGTGCTTTTTGTAGGATAGCAACCAAGCCCCGGCCAATGACCACGGTCAAGGACAGCGTCCACGACCATATCGAGGTCGAGGGCGTGGGCGGGGCGTTGATGGAGACGCCGCCGGTCCAGCGGCTCCGCCGGGTCCGACAACTCGGGACGGTCTCGCTCGTCTATCCCTCCGCCAACCACTCGCGGTTCGAGCACAGCCTCGGCGTCTACCACCTTGCCGCCCGCGCACTCGACCACCTGGACATCGGCGGGCGTCGAGGCGAGGAACTCCGCGCGGCAGCAATCCTACACGACATCGGGCATAGTCCCTACAGCCACACCCTCGAGGACCTGATCCACCGGCGGACCGGACTGTTCCACGACGACGTCGAGGATATCCTGGAACAGGACGAGGTGGCTGCGGTCCTGGACAGTTACGGCATCGATACCGACCGAGTCGAGGAACTCATCACGGGCCAGGGGCTGCTGGGACAACTCATCGCGGGCGAACTCGACGTGGATCGCATGGATTACCTCGTCCGTGACGCCCACCACACGGGTGTCCCTTACGGCACCATCGATACGGAGCGGCTCGTCCGGGCACTGCGCTTCGTCGATGGCCACCTGGTGCTCGACGAGGGCAACGTACAGACCGCCGAGAGCCTCCTGCTGGCGAGGGCGCTGATGAACCCGACCGTGTACAATCATCACGTCGCGCGGATCAGCAAAACGATGCTCCGGCAGGCTGCCGAGGCGCTACTCGAGAGCGAGACGATCACCGCGTCGGCGCTCCGACGTATGGACGACCCCGAACTTCAGGTGGCGATCCGCCAACACGACGGGTCGAGCGACCTCGCCGAGCGGCTCGCAAATCGCGACCTGTACAAGCGGGCGGTTTGGGCCGAACTCGGGGACGTCGGTCAGCCCCTGGCGGATGACCTCTTCGATGCGGACCGGCCCAAGATCAGCGAGTACGAGACGGAGATCGCCGAACGTGCCGAGGTCGACAAGGAGCAGGTCATCGTGGACGTCCAGGGGCCACCGTCGATGCGCGAGTCGACGACCCGCGTGTTGGTGAACGGCGAGGTCCGCCAGCTCAGAAACCAGTCCACGCTGGTCCGGGCCCTCGAGCGGACCCAGCGAGAGCAGTGGCGGCTTGGGGTGTATTCGCCCGAGACGAAGACGGGGATGGTCGGTCGTGCCGCGGAATCAGTCCTGGGACTCGAGACCGACGGGGCATTGATCGCGGAGACCGACTCCCCCGGCCGGTATGCCTCTCTCGGCGACTTCGGTGGAGCCTGAACCATGCAGATCGAGGGTACCGTCCTGACCGGACCGAGGTTCGATGCTGTCGACGGCCGTATCGTGGTGGAAGACGGCGTTATCCAAGCGATCGAAGAAGCGGGTTCGTCGGTCGAGAGTACGGACATCGTCCTCCCAGCCTTCGTCAACGCCCACACCCACCTGGGCGACTCGATCGCCAAGGAGGCGGGTCGAGGGCTCCGACTCGATGAACTCGTCGCCCCGCCCGACGGCCTCAAACACCAGCTGCTGGCGGCTTCGAATCGCGCGGAGAAGATCGAGGCGATGCAGCGGAGCATTTCGTTCATGGAGGCGGGCGGCACCGGTGCCTTCCTCGACTTCCGCGAGGGGGGCGTCGCCGGGGTAAAGGCCCTTCTTGAGGCCACCAACGGATTCGACCTCGAGCCCGTCCTCTACGGACGGGACGAACTGGCGGTCCTCGATATCGCCGACGGGTTCGGGGCGAGCGGGGTCCGCGACGCGGATTTCACGACGGTTCGGGAGAACGTGCGGCAAGCGGAGAAGCCGTTCGGCATCCACGCCGGCGAACGCGACCCCGACGATGTCCAGCCAGCGATCGATCTCGATCCCGACCACCTGGTCCACGTGGTCCACGTGGAGCCCGACCACCTGACCCAGGTCGCGGATCGGGACATCCCCATCGTGGCCTGCCCGCGATCGAACCTGGTGACTGGTGTCGGACTCCCCGACCTCGAAGCCCTCCTCGAGTACACGACCGTCGCACTCGGGACTGACAACGTGATGCTCAACAGCCCGTCAATGTTCCGCGAGATGGAATTCGCGGCCAAGTGTTGTGGACTGGACGCCCCAACGGTGCTCCACATGGCGACCGTCGCGGGTGCCGGGGTGGCCGGACTCGATGGCGGCACCCTCGAGGTCGGCGAACCGGCCCGGCTTCTCGTCCTCGATGGAGACTCGGACAACCTGGCCGGCTACCAGGATCCGGCCCGGGCAGCGGTGCGGCGGGCCGGGGTCGCCGACGTCGAACGGGTCCACCTGCCGGCGAACAGTTAAGTCCAGTCCGGCAAAAAGACGAATCGAGTCGATGGGCCTTTACGAACAGATCCTCGTGCCCACGGACGGGTCGGCAGCCAGCCGGCCGGCGATCGAGCACGCCGTCGAACTCGCGGCCATCCACGGGGCGGCGATCCACGGCATCTACGTCATCAACACCGCGAGCTTCGCCTCCATCCCGACGGAAGGGTCCTGGGAAGGCGTCTCCGACATGCTCGACCGGGAGGGCGAGGAGGCCCTGGAGGAGGTGACCGAGGCCGCCGCGGCCAGGGACGTCCCGGTCGAGTGCGTGAAGATCGACGGTGCCCCGAGCAGGGAGATCGTCCGGTACGCGGAGGAACACGGCTGCGATCTCATCGTGATGGGGACCCATGGCCGCGGCGGCATCGACCGACTCCTTCTGGGGAGTGTTGCCGAGAAGGTCGTCCGGTCCTCGAAGATCCCCGTGTTGACGATGCACGGCGACGGGACCTAAGACCGAGCCGAGCCCCGGAAATCCGTCCGAGCGTGCCACGGATCTCGGGAAAGGACAGCCGGGAACGGCTGGCGGTTCCTCGATAGGCTAGACTGACCAGTCGGTCGGATTTCCTTCCCGGTCGGTCGATGAAGACTGTCCGCGATAGGTGGAACCGAGACCGATTTGATGTCAATCCTCCACCGGCCGTAGGTGCTCGCACTCACCTGCATGGATCGTCTCCCGCCCGTCATCGGTGTCCACGATTAACGCGCCGACATCGGTCACGTCGGCCGCCTGACCGATGACGGTCCCGGAACCGGTCTCGACCCGTACTGCGCGACCCAGGGTGGTGGCGTACTCGAGCCAGCGGGGGAGGATGGCGTCCGGGTCACCCACCAGGTCGGAAAACGACGTCAGGAGGTCCTGGACGACATCGCGCCTGTTAACGTCGCCCACGAGGGCCCGGATCGACGTCGCGCCCGTGGCGAGAGTCTCGGGATCCACGTTCGCGTTGAGACCGATCCCGACCACCACCCACGAGACCTGGGTCGATTCCCCGGCCATCTCGGTCAGGATGCCCGCGAGTTTGCCACCCGCGGCTTCGTCCGTCTCGACGACCACGTCGTTCGGCCACTTGATCGCCGCCTCGATCCCCACAGATTCGACAGCCTCGACGACAGCGACCGCCGCCCCCAGCGTCACCAATGGAACTCTTGGAGGAGCCAGATCGGGCCGGATCACGATGGAGGCCCAGATGCCACCAGCCGGCGAGTGCCATTCACGGTCGCGTCGCCCCCGACCCCCGGTCTGCTCGTCCGCGAGGAAGACCACGTCCGCCTCACCTCGCTCCGCGAACTCCCGGGCGACATCGTTCGTACTGGACACCTGCTCCCGGTACTCGACCCGGTAGGGAGCCTCAAGGCCGAGTTCGACGGCCTCGGCACCGTATTCGGGGATACCCGCGAGTTCGTAGCCGTTCGATCCGGCCTCTATGTCGAAGCCCGAGTCCCGGAGTGCCTGGATGTGCTTCCAGACAGCAGACCGCGAGCACCCGAGATGCTCGGCAAGTTCTGGGCCGTCGGCCGGCCCGTCGGCGAGTGATTCGAGGATCTGTGATCGGGCCGGTGTCATTGGTGAACCATCGGTGAAGCTGTTCGAATCGGAGCCGGTTACGGGTCGAGCCAGCTACTGATCGCGTCGGGTTCGGGCCGAATTGGTTCCGTATCGGCCGGACTGGTCTCTCTCACTCGATGACGACCAGCATATCGCCCATGTCCACCGACTCGCCTTCCGCGACCGCGACGTGGGTGACGGTCCCGCCCTGGGAGGCCAACACGTCGTTTTCCATCTTCATGGCCTCGAGGACCAACAGGACGTCCCCGGCCGCCACCTCGTCTCCCTCGCTCACATCGACGGAGAGTATCGTCCCCTGCATGTCCGCCGTGACCTCCTCGCCGCCGGCGGCGTATACCGACTCCTCGGTCTCGGAGCCGCCTGCTGGCTCCGGCGGTCCGGCCGACGCTGTCTGGTCGTCCGAGACCGCGAGGTCGGCGCCGCCACGCTCCTCGAGGTCGACTTCGAATCGCTTGCCGTTGACCTCCACCGTGAAGTGCCGCTTTACGGGTTGGGACTCCTCGCCGGGCGCCGGGGCCGCTCTGCCCCATCGTGCCTGGGCCTCGTCGATACGGGTGGGTTCCAGGTCATCGTCCAGATATTTGGTCGTATGCGTCCCCTCGACGAACCGCTCGTCCGTGAGCATCAGCCGGTGGAACGGGATGACGGTCGGGAAGCCCTCCACATCGAACTCCCGCAGCGCCCGCTTGCTTCGGGCGATGGCCTCCTCGCGGTCCTCGCCCCAGACGATGAGCTTCGCGACCAGGGAGTCATAATCGGTCACGAGTTCGTCGCCCTGTCGCAAGGCCGTATCCAGCCGCACGCCGATCCCGCCGGGGGGATCGAACGTATCCAGGGTGCCGCCAGCGGCCGGCGCGAAGTCCTCGGCCGCGTTCTCCGCGTTGATCCGGTACTCGAATGCGTGGCCGTCGATGGCGACATCGGCTTGCTCGAAACCGAGTTCGGCCCCGGCCGCCACCCGGAGCTGCCATTTGACGATGTCGATGCCGGTGATCGCCTCCGTGACGGTGTGTTCGACCTGGATCCGGGTGTTGACCTCGAGGAAGAAGTACTCGCCGTCGGCAACGAGGAACTCCACCGTACCCGCGTTGGTGTATCCGGCCTCCCTGACACCTCGACGGGCCGCCTCGCCGATCTCCTCGCGGAGGGTCTCGTCGAGGACCGGACTCGGGCCCTCCTCGATGATCTTCTGGTGGCGGCGCTGGAGCGAACAGTCCCGCTCGCCCAGGTGGACCACGTTCCCGTGGTGGTCGGCGATGACCTGCACCTCGATATGTTTCGGCTGCTCGAGGTAGCTTTCCACATAAACCGACGGATTGTCGAAATACGCCTCACCCTCGCGTTGGGCACTTTCGAGCGCGGATTCGATCTCTTCGGCCGACCTGACCACTTTGAGTCCCCGGCCCCCACCGCCGCCCTCGGCCTTGATCGCGATGGGATACCCGTGTTCCTCAGCGAAGGCCGAGACCTCGTCTGCCGACTCGACCGGGTCCGTGCTCCCCGGGACGATGGGCACGTCCGCGTCGGCCATGAGCGAGCGCGCGGTCGTCTTCTCCCCCAGCTGTTCCATCGCATCGCTGTCCGGCCCGACCCAGGTCAGACCCTCCGTCTCCTCCACCCGCCTCGCGAATGCCGCGTTCTCCGCGAGGAAGCCGTACCCGGGATGGATCGCGTCGGCATCCGCTTCCAGGGCGGCCTCGATGACGGCCTCGTGATCCAGATACGAATCCGCCGCCCGGGCCGGGCCGATGTTGTAGGCCTCGTCGGCGTAGCGGACGTGTCCCGCGTGTTTGTCCGGTTCGCTGTAGACCGCGACCGTGTCGGCCCCCAGCTCCTCGGCTGCGCGCATCACGCGGACCGCGATTTCCCCGCGATTCGCGACGAGCACCGTGTCGAACATTCGTATATCTCCTTCGGGGGCCCCCTACTCATTTTTCCGGTTCGGAAACGGTCTCGCGGCAACTTCCATATGCCGTGTCGGCAATATATAATGACATCCCCGGCTTACCGTCGGTGGCGGGGTATTCACCTCTCCGGCTTACAGCCGGTCGCAACGACCCGACGCCGTCCACGGGTCTTGGGGCGCCGCATCCGGGATCCGAGCGGGGGAGTCGAAGACGGCGGCCAGCCGGCCGGCGAACCGCCACCGGCGGCCCTGCCAGCCCCAATCCAACGTGGGGTCCGAGCCGTCGGCGCGTTCGCGATCAGCGAGGTGGGCACTGATGGCCGCCGCGATAGCAGCCGCTTCGTCCTCCTCGGCGTGGTCCGGGATGTCGAGGTCCTCGGGAGCGAGATCCATCGGTCAGAGCGGGATGTTCCCGTGTTTCTTGTCCGGATACTCCTTGCGCTTGCTCGCGAGCATCTCGAGGTCCTCGACGAGCCGGGCCCGGGTCTCCAGGGGTTCGAGGACGTCGTCGATGTATCCCATGTCCGCCGCTCGATAGGGATTGGCGAACTCCTCGCGGTACTCTTCGATGAGGTCCTCCCGGAGCGAGTCGGGGTCATCGGCCTCGGCGAGTTCGTCCCGATAGAGGATGTTGACCGCTCCCTTCGGCCCCATCACCGCGATCTCCGCGGTTGGCCAGGCATAGTTCACGTCCGCTCCCAGATGCTTCGAGGCCATGACGTCGTAGGCGCCCCCGTAGGCCTTCCGGGTGATGACCGTGAGCAGCGGAACCGTGGCCTCGGAGTAGGCATACAGGAGCTTTGCGCCGTGTCTGATGATTCCCCCGTGTTCCTGGTCCATTCCCGGCATGAAGCCCGGCACGTCGACAAAGGTCAGGATGGGGAAATTGAAGGCGTCGAGGAACCGGACGAATCGGGCGGCCTTGTCGGAGGCATCGATGTCGAGGGTCCCGGCGTTGACCCGGGGCTGATTCGCCACGATGCCGATGGCGCGGCCGTGAAGGCGGGCGAAGCCGATGACCAGGTTCGGCGCGAAGTCGGGTTGGACCTCGAAGAATGACTCCGTGTCGACGACGGACCCGATGACGTCGACGATGTCGTAGGGTTTGCGGGGTTGGTCCGGAACGATCTCGAGCAGCGCCTCGTCCGCCCGCTGGGGGTCGTCCCACGGCTCGACGCGGGGAGGGTCTTCGACGTTGTTCTGGGGGAGGTAGGAGAGGAGCCGCTTGATATCGTCGAGGGCGGCCTCCTCGGAATCGGCGGCCCAGTGAGCCACCCCCGAATCCGAGGCGTGGACCGTCGCCCCGCCCAGCTCCTCGTGGGTGACCTCCTCACCGGTGACCGTCTCGATGACATCAGGCCCGGTGATGAACATATTCGACGTCTCCTTCACCATCAGAGTGAAGTCGGTCATCGCCGGGGAGTACACAGCACCGCCCGCACATGGACCCATGATCGCCGATATCTGGGGGATGACCCCGCTGGCCTCCGCGTTCCGCCGGAAGATCTCGCCGTATCCGGCCAGGGAGTTGACTCCCTCCTGGATGCGGGCCCCCGCCGAATCGTTGATGCCGACCACCGGGGCCCCAACCTCCATGGCCTCGTCCATGATCTGGGTGACCTTCTCCGCGAAGACCTCGCCGAGGGAGCCGCCGAAGACCGTGAAATCGTGGGCAAAGACGAACACCGTCCGGCCGTTGACCTCCCCGTAGCCGGTGACGACGCCGTCTCCGGGGATCTGGCGCTCCTCCATCCCGAAATTGTGCGATCGGTGGGTGCGTAGCTGGTCGAACTCGTTGAAGGTCCCCTCGTCGAGGAGGTACTCGATCCGCTCCCTGGCGGTCATCTTCCCCCGGTCGTGCTGGGCTTCGATGCGATCCTCGCCGCCACCGAGTCGGGCCCGCTTTTTCTTCTCCCGCAACTCGTCTATCCGGTCGTCCATAGTCATTGTTCCACATGGCCCCTGCCAGCCGCAAAAGGATTCCGTGTATCCCCACAGTCCACCCGGGCCAGTCAGACAGCCGAAGTGGGATGCCGGAGCCCTGCGAAGGCGAGGACTCCGAGTAGGACGGCTGCGGCGAGAAGCCACGTATTCTTGACCGTCACGTCGAAGAGTCCGACCAGACCCGTCAGCAGGGTGAAGAGCAGGAAGAGCGGGAGCACGATCCCGACGGTCAACAGCCACGGTCTGCTGAGGGCGCGACCCACCACCCCGGCCCCCAGTTCGAACTCGTCTTTGGCCTCCTGCCCGAGGACCCACCCGACAAAGAGAAGGAAGGCGAGCAGCCCACCAGTGAGCAGGAGGTCGACCATCGTTCCGGCGACGAAGTCGAAGACGCCCGGGCTGAAGGCGATGTAGGTCCCCGTGGCCAGGTAGACCAACGTCAACCCGGCGGTGGCCCGCCGCCGCGTCAGCCCGAACTGGTCGACGAGGTACGAGACCGGGATCTCGAGCATGCTGATCGAAGAGGAGAGGGCCGCGAGCGTGACGACGCCGAAGAACACGATCGCGAGCACGGTCCCGCCGGGCAACGTGCTGAACGCGCCTGCGATACTCACGAAGAGTGCGCCGGGGCCGCCCGAGCCCACCTCGATACCCTGGGCGAACAAAAGCGGAAAGACGACGAACCCGACGAGCACGCCAACGAACGTGTTCGTGACGCCGATGGCGACACCATCGGCCGCGAGCGAGCGGTCCTCGCCGATGTACGAGGCGTAGGTGATCATCGTGCCGGCACCGACAGAGAGGGTAAAGAGCGCCTGACCGGCGGCGGCCAGGAGCAGGTCGAAGAAGTTCTCCCGAACCGTCGTCACGTCGAATGCCAGGTAGAACTCGAGGCCCGCGGCGGCATCGGGTTGGGTCACCGCCCACGCCGCGAGGCCCACGAGCAATACCACGATGGCGGGCATCATCAGCTTCGTTGCGACTTCGATCCCCCGCCGCACACCCGAATAGACGATGACCGCGGTGAGCAGGAGGAAGATAACATGGAAGCCAGCGGCTTGCCAGCCGAAATCGATCGTCGCGAAATAGGCCCCTGGTTGGCCGAAATAGGCGCCGGTGAAACTCCCCAGGAAGTACCGAATGATCCATCCCCCGACCACACTATAGAACGAGAGCAGCGATAGGGCGGTGACCACGGTGATGAGACCGACTCGCCCCCAGTGCTTCGACCCTGAAAGCGTTGCCAGGGCCCCCACTGGATTCAGGTTCGATCGTCGTCCGATCACGAACTCGCCCACGAGCCCCGGAACACCGACCACCACGATGATGAGGAGGTACACGAGAAGGAAGGCACTCCCCCCGTTCTCGGCGGTCATCCACGGAAATCGCCAGATGTTGCCCAATCCGACGGCGCTGCCGACCGCGGCCAGGATAAATCCCAGCCGGGTGTTCCAGGACTCACGTGCCATTGGGTCCCAGTCGCATAGGGCCGGGTAAAACCCTGTCGAAATCGAAGACGCTGAAACGCCAAAATATGAAGGTATAGACCTTCAAAACCCTTTTTGCGCCGCTAGAAACGGCAATATTTTCGGGTGGTTCCCCCCGCCGGGATCCGTCCACGGCAGTGCGGACGAGGGGGTCGAGGCTGGCGTCTATCGATCCGAGCGCTGGCCGGTCAGAGCGGCGGGACGATCGCGGGTTCGGGACCGAGGAACAGCGTATCGATCCCGAGCGCGAGGGTCACCAGGACCCCCGCGATGACGAGAGTCCGGACCATCCAGAGCCAGAACGGCCCGAACAGCGGGAGACCACTCCTGGCGCCCTGTGATAGCTCGTCGAGGGCGGTATCCGCGAGGATCCAGCCCACGAAGACGAGGAGGAGCAACACCGCAAGCGGCAGGAACAGCTTGTACGCCAGGGTGTCGAACCACCCGAGCCAGGCGGTGTCCCAGGCTGACGGTAGCCCCAGGACGAAGAGGGCTACGCCAACGGCCGCCGAGAGTTTCACCCGGTCGACACCGTAGTTATCGACGAAGTACGCGACCGTGACCTCGAGCAGACTGATCGCACTCGAAAGGGCGGCGATGAGGACGACGAAGAAGAACACCGCCCCGAGGATCCGCCCCGCCGGCAACTGACCGAACGCCGACGCCATCGCCACGAAGATGGCCGCCGGACCGCTGGTGTCCGGACTGATACCGATGCCGAAGAGGATGGGGAAGACCACGAGCCCTGCCAGGACCCCGATCAGGGTGTTGACGATGACGATGGACCCACCATCGATCGGGAGATTGTCGTCCTCACCGATGTAGGAGGAGTACGTGATCATGATGCCCATCCCCAGCGAGAGCGTGAAGAAGGCCTGCCCGACCGCGAACGGGATCACGTCGCCCACATTCGCGAGCAGGACCGAGAAGTCCGGATTGAGGAAGTAACTGTACCCGTCGGCAGCACCCGGCAGCGTCGCGGCCCACACCGCCAGCGCAAGCATGATCACGACGATGCTCGGGACCATCACCTTGGTGGCCTTCTCGATACCGTCCTCGACCCCCAGGGCGACGATCCCCATCGTGATGACGAGGAACGCGACGTGGGCGGCGACAGCCTCGGGGCCGGCGGACACGGCGCCGAAATATTCGGCCGGCGCACCGAAGTACGCACCCCGGAGGCTCCCGATGACGTACCGGATGACCCACCCGCCGACGACGTTATAATACGAGAGGATCCAGAAGCCGGTGAACAGCGAGAGCGCCCCGACCACGCGCCACTCCCGGTGGCCGAGTTGCTCGAAGGCGTCGATGGCGTTCAGATGAGTCCGGCGACCGAGCACGAACTCCGCCAGCATCGCCGGAAACCCGATCGCGAGGACGGCGGCGAGGTAGACGACGAGGAATACCGCCCCGCCGTTGGTTGCGGTCTTGAATGGGAACTGCCAGATGTTCCCGAGACCCACTGCACTCCCGATGGCCGCGATGATGAAGCCAATTCTCGTGGCCCAGGTTTCCCGTTCGCTCATACACTCCACTCGAACGGATATCGCTACTAAATCGCTTCGATGATTTTCAATGGCAACAAACAATCAGGAAGAACGGCGAATAGTGCCGGTTTCGAAGCTTCCTGCTCAAACCTCGCCGTAGACCGGAACTGCCGCCCCACTGGTAACGGTCGTCGCCTCGCTACACAGCGCCGCAATTGTCTGTGCGATGTCACGAGGGGACACCCAGGTGTCGTGGTCCGCGTTCGGAAGCATCGACCGGTTCGCTGGCGTGTCGATGATGCTTGGCATGACCGCGTTGGCCCGTACGGTCCCTTTCTGCTCCTCGGCGATGGTCTCGGTCAGGAGACGGACACCTGCCTTCGAGGCCCGGTATGGGCCATCCCCCTCCCCACCCTCGAGTGAGGATTTTGCACTCACGCTAACGATGGCTCCCTCCGTCTCCTGGAGATGCGGGATCGCATGCTTCGAGACCAGGAACATGGTTTTCAGGTTCACGTCGAAGACCATATCGAAATCCGCCACGTCGGTCTCGTGGATCGGATCCCCACCGATCCAGGTCCCCGCAATAGTGAGTACGTAATCGAGCCGACCGTACTCGTTTACGATCCCGTCCATCAGCCCCTCCACGTCCGTCTCGTCGGTTAGATCCGCCCGGTAGAAATCGACGGTTCCGGGTTCGAGTTGGGTATCTTCCTCGGACGGGTCGCGCATATCGGTCCCCACGACGGTCGCACCGGCTGCCTCGAAAGTTCGGGCGACGCTGCTCCCGAGCGCTCCCGAGACCCCGGTAACCAACGCGACCCGGTCCGCGAAGTCGAAGGTGACGTCCATGGTCGGATTACCGGCGGCTGAGACAAATAGTCACGGCTCGATGACCAGCTTGCCGAAGAACCGCTCGGCCATCACCGCCCGCTGGGCATCCCGGGCCTCGGAGAGCGTGTAGGTCTCCGCGATGTCCGGAACGATGTCGCCAGACTCGATGAGCGCGGACAGCCGCGTGAGCACCGTCGCGTAATCCGGCGTATTGAACATACTCATGAGGATCAACGTGAGCTCAGTCCCCCGAGCCGCCGCGATATCATCGAATCCCGCAGCCGCCTGTGTATTCCCGATCCCGACCACCCTGGCGCCGAGTGCGGCGACGTCGGCGTCGAACTGGAGGTACTCGTCGAGCCGGTGGTCGAGAATCACCGACGGCGCCGCGTGATCCGTGACCGCGTCTTTGAGGTCCTCACGCCGGTAATCGAAGATCACGTCTGCACCCAGACGTTCGAGCCGGTCCTCGTAGGTCGAACGGGCAGTCGTCAGGACGGTCCCAGCCGTCGCGTCGGCCAGTTGGACGGCGATATGTCCGACGCCGCCGGACCCCCCATGAATCAGACAGACCTCCGCGGGTTCGAGGGCCGCGTGATGGACGAGGGCTCGCCAGGCAGTCACCCCGACGAGTGCCACCGCAGCGCCCTCGGCAAAAGAGACCCCGTCCGGTAGCCTGGCGAAGTGGTCTGCCGGGCCGACAGCGTATTCGGCGTAGGTGCCCTGTTGGTCGCGACCGAGCCCGGTACCGAATACCCGATCACCGACCGAGAGCGAGGTCACGCCGGGCCCCGTCGCGGCGACGGTCCCCGCGAGGTCCGACCCCGGAATCATCGGGAGTGCGGTCGGCGTGTAGTCGCCGGTCCGGAAATAGGTGTCCACCGGGTTCACCCCCGCTGCCTCCACCTCGAGAAGTACCTCGGTCCCCCGGGGCTCCGGTCGGTCCACCTCGTCGACCGTCAGCACCTCTGGCCCACCATGTTCGTGATACCGGACAGCGTGCATGGAGCCGCAGACGGGGCGCTCCCCGATAAAACTCACCCGGTGGCTCCGATAAGGCTCACCCAGTCGCTTCGATAAGACGTATCGGGTCTCAGTGTTCACCGGTGAGGGTCCCGACGCTGTCCGCCAGCTTCTGGGCGGCCTGCCGTTGGCCCTCCGCTCGTTCGACGATCTGTTCGGAGGCGTCGTGGGCCGCCGTCGCCAGCTTTTCGACGTCCTCGATCATGCCGGTCAACTCCTCGATGGTCTCGGCCTGCCCGTCGTTGGCTTCCGCGATCTCCTCGATGCCCTGGGAGGCCTCCCGGACCTGTTCGACGATGCGTTCGAAGGCCTCGGCCCCATTCTCGACCTGGTCCATGACCCCGGCGATCTCCTCGTTCGCCCGATCGATGGTCTCGACGGTCTCATCGGTCTGGGTCTGGAGGTCGGCGATCTGTTCGGAGATCTCGTCGGCGTTCTCCGCGGTCTCCTCGGCCAGTGACTTGACCTCGTTGGCGACCACGGCGAAGCCATCGCCCCCCACGTCAGCCCGCGCCGCCTCGATGTTGGCGTTGAGCGCGAGCATGTTCGTCTGGTCGGCGATGTCCTGGATGACCTCGATGACGGCCTCGATGTTGTCGATCTTCTCCTCGAGGGCCGAGACCGTCTCGATGATGTCATCGCCCGTCTCTCCCAGCGTCTCCGCGGATTCCATCGCCTCCTCGCCGAATTCCAGCCCCTGTGCGGCCGTCTCGTGAGCCTGGCTGGCAGCCGTGGAGACCTGCTCGGAATTCGAGGCTACCTCCTCCATCCGGGCGCTGAAGTTCTCGAGTTCCCGCACCGCGCTCCGCAGGGAGTCGGTCTGCTCCTCGACCAGGTCGGCGATCCGCTCGGCACCGTCGGTGTTCGCCTCGGCCGATTCCGTCACCGAGTCGGTCCGCTCCCGGAGTTCGCCCACGAGAGTTGCCAGATTCGACCCCATCTCGTTCACCTGATCGAGAGCCTCCAAGAGGTGGGGTTCGACGTATTCGTCGTCGGTCACCCTGGCACGCTCATCGAAGTCTCCCTGCGAGTAAGCGGCCATCGTTGCGATGACCTCCTCGACCAGCGCCTCGGTCTGTTCCTGGGTGCGGCGCTGTTCGGTCTCATCGCCGCATACCTGGACGACCGCTTTGAGCGAGCCATCGGTGGCGAATATCGGGATGGCTTTGAACCGGATGAATCGCTCCTCACCACGGTCGTTGGTGATCCAGTGACAGCTCTCGTATACCACGGAATCGGTGTACTCGCTCTCGACCCGCTCGACGTACTCGTCGGCCTCGGCCGACCGGGGGTTTGCTACCACCTTGTTCGAGAGCGTCTCGATTACGTTCCCGTCCTCGTCGCGACCGAAGGGACGGTCCCAGCCGAGCATCCGGGCACGGGAGAGCCCGAGCAGTCGCTCGCAGCCCTTGCTCCATTCGATCACGGTGTTCTCGCTGTCGAGGACGTAGTAAGGATCGGGAAGCGCGTCGAGGACCGCCCGGGTGTCGAGGGCCGATTCGACGTCAGGATAGGCCCGCTCGGCGAGCGTGTCGGGGTCATAGCCGAGTTCGGTGTCAGGTCCCATCGAGCCCGCATCCCCGGTCGTCGGTTCGGCATCATCCAACACGTCATCCGCGTCACGGTGGCTGCCCTCACGCTGGGGAGCGTTCGTCGTCATTCGTTCCCGGGTGGCTGACTCGTTCCCTTAAAACCAGGACGTCGATTATTCGCGTTGATAAACGGTGCCAGAACCCACTGGGTGCTCCGCTGTGGACGTTATGGGGGTCGAGTATCGACGGTGCTCGCCGGACGTTCTCGTCTAGGAGCGTCGGTCCACCCCGACTATGGATAGTGATTGGCCGACGATCACAATTGCTGGCGCGTAGCGACGTCCATTATTAAGAAATCGGCGGACCTCCACAGAAGATCGCGCCGTATTGACTGCCCTGTTGATCTGAGACAGCGGCCCGTGCAATCACGCCTCATGCGTTTCGATACTACTAACTCCGACTCAGATGAACGGGCCACACGATGCGATTACACGAGTATCAGGCCAAGTCTGTCTTCTCCGACGCCGAGGTCCCGACACCGGGGTCCGCGCTCGCCACCACCGTCGATGAGGCCGTGGACGCCGCCCGCGACCTCGGCTTCCCCGTTGCAGTCAAAGCCCAGGTCCACGTCGGCGGCCGCGGCAAGGCTGGGGGCATCGAGATCGCCTCTGATGTGGAGGAGGTCCGCGAAGCGGCGGAATCCATCCTCGGGATGGATCTCAAGGGCTATCGCGTTGACCGGGTCCTTGTCGAGGAAGCGGTCGACTTCACCGACGAACTCTACGTGGGCATCACCATGGACCGGGGCGAGGGCAAGCCGGTCGCGATGATCTCCTCCAAGGGCGGGGTCGATATCGAGTCGGTCGCCGAATCCGACCCCGACGCCATCGCCCGGGAACACATCGATCCCGGCTTCGGGATGTACCCGTACCAGGCCCGGAAAGCCGTCTATCGGGCCGGGGTCCCTGCGGAGGTCGCCCGGTCGGTCGCTGGGGTCCTCCATACACTCTACGGCGTCTGGGAATCCAATGACGCTAGCGAAGCGGAGATCAACCCGCTGATGGTGACCGCCGATGATGAGGTCGTCGCGGCCGACGCGGTGCTGAATATCGACGACGATGCCTTGTTCCGACACCCCGATCTGGCGGAACTGGCGGAGGAGACCCACGAAGACGACCTGGAGCGGGCCGCAAGCGAATACGATCTCGATTACGTCAGGCTGTCGGGTGACGTGGGAATCATCGGCAACGGGGCCGGGCTGGTCATGACCACCCTCGACCTCGTGGACTACTACGGCGGCGAACCCGCGAATTTCCTGGACATCGGCGGGGGTGCCGACGCCGAGCGGGTGGAGAACGCCCTCGATCTGGTGTTCTCGGACCCCAACGTCGACGCGGTCGTCTTCAATATTTTCGGCGGGATCACCCGCGGCGACGAGGTCGCGGAGGGGATCAACAACGCACTTTCGGCGTTCGACGAGTTGCCGAAACCGCTGGTAGTCCGTCTCACCGGGACGAATGCCGAGGAGGGCCGAGCGCTGCTCACCGACCGGGTCGACACCGAGGCGACCATGGAGGCTGCGGTGAAACGCGGCATCGAGCTGGCCGAGGAGGTGAAAGAATGAGCGTCCTCGTCGACGAGGAGACCCGCGTGGTGGTCCAGGGGATCACGGGCGGGGAAGGCCAGTTCCACACCGAGCGGATGATCGAGTACGGAACCAACGTCGTGGCCGGGGCGGTCCCCGGGCGCGGGGGGCAGACCGTCCAGGGCGTCCCCGTCTATGACACCCTCGAGGAGGCCGTCACCGCCGAGTCCGCGGATGCATCGGTGGTCTTCGTCCCCCCGGCCTTCGCGGCCGACGCGATCTTCGAGGCCCTCGATACGGACCTCGACCTCGTCGTCGCTATCACCGAGGGCATCCCGGCCCAGGACATGGCGACAGTCTACAAGCGCCTCTCCGAGGTCGATACCCGGCTCATCGGGCCGAACTGCCCGGGCATCATCACGCCGGGCGAAGCCAAACTCGGCATCCTGCCGGGCAATATCTTCGAACCGGGCGACGTGGGCCTTATCTCCCGGTCCGGGACGCTCACCTACCAGATCGTGGATAACCTCACCAGCGAGGGACTCGGGCAGACGACCGCCATCGGCATCGGTGGTGACCCGATAATCGGCACGGACTTCATCGACGCACTGGAACTCTTCGAGGCAGATCCGGATACCGAGGCCGTCGTCATGACCGGGGAGATCGGCGGCGAGGACGAGGAGGAGGCCGCCTCATACATCGATCGCGAGATGGATACCCCGGTCGTGGGATTCATCGCCGGGCGGACCGCCCCGCCGGGGAAGCGAATGGGCCACGCCGGGGCCATCGTCTCCGGATCGGGTACCGGCACAGCAAAGAGCAAGATCGACGCCCTCGAGGCTGCCGGCGTCCCGGTCGGTCGGACCCCAGAGGAAGTCGCCGCCCACGTGGCGGACCTGCGCTAAGGCTACCGAACCGACTGCCTCCACGACCTCTCGAAGGATTTCCTGACCGACGCTTTCCAGGCCCGCTTGCCCGAGTAACCCAACGGCCAGCCATCGACAGGTTTTGGACCGGTGTTCTTTCCGCAGAAAATGGCATGATATCGAAGCGAACGCACCGGATGGGACGCCGGTGGGGATCCAGACTCCGTCCCTATTGGCGGGCTTCCTGATCGGTGTATCCATCGGGCCCTGGATCCGTCTCAGCCACGGGTTCGGTCTCTCCCTTCGATAGGAGTTATTCGTGTCCGTCAACCGAGCAATGGCCGGTACCCCGAGGTCAGTGTGATACGGTCTCCTGTGTCGGATGCACGTCTGACAATCGGACGATTTGACAGGAACCGAACGAAAACAGTTACGAGGCCGGGGTCGGAACCATGTGCCAACAGTATCATGGAAACAGGGGTGGAGCGACACCGGGCTGCGGGGGCAGGCCTGGTGACGGGCGTGGCCGGGTATCTCACCTCGGTACACGTACATCACGCCGGCGAGCCGTTGTCGGGACTGGTCTCGATGATGGTCGGGATCACGATCCCACTCGCCCTCTCGCTGACGCTGTTCGTTATCGCCGCCTTCCTTCTCGTCGGCACAGTCAACGGGTCCGCGCTCCGGGTCGGTGCCTGGTGTCTGTTGGGCGTCCTGGGGACCGGCGTCACCGGAATGCTCATCGCCGTCGCCCAGATCAGCGAAGGCGGGTACGTGACCGATCTCCCGTATCTCATCAGTAATGTCGGGACCTACGGGGCCATCGGCGGCATCGTAGTCGGCGCCTACGACGCCCGCCAGCGTGAGGTCTCCGGCCGGCTCGACACCGAACGCCGGCGCGCCCGCAACCTCAGCACGCGACTCTCGGTGCTGAATCGTGTCCTCCGCCACGATATCCGGACGAATGTGACTATCATCAAGGGCCACGCCAATCACATCCTGCGGGGCGAGAAAGATCCCGAGCGGGCCGCCCAGGTTATCATCGACCAGGCAGCGGACCTCCACGAACTCTCCGAGGAGGCACGACGGGTCGAATCCCACCTCAGCGGGACGCGCCGCCGACAACCCATCGACGTGGCTGCTGAACTCCGCGAGACCGTCGAGGAACTCCAGGCCAAATTCCCCGACGCGACGATCGAAGCGGAGCTCCCCAACCACGCGGTCGCGCTGGCCTCCCCGATGCTCGACGAGGCCCTGGAACATCTCGTCCGAAATGCCATAGAGCACAACTCCGAACACCCCTCGGTCTCCATCGAGGTGACGACCGACGAGGAGGGAATATCGCTCTGCATCGTCGACGACGGGCCGGGCATCCCCCCGATGGAACTCGAGGTCCTCGACCGCGGTCGGGAGACGGCGATGCAACACACGAGCGGTCTCGGACTCTGGATCGCAAAGTGGGTAGTCGAGGCCTCCGGCGGCGAGCTGGAACTGCAGGGTCAGGAGTCCGGTGGAACCGAGGTCACCGTAGAGCTCCCCACCCGTTTTCCCTGATCAGACACCTGCAACGACTGCCTCGGTACCGCGACGGCCTCCATTGCGGTGATCACCGGCCTGTTGACGGTTACCATCCCGGTCGTCGCTATCGGGCGACAGAGCCATCCAGTTCCCTCGGCCATCCCACGGCCTCCCGGCGGAGGCAGCGGAGAAAACTGTTAGGCTGGGAACCATGTTCACGCACCGCCCCCACGACCGAGCAGTCCATCGATTACAGCTCGGCGGCCAGGGATTCGACGAGTTTCGATTCCACGGCGTTCAACCGTTGGGAGAGGGCCGACGTCGACACCCCAAGTTTGTTCGCGAGGTCGTCGAGGTTCGCCTCGCGAGGCTCCGCGTAGTAGCCCATCTCGACGGCGGCCTCGACCGCTTCCCGCTGTTTATCGGTTACGGGGACCTCGTCATACACCTGCTGTCCGACCCAGCCATCGAGAGCCCGGTTCCGCTCCGGTGTCGTGAGTCGACGGAGCCGCCAGTCTTCGACCTGCTCTCGCAGGAAGTCCACAATTCCGCGCAGACGCTCCCGGTCGGAGACGTACGCGCCGACCACGAGGGACCCGTCTTCGACCCGGAGGTCGGCGGGCGTGACACCAGTTCCACAGAACAGGGAACACGCACAGGTGTCATCCATCGAAGCGGTATGGACCGAGACGCTGTCCTCACCCTCAAACGCGAGGCTCACGTGACACCGGCTCCCGGTCAACTGTACCGTCCCCGTGGCGTGTGTATTCGACAATCCCCCGATGGGACAATCCCGCTCTGAAGCCCGGTCGATCTCGAGTTCGACCCAAATCTTCGGGTCACCGGGTAGCTCCTGGCGGTGAGTTGCTGGTGGTTCGTCTCGGTCGGGACCACCTGGCTGGGCCCCGACCATGTACCGTTGTTCTGTTGCCATGATTTTCGTAGTGGACCGATGGTCTGGCAGTCAGACAGTGAGTCGCCCAGCGACGCCTGCATGGACGCTTGCACCGAGTCGCCGGGGGACACGCCGAACCATCGTCTTGGGTAGAGGGAGGACCGTGATGGAGGTATAGATGATATCTAGATATCTCGAACCCGCGGTGCCGAACGGGGCTATACATCTAGATTCCGAAGGCGTGGGCCGGCGAGAAACCCGCAAGAAACGCCCCTAACCACCGATCCCGCCCGCGTCGGTCGCATCGAGATCGAACAACACGCTCGCGAGTTTCCGTTGGGCGTGTCTGAGGTGGTGATGGAAGGTCGACCCGGCGATGCCCATGTTCTCGGCAAGTTCCTCGATCGTACTGTCCCGGGGCCATTCGAAGTAGCCGCCGAGGTAGGCGGTCTTGAACACCTCGTATTGTCGATCCGTGAGACGTTCCTGGACGGCCGTCGCGGTCTCCGCGCCGGTGGTCACGGGCCGTTCACGTTCGGTCTTGGCCAGGAATTCCACCGCGTCGTCCGCGGACCGGACCAGTTCGACGATCTCTGTAATATCCGCGGCAAGTGGTGCCTCGATGCGCAGGGCCCCGGTGCCCCCCTCGAGTTCGAGGGCCCCGATGTTCGCCTCGTAGTGGGACAGGCGCGCCAGGATCGAGTCCGCTCCGACCGTGACCTCGACGCGGTGGTGGCCTGCTTCCTCGGCGATGACGCCGGCATCGGTCACCGCGGGTTCGGAGACGACAGCGGCCACGAATTCGGACGCCGTCACGCGGGAGACGTCCAGGTACAATTTGACACCCTCGCTCTCGGTCCCGAGGACGAACCCATCCAGGGTGGCCGTACAATCGAGGTCGTCCGTCGTGAGCACGAGTGGCAGGTCGGTTCCGTCCACGCGGAACTCGAGGTCGACCACCGTATCGGCGAAGAGGAGTTTCCGGTTCGTGATGGCGTTGATGGCGAAGCCAATCGTCTGTCCCAGGGTCCGTAGGCCCGAGCGTTCGGGGGCTCGATACGTGTACTCCCGGCTCGTGGAGACGACCAGCACGCCGTATACGGTGCCACGATAGATGAGCGGCACGATCACGACCGTCGTCTCGGCCTCTTCCGCCTCGGTCGCTGTTTCGGTGCCGTCCGTCCCGACCTCACCGACGTCGCTGTCGGACAGTATGTCAAGGACCGGCCGTGCCGCCATCGGGACGGTCAGGACCTGTAATTCACCGCTCTCGATCGCCGCGTCCAGGGCGTCGCCAATCGGATCATCGGGGTCGGGCTCCAGCACGCCCTCGACGCCGGTCGTCCCCGACGCCGTTCGGACCCTGATCCCTTGACCACCGGCCTGTCGATCGCCGATCCACGCCGCGTCGAACAGGTCGGACTCGGCGAGGGAGAGACAGACCATGTCCTCGATGCGCTCGCGGCTCGAGGAGCCGACGAGTTCCTGCGTGATCTCGAGGAGCAGGTCGTTCACCCGGTTGAACATCGCCAGTTCGTCCCGCTGTTGACGGAGCGTCCGTTCACGCTCCTTGCGTTCGGTGATATCCTCGACGACGGCCATCACGCCCGACAGTTCCCCGGTCGCCCGAGAAACCGCCGCGAGCGAGATGCTCACGTCGATCGTGTCACCCTCCCTGGTCTGCCACTGGCCCTCGATGCCCGTGACCGGCCCGTCGACGATGGCCGCGGATAACTGCTCGCGGTAGTTCTCGAAGTCCACCTCCGGGACCGCGGGGTTCCGCCGACCCTCCACCTCGGCTGCATCCCAACCGAAGATGTCCTTCGCAGCCGGGTTCCACCGCTGGACACGCCCCTGGGGGTCCGTGATGAGGATGCCCGCCGGCGAGGCCTGGATCACCGCGTCGAGGGTCTCGGTCGTCTCCTTGAGTTCGTGGATGTAGGCCTTGAGGTCATCCTGCATCGTCTCGAGAGACGCACCGAGGGGACCCGGAACGGTTTCACCGAGCACGGGGGCGTCGAAATCCCGTTCGGCGAGGGCTCGGGCCTGCTCGGAGACTGTCCGGTGGTAGTCACGCACCGCCTCGAAGGAACGGGACAGTTGGGCGAGTTCCGCTCGCTGATTGTGCTCGGGGAGCGAGCGGTCGATCGGGATCTCCGCGGCCGGTTCGATATCGGTTTCCCCCATGGCCAGCCGGCGCCCCGTCCTCGCGATGGCGGCCATCGGGAGCCCGAGGTACTGTCTCGCCAATAGGGTCCCGGCGGCCGCGACACCGATGTCGACGAAGAAGAGGACTATCAGCGCGGTTTCGAGGAGGCTCCGTCGCTCCCGGATGACCCGGGCGAATTCCGCGGTGGCATCGTCACTGGCGGCGAGTAACTCGTCGTTATTGGTCCGGATGTATTCCAGCGAGCGCTCGAAGGCCGCCGAGTCCGGATCCCCCGTCGCGACCGTCCTGATGTGCGGTTCGTACTCGTTCCAGATGGCCCGCTCGCTCGCGAGCTCGTCCCGGGTCGGTGGCGGCGCGGGTGCCAGCCGTTCCCCCTGCAGGATCACCCTGGGGATCGCCTCGTCGGTTTCAGCGTTCGGGTTGAGTTGGGAATCGGTCACCGTTCCCCCGTCCGTAAGCGCCTCCAGGTTCCGGTCGTAGCGGTCGATGGCCACCCGGAGCCGGTCCCGAGCCACCTCGGTATTCTCCCCCCGGGCGATGTCAGTCGCGAGCCAGACCATCCGCTGGCTCAGCATCCGCTGCTGGCCCGCGATGTTCACCGAATTCCCGACCTGTTCGGCCTGCTGATGATACGTGTAGATGACTGCGAGGTTCGCTCCGGCCAGCAGGACCATCACGATAAGGAGGAGTGACACCTTCTCAAACAGCTTCAACCTCGTGTTGAGGTGGGAGATGGGTTCGAACATGGGGTTGATGGTATGCAGATATCTAGAGACCACACGAACGAGGGGCAAAAACGTGTGGTCGGTTCCTGGCCCCTCGAAGCGCAGCAGGCGGCAGCATGGGCACCACGATACGTCGGTTATCGAAAGGCTATCTCCAAGCCGCGACTACGCTGGAACCGCTTTCCAGTGTATTTCCAGAGCCACTCCA
>CAZQNH010000007.1:59437-61499 GCA_964594685.1 uncultured Halobacteriales archaeon
AAGGCATATTCGCGTCACTCCAGCGGGTATCCGGTGATTTCTGACGTCGCTATTTGCAAGGCAATCCGCCTTTATCGGGGCCCGGTCGAGGGACGAGAAGCCGACCTGCTCATCACACCCCGGAACCCCACTTAAACCCCTGTAATATACAGGCACACGCGTAGGGTGTCGGATACCCACTCCTCGCGTGTGATACAAGTGACTCACACCGCCGGGTGTTCGGTCCGGGGTTACGGACGATGGACGGGCGGTCGCCCGTCCGCGGTTGCATCGCCAACCGACCAACCAGATCGACCAGACCCGGTGACATAGGGCATGCGTCTCAGAACCGTCGGCGTCCTCGTCGTGATCGCTTCGGTACTCGTGCCGATGTGGTTCGTCGCGCTCCACGGAGAACCACCGAGCGAGGAGGTCGCCATCGACCAGAGCGTCACCGACATGCGGCCGCTCGAGGAGGTGATAGACACGCCGAACAAGCTCTCACCGAGTCAGGTGGGCGTCATCGTCTGGGTCGCGCTATTGGGGCTGTTCGGGGTGATGGCCTTTGCCCATCGGTTCATGGTCCGGGCGGTCCGACCCGGACCGGCA
This sequence comes from uncultured Halobacteriales archaeon, assembly GCA_964594685.1. Taxonomy (GTDB): domain Archaea; phylum Halobacteriota; class Halobacteria; order Halobacteriales; family Halobacteriaceae; genus Halodesulfurarchaeum. The sequence goes on from CAZQNH010000007.1 coordinate 60,026, forward strand.
GAAGGCACGAGAACCGACGGGGGAACCGCCCCCTGGTTTACCACGGAGAACCGCTGGATCGCGGAGTATATCGGGCCCAGCGAAGCGACAGAGGGGTTGCTCGTCATCGCGGGCTTCACGGTGCTCAGCGTGGTGTTCTCCGCGCTCTTCCTCGGGGAGTACCTCACACTCGCGAGGACCCAGTACTTCGGCATCTACGCCGCAGCGATGTTCACCTCACTCGCCGCGCTCACGGTGGCCTATTACGCCTGGTTCGTGCCCCACGTCGAGGTAGCGGAGGACCGATATCATGAGTGAGGAAGAAACGTCACCAAGCCACGACGAACCGGGTCCCGAACACCACGACTCGAAGCCGCTCGAGGGGTACCGTCGCCGCGACCTGGCAAAGGCGGTTGCCGGACTGGGGGGCGTAGCGGCGGTCGGAAGTCTCGCCGCGCCGATCGTGGGACTGACCCGGGTCTTCGAGCGAAGTTTCACCGGCCCGCTCTACGAGGACGGAACCTACCTCGTCGATGAGGCCGGGAATCGGATCACCGATGGCGCCCTCGAGTTCGGACAGCGGATAACCGTCTTCCCCGAGACCAATCCATCCGTCGATGACGCCCCCACCCTGTTGGTCCGATACCCGGAGACCGAGTACGCCGAGCCCACGAACCTGGCGTTCACGGTGAGCGGGTACGCCGCGTATTCGAAGGTCTGTACCCACGCAGGGTGCATGGTCGACGACTCGGAGGACGGCACCCTCGTCTGCCCCTGCCATTTCGCGAAGTACGATCCGCGTGAGGGGGCAGCGGTCGTCGGCGGGCCGGCACCGCGAGCGCTTCCCCAGTTGCCGATCACGGTCTCGAGCGATGGGTTTCTGGTGGCGACCGGTAACTTCGAGGGGTCGATCGGCCCCGGGGGTGAGTGACCGTGTCGGCGCTCACCTGGATCGCTCAGCGACTCCAGCTCGACCGCGAGGAGGGGCTCTTCGGGAAAGCATTTCCCGCCGAGGATTCGTTCCTGCTCGGGGAGATCGCCCTCTTCACGTTCGTGATCCTCGGGGCGACGGGCGCGTTCCTCGGGGCGTTCTACGAGCCGAGTACCTCGATGGTCGCCTACGACGGGAGCGTCGCCCAGTTCCAGGGCGAGCAACTCCCGGCCGCGTTCGTCTCGGTGCTCCATCTCACCTATGACGTGCCATATGGCATGTTCCTCCGACGGATGCACCATTGGGCGGCCCACCTATTCGTGGCCTCGATCGGCCTGCACATGCTCCGGGTGTTCTTCACCGGCGCCTACCGGAATCCACGGGAACCGAACTGGATCGTCGGCGTGCTCTTAGCGATACTCGCGATGTTCGCGAGTTATACCGGCTACTCGCTGCCCTTCGACGAGTTCGCCACGACGGCGACTGGAATCGGGTACAACGTGGCGAAGTCGATCCCACTCCTGGGGGACTTCCTGGCGAAGCTGGTCTTCGCCGGCGAGTTCC
>CAZQNH010000008.1:0-24059 GCA_964594685.1 uncultured Halobacteriales archaeon
ACCTTGAATGGTGGCGAACCTGTTTCGACGCGCGGCGAGTTTCCGTGACCGATCCGGGGGGTCGACAGGGTCGTCCTCCCAGCCGATCCATCCCTGGTATGCCCCCGATAGCGGGCCTGATCCGGGAGCTACGGTGCTTGGGCCCCGTTGCCTGGGCGGATCCGGGTGTTCGACGTTCGTGGTATGTCATTTTATGTGAATAACGAACATGAACCGTGCAACGGAATGTTACGAGTGTGGCGAAACGGTCACCAACACGCAGGGGGTTGCCGTGTGCCAGGAGTGTCGGACCACCATTGGGGCGGACGAGCGGCGCTCGACTGAGCGCTGATAGAACGGATTCGAGACACTCGGGCGAATCTATCCATTAGAGAGCCTGTTCGAAGTCGGGCACGGTCGGATCTCAGGGGTCGGGGACTGGCACAGCCGTTCTGCAGGGTTGGAGTCTGCACAGCCATTCTGAAGGGTTGGAGGGAGGCACCGGGGTTCTGAAGGTCCGACGGCGGGCACAGTCGCCTCGCCGAGGTGCCCAAACCGCCAGCCCGACCTGGCCAGTTGACCCAGGGCGAGTAGGGTGACTTCGATCCGGTCTCGAATGGGATTTCGACGGTCGGAACCGGCCAGGGAGGACGCCAAATTCGTCCTTCCGGTTCCACCTGCCGCTGAACGAACCCACTTTACCGCCATGGACGTAGCTAACAGCCATGCCCCCCAGGCGGTGTCCTCCGTGAGCCGGATGGTCGACGGCGAGTGGCGGACCGACATCGAGATGCTGGTGACCGATTCCGGCGAGTTCAAGCGCGACGAGACCACGTTCCGGGACTGGATACGCGACGACGATGACGCGAGGTTTCAACCCGAACCCGACCGGTACCACCTCTATATCTCCCGGGCGTGTCCGTGGGCCCATCGGGTGGCTCTGGTCCGCTCGCTGATGGGACTGGAAGATAGCATCTCGATGGACATCGTCGACCCCCATCGGATCGATGATGGCTGGGAGTTCGCGCCCGAGAAACCGGACTGTACCGAGGACTCGATCGTCGGGGCGGACTACCTCCGGACTGTCTACGCCCAGGCGGACCCAGCGTACACCGGCCGGGTGACAGTCCCGGTGCTGTGGGATCGCAAGCGGGAGACCATCGTGAACAACGAGTCCGCCGAACTGATGCGGATGCTACCCGAAGCATTCGACGGATACGCGACACGGGACCTCGATCTGTACCCCGAGCGGTTACGTGATGACATCGACGACGTGGTCACGGAGATCTACCAACCGATCAACAATGGCGTGTATCGGGCCGGCTTCGCCGATACCCAGGGCGCCTACGAGGACGCGGTCCAGGAGCTGTTCGATGCGCTGGACCGCTGGGACAAACACCTCGCGTCCCGCCGGTTCCTGGTCGGCGACCGACTCACACTTGCCGACATCGCGATGTTCACCACGCTATATCGGTTCGACCCGGTGTACTACGTTCACTTCAAATGCAACGAGCAACTGATCGAGGACTACGAGAACCTCTCGGGCTATCTCCGTGACCTCTATCAGCTCCCAGGGGTCGCCGAGACGTGCAACCTCGACCACGTCACGGAACACTACTACCGGAGTCACGAGCACCTGAACCCGAAGGGAATCGTCCCGACTGGCCCCCGGCGGGACCTCTCGACGGCTCACGACCGGGAGTCACTCCCCGGTGAGGTACCGGCGGCACTCCGCGCCCGAACCCCATAATAATCGTTCGAAACGGGGTCCCTGTGGTCCGTAGCCGTAGCCGGTGGCTCGGGGTCGGGTCCAGCTCCTGCTGACAGCTGCCCACACCACCATTCCTCCGCCCTGCAGGACGGGTCAAGTCGGGCAGATCTGGTGGCAATACGGTACGCGCGGGAAACGAGGCAATTATTACCGGCCCGTTTCCTATCAATAAATATGGAGAACGTTCTGGTGACAGGCGCCCTCGGCCAGATCGGATCCGAGCTCACACCGGCCCTCAGGGGCCGCGATGACACGGAACGTGTCGTGGCGACCGACGTCGAGGAACCGGCAGACATCTCGGGGCCGTTCGAGACACTCGACGTCACTGATCCCGACGCCATCGGTGAACTCATCGAGACCTATGAGATCGACACCGTCTTTCACCTCGCGGCGATCCTCTCGGCGAAGGGGGAGCAGAACCCACAACTCGCCTTCGAGGTGAACGTCAACGGACTGTCGAACGTCCTGGAGGCGGGCCGGACCCACGACCTAGACCAGATCGTCGTCCCAAGCTCGATCGCCGTGTTCGGCCCCGAGACGCCCGCGAACCCCGGCGAGGTTACCGTCCTCTGTCCCCGGACCATCTACGGGATCTCGAAGGTCTTCGGGGAGCACCTCGGGAACTACTATAACTGGAACTATGACCTGGACGTCCGCGGGGTTCGGCTCCCGGGGATCATCAGCCACAAGACCCTCCCGGGCGGCGGCACTACCGATTACGCCGTCGAGGTCTTCTACGAGGCCATCGAGAAGGGCGAGTACACGTATTTCGTCCGCGAGGACACCGAACTCCCCATGATGTACATGGCAGACGCCATCAGGGGCCTTATCGGCATCGCGGACGCCCCGCGGGAGCAACTCGAGTACCCCTGCTCGTACAATATCGGTGCCTTGAGCTTCACGGCGCGGGAACTCACGGAAGCCATCCAGGAGCACATGCCCGAGTTCGAGGCGACCTACAAGCCCGACGACCGCCAGGACATCGCGGACTCCTGGCCCGACACCGTCGACGACTCGGCCGCCCGAGAGGACTGGGACTGGGACCACGAGTACGGCCTCGACGCGATGGTCGAGGACATGTTCGAGAACCTCACCCTGAAACTCGCCTGAGAAACGCGGGTACGCAATCACCTCGTCTTTCCGTCCGGCTCTCGGGGCCCACAATCACTCGTCGTTTTTCCGGCCTCGAGACCACCAGGATCAGATCAGGTCGAGTTCTCGACCCACCGTCTCGTACACCCGGAGGGCCTCGTCGAGGTCCTCCTTCGAGTGCCCGGCGCTGACCTGATTGCGAATGCGGGCTTCACTCCGGGGCACCATCGGGAAGACGATGGGAAGCGCGAAGATGCCCTCCTCGAACAGCCGCTCTCCCAATCGTTTGGCCTTCTTGCTGTTGCCCACCATTGCGGGGATGATCGGCGTCTCGCTACGGCCGATGTCCCATCCCATCGACTGCATCTCCTCGGCAAAGTACTCCCGATTCTCCCAGAGGGTCTCGACGCGCTCTGGCTCGTTCTCGATAATCTCAAGGGCCCGCTTGTTCGCGGCGGCCACAGCGGGCGGGTAACCGGCGCTCAACAGCCAGGTGCGGGCGGAGTTATAGGCGAACTTCACCACGTGCTCGTCCCCGGCCAGCATCCCGCCGAAGCCACCCACCGCCTTCGAGAAGGTGCCCATCTGGAAGTCGACCTCGTCCTCCACGTCGAACTCGGAGACGATACCGTGACCGCCGCCGAGCACACCTTCACCGTGGGCGTCGTCGACATAGGTCATGGCGCCATACTCGTTCGCGAGGGACTGGATCTCGTCGAGGGGGGCGATGTCGCCGTCCATCGAGAACACACCGTCGGTGACGATGAGCATCCGATCGTACTCGTCATAAACCTCCTCGAGGGTGTCCTCGAGGTCGCCCATGTCGCGGTGGTCGTAAATCTCGCTATCGGCCCGTGAGAGTCGGATGCCGTCGATGATGCTGCCGTGGTTTAGCTCGTCGGAGATGAATACGTCCCCCTCTTCCAGCACCTGGGGCAACACACCAGCGTTGACCGAGAATCCGGTCTGGAACGAGATGCCCGCTTCCGTACCCTTGAACTCGGCTATCTTCTGGTTCAGCTCCTCCTGGACCGCCATGTACCCCGCGATCGACCAGTCCGACCCCGCCCCGACGCCGAAGCGCTCGATGGCGTCCATCGCTGCGTCGCGCACCCGCGGGTCGTTGGCCAGGTCGAGGTAGTTGTTCGCGGCGAGGAGGATCGCATCTTTCCCTTCAACAGTCACTCGCGGCTCTGAGGGCGACATGAGCGTCCGCAGATCCCAGGTCTCGCCTCGCTCTTTCATCTCCTCGTACTTCTCGGCAAGGTACTGGGTCTGGTCCTGTGTCATGATATCCCGCTACTTACACCTGTGTCCTCCCCCACGAAAAGTGTACCCAGTTCGGTACGACGGCCCGATTGTGAACCCACCCAGCGGCTACTCGTCGGGTAGTAAATCGCTGCTCGACGGATCCCGGCAACACTTCGACCCGGTCTCGAGGGGAAGGGGTATGATATCTCCGTCTGACAGACATCTGACGTAGTTTTATGCATTACCGCCTATCTGACAAAAGTATGGACGACATGCGCGTCGAGCTGGAGATCGACTCCCAGCTCGAACGCACCTGGCTCGAACTCTCGGATCAGGTCGGCAATACGTTGGAGAGTGGCCGGAAAAGTGTTCTCTTCGCGATAAGCCTCGCCACCGCCTTCCTTACCGTCGTCTCGGCCACCGTGACGATCCTCAACCGCCCGGACCTCTGGTGGGTATCCGCCAGCCTTACCACCACCGGGGTCTTCATCCTGGTTTTCGTCTGGCAACTCGGCCACGGCGATCTGGAGCGGTACCTCTAGGGGGTGCATTTCTGTCCGGTTGGTCGGGGTAGAATACATCGCGACAGCGGCCCAGAAACGGTGGCGGACAGGTCTCCTGTTTCGAGTAAGAACCCCACCCGTACCCTCCTCTTGGTCCTTCCAATCACTTCTCCTGGTCCTTCCAACCCTCCGTCTGGGACAATAGATATTGTGGCAAAGGAAGCGTGGAAGGGTACATATTCACCGCTAAAATGGCCTGCAACGGGCGGGCAGCCTCCGCCAATCAGCTCTTACTGTGGGACAGGGCGGGAGCGGGAATCGAGGGCCGACCGGCCGAGTTCGAAGGCCTGGAGGTTCGCGTCGAGTGCGTCATCGGGGACCTGGGATTCGATGGCGGTTCGGAGAGCGTCGAGGCTGAGATCGAGATCGACGAGGGCGGAAAGTGTCCCGACGAGGACCACGTTCGCGGTCATCGGATGGCCGGCCTCGCGGGCGAGGTGGACGGCATCGACCCGGACTACCGACCCTCGCTCTTCGAGAGCCGCCTGGATGGCCGACTCGTCGGGGTAATCGGCGGCACCATATTTGACCGGGAATGGATCCTTCGTGTCGAAACTAACGAGGATAGTGCCGTCCTCGGCGAGGTAGTTCGCGTTGCGGAGTGCCTCCATCGGTTCCAGTGCCAGTAGCACCTGGGCTTTTCCTTCGGGGACCATCGGGCCGTAGATCTCATCGCCATACCGGACATGTGCACGCACACTTCCACCTCGCTGTGACATGCCGTGGATCTCACCGACCCGCGTCTCGTAGCCGGCCGCGGTCGCAGCTTCGCCGATGGTATTCGCCGCCAGGATGACGCCCTGGCCGCCGACGCCCGAGATGACGTAGTTGTGTTCCATGGTCAGACCTCCTGTTGATCGATGGCCGAGAGCCGCTCCCCGTGGTCCTGTTTGAAGAGGACACAGGGGGCCCGGGCGACGACCACCGACACCCCATCGGTGTCGGCGGCCGCCCGGAGGGAGTCCTCGACGGTCTCGACCTCATAGGGCGTCACGACGTCGACGAAGTCCGCCCCTGCGGCCTCGGCGATGTCCTCTATCGGGATCCGCTCTGCGTCCTCGCCGGTGGCCCGCCAGCCTGTGCCTGGATTCGGCTGATGGCCCGTCATGGCGGTTACCTGGTTATCGAGGACGACGATGGTGGTATCCGCGTCGTTGTATATCGCGTTGAGCAGTCCGGGGATGCCCCCGTGGTAGAACGTCGAGTCCCCGATGGTGGCGACCACGTCCTGGTCGGTGAAGTGGGGAAACCCGGCGGCGAAACCGGTCCCGCCGCCCATCGCGAACTGGATATCGATCTTGCCGTAGTTCACGCCCAGGGTGTAACACCCGATGTCGCCGGGATAGACCGTCGCCTCGTCGTCGAAGACGTTCCCCATGGCCGTGAACACCCGCTCGTGGGGACAGCCGGGGCAGAGTTCCGGAGGGCGCGGGATGGTGATCGCCGCGGCCTCGTCCTGGGCGGTGTCGATGGCCTCGAAGTCTACCGGCGGTTCGACCCCGTAGAAATCAGCGAGGTGTTCGGCCACGCGTTCGGTGGTGAATTCGAAGGACATCGGCATCGCGTCGTCGAGTTTCCCCGAGACGGCGACGTCTAGGTCTCGTTGTTGGACCTGTACCCGGATGTCCCGCTCTACGATGGGGTCGAGTTCCTCGACGACCAGGACCCCCTCGAGATCCGCGAGGAAGTCCCCGATCCGTTCCTCCGGGAGCGGATACGGGGTGGCAAGCTTGAGGACGGGGACCTCGAGGTCCATCCAGTCGAGGGCCTCGCGGACGTAATTGTAGGCGATGCCGGAGGCCACGATGCCCACGTCCCCGTCGGCAGCCTCCGTCCAGGTAAAGGGCGAATCTTCGAGTGCCGCCCTGGCGTCTTCGAGACGCTCGAGGAGCTTCGGCTTCATCTGGCGGCCGTGGGCGGGGATGTGGACGGTGCGCGATCGGTCGGGGTCGAACCGTCCAGCCGTCATTCGTTCGGGTATCTCGCCCAGGTCGACCGGCCCTCGAGAGTGCGAGATGCGGGTGGTGGGCCGAAGGATCACCGGGGCCTCGACCGATTCGCTCAACTCGAAGGCGTAGGGGACCATCTCCTTGGCCTCGGCCGGCGTCGCGGGGACGATCATCGGGACCTTGGCGAACTGGGCGTAGTTGCGCGAGTCCTGTTCGTTCTGGGAACTCCACATGTTCGGATCGTCGGCCACGACCAGCACGAGACCCGTCTCCACCCCCGCATGAGCGAGCGCCATGAACGTATCCGAGGCGACGTTCAACCCGACGTGTTTCATCACGGCCATCGATCTGACCCCGGACATGGAGGCGGCCACTGCCGTCTCGAGGGCGGTCTTCTCGTTGACCGCGTACTCCATGTAGAGGTCATAATCCTGGGCCACCTCCCGGAGCGTGTCACCGATCTCCGTCGAAGGGGTACCCGGATACGCGCTCACGGACCCCACGCCCGCTTCCAGCGCGCCCCTGGCCAGCGCCTCGTTGCCGAGGAGGAGGTGCGTCTCGCCGGGTGGACCATTTACCATGTATTAACACCTTAAGGTATTTTAGGATACGGCGGGGGCTAAGTTAATACTTTTCATAAATTCAATACTTTGTGAGGGTTTCGCACGATAAATTTTCACACATTGCCGAGAATACCAACGATACGAAGCCGGCAGTGGTTTCCCATAGACGCCAGAACGGATCCGGAGGTCCCAATTCGAGGCGTTCGAGGCCGTGAGCCCACCCGACATGACATTGTTATGGTATACCATAACAGACGAGAGAGGCGGGCGATGAAATCTCGGGCGCCAGGGCTCGCGGCGAACCGGTCGACTGACATTCCTCCCGCTCGGACGAAGGTCCAATGACAGCGCTCCAGCAGACGTTCTCATGGATCGGCCCCTCGTCCGATCCGAACGACGATCAGATCGGGGACCTCGTCTCCCCGGCCACGATGGCTGAGGCCGGGACGGCGGACGTGGTCCTGGTCGGGGAGCCGTATGACGAAGCGGTGGTGAGCAGACAGGGCGCCCGGGAAGGACCGGGAGCGATCCGTGCCGAACTGGCCGCCACCAAGGCCTACCGAATGACCGGAGAATCGCTCCCTGCGATCGCGGACCTGGGCGACATCCAACTCGATCTCGGGCCGGTTCGGGCGGTCCATGACCAGATCGAAGCCATGACCCGCACGGTCCACGATCTCGAGGCGTTTCCGGTGTTCCTCGGCGGAGATAATTCGGTCAGCGTGCCGAACATCGCCCCACTGATCGAGGCCGGGCGAACAGCCGTTATCAACTTCGACGCCCACCTCGACTGCCGGGCCGTCCACGAGGAACCCACCAGCGGAACCCCCTATCGGCAGCTCTTCGAGCGAGGACTCGCGGACTACGTCGTCGTGGGCGCCCGTCACTTCGAGACCACCGAGACGTACGTCGAGTACGTCCGGGACCAGGGCGGCACCATCATCACCGCCCCGGAGGTCGCAAATCGAGGGGTCGGCGTGGTCGATGACGTCCTCGAGGCCCTTCTCGATGACTACGACCACCTCTATGTCAACATCGACGTGGATGTCCTCGACGCGTCCATCGCGAGAGGTGTCAGTGCGCCCACGCCGGGCGGACTCCAGGCCCGGGAATTGTTCGAAATCCTCTACGAGCTGGCCTCCCGCGTCGACCTCTCGGGTGCGGAGATCGTCGAGTGTGCGCCGCCCCTGGATCCGTCCGATCGGACCGCGGCCGCCGCGAGCCGTGCGGTCGCCCACCTGCTGGCCGGACAGGTCAGCGAGTGAGGAGCCGGAACCAACCCAGCCGATGTCCGCCGGAACATAAAGTGGACCCGCCACGTAGTCAGCGACATGGAGCACACCCAGGATACGATATCGAGCGGCGGTCACGACGTCGGCGAGCCGAGCGAGGCGTGGCGGCAGTTTCGGGGCGCTCCCACGGGAACCGACCTCGAGACCCCCGGGTGGCGCCAGGAGGCCGCCTTCCGATTGCTGAACAATAATCTCGACCCGGAAGTGGCCGAAGACCCCGAGAACCTCATCGTGTACGGTGGGACGGGCCGGGCGGCCCGGAGCTGGGACGCCTACGACGCGATCCTCGACGAACTCCGGAACCTTGGCGACGAGGAGACCCTGCTGGTGCAGTCGGGCAAGCCGGTCGGGAAGTTCGAGACCCACGAGATGGCCCCGCGAGTCCTCATCGCCAACTCGAACCTGGTCGGGACGTGGGACAACTGGGAGCATTTCCACGAACTCGAAGCCGAGGGGAAGATCATGTACGGGCAGATGACCGCGGGCTCGTGGGCCTATATCGGCACCCAGGGCATCATCCAGGGCACCTTCGAAACCCTCGCCGAGGCCGCGAGACAGCACTTCGACGGCTCGCTCGCAGGCAAGATCGTCGTCACGGGTGGACTCGGTGGGATGGGCGGCGCCCAGCCGCTCGCCGTCACGATGAACGAAGGGGTCTGTATCGCCGCGGAGGTCGACGAGGAACGGATCGACCGACGGCTCGAGACCGGCTATGTTGAGGAGCAGACCGACGACCTCGAGGAGGCACTCGAGAACGCAACGAAGGCCGCGGACGCTGGCGAACACTACTCAGTCGGTGTCCACATGAACGCCGCCGACATGCTGGAGATGCTGCTCGAACGAGAGTTCGTCCCTGACATCCTGACCGACCAGACCGCCGCTCACGACGAACTGGAGGGCTATTACCCGAGCGGGTACACCGTCGAGGAAGCCGACCGACTCCGTGAGGAGGACCCCGTGACCTACATCGAGGAGAGTCTGGATACCATGGAGCGCCATGTCCGGGCCATCCTCGAGATGCAGGACCGGGGCGCCATCACCTTCGAGTACGGGAACAACATCCGCGGCCAGGTGAAGGAGAACCGCGGCATGGAGGAGGCCTTCGACTACCCCGGATTCGTGCCGGCGTACATCCGACCGCAGTTCTGCGAAGGCCGGGGACCGTTCCGCTGGCTCGCCCTCTCGGGGAACGAGGGCGACATCTATCGGACCGACGAGGCGGTAAAAGAGCTCTTCCCCGAGAAGGAGTCCCTCCACCGCTGGATCGACCTCGCCCAGGAGCAGGTACAGTTCCAGGGGCTTCCCTCGCGGGTGTGCTGGCTCGGCTACCGGGCCGAGGATGGCCTCACCGAACGGGCCCGGTTCGCCCTGCGTATCAACGAACTGGTAGCCGACGGGGAGATCGAAGGGCCGATCGTCGTCACCCGCGACCACCTCGACGCCGGAAGCGTGGCGAGTCCCAATCGCGAGACGGAGGACATGGAGGACGGCACCGACGCCGTCGCCGACTGGCCCATCCTCAACGCGTTGCTCAACACCGCCGCGGGCGCGGACATCGTCTCGGTACACGACGGCGGCGGCGTGGGCATCGGGAATGCCATCCACGCCAATAATCACGTGGTCCTCGATGGGACCGACCTCGCGGCCAAGAAGGCAAAGCGGGTCTTCACCACGGACCCGGGCATGGGGGTCATTCGTCACGTCGACGCCGGATACGAGGTGGCTATCGAGGAGGCCCGCGAGTCAGAGGTTCACATCCCGATGAGGTAATCCGGGCTCGATGGTCGGCAGCCGTCTCCCCTACCGACTGACCAGATCGACGACGCGCAATACGCTCCACAAGCCGACAGTCACGGCCACCGTCATCACCACCACGGCCGCGAAGAGCCCGGATCCTGGCAGGAATGCGTCGAAAGCCCACCAGATGTCCACGAACAGTCGGGTGCCGTAGATCAGCCCGCCCCCCAAGAGGAAGAGGGCCAGTGGGACGAGGACCAGGTATTTGAGAGGGCCATCGCTCGGGTAGGCGTCTTTGGCCTTGCCCAGTATCTGTCGTCCTGCGCCGCCTTGCATAGAGGGGGGATAGCGCACACAGCGTTCAAAGATTTTCGGCACCTGACGTTTCAACCGGACCTCGAATCCCGTCCCGAGCCTCGGCCGCGGATCAGACCTGTGCGTCGACCGTCTCCGTCACGGCCGAAAGCGCCTCCTCAGCCCGGGCCTCGACATCTTCCGCGCGGTCGGCGGTATCGGCGACGAACGCCTCATCATCGATCGTCCCGAGGTTGACGGCCACATTATATAGTGCAGCCTGGAGGGCTGCGTTCGCCAGAAGTGCCCCGGTTCCACCGTCCGTCACGGCGTTCTCGTTCCCGACCTCGGTCACCCTTTCGGCGTGTTCGACCACCGCGAGGCACGCTTCGGCGGTCTCCAGTGGCACCTCGGTCGCCTGCTTCGACGCCGACTCGATTTTGGCGGCGCGGTCATCGTCGTCCGACCTGTACGCCGCCATCACGTCCTCGAAAGCGGACGCGTCCTCGTCCGCGAGGTCGAACAGCCGCTCGCGCCGGGATTCGAGGTCATCGCGGATCTCGATCAGGCCCGCTTCGACGTCCGCGTGTTCCTCACGCCCGATAGTAAGGTTACAGAGCATCTCCACGAGCGCGGCGCCGGTCGCGCCCACGATGGCGGCCGCAGAGCCCCCGCCCGGCGTCGGTTGTCCCTCGGCGATTCTCGAGACGAAGTCCGTAATCGTGGTGTCTGCGTAGGTCATGCGTCTTCCTCCAGGAGTTGTCGTTCCAGCACCTGTTCGCCGTCGAAGTCCTCCAGTCGGAGGTAGTGCTCGGCCACCCGGACCAGCGGCTCGAGGGGCACCAGGCCCACCAGTTCGCTGCCGAGGACCGAGGCGCCGTACCGGTCGGCCTCGTCCTTGATAGTCTCGAATACGCGGAACAGGGGTGTCGCCCGAAAGTCAGTCATATTCATCGAGACTTGGACGACGCCCCGCTCCTCGATCTCGAATCCCATGGCCTTCACGTGACGATAGCCCCCCGAGGAGTGACGAACCCCCTCGGCGATCCGGTTGGCGACCTCGATGTCCGCCGTATCGAGGTTCACGTTGAAGGCCAGGAGGAAGAAGCGGGCCCCGACAGCGGTCGCGCCCGCGGACTCGTGGATCTCCTCGGGACCGAAGTCCGGCGCCCGTTCGGGGTCGGAGCCGATGGCCTCGCGGAGGCCTTCGTACTCGCCCTCCCTGACCGCGGCAAGGTTGTCGCGGTCGGGTCGTCTGGCCGCCTCCTCGTAGAGATAGGTCGGGACCTCGGTACGCTCGGCGAACTCGGTCGCGAACGACTCCGCCAGTGCCACACAGCGTTCCATCGAGGTGTCGAGCAGCGGGACGAAGGGCACCACGTCGATGGCGCCCATCCGAGGGTGTTCGCCGGAATGCTCCCGCATGTCGATCCGTTCGACGGCTTCGAGCCCGAGGGCCATCGCCGATTCCGAGACCGTCTCGGGTTCCCCGACGAGTGTCACGTCGGTCCGATTGTGGTCGGCGTCGGGCGAGACGTCGAGGACCGCCACGTCGTATTCCCGGGCTGCGTCGACGATTGCCTCGATGACGTCCTTGCGTCGACCCTCGCTGAAGTTCGGGACACACTGGACCAACTCCATACGTATCCGGAACCAAGACACACGGGACCCTTATAGTAGCCTCATCCACGTGGCGGTCCGTATTTGCCAGTTCGTTCTCGTGTCGGTGGGTCGAAGTCCACGATCCACTCGCTCAATGTATCCCCCTCTTCATAGCGTCTCAAAACGGAGCGCAGTCACTACAGTGGTCGGGCCACATAGCGGTCGTATGGCATCCGAAGTCGACCTGCTCGTCCGGGACGCCTCCCAGGTCGTGACCGTGGGGGACGGCGGCCTCGCTATCCACGATGACGCCTCCCTTGCCGTCGCTGACGGCGAGATTCTGGCGGTGGGGCCCGACGCGTCCGACGTCACCAATGGCGACGCGGACCAGATCGTCGATGCGTCGGGCAAAGCTGTGATCCCCGGGTTCGTCGATCCCCACACCCACGCCCTCTTCGCGGGGGACCGCTCCGACGAGTTCGCTGCGAAGCTCCGGGGGAAGACCTACCAGGAGATACTCGCAGCGGGCGGAGGGATCCTCCGAACAGTCGAGGCAGTCCGGACGGCCAGCACCGAGACGCTCCGCGAGAACCTCCGTGCGCAGCTGGATGTGATGCTGGCCCACGGGACCACGACCGTGGAGGTGAAGACCGGCTACGGTCTGGATACTGAGACCGAGCTTGAGATGCTCGATGTCATCGGTGACGTCGACGAGACCCATCCTATCGATGTCGTCCCGACGTTTCTGGGGGCCCATGCGGTCCCACCCGACGTGGAGCAGGCAACATACGTCGGGCAGGTGATCGAGGACCAGCTTCCGGCCGTGGCCGACCAGGGTATCGCGACGTACGTCGATGTCTTCTGCGACGACGGTGCCTTCACCGTCGAGGAATCGCGACGGATCCTCGAGGCAGGCCTCGATCACGGCCTGGAGGTGAAGATCCACGCGGAGGAGTTTGCCCATCTGGGCGGGGCCCGGCTCGCGGCCGAGCTCGGGGCGACGAGCGCCGATCATCTCCTCCAAGCGGATGAAGTCGACGCGGCTGCCCTCGCTGGATCGGGCGTGGTGCCAGTGTTGCTTCCCGGGACCGCTTTCTCCCTCGGTGCAGACTACGCCGATCCGACGCTCTTCGAAGACGCGGGTGCGGAGGTGGCCCTCGCGACCGATTTCAACCCCAACTGTCACTCCCAGAGTATGCAGTTCGCTGTTTCGCTGGGCTGCGTGGAGATGGGAATGACCCCAGAGAACGCCCTGGTTGCGGCCACCCGGAATGCGGCGATGGCACTCGACCGCACCGACGGGCTCGGGACCCTGGAGCCGGGTACCCCCGCGGATGCTGTCGTGCTCGATGCTCCGTCCTACGTTGACATCCCGTACCGGTTCGGGGTGAACGTCGTAGACACAGTCATCAAAGACGGCACGGTGGTCGAACCGGGTGCCTGACGCCCGGGCAAGACGGACGACTGGTCAGTGGAGTCTCCCTTCGCGCTTTTCGACGTCTGCCGCGAAGAGTGCGTACCCGACCTCGGCCGCCGAGTATCCGGTCTCGGCCGCGATCTCCCGGATCGGACCGATCATGGCGACGTAATCGGCGGCGTCGAAGGATTCCTTTCGCCCCTCGAGATAGTCCAGGCGCTCGAGTTCCGCCCAGACTCGCGTGTCCACCACGGCATGAGCCGCCGGGTCGTAGGCGGTCAGGACGGCCGAGGCGGTCGGCGCCTTGAATCCGGAGAGTCCAGTCAGCAGCTGGATCTTGGAGAAATCCCCCTCGACCCGGCGGACGTTCTCGGTCACCTCGCGGCACCTGTCTCGCGGGTTCGACTCCACGTGGTAGGCACTTCGGGTCGAGTTCTCGTAGGCGAGGTCGTACAGCTGGTCGCGGTCGAGATACCCCTGCTCGCGGTACGTCTCCCCGATCGATTCGAGGTGCTCGGGGAGGACACCCTGGGTCTCCCGGTAGGAGTCGAGGTAGTCGGCGACGTACGTCTCCATCGCCCGACGCTGGGGAGCCCACAGTAATAATGTCCGCGACGCTCCTCGGCAGAGGCCGACAAAGACAGACGGCAGTAGCTGTCGTCCTCGACGGACGCCGGCAGGAGGCAGACTCAGCCCGCCCGAAATCAGGCCAGTGACGCCGTGACCGTTATCTCGGGGCCAGCGAGGGCTTTCGAGACTGGACACCCGGCTTTGGCCTCCTCGGCCGCGTCCTGGAATGCGTCCTGCTCCATCCCCGGTACCGTGCCCTCGAGCGTCAGTTCGATCGACGTGATGACCAGGTCGTCGGTATCGAGGTTGACTGCAGCGCGTACGTGGAGTTCTTCGGGCGGATGACCTTCTTCCTCGAGTGTCACCGAGAGGTACTGGGCGAAACACCCGGCCAGCGCCCCGCCGATCATCTCCTCGGGATTCGTCCCGCCTGCCTCTTCGAATCTGGACGCGTGGGAGTATCCCCCTTTGAAGGCGCCGCTCTCGAACTCGATTTCCCCCTCCCCGTCGCGAAGCCGGCCGGTCCAGGTGGCATCTGCGTGTCTGGTTTTCATAGTATGCGCCCGAAAGTTGGTCGGGGTTGACAGTAAAACGATGGGTCGGGGCGACCAGGTCGGGGAATCCCCCGGCTCCAGCCGCTGGCAACCCGGAGCTTCGGGGGACGACCGTCGTCGGTTGGGACCAGTTTCCGGTACCGGTGACCGTATCTATGGACCTCACGAAGATATCATATGGCAGACGCGAGTGTGGAGCCCGACGGATACCAGCCCGGAGTCTGTAACATCGGGGATCCGGAGCGAAGACGGCGTCGACGAGTGGGTCACCTGGGTGTTCTGGCTGGGGTCGGTCTCCTCGTCGCGGTCGCGATCCTCGACCAACCGGCGTATTACGGCTTGGCGAGCACCCCATTCTTCATCGGCGGTGCCGTCGGGTACCTCCAGGACCGAATGCGTTTCTGTGCCTACTACGGGCGGGCGGGCGAATACAATCTCGGGACCCTCGAGGAAAGCCCGGAGACAGTGACAGACGAGACGGCACGGGAGAAGGACAGACGCCGCTCGCGACAGATCTACCGCAATTCGCTCCTTTCCGGGCTCGCGGCGGCGGTCGGCGGCACGCTGGTGCTTGCCCTCATCAGTTGAGTCAGGGTACCGGAGTGACGGTCTCCACCGGGCCACAAGCGAGGGCGAATCCGGGGGGCATATGTAGCGGGGAAACCGGACCTAGTCCCAATGATCGAACCGGTTATCGGAGGGCCGCGATGAAGCGGCGGCAAGCCGACCTGGGTGCAGGCCTACTGATCGGTGCGGTCCTGGTGGTCGGACTGCTGTTCACGTGGGATGCGTACGCCCAGCAACAGGCCCTCGACGGGCAAACGGGCGGGATGATGGGGGGCGACGGGATGATGGGATCGATGATGTACACCGGACCGGATCCGCTTTGGTATCTGCTCGGCACGCTGGTGCTCGCGGGCGTCCTCGGTGGGAGCTATCTGCTCCTCCGCTCGGCTGTCCAGTTCGACGACGACCCGGCAGCAACTCCAGCGGCGCCCGCTGCCGAACCAGAATCGACAGGACCGGCGACCGACCGGACCTCGGCAGCGACGTCCGAGTCGACACCGACTGACACTGAGTCGACCGCGTCTAAACCGACCGACACAGACTCGGCCGAGTCGACGCCGACCGGCGGCAGTCGGCCGGAAATCCTCGACGTACTTCCCGACGACGAACGCCGGGTCCTCGAACCCGTCCTCGAGTCGCCGGGCCTGACCCAGATCGCGCTCAGGGACCGCTCTGGGTTCTCGAAGAGCAAGGTGAGCCAGACGGCGAGCGAACTCGAGAAACGCGGGCTCATCTACCGTGAGAAACAGGGCCGCACCTATCGGATCTACCCCTCCGAAGACCTCCAGGACCGCTAGATCGGCCCGGCGCCCGCCGGAATCGGTTATCTACCGCTCATTCCCTCGCGTACGCTTCCCGTCGGCGCAGCTCTCGATGCTCACACTGATTAGTGTTTGGTGACCGCTCACGGGATTTCCGGCCGATGAGGGCCAGTGGTCGGGTGAGACCGAAACAGTCCGGAACCCGACTCAGCGATCGATTCCCAGGTCCTCGGCACGCTGGTCGACGAATTCCTGGATCTCCTCGATGACTGCCTCGCCACCCGCCTTCTCGAAGAGGTGACCGAACCGGCCCTGCTTTTCGAGATACGCTTCGACCGGTTTGCGGTCGCCGAGCTGGAGGACGTTCTCCAAATCACCTTCGACGAACTCCAAAAGCGGCTGGATCCCGGAATCGACCGCCAGGTTGGCGATTCGCACCGTGTCCTTGGGATCGAACTCCCACCCCAGCATGCAGGGGGCATGGACCTGGATATACTTCGGGCCGTCGTAGGTGAGCGCCGTTTCGATCTTCTGCTTGAAGTCGGTGGGTTTCGCGATCGATGCCGTCGCCACGTAATCCAGGCCGTGCGCTCTGGCGATGGCCGGCATGTCCTTCTTCGGCCGGTCCTCGCCGTAGCTCTCGCGGCCGGCCGGCGACGTCGTGGTCGAGGCCCCGGGCGGGGTCGCACTGGAACGCTGGATGCCCGTGTTCATGTAGGCCTCGTTGTCGTACGCGATGTAGAGGACATCGTGTCCCCGGTCCCACATACCCGAGAGCGCGCGGAATCCGATGTCGAAGGTGGCCCCGTCGCCACCGATGGCGACGAAATTCACGTCATCGTGATCCATGTAGCCCCCGACGTCTTTGTTGTCGAAGGCCCGGTAGGCCGCCTCCACGCCGCCCGCGATGGAGGCCGCGTTCTCGAAGATGTTGTGGATCCAGGAGACGTCCCACGAGGATTCCGGGAACGGGCTCGAGACGACCTCCATACAACCGGTAGCCTGGGCGATGATGGTGTCCTCGCCCGTCGCCTCGGTGATGTATTTCATCGCCAGGGCCGGCCCGCAGCCCGCACACGCGCGGTGTCCCGGCTTGAACAGGTCGTCCTCGTGGTCGATCGCCATCTCGGGTTCAGGTGTCTCGCTGCTCATTGCTGGGTCGCCCCTTCGATGAGGTCCTCGCGAAGCTGTGGCCAGGACTCCTCGTCCTCGAAGGCCACGGTGCCGGAGACCGGATCCTCGACGAGGGCCTCCATCTCCTGGATGATCTCGCGGATCTCCTGCCGCTGGACGTCCCGCCCGGCCAGACCCACGATGAAGCTCCGGATCTGGGGCCGGATATCCGCATTATACAATGCGGCCTTGAGGTCGGTCACCAGCCCACCCTGGTAGCCCAGCGAGATGTCCTTTTCCAGGACGGCCGCCGCCTCCACCCCCTGGAGAGCGGCACGGAGTTCGTCGACCGGGAACGGCCGGTAGACCCGGATCTTGATCAGCTTCACCGACGTCTCATGTGCTTCAGAGCGCTTCATGACGTCTTTGACCGTGCCGACGAGGCTTCCGAGGGTGATGATCGCGACGTCTGCATCATCGGGCCCATAGACATCGATGAGTCCCCGGTAGTCCAGGCCGTACTCCCGGCCGAACTTCTCTGCAAAGTCATGGACGACCTCGTCGATCGAGTCCTTCGACCGTAGCATGGCCTCCTGGACGTCGTATCGGGTCTCGGTCCAATGCTCGGGCCGGGCGTAGGCTCCCATCGTCTTCGGGTCCGACGGATCCAGGGTATAGTTTGGCTCGCGGGCCGGGAGGAACTCGGCGGCCTCCTCCTCGGTGTAGATCTCGACGGGCTCCTTGACGTGGGTGAGGATGAACCCGTCCATCGTCGAAAGGGCTGGCAACGAGATGTCGGGGTCCTCCGCTACCGCGTAGGCCATCAGGAGATTGTCAACCGTTTCCTGGACGTCTTCGCCGAACAGCTGGATCATCCCGCCGTCGCGCTCGGCGAAGGTGTCGGTATGGTCGCCCCAGATCGATAGCGGCGCCGAGAGGCTCCGGTTCGCCACCGCCATCACCAGCGGGAGCCGCATCCCGGAGGCGGTGAACAGGGGTTCGCTCATGAGTTTGAGCCCCTGAGAACTCGTCGCACTGAAGGCCCGGGCCCCGGCGGCGACAGCTCCGAGTGCCGTCGAGCAGGCGTTGAACTCGCTGTCCACCCGAAGGAACTCGCCGTCGAGTTCACCGTCGGCCTTGAACTGGCTCACCCGCTCGACGATCCCCGTCTGCGGCGTGATGGGATACGCGGAGACCACGTCGGGCTGGATCGCCACGGCCCCGTGGGCGACCGCCTTGTCCCCTTTAAGCATCCGCTGGTTGGCCATCTCAGCTCACCTCCGGGACCATCTCGATGGCGTCGACGGGACATTCCTCCGCACAGATGCCACACCCCTTACAATATTCATAATCGATGGCGTAGGTGCGTTCGGCAACTTCTTTGGCGGCCATGTCGGGGCAGAAGGTCTCGCAGATGCCACAGCCCGTACAGGCATCCTGGTCGATGACGGGTTTGAACTCCCGCCAGGACCCGGTCTCGTTCGCCAGACTGGTCCCGGGTTCGACGACCGCACCCGGGGTGATCGTCAGATTCTCGTA
This sequence comes from uncultured Halobacteriales archaeon, assembly GCA_964594685.1. Classification (GTDB taxonomy): domain Archaea; phylum Halobacteriota; class Halobacteria; order Halobacteriales; family Halobacteriaceae; genus Halodesulfurarchaeum. The sequence continues at coordinate 18,615 of CAZQNH010000008.1, forward strand.
TGGATCGGGCTTCTCGCTCATGCATTGACCACCTGGTAGGCGTCCGTGCTCGCCGCGACGTTCCGCTGGCCGATTTCGCCCGGGAATTCCGCCATGATGACGGACTCGATACTCTCGAGTTCGATGATGCCCGAAGCGCTCGCGAACGCGCCCAACAACGCGGTGTTCATGATCGGCCGCTCGATGTGCTCCATCGCGATCTCGGTCGCGTCCACGGTGAGCACTGTTGCGTCGGTCTCCACGGCCACCTCCTCGGGGGAATCGGCCGTGTTCACTATCAGCGTCCCGTCGGCCGAGAGGCCCTCCGAGATGTCCACGAACTCGATCAAGGACGGATCCTGTACGATGACGTAGTCGGGTTCGTAGACGTGGCTCCGGTCGGTGATTTTCTCATCGTCGACCCGGGCGAAGGCCTCGACCGGAGCGCCCCGGCGTTCGACGCCGAACTGGGGGAACGCCTGGGACCATTTGCCCTGCTCGAAGGCCGCCTCGGCGATCAAGTGACCGAGCGTCACCGACCCCTGGCCGCCACGTCCATGGATACGTATCTGTTTCACGGTAGTCACCTCATGTGGGTCAGCAGCCTGCCCCCGGCCTGCAACGAACCGTAGCCACTCGGCGGCACGGTGACCCCATTACTCCCGTATACGGACAACGCGTGCAAATCGATGCGTCCTTCAAATAAAGGTGGATTAAGTGAAATCGTAACCCTCATATTTTTTAATTTACATAATAGTTACGTGAATCTCGAGTGGAAGTAATCCCCGAAAAATCGTTTTTGGCTGCCTCAAAAGTGAATATTCGTGTCCCATGAATCGACCCCCCGGTTCGTCTTATCAGAGAAAAGGAACATATAGGAACCCGTGAAGAAGCGGGTTCGATTCGCCTCAGAGGGTGGACCGTCCCGGACGGACGAACCGACTCGGAACCGGCGGAGAATTCCGAGAGAATTGAGCGCGTAGAACAATACTTTTGAGGCTGAGCCCCCAAAGACGGCCTAATGGTCGAAGCCGAGGACGTCAGAGCGGCCCTCTCCGAGGTGTACGATCCGGAGATCCCGGTCAACATCGTGGACCTCGGGCTGGTCTACGACATCGACGTCGACGAGGAGTCCGGGTCAGTGCACGTCGAGATGTCGCTCACCAGCATGGGCTGTCCGATCGCCGACAGTATCAAGCGGAACGTGGCAACGGCGGCCCGGTCGGTCGACGGGGTCACCGACGCGAGTGTCGAACTCGTCTGGGAACCCCCGTGGTCACCCGAGAACGCGACCGACGAGGGGAAGGCCCAACTGGAATCGATGGGGATCCGGGTCCCGAACTACGACGACGACGGTGGCGAAGCGGCGGCTTCGAGCGAGACCCCCTTCTGAGCCGCGAATCGGTGGCACTCTTGTGTGGATTTCGGTTCGTGGCAGCCGAACCCGAGCAGCCCGACCGAGTGTGCAGATCCGGACCCGGCATCGAATCCCACGACGTGCGCAGTGTGATAGTCTCCGTCGATGCGTTCCAGAGTCTGGTTTTCGGGGCAGAATTGCGTGATGGGCAAATTAATGTAGAGACATGTTTCGTGGATAGCCATGCCAGCACGGTAGTGTGTCAACCGAGCCATCGAGCCGGATCCAGCTGGCCCTCAGAATAGCGGTCTCACGCTCGATTCTCCGCCGCCAGCCGGGCTTCGATCCGTTCGCGGAGCAGGGTCCGATGGCACCGCTTGTCCTCGGTATTCTCGTAGCAGACGAGTGCGAGGTCTTCGCCCGCCTCGAGGCGGTCGGTCAACGCCTCGAGGGCCGCCTGGGCCGCCGGAGTCTCGAGGTGCGCGAGATATCGCTTTTCGTACTCCGACGACGCAAGTGCGCGATTGTGTGCCGCCTCGTCAGCCAAACCGGTCCGTTCGAGCTGCTCGTGGCGGCGTTTGACCTCGTCGAGGAGTTCGGCCGGGGGCGCCAGCGCCGGAACGTTCTCGTCGACCGCCCCGTGAAACCAGTGTGTCGGCCGCCGCACGACGCCCACCCGCGTGGCGTCCTCGGATATCTCGGCGAGGTCGTGCTGGAGGGCGGCGACGTAGGTATCATCGAGTCGGCCAATCATCACGAGTGTATTGCCCGTCTTCCCTTTTGAATCTGCGTGCAATCGCCCATCCGGAGGGCGCCTTCCCCATCGAGGCGGTTCGAAGGACTCCCGGACAGTACTCTCACGTCGCCAGCACGCAGCGTGTATCGGCAGACGCGACCGGGAGCCGAATGTGGAAGGGATTTGGAACGAATCTGCAAAAACACGTAAACCGATACCAACCCACAGCCGACACGACCGGCAGGGTCCACGGATCGAAAATCGGTTCCCTGGGACCGGACCGGACATCGACCGCTCGACCCCGTTTGAATCGCCAGTCAATATCCGAACGGTCCCACCCCACGGAGTACCACCAATGAACGCGTACAGCCGCCACATCGCAACCGGTCTCGTCACGGGCAGTGCCGCCGTCGCCAGTTCCTTCGCCGTGATGGGATCGACTCCCGAGTACGTGGTCGCCCCGATCGCCGCGACGGTCGTCGCACTGACGCCGGACGCGGTCGTCACCGCCTCCATCCTGATCCTGGGATCGCTCGGAAGCAAGCTCGGGTTCCTCCTGGCCCATGCCATCGCTGTCGGCCTGTTCGGGGCTATCGCCATCGTGTTTGCATGGCTCGGGCCCCGATACGATCGCGGCCCCACGTCGGAGGTCATCGTGATCCTGGGTGGGGCAGCGGCCACCGGCGTCCTCGGATTGGTGTTAGTGAACTCCTGGCCGTCGGCTCTCGCGGCCGCATTCGGCCTCTCGATCTCCCACTGGGCCGTCCGACACCTGATCGTGGAACCGTCATCCGTCCCGGGCCAACAGCGCCGACGGTTCATCGGTGGCTTCGCCGCACTCGCGGGATTTGCCGGGATCGCCTTCTGGACCGGCCGGCAGCGCGGCGAGTCTCAACGCCTCCCTGGTGAGGGGGTCTTCGGGACGGAGACCGAACCGGGCGTGGTCGACCGTGCACCCATCGACGCAAAGCTGCAGGAGGCCCGGGAGGCCTCCTTCGAGATGGACGGACTGGACCCGCTCGTCTCCGACATCGGGGACTTCTACGAGGTCGACATCAACTCGATAAACCCGACAGTCGACGCGGAGACGTGGTCCCTCCAGGTGAGTGGCGCAGTGGAGCGACCGATGGAGGTCACCTACGACGACCTCCTGGCGGGGGAGGTCGAACACCGGTTCGTGACATTGCGATGCGTCGGGGAGTCGCTCAACGGGCGCAAGATGGACACGGCGATCTGGACCGGCGTCCCGGTCAGGTCGATCCTCGATCGAGCAGGGGCGACCGGCGACCGCGTGATGCTGCGGGCGGCCGATCAGTACTTCGAGGAGTTCCCGCTGGAAGCCCTCGAGGACGGATTCCTGGCCTTCGGGATGAACGGGGAGGTCCTGCCCCGGGGACACGGCCATCCGGTCCGGGCCCTCGTGCCTGGTCACTGGGGCGAGATCAACGTCAAGTGGCTGAACCGGATCGAGGTACTCGACGAGCAGCAGGACGGCTACTGGGAACAACGCGGCTGGCACGGCACGGGACCGGTCAATACTGTGACGAAACTATGGACCGTGAACAACCTGCCGGACGGTCGGATCGAGGTCGGCGGTCACGCATACGCGGGGACGCGAGGCATCGCGTCGGTCGAGGTCTCTGCTGACGGCGGTGGGACCTGGACCGAGGCCGATCTCGGTCCCGAGCTACCGGGGATAGATGTCTGGCGCCAGTGGCGACACGTGATCGGCCCACTACAGGAAGACGTGACGGTGGTGGTCCGAGCCACCGACGGGACGGGCGACCTCCAACCCGAAGCCGAGTCCCAACCCTACCCCTCCGGTGCGACCGGCTGGGTCTCGAAGACCATCGGTCCCGAGTAGGGCCGAAGTCCTGTCTCCGTGCTTTCAGTCGTGGATCCCAGGACAGTAATGGGATATTTTCGCATGACAACACTGACCCACTCGGAGCACATTACCCGTCATCCCGCTGTGGACGGCGATATGACGGGCATTCCCCCGATTCACATTCGTCGAACGCGATGGAGCCAAAAACGCGTCATCCGGATATTCCCGCAAAGGAACCGTCGCTGGTCCGTCTGACACTTACATATCATCCTGTATATAATATACAAGCGGACGAGAAATCGTTCGAAACCCGTTGAATGAGGGTTTGACGGGCGTTTCCAATGGTCCTACTTTCCCAGAATTGTCAAAAGAGTATCCTGGTTTTACTGCCGGCGAGCGTACTCGAAGATGCGCGAGGAGATATCCAACCATGAGAAGTCGCATCCAGCGTTTCCTGCTCGTCGCTACCATCGTCTCGTTGATGGTCGGGATGGCAGGTTGTTCGGCGTTAGAAGGACCGCAGGGTCCCGAGGGGCCGCAAGGGCCGGAAGGCCCGCAGGGCCCGGAGGGACCACAAGGGCCGCAGGGGCCGGAGGGGCCACAGGGACCGGAGGGTCCGCAGGGGCCACCGGGACCACAGCAGATGGCACATTTCGCGTTAGCTGATAACCCCGATGGTGCGGGGACAGCGTGCGCGTCATGTCACACGCCTGGCGAGAAGTACAATCTGAAGGAAGAGGCACTGGCCGGGGCGAATATCAGCGCCCACGAGAGTCTGTCCGAGGACGCACTGTACGAGGACTGTCTGTCGTGTCACAGCGCTGCGGAAGATGGCGAGTTGCGAAACACCCTCCACACGGTTCACATGGAGAGTGACAACTCCCACGCACCGCAGTCCTGCTTCGGCTGTCACGCTGTCGAGGGCTACGCGCCTGACAGCCCCAGTGGACAGCTGGCTGAGGGCGAGTAATCCCTCTTACCGAGGCACGTTTGGGCTCGGTCATATTTTTTCGAGAAGACCCAGCGAGGGAAGGGTCACATACGGTCACTGTCCCGGTCATCTGATTACTCATCAGCCATGCCAATGGTCCCGTGGCCCGGCGACCGGAGAAAATTATTCAGTTCCTAAAATCTGTTGCGGGAAAGGGAAACACCTGGAAATCACGAACACCGCTCGCTCGGACCTCCTCCTGGCACAAGTCCCGGCGACTGGCCATATGTCGTGTACTGGCGGAGTTACTCGAGGTGGCGTACTCGGATCTCGCCTCTCACCGCAAAATGCTCCGGGAACGGGCTGGTGGGGAAACAACGCGACGGGAGTTTCGCGGAGTACCGGTTGACCGACCGCGGTCGAGACACCGCCGGACTGGTCGAAGCGGTGCTCGCCGACGAGACCCCCGGATAACCCCCAATGTACCGACGGTAACGGCGTGATGAGTAAATATTCATAGACCGAGGTACGCAGTACACGTGTGATGCCCTGGGACGTCGGGTCTCCTGTGATGCCCTGGGACGTCGTGCCCGCTGTAATGCCCTGGGACGTCG
>CAZQNH010000008.1:24159-60919 GCA_964594685.1 uncultured Halobacteriales archaeon
GGGTCTCCTGTGATGCCCTGGGACGTCGTGCCCGCTGTAATGCCCTGGGACGTCGGATGGCAAGAGGTGGGACGAGGCCTCGACGCGAACGCGGTAAACTGGGCCCAAAGCAACCCGCTTGTCGCAGCAGCCGTTCTTGCCGGTATAGCCCTCCTCCTGGTCACCGTCTGGTATGTAATCAGATGGTACCGTCGGCCGAAGGGCAAATCGTTCCAACGCGTGCTCGCTCGTCAGGAGACGGTCGCGATTCTCTTGCACCCGAATCCCGATCCGGACGCGATGGCCGCCGCGATGGGGGTCGCCTTCCTGGCCGAGTCCGTGGACACTGAAACGGTAATGCGCTTCCCAGGGGAGATCAGACACCAGGAGAACCGGGCGTTCCGAACCATCCTCGACCTCGACCTTGCGGTGGTAGAATCGGCGGCTGACATCGAGGAACCCGAAGTAGTTCTCGTCGACCACAACGAAGCCAGAGGATTCGTGAACGCCGGGGACATCTCCCCGCTCGCCGTCGTCGACCACCACCCGGGAGCGGGAGAGGGGTCCGCGTTCACCGACGTCAGGCCGGATTACGGGGCAAGTTCCACGATACTCACCGAATACCTGCGGGCGGTCGGGTTCGATGTTATCGACCCCGACGCGACCAACGGCCACAGACAGTTCCTGCCGACGGCGGTGGCGACCGGGCTCACATACGGGATACTCTCGGACACCGCCAATCTGACGAAAGGGTGTACTGAAGCCGAATTCGCTGCAGCCGCGTTCCTCTACGACGGAGTCGACCAGGACCTCCTCGATCGCATCGCCAACCCCCAGGTCGACTCCGAGGTGCTCGAGGTCAAGGCCAGGGCGATCAACAACCGCGAGGTCGAGGGTCCATACGCCTTCAGTCACATCGGCGAGGTCTCGAACGTCGACGCCATCCCCCAGGCGGCCGACGAACTGCTCATGCTCGAGGGCGTTACCGCGGTGGTCGTCGGCGGAGTCAAGGACGGAACCCTCCACCTCTCGGGCCGCTCCCGAGACGACCGGGTACATATGGGCGATGCTCTGAATCGTGCCGTCGACGGTATCCCACAGTCGGATGCCGGTGGCCATGCGCGGATGGGCGGGGGTCAGGTTGCCCTCGAATACATGGAGGGGTTGGGGCCTGGGAGTGGCCTCTCGATGGATGAGTTCGAGGAGCGGCTGTTCCGCTCGATGGCGGGCGAGGAGATCACGACGGCGGTCTAAATTCGTTCGGTGAAACCCAGGACTCCTATACCTGCCTCCCCGTACGGGTACCCGATGAGAGCCGGTGTCCTGGTCTGTGGGGGCTCGTCGACGCGCTTCGGCGACGCCGACAAGGTGACCTATCCCCTCGAGGACAAACCCCTGGTCCGTCACGTCGCCGACCGTCTTGTGCCAGTAATCGACGAACTGGTCGTGAACTGTAGGGCTTCTCAACGGGAGGCGCTCGTCGATGCGTTCGACGGGTATCCGCACGACCGAACCGTCGCGGTCGACGAGACCGAAGACGCCGGACCGCTCTACGGGATCGGCCGTGGTCTCTCGGCCGCGGCGGCGGACTGGGCCGTCGTCGTCGCGTGTGATATGCCCTTCGTCGACTCCTCGTTCGTCGAGTATCTCTTCGACCGCGCGGCGGCTGTCGAGGGGGCTATCCCGCGGTATGGAGCGGGAGATTGGTACCAGCCCCTCCAGGCCGTCTATGCAGTCGACGCGATGGTCGCCGCCGTCGAGGCGGCCGAGACGGAGGGGCTCGATCGCCCCATCCACGCGGTCCAGAAACTCGACGTGGTCACGGTGGAGGGCGAGGAACTCTGGAACCATGCCGAGGAGGGGACATTCTTCAATGTGAATACCCGCGAGGATCTCGAGGCGGCTCGAGACCGACTCCGGAGCGGATCGGTCTGAATCTGTTACCCCAGCGAGATGTCGAGGTAGAGCATCACGATCACCCCGGCCATCGTTCCGAGCGTCGCGAGTCGCTCGTTGCCGCGGGTGTGTGTCTCCGGGACGATCTCGTCGCTGATGACGTACAGCATCGCGCCCGCCGCAAACCCCATCGCGTAGGGCAGGAGGACGGCGATCGACTGGACAGCGTATGCACCCAGTACCGCCAACGGAACCTCGACGACTCCCGCCCGGATACCGGCGAACCAGGCGTAGAGGCGCCGGTCCAAACCGGCATTGATGGCGGCGACCGACACCGCCAGTCCCTCGGGGACGTTCTGGATACCGATGGCAAGCATCAGGGCGATAGCCTGGTCCAGGTTGCCGCTCCCGAACCCCACGCCGACCGCGAGTCCCTCCGGCATGTTGTGGAGGGTGATCGCGAGGATGAACAGGATGACCCCGGCCAGCCGCTCGTCGCTGATTGGAAGCGTCGAGTCGGGGGCATTCGGATCGGGTCGGCGGTTACCCGTCAATAGATAATGTGCGTGCGGGACCAGGCCGTCAGCCCGGTCCAGGAAGAACACCCCGAGTGCAATCCCGAAGAGAACCGGGAACGGGTTGCCGTCGGAGTACTGCTCGATGCCGGGGATGATGAGACTCGTGAACGCCGCGGCTAACATGACGCCCGCGGCGAATCCCAGGGCGGTATCCAGGGCTCGCTCCGATGGGTTCCGCCACACCAGGACCAACGCCGCGCCGAACAGGTTGAACCCGGCGATGATCAACCCCCCTGCCAACCCGTGTATCACCGGGTTCGAACCGAAGAGTTGCGTGAATATATCGACGACCATGCGGGCCCTCGGTCGTCGATGGGAGGGCGAACGGAGATAACCTTATGGGTGATCAGTTGCCGTGATAGCGAGCCGAATGTCTTGAGAGCCATCACTGGTGGCTGCTGGCTGTCCGTTGCGAGGTGGAGGATTCGAGGGCGGTCCCTCTCCGAGAGACCAGCGGTCGACGGGGACAGGATTACCTGAGGGTCGCGGACTCCGGCGTGATCGCGGTTTCCCGCTCGAGGAGGTCCTCCCCTCCAGTGGCGAGAACGGTCTCGCCCACCATCGCCATCGTGGCCGCACCGCCGGCCTCCGTAACTTCTTCGACGGTTCGCGAGACCCGTTCGGTCGCGAGGCCGGTCTCCGCAGCGAACTCCCATGCGATCGGAAACCACTCCTCGAGGGGAGCTGACGGATCAAAGGAGCGGAGCGCAGCCGTTCCGGCCTCGGTGATTTTGGAGAGTGCCTCTTCGTCCCCCAGGACTGCGGCGGTGTCGATGCCTTCGAAGGCGGTGTAGGAGATGGTGTCCGTCCGTTCCCGGCGGCCGATCCCGTCGCCGGTGTTCCACACCATCCCGCCCTGGGCCTGGACGAATACGTCACCCTGCCCGGTTCCGGCGGCGAGTTCGGCCTTGTGCGCGGCCATCACCAGGTCCTCACGGCTCGCTTCGAGCGCAAACACCTCCCGGGCTGCGAGTGCGGTGGCGAGTGTGGCTGCCCCGCTGGCACCGAATCCCGTCCCGACGGGGATGGAGGCTTCGATGTCTACCCTCGCCGAATAACCGAACCCCGAGAGGAGTTCCTCGACCGGTTCGAAGGGGGCGGGCGCACCGTCCAGGGTGATCGCTGTACTCGTCGCCGACTCGACCGAGACGGTGACGCCGTCTTCGATAGCGAAACTCACGCCAAGGGAGCCTTCCTCGCCCGTGCGCGGGACGAAGACCGTCGTCACGCTTCCCGGGGCGGTTGCCGACTGGGACATAGCCCGATATCATCCGGCCCCGTCCTCAAACCTGCGGTGGCGAAGAACGCCCTCGAACGGAACAGACTGCGAACTGACTGGGCCAGAAATCGACACACGTTGACCTCTCACGTGGTATCTGGCTCCGGGGCAAACCGGTCCGGACCGTGGTCGTCCTGCCAGGTGAAAGCGAACTCGCGTTTCGCCGGTACCCGTGACAGCACTCCCCCGTCGGCGCTCTCGCCGGTCACTGCGTGCCAGGTAGTCCCCTCCGCGAGGAACTGCTCGTCATCCTGGTAGACGAATTCGTACCCGGGGTCCTCGTACGCGTACATGCCACTTGCAGTGGCGAACACGACCACTCCGTCCGACCCAGCCGAGATCTGCGCGACGTTCCCGTTGACCCGGGCCCAGGGCCGCGGGACGGCCACGGCTTCGGACCCGTCGCCGATCCCGAGTACCGTCGTCTTGGGGTCGATGTCGTCTCGGTCCCACGTCCGCCCCTCGCCCCGGTTCCGATGGGCGTCCAGACCAAATCCCGGGGAATCGAAGTACTCGCGATAGGGCTCCCGGTCGTAATCGATGCGGGCGGGCCTGGATGAATCACTCGCGGCTTCGCTCTCCATGTCCGTCTCGGAGAGGACTCGTGGCTCCTCGACCGCTCTGGAATATTCCGCCCAGGAGGTCACCACCGCCGGCAGAACCGACAGCTCAGTCCCCTCGAGCGGGCCATCGATGCACCGCCCGAGGGATTGCTTGAACTCCGAGCCCGTTTCCCGGTCGTACATCACCAGGTTGTCCTCCGCGAGTTTCCCGGACACGCCGAGGGTGAGCGTGTGCCCATCGACCCGGCGGTCGAACACGACGATGGTTCCACAGAGCGGACACCAGGTGACCGCGATCGGGACCGACCCGAGTCGATCGTTCGCGATCTCGTGGAAGTTGAGGATGCGGAGGGGATAGGCCCGCCACTCCGCCCCCGAGAGATCCGGGACGACGACCCGGTCATCCGGATCGCCGCGGAACACCCCGTCGAAAGTGGGCTCGTCGATGCTCGGGATGGCATCCTTCGGAATGACCTGGCGGACGTTCATCGTCAGGGGCCTGGCACCCCCGCTCGACCAGCTGCCGACGAGGATCCACCGGGGGATCGGGTTGGATGCTCGGACATACCGGCGTCAAAGCGGCGCGGGCCCAAAGTGCCACCGACCGGGGACGGATTCGCCGGTCCGCGGGTATATACCCCCGGCCCCGATAGGTCCAGGTATGCAATTCGAGACCATCCGTGGGGAGTCCGTCCCGGCTGTCGGGCTGGGAACCTGGCGGATGGACGACCGGACGGCGAGGTCAACGGTGGAGACGGCCCTCGAGATGGGCTATCGGCACGTCGATACCGCCCAACTTTATGGGAACGAGGGCGGCGTCGGACGAGCGATAGCCGCCGCCGATGTTCCTCGTGGAGACGTGTTCGTGACGACGAAGATCAATCCCTGGAACCGCCATTACGACTCGATGGTCGCATCCGTGGAGGAGAGCCTGCAGGCCCTGGGGGTCGACGAGATCGACCTGCTGTTGATCCACTGGCCCAACCCCCTGGCGAACCTGGAGACGGTGATGGCCGCCCTGGACGAAGCCCGCGAGCGTGGCTACACCCGCCACATCGGGGTGAGCAATTTCGGCCGGGACCGGCTCGAACGCGCCCGCAAGTTGGCCGACGCTCCGGTGTTCACGGACCAGGTGCAATTCCACCCGTTCTGGCCCCAGCGGGACCTGCTCGAGTACTGCCAGTCAGAAGAGATGCTCCTCACGGCGTACAGTCCCCTTGCCCACGGGGGGATCCTCGCCGACTCGCTGGCCGAGGAGATCGGGCACCGGTACGGGAAGACACCGGTCCAGGTGGCCCTGCGGTGGGTGATCGAGCACGACAACGTCGTGACGATACCCAAGTCGACGTCGCCCCAGCATCTGGCTGAGAACCTCGAGCTATTCGACTTCGAACTCGACGAGGCCGAACGACGGCAGTTCACCCGCCCCTCGAAACTCAGGACCGGAATCTCGTGGGTCCGCGGACGAATCGGCGTCTAGCGGGTTTGCAACGGTCTTTTTCGGCCTGGAACCGTCTGGTCCCGGTTCCGGAGACCGGCTCGGGGGCGGAGGATATCAGTGAGAAAACCTGCTCAGCGAGGCTGGAATGCGAGGCGCGGATCGCAGCTCAGGTCGATCTCGGACTCGACGGGCCAGGTGGGTGGTTCGGACCGTATCGAGAGTAAAGCAGGGGGCCACCGACGGTGGCGCCCAAGATCGCCCCTGGGATCGCCCCCAATAGCGCGAGGAAACCCGGGGCGAGGAGCGCACCGACAGCGATCCCGAGGACTGCCCCGACGAACCACCCCCCGGCCGATGCAAGGGCGGCCTGAGACCGGGACGCGGCTCCAGCCCGTTCCGTGGAGAGGATTCCGAGTGCGAGGGGCAGCGCCTCAAGGAGGACCACGATACCCATTGCGGTCCCCACGTAGATGAGGATGTACTCGAACGCCGAGGCCGAGAACTCCGCCACCAGGAGCGGCATGGACCACAACGTCACCATCACGAGGCCCACGAGAAAGATGGCCCCGTGGACGAGGAGGAAGGCTCGCTCCACTCGCATGTCCAAGGACCTAATCACGAGCAGCCACGAACCGACGAGGATCGGAGTCCCCGCAGCGATGAACAACCCCATCACCAGGAAGAAGAATCCTGGGCCGCCGATATTCGTCATACTATCCAATAGGATACATGACACGATAAATAGAGAGGGAGTCGGTGTAGCATGGCCCACCCGGCCTCGAGATACCGGTTACAGTCGGTCCAGGACCCGGTCCAGGATCGCCACCGTGGCCTCGGTATGGAGGGGGTGATTCTGATTGCCGCACTGGGAGTCCATGATACAGGCCGGACAACCGTTCTGTCCCTCGCAGTCACAGGAACCGACCCGATCCCGAGTTCGCTCTGCGACATCACGGTAGGCGTGGAAGATGCGCTTGCTGAAGCCCAACCCACCCTCGACGGCATCGTGGATGAACCAGGTCGGGACCCCAGTTTCCTCGTGCCGGGGGGTGCTGAGTCCCCCGAGATCAGCGGTATCCATCCGGAGTTCGAGGGGTGTGAGTTTGATCATCCCGTGCTCGGCACCGTGGAGCCCACCGCCGAATACCTCGACGCGCTCGCGCTCGGAGAGCGCTCCCGCGGGTTCCCCCGTCACCGCCTCGAGGACCGCCGGGCCGGATTCGGGTGGCAGTTCGATCCAGACGAGGGAGGTATCCAACTCGATCGGTGGCAATCCGGTGGGGCGTGGCTCAGAGCGCGAGGTGTTCGAGCCGATCGCCTTGCGCTGGTAGGCGTGATAGTGAACCTCCACCGTTCCGGGCCCCCACGCGAGTCGGTATCCGTCCCCCAGATCGCGGGTCTCGGCCGGCTCGATGTCCCGTATGGACTTCGTCGATTGCGTCTCGGTATAGGCCTCCGCGTCGACGGCCCGGACAGAGATGGACGGGTTGTGGCGGTCGTCTTCCAGTTCGAGAACCTCGTACTGCTGACCGGCATGGAGGAAGAGCGCCCCCTCGTGATGGTCGCGGAAGGCTCGCTCGCGGGAGACCGGCTCCATGTCGATGTCGCCGTTCTCGCAGTGGACCTCGAACTCTCTCCCACCCGTGGTGTACATCGAGATGTCTGCCTGGGGTCGCGGGGAGCCAGTATACCGGACCGCCCGGGTGAGGCCCCCCGCCAGTCGTCCGGCATCGCGCCACATCGCCACCGCCCGGTCGAGGCGCTCGCCGTCGAAGTACTCCCGGTCCTCGGCGTCCAGCGGACGCTCGTGGGCCGCTGCGAGGACGTGCTGGGCGTACACCGGATTGTTCTCCAGGCCGACGACCGCCTTCTCGACTGGCTCCGAGAGCACGTATTCTGGGTGTTCCAGGACGTACTGGTCGATCGCGTCCCCGCCCGCCACGAAGACGGACACTGCCTCCTCCGTGCCTCGCCCCGATCGACCCACCTGCTGCCAGAAGGACTGTCGGGTCCCGGGATAGTTCGTGAGGACCGTGGCGTCCATCGACCCGATGTCGATTCCCAACTCGAGGGCCGTGGTCGCCGCGACCCCGTCGAGGCTGCCGGTCTTGATCCGATACTCGGTTCCCCGACGTGTCTCCTTGCCAAGCCCGGCGTGATAGGGGTCGACCGAGAGGCCGTCTTCGCCCAGGCGGTCCGCCGTCTCTCGGGCATACCGCGCCGCCAGTTCGGCCCCCTTTCGACTCCGAGTGAAGAGTAGCGTCTGTGAGCCCTTGGTGCCGAGATGGGCCAAGATATCGCTTCCCTCCCGGATCGGACTCGACTGGGCGGCCCGGAAGTCCTCGAAGTCGGCGTCCGGGCCGAGGGCCTGGTCGTCGACCGGCGGTTTCCAGAAGACCAGCTCTCGCCGGCCCCGGGGCGAGCCATCCTGATCGACGACGTCGAAGGGAACCCCGGTGAGGCGCTGGGCGTGTTCGGCCGGGTTCCCGATGGTCGCCGACGTGCAGACGAACTGCGGGGTCGTCCCGTAGTCCTCGAGCAGCCGGCGAAGTCGCCGAACGGTCCAAGCGACATGCATCCCGTGAACGCCGGTGTAGGCGTGGGCTTCGTCGATCACGGCCAGTTCGAGCGACGAGAAGAACCGGGCCCACCGCCGGTGGTGTGCCAGATAGACGTTGAGCCCCACGAAGTTCGTGACGATCACATCCGCGGACTCGCGGATCCGTGGCCGACGCTCGGCTGGCGTGTCGCCATCGTAGACCCGGACCGAGGTGTCGACCCCCAGGGCGTCGAAGAAGTCGTTCAGCTCCTGTTCTTGGTCCCGGGAGAGTGCCTTCGTGGGGTAGACCAGGAGCGCCGTTGCATCGGGGTTCCGGCGGCGTCGCCTGGCGATCTCCAGGGCGTAGACGTAGGTCTTCCCCGAGGCCGTATCGGTCGTGACGATCACATTGTCCCCGTCGTCGAGGCACTCGAGCCCGGCGGCCTGATGGGCGTAGAGGTCGCCGACGTGCTCCGCGAAGGCCTCGGCGAGATCGTCCTCGGCCAGGACCTCGGCGGGTTCGACGTAGGTCCCTTCCTCGGCCGGAAGCGTCTCCCGGTGCTCGATCTGGCCCTCGTACCCCGGGACCTCCGCCAGCGTCTCGAAGCGGACCACGGACTCACGAGTTCCAGACACGATCACCACTCCGAGAGGGTACCCTGGATCGTCGATTCTGCCTTCGACGCCCCACTGCCTGTCGCCAAAGTAGTCTCCTCGGCGTCGAGCGCCTCGTAGACACGGGCCAGTGCTCTGACATCTTCTTCACAATACGCGTCGATGCGGTCCCACGGCGGCTCGGTCGCGGGGCCGGGAGCCTGAAGCCACCGGCGGTAGGTCCGAGCCACGGCTGCCCCGGTGAACCCGGAGTCGCCTGGGTCGTGACCGAGACTCGCGGCGACATCTTCGAGCCGGTCCGTGCGACCCGGGAGGAGCGCATGTCCTTCCTCGACAGCCCAGGCGTACGGATCGAATCTCTCAGCGGCTTCGAAGCCTGGTACGAGTGAGGGTCGATAGGCCTGCAGGTGGTCCGTGAGGACGGGGAAATCGAACCCCTCCCCGTTGTACGCGACCAATGTCCGGTCACGACCCGTTTCGAGATACCACTCCAGGAACCGCTCGATTGCGTCACCGGGATCGTCCGGATTGCGGGCCACGAACGACCGGTAGGTCCCCGTCACTGGACCCCCGTCGAGCACCCCGATCAGCCAGGTCACGCTTGGGTGTAACCCGTCCGTCTCGATGTCAACGAACAGCGGATCGCTCGCCGGCAGGGCGGCTCTTGTCTGGCGAATGACCCGCCCCGCTGCCATGGCGGTAGCGCTTGCCTGCACCGAGCGGGCCGTGTCGACGCCGAGCCCATCCAGATCGCGGAGTGCCGTGAGCGGCGCCGCCGCGACCTGCTGACGGGTCTCGAATCCGGCCGAAGCTAGGGTGCTCGCCCGATGGGGGCCAACACCCCGGATGGCTTCGAGTCCAAGCCGGTCCGTGTCGATGGGACGGTCCAGAACCCGGTCCGGCCGAATCTCGACTACCCTGGACCCGGTGTCTCCGGGGTCGTCCGGTTTGCCGATCCCGAGGAGCCGTCGCCCCATCGTTGTGTTCCGATAGCCCGCCGGCAGGCCGGTCGAGAGCACCACGGGGAGGGCACTGGAGTCTGGACAGTGGTCGCTTGCGGTCCTGTCTGCGCTGTCCACGTCTGGGCTCCGGGTTGCGAGCGCGTCGAGGCCCTGGATCGTCGTGGAGAGCGCGGTCCTGTCGATCGAGAGTTCGACGGCGTGGGTGAGGACGATCGGCGGAACCGGTGACCCGTCGGCCGCCGAACCGGCATCCACCGTTTCGATCGCGCTGGCCAGGGATGATTCGGAACCTGCCACAAGCACAGTTGCGTCCCCAACCTGGAGCACTTCCGGGCCGGTCACGACCCCAGTCGGGTCGAGGACTGGCACGGACCGGTCGGCATAGCGTGCCAAGAACGCCCGCGTCCCCCCGCCGACGTCCCCCACCGGGACCACGCCGTGTGGCGAAGCCGCCTCCAGCCAGTCCGCCGCCTGGGCTCGCCTCGCATCCCGTGCAAACGAACCCGGAAGGGTCGCCAGCCGGACCTGGGGGTGCTGAACCATCGAAGTCCAACGACGATAGACTCGCCTCGGGCAAGTAACCGGGCCTGACGCGGTGAAAGTGAAAGTGACTGTCTGGCGATGTGCACGCGAGAGATCGACGGTCCTGAGCGGGCGCGCGGTACCGAGGCTGCGGCATCGACGTCTGTCCCGAGTGTCCCAAAAGGGTGGAAATCAGGGGAGGCAGTCCCCAGCGGCGGGTCGTACTCCTGGGCTGGAGTACGTATTGTCCTGTTCGCTGCGGTGTTGAATACTTTGTGTGGATTGTCCGTTTTCGGATACCTTCCCAGCGCCCATCGAAGAGTTGAAGCGGCCAACAGCGTCGGGATAGCGGACAGACGCCTGTGACGCGCGTATTAATACTGTCGTCATTATTTGCTATACATTAATAATTCCACCCGATACGTTCGTAACCTATTTGCGCGAGTACACGGTACGAACGGTAGCATGCCACGGTTCTCACGCCTGGGAGTCGGGGTGGCCATCGCGCTGGTCGGCCTGTCGGCTGTCGCCTTCCGGACCGGTCACCAGAAGGTCCTGCTGATCGGCTGGGCCGGCTTCGCGGTCATGGTCGCCGGGGCGCTCGTCAGCGCACGCACGTCCGGGCTCAGACAGACGTTCTTCCCAGCCTGGGCCTACGGGCTCGCCAGTGGGGCGATGATCCTGAGCGCCTCGATATTTCTGGTGCCCTCGGCCATCGACCACCATCCGGGATTCGGCGGCGTCGGGATCGGCCTGGGGATCCTGATCGGCTACGCCAGCCACACCTTCGGCCACCACCTGACCCACCAGAGTCTGCCCTTCGAGCATACGACCGCAGAGATCGGCGCCCACGCCTTGGCTGCCGGCAGCATCATCGGCATCGTCTACGGCAACATGCCCGAACTGGGTCTGCTCCTGGGCCTGGCCATCGCCTCGCACAAAGGGCCCGCAGGCTATGCGGCGGCAGAGCGGTTGACTCGAGCCGGGAAGCCGGTCTCCGTGGTCCTCTTGCCTGCCGCGGGCTTCGGCGTGGCAGCCATCATCACCGCCCTCTACAACCTCCCGCAGAACCCGGTCATCAACGGCCTTGTCTTCGGGTTCGGGGCCGGCATATTCCTCCACGTCGCGATGGACTTCTCCCCCCGCTGTGAGGTCGGCGGCGAGGTCTTCGAGGTGACCGAGGTCGCCATGGACGCCCACGCGCTGCTCGACCGCCTGCGCATCCACGTCGTGGCGAGCATGACCACGGGAGCACTGGTAGTCCTCCTCGCCTGGCTGCTCGTCTCGTAAACTCGTCAAAAGCCGGCAAGTATACCAGGCGTACCTCCCGCGCGGCTTTCCGCAATCTGACTGCCGCCTCCAACACCTCCAAGTCCGTGGATTGTTAACAAGAGCCAATGGTATCCGGCCCACCCCCTCGAACTGTGGATTGGGCCATCCTCGTGGTCCTGGTACTCCAGGCAGCGACCGGTGTGGGAACATTATTCGCGGGAACACCCGATTCGGCCTGGCTCATCGTCCTCCACGCTATCGGTGGCCTGGTCCTGGTGGGCCTGATCGGAATGAAGCTCTGGCGGGTCCGAAATCGACTTCGGCCGGGACGGTTTCGGCGGGAGATGGTTCCCGCCGTCCTCGCCGCGGTGGTGGTCCTGGCGACCATGGGGACCGGGATCGCCTGGGCCAGCGGCTGGCGTCCCTGGGTCGGCCTGTGGACCCTCCTCACCATCCACGCGGTTCTTGGACTACTCCTCCTCTTCCCCGTCCTCGTCCACCTCAGCCTGCGCATCCACCGGCCACGTGTGGTCGATTTCGCCGAGCGGCGGACCGCACTGCAGTTTGCGGCCCTGGCCGGCGTCGGCACGATTGCCTGGGGTCTCCAGCGACAGCTCACCAGGCTCCTCGAGGCCCCGAGCCGGTTCACCGGGTCATACCAGACCCGGAGCTTCGAGGGCAATGCGTTCCCGAGCACGAGCTGGGTGGCCGACGATCCGGAGCCCATCGACCCGGGCGACTGGGAGCTGATCGTCGATGGAGCAGTGGAACACGACGTAGCCATCTCCGAGTCGAATCTGACCGCCAACGGTGAAACCGAGGTCGACCTGACGACAGATGGCGGAGCCGAGGCCGCCCTGCGCTCCAACGCGGAAATCGATGCCGTCCTCGACTGCACCAGTGGGTGGTTCTCCGAGCAACGCTGGCAAGGGGTCTCGGTGGCGTCACTCCTCGATGCCGCAACGCCGACTGACGAGGCCCGATGGGTCGCCTTCCACTCGGTCACCGGCTACCGCTGGTCGTTGCCCATCGACGAGGCAGCGGATGCGCTGCTGGCGACCCATGTGACCGGCGAGCGCCTCTCACACGACCACGGGTATCCACTCCGGCTCGTTGCACCCGGCCGGAGAGGCTTCCAGTGGGTAAAGTGGGTCGAACGTGTGGAGGTCCGCACTGCAGCGGATTACGGCCAGTGGATCGCCATCTTCACCAGCGGGTTCGAGTGAACTGAACATGGAACCGCCAGTAGGCGGTGTGGACTGGAAACACGCTGTCGAGTCACGACCACAAATTCACTGCAGCCGGTCCCCAGTGGACAGCCAGAGCCTCTCGCGTGCCCACAGAGTGGCACTCCGATCGATTTCGAGTGCAGATTCCATGCTATTTCACTCTCAACGTAACAGCATCCAGCGGTCGATCCAGCAGCAGGAAAGGATTTCGGCAGGATGGTGGCGGCCGATCCTTAACCGAGTTCCTGCCCGATGATCTCCGCGAGTTCCCGGCCCTGCTCCTCGGGCTCGCCGTCGACCCATTCGCCGAGCCGGTCGGGCGCCTCCACGGATTCCAGTCCCGCGACCTCGGTATAAGAGCCCTCGAGGCCTAGCACGGACTCATCGAGATCGAGGTCCTCGTGGTCCCAGACCGTGGCGTCCCACTCCTTCTTGGCCTTCCGTTTGGCCTTGAAGTCGGGGAAGCGGGGGTCATTGACCCCGTACTCCACGCTGGCGAGGGCCGGTATGGGGATGCGAACCTGCTCCTCGCCGCCGGTGATCGTGCGGGTCGCCTCGAGGCTCCCATCCGCCAACTCGATCTCGTTCACGTAGGTCACCTGGGGCACGTCCAGCCACTCCGCGATCCCCGGGGGAACCTGGCCGGTCGAGGAGTCAGAGGACTCCTCGCCGCAGAGCACGAGGTCGATGTCCCCGAGCTTCTCGATGCCGGCCGCGAGCACCATGCTCGTCGGGTAGGTGTCCGCGCCCGCGAAGGCCCGGTCCGACAGGAGGACGGCGTCGTCGGCCCCCATGGCAATCACGTCCTCGAGGAACTCCTCGAAGAACGGCGGGCCCATCGAGACGCCGAGGACCTCGACGTCTTCGTGCTCGTCCTTCAACTCGAGGGCCATCTCGAGGGCGTTCTTGTCGGCCGGGTTGAGCTGGGAGTCGGCGTCCTCCCGGTCGATGGTCATCGTCTCCTCGTCGAGTGAGACCTCCTCCGGCTTCGGGACGACCTTGATGGTCACCGCGATGCGGAACGTCATGCGGCCACCTCCTGTTCCTCGAGGGCGTCGATAAGCGCCGGGAGCACGTCGAAGAGGTCCCCCTCCACGCAGTAATCGGCGTGGTCGAAGATGGGCTCGTCCGGCTCGGTGTTGATCGCGATCACGGTATCGACGTCCTCGATGCCGCTCGTGAAGTACACCGACCCGCTGATCCCCGCCACCAGGGCGAGGTCAGCCTTGAGGGAGAACCCAGTCGACCCGATCTGGTGGTCCCGAGAGATCAGACCCTCGTCACACAGGGGCCGGGTGACACCGATCGTCGCGTCGAGAGCCTCGGCCAGCCGTTCGGCAAGTTCGAGGTCCTCGCCGAACCCGCGACCGGCCGCGACGACCACGTCCGCGCTCGGAAGGTCGACGCTCTCACCGACTTCCCGGGACAGGACATCCGTCACCACGAGCTCCTCGTCGAGGTCCGGCTCGAAGACGTCGACCTCACCGTCCCGGCTCTTGTCGGGTTCCAGGGCGGTGAACACCCCCGGCCTGACCGTGGTCATCTTGGGCTCATTGCCCACGGCCTTCACCATCGCAAGGATGTCACCGGCGAAGGCCGGCACCGCGCCGACCAGGTCACCCTCCTCGTCCATGTAAAGCCGCGTTACGTCGGCTGTAAGCCCAACGTCGAGGCGTACGGCCAGTCGACCGGCGAGATCAACACCGTTGTGGGTCGCTCCAAGCAACAGGAAGCGAGGATCGCCGTCCTGGACCGCCTCGCCGACCGCGGCCGCGTACGTCTCGGGACGATAGGTGTCGAGCAGGTCGTCGCGTATTTCGAGGACCCGGTCGGCACCCCGAGCGATAGCCGCCGCGGCGAGTCCATCGAGGTCTTCGGCCGTCCCGGCGAGGACCGCGGTGACGGTCGTCTCGATCTCGTCAGCGATCTCCCGGCCCTTCCCGAGCATCTCCCAGCTGACGTTCTGTACCGTGCCGTCCGTCGTTTCGAGGTAGATCCACACGTCGTTTGCCATGTCAGGCACCTCCACGTTCGCGGTAGGCCTCCAGAAGCACTTCCGCGAGGTCTCGCACCGGCATGTCCGCGCCGACCTTCTTCACGCCGTCATCCAGGTTCTGGATGCAATACGGGCACGCGGTGACCAGCTCGTCGGCGCCGGTGGCCTCGGCCTGGTCGGCCCGTCGGTCGGCGAACCGTTCGTCGAGATCGGACTCGACCCACATGTTGCCGCCCCCACCGCCACAACAGAGGGTCTCCATGCCCGATTCCTCCATCTCGTGCTGTTCGATGCCGGTGGCCGCGAGCAGGTCGCGTGGCTCCGCGATGATCCCGTCGCCCCGTGCCATATAGCATGGGTCGTGGTAGGTCACCGACCCGTCGAGCCCGCCGACCTCGAGGGCCCCCGACTCGACGAGTTCCAGGAGGAACTCCGAGTAGTGTGTGACCTCCGCGTCGAGGTCGTAATCTTCGTCGAAGGTTTCCATGCAATGGGGGCTCGAGGTAATGACGGTCTCGGCCCCAGTCTCCGCGAACATCTCCCCGTTCATGTCGGCGATCTCCGCGAAGAAGTCGGGCTCACCCGTCTGTTTCACCACGTCCCCACAGCACATCTCCTCGTTTCCGAGGACCGCGAAGTCGACGTCCGCTGCGTCGAGCAGGGTGACGATGGCGGCCGGGATGCCCTGCAATGCCGGGTCGTATGACGGCGAGCAGCCGACGTAGTAGAGGACCGCTGCCTCGCCACCGATCTGCACATCGACATCTTCGGGGACCTCGTCGAGCCACCCGTCGCGGTCGCTAGCGGGTCGCTCCCACGGATTGTCGTCCTCGTAGACACTCCAAAGGGCGTTCTCCAGCCGGCCTGGTGCCCGGTCCTCCTCGAAAGCCCCCTCGCGGAGTCCGAGGAATGCGTCGACGATGTCGACCCCACGGGGACACGCCGCCTCGCAAGCACGACAGGTGAGACACTGATAGAGGGCATCAGCCTCGCCGTCGCCGTCGACCCCGATCTGGGCCTGGCGCATGATCGACCGGACAGAGAGTGGTTCGTCGTCGAAGACGCCCCACGGGCAGGTCGCCGTACAGGTCCCACACTGATAACAGACGCTCGCGGCGCCGTCGGTCAGTTCCACGACACGGTTCCAGGATTCGTCGTCGACCTGGACCGGCGTCCCGCTCATCGGTCCACACCTCCCTCGGGGCCGCCGTCAGCACGGGCTTCCGGCTTGGATTCGACGTACCTCGCCACGACGTCGTCGATCCGAGTGACCGCTTTCGCGAACTTCTGGCCCTCGGCGGCACTCACCCACTCGAGCTGGAGACGCTCCGCGTCGAAGTCCTCGTCGCGTTCCTTCTTCGCCTTGAGTCGCTCGAAGCGCTCCTCGGTGTAGTGGTTCGCATCGATGTAGTGACAGTCCCCGATGTGACACCCGGACATCAGGACGCCACCGGCGCCCTGCTCGAAGGCGTACTCGACAAACTCCTCGTCCACACGGCCGGAACACATCGTCCGGATGATCCGGGAGCTCGGCGGATACTGGCGCTTCTCGATGCCGGCCTGGTCCGCGCCGGCGTAGGAACACCAGTTGCAAGCGAACGTGATGACCTTCTCCTCGGGTTCGGAGTCGAGGGCGGCGTCGATCTGGGCCTTTATCTGTTCGTCAGTGAACCCGGGCATCGTGATCGACTCCGTCGGGCATTCGGGTTCGCAGGTCCCACAGCCCATGCAGGCTGCCTCGATCACGGTGTGGGGTTCCTGGGGTTCGCCCTGGATCGCATTGTAGGGACAGACCTCCGCACACCGGGTACACCCGATACAGGTATCCGTGTCGATGATCGCGGCCAGTGGCTCCTGGCTCACGGTATCCTTCGAGAGCAATGCTCCGGCCTTCGATGCGGCACCGAGTGCCTGATCCGTCGCGTCTCGGACGTCCTTCGGGTACTGGGCGGACCCAGCCATGAAGACGCCGCCGACGCTGGCCTCCGCCGGCCCGAGTTTGGGGTGTTTCTCGAGGAGGAAGTCCTCCTCGTCCCGGGAGACCTTGAGTTGCTGGGCGATGTCCGCCTCGGCCTGGGCACTCGAGCGTAGCCCCTCGGCCAGGACGACGGTGTCCGTTGGGAGCGCCAGCGTCTGGTCAGTGTACTCGTCGTGGAAGACCAACTCGCCGTCCTCGAGGTGGATAGCCTCCGCCGGCGTGCTGTCCTGGTCGTACCGGAAGAAGCGCACACCCTTTTCCGCGGCGTCCCGGTAGGCCTCCTCCGAGTCGCGGGTGAAGGTCCGGATGTCCTTGCTCAGAACGTTCACAGTCCGGTCCCCGTCGGCCAGCCGCTCGGCCTGGCCGATCATCGACTGACAACAGTACCGCGAGCAACCCCGCTCACCGTCCCGCGAGCCGACACAGCCGACGATGGTCACGCTGTCACCTTCGACCGGGTCCTCGCCGGCAGCGAACCGCTCCTCGAGTTCGAGGTTCGTGATGACCTCGGTCATTCCCTCGTCCGCGAACGGTTGCTCGTCGGCCACCTCCGCTCCGGTCGCGAGCACGATGGCCCCGATGTCCAGGGTTTCACCCGAGTCCAAATCGACCGCGAAGTTTCCGATGTAGCCGCTTACGTTCTCGACTTCGGTCTCGCGGTGGACCTCGACCCCGGCCGCTTCGAGTTCACCGATGCGCCGGGCGAGCAACTCGCCGGCGTCGATGCCGCTGGGATGGAGCTCGTCGAGCTCCCGGAGCATCCCACCCAGTTCGAACTCCCGTTCGACGAGGTGGGTCTCGTTGCCCTGGTTGGCGAGGCTGATCGCGGCCGAGATGCCCGCGATGCCGCCGCCGACCACCAACGCCCGTTGCTCGACCGGTTGTTCGATCTCCTCGAGAGGCGTGAGGAACCGAGCCTTGTCGACGCCCATCTTCATCAGGTCCTTGGCCTTCTCGGTGGCCGCTTCGGTGTCATTGTGGACCCAGGAGTCGTGGTTCCGGAGGTTGGCCATCTCGAGGAGGTACTCGTTGAGCCCGGCCTCGGCCACGGCCCGCTTGAATGTCGGCATGTGGGTCTTGGGAGAACAGGACCCGACGACCACCCGGTTCAGGTCCTGCTCTTCGACCGCCTCCGTGATCGCTTCGGTTCCGGTCCCTGCACACGCGAACTGTAGTTCCTCGCTGTGGACCACGTTGTCGAGGTCCGCTGACCAGTCGACGACGTCCGGCACGTCGACCGTGCCCGCGATGTTCGAGCCGCAGTCGCAGACGAACACCCCGATGCGCTCCTCGCCCGTCGCGTCGATCGGTTCGGCCTCGATGGGTTCGGGCCAGGACCGCTCCTCGACGTGTTCCATCGCTTTGGAAGCGGCCCCGGAGGCCTCAGCGACGCTGTCCGGGATGTCCTTCGGGCCGGTGGCCGAGCCAGCCGCATAGACCCCCTCCCGAGTCGTCTTGATCATGTCGCCGTCCGTCTCCGTGGCTTCGAGGAACCCATCCTCATCGATCTCGACCCCGAGCACATCGGCAAGTTCCTCCGTGCCGTCGCTCGGGATCATCGCCGGAGCGAGTACCACCATGTCGAATTCCTCGGTCTCCAGGTCGCCGGTGGTGGCGTCCTCGAAGGTCACCACTGGCTGCTCGCCATCGGGGTCGATCTCCGCCGGCCGACTCCGGAGGTAGGCCGCGCCCTCCTCCCGGGCCCGATCGTAGAAGTCGTCGAAGTTCTTGCCGTAGGCCCGGATGTCCATGTAGAGGGTCGTGACGTCCTCGATCCCGTGGTCCATCGTCTGGATCGCCTGCTTGGTCGAGTACATACAGCAGGTCCGGGAACAGTACTCCGCGTGGCGCTGGTCTCGGGAGCCCACGCAGAGGACGAAGGCGACGTTGTCGGGTTCCTCGCCGTTCGACGGACGGACGATATGGCCCTCCGTCGGCCCGGCCGCATCGAGTAAGCGCTCGTATTCGAGGCTGGTGAGGATGTCCGGGTGCTCGGCGTAGCCGTACTCATCGACGACCTGGGGGTTGAGGAGATCGAAGCCCGTCGCCGCGATGACCGTGTCGACGGCCACCTCGTAGTCGGTGGGCCGCATGTCGTAGTCGATGCAGTCGGGCTTGCAGGCCCGTACACACCGGTCACACGGCATGTCGTTCGGCGGGTTGTTGAGGCAGGTCTCCATGTCGATGACATAGGGACCCGGCTCGGCCTGCTCGAAGGGGGTGTAGATTGCCGTCCGGGAGCCCATCCCCTCGTCGAACTCGTTTGCGGTATACTCGGGGCAGGCCTCCACGCAGTCATCACACCTAGTACACTCGTCAGTCACGTACCGGGGTTGCTGGTGGACGTGAGCCGTGAAGTCCCCGACCTCGCCCTCGAGGTCCGTCACCGCTGCCAGGGTGAGGATCTCGATGTTGTCGTGGTTGACGACCTCGCTCATCTTCGGGGCCTCGATGCAGATCGAGCAGTCGAGGGTGGGGAAGTTCTTGTCCAGGGCCGCCATCTTCCCGCCGATCGAGGGTTCTTTCTCCACCAGGATGACCTCGACGCCGGCGTCTGCCAGATCGAGGCTCGCCTGGATCCCCGCGATACCCGCACCGACGACGAGGACGTCGCCCTCGATAGCCTCCTGTGTGGGCGGGCCGGCGATCGGACCGCTCTCTCCGAGTTGCGTACTCATGCCGTCACCTCCGTCTCGAGCGCCGTCAAGCCGCGCTCGAAGGCCTCCATGTTGGTCTCCTCGGTCCCCTCAGGCACGATGTCGAGGATTGCCTGGCGTAAGGCCTCCTCGGGGAGGAATTCGGTTAGCCCATGGACCGCGCCTAACATGACGATGTTCGCGACCACTTTGAGCCCGATGTCGTCGGCGACCTCGACGGCCGGGACCTCGATCACCGCCACGTCGGGGCGACGCTCGCGGAACTCGCTTGCGTCCACCAGGTTCGCCTCCACGATGACCATACCCTCCTCGGTCACCGAATCGGCGTCGCGCTCGAAGGCGTCCTGAGAGAACGCCACCACGACGTCAGGTTCGATGACCGCAGGGTAATCGATCTCGTCGTCGCTGACGACCAGATCCCCACGAGAGAAGCCACCGGTCTTCTCAGGACCATAGGCCTCGGTCATCGTGGCGTCCATCCCGGCGTGGACGGTGGCGGCACCGCCGAGGATGTGCGTGATGGTGATGACGCCCTGGCCGCCGAACCCGGAGAACCGGTATTCGGTCCGAGTCATTCGGTGTCACCCCCGATGATGCCCTGTTCTGCGAGATACGCTTTCTTTACGTCCATATAGGATTCGCTCTCCAGGTCCTCGACGAAGTTGCCCAGCACGAGTTCCTCGCCCGCGAGGTCGATACCTGCCTCCCGCAGGTCGCGGTCGGGGTCGATGACGCCGTGGTCCTGGAAGTACTGCATCTGGTCGAGTCCCTCCTCGAAGGCGTTCTGCTTGCCGAAGCCCTCGGGACACGGCGAGATGACCTCGACGAAGCCGAGGCCGTCGATCTCCATCGCCTTCTCCATGGCGTCCGAGAGGCGTCGCGGGTGGAGAGAGGTCCACCGGGCGACGAATGGCGCCCCGAGGCTGGCGGCGATCAGCGGCAGGTTGAATGAGCGCTCGAAGTTGCCGTACGGTGTGGTCGAGGTCGTGGCTTTCTGCGGGGTCGTTGCGCCGAACTGTCCGCCGGTCATCCCGTAGTTGAAGTTGTTCACGCAGATCACGGTCATGTCGAGGTTCCGGCGGGCGGCATGGATGAAGTGGTTGCCGCCGATGTTGAAGAGGTCGCCGTCCCCCGAGATGACCGAGACCTGGAGGTCCGGGTTGGCCACCTTGATGCCGGTCGCGAAGGGGATTGCGCGACCGTGAGTCGTATGGTATGAATCGGTGTTGATGTAGCCGGCCGCCCGACCAGTACAGCCGATACCACTGACGACCACGTGGTCGTCGAGGGCCCACTCGCCAGCCCGGACCGCTTCGGCGAAGGCCTTGATCGACGTGCCGAGACCACAGCCCGGACACCAGATGTGCGGGATGCGCTCCCCGCGGAGGATGTCGTCGTCGGGGTGTTCGTCGACCACCTCGGCTGGGGAGACGGGTGTGCTCATTCGACCACCTCCCGGACCGTCTCCGCGATCTCGGCCGGTTGCGGGATCGCGCCGCCCTGGTGGGTGTGGGCATCCACCGGGACCGAGGCGTGTTCTCGGACCGGGTGGACGTACTGTCCGAGGTTCATCTCCGCGACGACGATGTGCTCGACCCGCTCGGAGAGTGCGCGGATCTCGTCCTCGGGGAACGGCCAGGGGGTCACGACCCGAAGGAGACCGGCGTCGATGCCGTCCGCACGCAGGTCCCGGACCGCCTGGCGGGCCGACCTGGAGGTCGAGCCGTACGCCACTAACGCCACGTCGGCGTCGTCGAGATGATGCTCCTGCGTCTCGACGATGTCGCCGCGGTTCTCGTCGATCTTGCCCATGAGGCGGTCCATCATGGACTTCTGCGTGTCCACGTCGATGTCGGGATAGCCCCGCTCGTCGTGGGTCAGCCCGGTCACGTGGACCCGATAGCCCTCGCCGGCGCTGGCCATCGGGGGCACCAGGTCGCTGTTATCATAGGGAAGGAACTCATCTGGGTCGGGTTCGCCGGTGGGCCGGGGCCGATCGACGGTCTCGACGGCGTCAGGAATCTCGACGCGGCCCGTCATATGGCCGACGGTCTGGTCGGCGAGGACGATGACCGGCGAGCGATAGGTTTCGGCGGTGTTGAACGCCTCGAGTGTCAGATCGAACATCTCCTGCGGGCTGTCAGGGGCGTACGCGATGATGGGGTAATCGCCGTGGCTTCCCCACTTTGCCTGCATGACGTCACCCTGTGCGGGCAGGGTGGGCATCCCGGTCGAGGGACCACCCCGCTGGACGTTCACGATCACACAGGGTGACTCGGTGATGACGGCGAGCCCGATGTTCTCGTTCATCAGGCTGACCCCCGGGCCGCTCGTCGCGGTCATGCTCTTGGCACCGGCATTCGAGCCGCCCGCGATGGCGGCCATGCTCGCCAGCTCGTCCTCCATCTGGATGTACTCACCACCCACCTGTGGGAGGCGCTCGCTCATCCGCTCGGCGACCTCGCTGGCGGGCGTGATAGGATAGCCGGCGAAAAATCGGCATCCAGCGGCGAGAGCGCCTTCCGCCGAGGCGATGTCCCCCTTCATGAAGTGCTCGCCGGTGAGCAGCGGGGACTCGGCCGTCGCCATCAGTCCGACACCTCCTCGGCCGCGGGGGTGTCAGTCGTCTCAGTCGTGAAGATTGCGAACTCCGGGCATACCCACGTACACATCCCGCAGTCCACACAATCGCCCTCCGCACCCTCGGCGACGACGGGATGGCGATAACCCTTGGCGTTTGCGTCCTCCCCTCGCTCGAGGACGTCCTTCGGACAGTACTCCCAACAGTACCCGCACTCCTTGCACCGATCTGGGAGGACGTAGATCTGGCCCTCTGGAACCAGTAACTCGGCTTCGTCCACCGGCTCCCGCGTTGTCTCGCGAGCCCGTTTCACGTAGGACTCGAGACCCTCGTACCGACGTTCCTGTGCACCCGGCCACCGTTGGTTGAGAGAGTGTGACACGATTCCAGCCTCTTTCCGGATTGTTGGTGTCAATCGTGCCAAAATACAGCAGACGGTTTTCAGTTTGTAAGAACGACCTGAAACTGGGGGCCGGGTGGTCGGGATACTGGATGTCGGCTTTCCAGTGAATCACTGTACAATCCGATACCTTCCCTCGCTTCCAGGCTCTGGATGTTGTGCAGGTCCATTATTTAATGGTCGTATGTTTGGTTCCGCGAAGTGGCTGGCGTCCCAAAAAACGGCGAAAACCCCCGGTAATCGTGCGAAGTTTACACACAATTAAGGTATTTAACCGTCCTAAATTGCTGTCGGGCGACACGAAAAGGCCCGACGATGTACATGGTCATACACCATTGGAACGTTCCACGTTCGTGCGGATGTGAGACAATCCTACATGCACGAAAACGAATATGTTGGAGGATTACAGGCTATCATAGACCAGTCCAGAATATCAGAGTTTACGCCAGCATTTCATCCCCGAGTCCAGAATAAGACACTACACGAACGCATTTCGCAGACGGGGCCCCACGAGAGAACAGGTATAGACTGGAGGCCTGGTCCCGACCAGGAACAGGTACCAAAGAGGCTCTCGACCCGAGACATGCGAAGTTACCAGAAGCGTTGCTACAGGTACGCGGCGTCCCAGCGAGTCGCCGACCGCCGGTTCTCACAGTCACCACACTCCATCCGACCCATGGTGCTCATCGTCACCGAGAGTGATTCGCAGTTCGCACAGCAATACCCGTAGGCGGACTGGCGTTCCCGGTCCTTGTAGACCATATAGAATGGAGCGACGGTGCCACGTTCTCGTTCGTCGAGGGCAACATACACGGTTTCTCCATCCTTCTGGACGGGTTCGAGCAGGCCGTCTATCGTCTCCCGATCCGGAAACCCGAGATACCGGTTCTCGGAGACCGCTACCCCTGCGATATCGATCAGCCGACTTCCCGTGAGGGTATAGCCGCGAGAGCGGTAGAACGCGTTGCCCCCCTCGTTCGCCTCGAGGACTCGGCCCTCGATCCGGCGTACCCCGTCCTCGAGGAGGGTCTCCTCGGTGGCCTCGAGAAGCTGGGTGCCGATCCCGTGACCCCGGTGGTGGGGGTCGACGTGGAGCCAATTGATCGCCCCAACTGACCCGTCAGCCTCGATCACCGATTCGGAGAAGCCGGTGAGTTCGGACCCCGATTGGGCGACCAGGAACCGGTTATCCGGGTGGGAGAGCCGATACTGGAACCGCTCGTTCCCATACCACACCGCGACCGCCTCGGAGACGGTCTCGACGCACAGCAGGTCGGCATAGGACGCTTCGAGAGACGACCTCGCGATCCGGCGGATCGCGCCGACGTCCTCGGGCCGTGCTTCCCGAACTTCCGTGGCATATTGCGCTTCCATATGTATCCGCCCACGGTGTGCCGTGGGCCCCAGGTCGGAGCGGGTTCGAACACGGGGACTCCCCCGGCTGCCACATCCGTTGTGGCAGTATGTGACTCAGTATCTTCCCCCCTCTATTCGAAATACACCATACCGAATGATAATTCGGATTGGAGATTACCAGTGGCTGGTAATCTCTCCCAACACCGGCCTAAAAGCGGGTTCGCCCCTAATTTCCGGCTGACAGAGAGCGAATCGAATGTGGCTGCCGAGTCACCCCATTCCGGCGACCTGCCCGGCATCGAACCGCGAGTCGACCCGCCGATGGACCCGTATTCCTCCAAACTACCCGCTAGGAAGGTCGAATCGGGAAACTGTGGGAGATGCCAACCAGCGGGAGTTTCCCGAACGGTCAGTGGGCTATGCGCTCGTACTCCTGGCACACGTCTCCGACGACGACCGGATCGATAATCTTGCCGAGTCGTTTGCAGTACGCCATCGCGTCCCAGTCGCCCGCGATCTGGACGTGCTCGCAGATGCCACAGTGGGGCCCATCCGTCTTGAACCGGGTCTCGGGTTCGAGTAGTTCGTTGACCGCCCGTGGGTCGCGGTCGGCAAACCCACCGACGGCGGGATCGCGGTCCGAGTACGCCTTCCGGCCGATCGCCAGCGTGCTCAACCCCGACATGAACGCGGAATGGGCGTCCATGGGATCGGTAAATTCGGTCTCCCCGAGTCGCCCGAACACCGCCGCGACGGTCTCCTCGCCGTTCGAGAGGTCGATCGACTCCTCACCGATTCGCTCGACCAACTCCTCGGTCGTGAGCGGGTACGAGAGGTCTGCGAACAGGCTGTAGGTCTCGGATAACCGCATGTGAGAGAGTTTGACTATCATTAGTAATGATGACATAGGGCCTATTGTATGGGGCTTTAAGAGAAGTCGATACAAGACTGTCTGCGGGCGACGAGTGGATGGGGCGACTCAGCGGTTGAATGTGATGAATTCGGGGTTTCGAGCGTGTCTATATCCACGAGATCCACGGGCGGTCAGGTGGCCGCTCCCGCAGTCACGTTGACGGTCGTCTCGAACCGGATCTCCGATCCCGCCGAATCGATGAGTATGACTGTGACGGTGGTGTCCGCGATGGAGGTATTCAACGGTCGCACGACCGTTTCTCCCCGTTCGAAAAGCCGGTCCCCGTCGTCACCGGAGGCGTGTTTCTCGGCCAGCTCGAGGCGCTGAGACCGGTTTTCCCCGGAGACGTACACCGCCAGCTGGTCATAGACCGCCGAATCCCCCTCGGCCTTCTCGAGCACGAGCGTCGACTCGTTGACGACGACACCGTACGGGCCCGACGGCGCAGGTTCCTGGGGCCGATCGACGCCTGGTTGGGAATTCGAGAGCGTGAATCCCCCCATGACAACCATGAGCACGACGACAAAAGCCGCGAGAAGCGTTATCGCGTTGACCCCGAGCAGCCCGGACTCGTCTCGCATCTGCTCGGCATTTCGACCCCGGTGACAATGAAAGCCCCTTCTTCGTGGGGCATTTATCCGATCTGCGGTCGGGGAATTCCACTTCGAGTTCGACCCCAAGCACCGTCGGATCGATCGAACAACAACGCCACCCCTATCCACGATTTCCAAGTGCCTGGAGGACACCTTCGTGAAAGCCTGAATCGTCGATTCCTGGACCAGAATCGGCAGGCCACCTCGAGGGCAGGCAAAATGATATCGCCCGGTGAGATCGTCGGCCCCCAATGCGAGATCCACGGATGGCCTCGGGGGCTCGGAATCGGCATAATATTCATGCAGGCGGCTTTCCGAGTGGCCGGCATGGCCTATATCGAATGGAACGAGGACCGGTACGGCGTGGGCGTCGAGCACATCGACGATCAGCATCGCCGGCTCTTCGAGACGATCAACGACCTGCACGCGGCGATGCGAGCGGGCAAAGGTCGGGAGGAGCTCGCGGCGATCCTCGACGACCTCGAATCCTACACCAACTATCACTTCGGTGACGAGGAGAACTTCATGCAGAACTGCGGGTACAGCGAGGCGTGTTCGGAGTGTTTCCGCTCGCACACGGATGCCCACCGCGAGTTCAAAGAGCGGGTCGGCGAGATACGATCGCGATACGAGAGCGGAGAGATGACGGTCACGATGGACACCCTGGAGTTTCTCCGCACGTGGCTCACCAGCCACATCGCCGGCGCCCAGATGGACCAGGACTACGCCGGCTACTCCGTCGAGGAAAGCGCTTGATCGGCGGGGTTCTTCCGATCCCTCATCACGGCGCAAAATGCCCACGCGTTTGGCTTCCGTTCTTCGCCCCCGGCCGCTTGGTTGTGTGGCCGTATCGTGGTCGGGCCAGATACTTAGTAGGAGGAAGGTCGTAGGTGAGAGTGGTGATTCGATGTCCCGGCGCCGACCCGCTGGCGGGTACCACGACTGGCACGCGTTCCTGAACTGTCCGGACTGCGGCAGGGGCGACGTAGAACTCGACCATTACGACGACGGCACGATGTTTCGGTGCCGTGGGTGTGGCGCCGAAGCCTGGGCGGAGAACATCAGTAAGACAGAGACACAATGATCTGGGCCTCCTCGAAGAGGCCGACACCAATCGAAATCGGTAAGCGACCGGTCGGGTGAGACTAGCCGACCGAGTAAGACGGGGACGGCATATCTCTGCGAAGTAACTTCGAGATGCAGCATCCCTTCAGGCGCACCAGACCCACATCGATTCTCCCGTCGTTCCGACGGACACTGGGGCCCCGAAACTTACTCAGCTTGCGTCTGGGGATCCTCGGCATCGCTCGCAGTGCGTCCCTCCCCAGCGTTCGCTCCCGGCGTGAGTTCGCTGTCGAACCACCGCCTGTCGGCCTCCTGGGGGTCGAGGAAGATCCGCGGGAGCTGTGATTCGGATTCGACCCCGAGCCCGTACCCGAGGACCCGACCCGCGTACCAGCTCAGATATTGCGAATCGAGGCCGCCGAACGTGGCTTCGAACCCGGTGTAATATTCGAGAGCTTCGTCGCCGTCCAGGTCCTCGCCCGAGACCTTCCAGCAGTACCCGCCACCGATCTCACAGGCGTCATCCCGGGTCACCCGCAACACGATATCGGCTCGTTCGACGTCCCTGACCAGTTCGAATCTCGGCGTCGGGCCGTCCCAGCCTTCGGGGTCGTTTTCGTAGTACTCGAGTGCCTCACGGACGTGGGCTCTGAGTGCCGCCTGCCTGTATCCGCCGTCCTGAACGACTGCCACGGTGAGGACGATGTCGTGCCATGGATTCGTCCGCTCGGACGCGTTCAGCATCGAGCCCTGGCTCTGTAGCGGTTTCTGGGCGGCCATGACCGGCATGGGACCCTCGCCGTGCTGGAGTCCGAGGAGGTGCCCGAACTCGTGTTTGACCGAGTTTTCGATCGCCGTCTGGGGGCGGTTCTCTCGGACCCGAACGATCGTCGGGACTGCGGCCGACTCGTCTTCATCGTAACGGGGTGCACAAGCGAGCGTGATCTGCTCGTCATTGCCTCCGCAGTGCTTGATGCTGGAGACGAAGTCGACCACCACGTCCGGTCGCTCGGTCTCCTGATCAAGCACGAAGGTGACGTTGTGGCCGGTGTACTGTTCGTGATGCTGGTTCCAGTAGGTTATCGCTGTGTCGACAGACTCGAGGTGTCTTTCCGCCGGTTCGCCCTCACTGGCGACGGCGACTGTTACCTGCCGGGTTCCCCAGGGATTCGGGCCATCCTCCGCGGCCGTCTCCGACTCCGACGTCTCTTCGATGGATCCGGTGAAGCGTGTGTAATCAAGTCGCGGAGCACGCAGAGATTGGCTCCCCGAATCAGACGTATCCATCTCAGCAGTCGAAGGGGGAGTCGTCGTCTCGACAGAGTCGAGTGAATCGCCCGGGTCCGCACCTTGCGCTCCTGGGTCCATCGGAACGGACACGGCCGCACCCGACAGAGCGAGTAAGACGGCCAGGATGAGCGGGAGGGCCCGGGCAGGCATCTTTTCAACATGTCCACCTCATCCTGCATAAAATTACTGCTTTCCGACACGAATCCGTAGAGAGCCATCTATCGGGTCGCTGGACGGCCGACGAGCAGTACCGTCTCCGGATCAAGACCATCCCATGCCCCTTAGCCGGCATGGGCCTCGATATCCCGACCGAACACGAGGAAGTATCCCGTGCCGACCAGGCCGACCGCTGCCGCCAGCCCGAACGCGATGACCGGGTCACTGTCGTAGAGCCACCCGCCGAGGGCCGCACTCGGGATGACGACCGAGTTTCGGACGAGATAGTAGGTGCCCGTGACCCGCCCCCCTGCGCCCGATGCAGCGGGGCCCACGATCAGTGCTTTGTGCGCCGGGAGCCCCGCAAATCGCAGACCGGAGAAGGCAAACAGTGCGAGGAGTACCCACTGGTCGGCCGGCGAGACGATGAGTAGGGCGGGGAAGACGGCGTACACCGAAAAGCCCAGTGCAACCACGGGTTTCAGTCCGTATGCGTCCGCGAGTCTGGCCACTGGCAACATTGTGAGTAAGGCGATCACCATCTCGACGGTCAACAAGACCCCGAAGAACGCTGCCGGATCGAGGTGGAACCCCCCGAGGTCGAACCCCACCGAGAGGTATCGAGTGACCACGATCACGAAGAAGACGTAGACCATCCCGTTGGCGAACCGCACCAGCGTGTCCGCGAGCAGAAGCGGGCGGAGCGGGCCTGGCAACGACCGGAGGTCCGAGAGGATAGTCTCCAGACCTTCGAAGGACTTTCCGAGTGTGTCCTCGCTTGCCTCATAGAGGACGTGTTGGGCCACCGTGCCGAGGGCCGCGAAGACAGCCGCGATCAAGAGGACGTGTCGGAATCCGACCTCGAAGGCAACCCCAGCAAGAACTGCCGTGGCCAAGAGCGGGCCGAGCAGGAACCCGACCCTGCGGAAGGTCTCGGTGCTGGCGAAGCCGGTAGCGAGCGAGGTCGGGTCGGTGGCCTGTTTCACGATGGCGAAGGTGGCTCCCAGCCCGAAGGACTTCCACGCCTGGGTCAGCAGGAGTCCCAGAAATACCCCGACCGGCAGGAAAAGGGGTTCTATGGCGCCCCCGATGGTGACGGGTCCCACGGCCAGATTCGGTAGGTAAAACGGGCCCAGGACGACGGTGCCGAAGAAATCCGCAAAGTACCACACCACGAATCCCAGGGTGGAGGCGAGCCCGAAGGCCGTCAGCGCGATCCGGGACCCGACGCGGTCGGAGAGGGCACCGCCGGGATAGGGATAGACCGCACCGATGAGGTTCCCAAGGCTGCCGTAGAGGCCGATGGCCCCCGCGCCGGCCCCAAGGACCTGCATATACTCGGGGATGAACCGGCTCGTCATCTGAAAGGCCAGGCTGAAGGTCAACATGGCCAGGGAGAGGACGATCACATCGCGTTCGAGGGCGAGGAACGCCTGCAAAGACTCTCGTAACTGAGCGCTCGACCCCCGGGCCATGCGTGCGGTGAATACGACCAGGTTCATATGAGTTGTGCGGGAGACGCGACCGCAGGGAGCGTCTTCGGATGGGCGAACGGCGTCGCCGCGAGCCCGGAGGCGTGGGCGAATGGAACATCTCCATATGATACGCGAGCCGGAGTGAGCCCTGCGCTGCAGTGCCCCGCGAGCCGAAGCGAACCGCAAGCCAGGAGACAGGTCGCTGGCGGCCCAACCGGAGAGGAAAACGAACCGATTTCCCCCCCCCCGCGGAACACCCTCTCAGAGCATTATACGATGCAGCTCCACAGGCCCAACCCGATCCGAAAACGACGAAACCACTCGGGCGGGACCGTCAGGATTAGATACCTCGTTCCCACACGAGTCTGTATGGAAGTCTTTCAGGACCGCCTCGATGCCGTCGGAGTCCCGGTCGGCATCTTTCTGGCCATCGTCGGGCTGGGCAATCTCGTGGGGCAACCGTGGCAATATTCGGCTGACGGCGCCCCGATCATGATACTCCAGATAATCGGCTCCCTTGCGGCGATCGCAATCGGCGTCGGATTGGTCTACCTGGTCCACTACGTCGAATAGATTGGACGGAACGCGTCCCGACGGTCGGACGTTTTTTCGAAATTGTCCAGCTTCGAGGGCTCGCTTCGAATTGTCGGCCCAGAGTACGGAGAATCGAACCAGTCCGAACGTCAGACCTCAGTCAGAATGGGAGGGTTCCGGGGACGTTCTCTTCGGGGGTGTCCTCTTGGCCGACATCCTGGCCGTTGTCCGCCAAGAGCGAGGCAGCGATGTCCCGGTAGGCCGTCGCGGCCGTCGAGTTCGGGTCGTCGACGACGACCGGGCGGCCGCGATCCTGGGCGGTCGGGACCGAGCTGTCCTCCGGGACGTGGCCGAGGAGTTCGGTGTCGAGGTACTCGCAGATGCGCTCGACCGGTGGCGCCCGACCCGTGCCGGATTTGTTGAAGATGATTCCGCCGATATCGGCGCCGCGGCGGTCGGCGAGCTGCATGGTCTTCTCGGTATCCCTGACGGATGCGACCCGCGGGGTTGAGACGAGGAGGATCTGGTCCGCCAGATCGAAGGCGAGGACCGTCTCCCGGGTGAGGCCAGCCCCCGTATCCAGGATGACGGTGTCATACGTGTTCCGAAGTTGCTGGACCACGGCGGGGATTCCCTCGGGATTCGTGGCGACGAAGCCGTCGAGATCGACCCCACTCGGGACGATGTCGAAGCCCCCGGGGGCGGGTCTGATCGCTTCGTCGACGGCCGTGAAATCACCGAGGACCTCGTGCATCGTGACCAACTCCTCGGCTGGCTCCTCGAGGTCGATGAAGTCCACCATGTTCGCCATGGCGAGATCGAGTTCGACGACCACGGTTCGAGGGCCAAGTTCCGCCAGCGCAGCACCCAGATTGAGGCTGGTGGTGGTCTTGCCGACTCCCCCCTTGGCGCTCGCAACCGCGAACACTTGTCGCGGCTTCATGAGACGTACGCTGAAGAATCAATTCCATGTATAAAAGGGTGTAGCCTCGGCTATCACGTGTGAAAATACCATCATGACACGTTATACTGTCTGAAAACGACAGGCGTCGTGGCCCTGGGCGGATGTTTCCAGCAACGTTTGCAGGAAACTGTTCCGTGGGGTCCAATGATGGATGAATCACCGTATCGACGTCTGAAACGGGTTGCCTCCGCCCTCTCTGACCACATCCCGCGCCAGCAGACCCTACCGTTAGGTCGATCCGGAACCGGCTGTTACGAGGATTCACCGTCGAGATCGGGTTTGGCTTTGATCTGGGCGCTCGCCGCGATAGTCTTCCATGTCCCACTCGCGAACCGTGTCAGGTTCACGATGGCTCTTGTGTACATGTCCGCAAGGATGGCCACGTAGATGGCCGCGAGGCCGAAGCCCAGCCCGGGAGTCAAGACGTATCCAGCGATCGAGATGCCGAACGCGACCGGTAACGCGACCACGGCGATCGGCAGCCGGACGGCATAGGTTCCGAGGATGCCACCATAGAGCGGCCACCGGGTGTCCCCGGCCCCCCGAAGGCTCCCGCGCATCGTTCTCGATATCGCGAAGCCGGCCACGCTCAGGCCAAATACTCGGACGAATGTGACCGTCAGTCCGACGTTGCTAGCATCGAAGGCCAGGACGATCGGCCTGGCCGCGGCGATGATCACAACCGACAGCGCCACCTGCACGATCAGTGCAAGACGAAGCGTCTGCCAGCCGTAGTCGTTCGCCTCCGCAGGCTCTCCGGCCCCGAGGCTCTGCCCGACCAGCGTCGAGGAAGCCGTCGAAAAGCCCCAGGCGGGCATCAACGCCAGCAACATCACACGCCGACCGATTGCATAGGCGGCGATGACCTCGGTGCCCAGCACTCCGAGAACGAACAAGAAGGGGAAGCGGCCAAACGTTCGAGACAGGCGAGTTCCCGCGAGCGGCAGGCCGACGCGGACCAGCTCCCAGGCGATCGATGCGTCCCACTGTTTGCCGCCTATCCGGAGCTGCAGGCGGAACCGGCCGGAGAGCAGAACTCCCAGGAAGAGCACTGCCGCGAGGACGTTCGCGACGGCCGTGCCGACCGCCGCCCCGACGATCCCCAGGGCCGGGAAGGGGCCGATCCCGAAGATGAGGAGTGCGTTCAAGATCACGTTGGTCGGGAGGCTGATCACCCGGATGTACATCGGGGTTCGCGTGTCCCCGGCCCCGGCCAGTGCGCGGGCCGCGATCAGACTCCAGAACCGGAACGTGGCAGAGAGCATCACGATCTGGAGGTAGATCGCCCCGAGTTCGATGGTGCGGGGATCGTCGGTCAAAACGTCGATCATCGGTGCGGCAAACACCCAGGTGAAGACGGTGATGGGAACGGCGATGGCCAGGGCGAGCCAGAAGGACTGCTTGATCGCGAAGTTGGCCCGCGAGTACTGCTCCGCGCCGTAGAACCGCGAGACGACGCTGATCGTCCCACTCGAGAGGGCGAGAGCCAGTCCGAACGGAATGAAGTAATACTGGAACCCGAGTTCGAGGGCGGCCACGGCCTCGGAGCCGAGCGCCACGCTCACCATGAAGAAGTCCGCGACCCGAAGCAGGGTCCGCATGCCACCGGTCACCATCACTGGAATCGCGAGGTCGAAGGCCTCCTGGCCCTTCCGTCGGTCGACCAGGCCCACGCGAGCGAGCGCTGCCGGAATCTGGAGGAGGGTTTGCCGAGCCGATTCGCGGAGCCCACCCGCCATGCATAGTCCTCACCAGGGCAACACTTTCAGGATTATTGATTCGATGTCAAGAGGGGGGTTCCGATGCGGAGTACAAGATCGTATTTGGACGTGGGTGACCCACGCAGACGTGAGGGGCCATGATAGGGCCGGGGGGGGATTTGAACTTCTGTCACTCCGCTCCCGCTGGTCGCTCGTCTTCCAGGGCTCAAATTCACAACCGGTTCTCTCGCTCGCTCCGCTCGCGAGGTGAACGCGGACTCCCCCGTCAATACTCCTCGCTTCGCTCGGAGAATTTACGGGCCGGGAGGGATTTGAACCCCCGTCCGTCTGGTTAAAAGCCAGACGCTCTGCCTACCTGAGCTACCGGCCCTACATTCGCATTGCAACCGACCAGCGTTAAACGCTTTCCTTCCGCCAGCCCCGGAATCCGACCTACATCTCCAAGGCCTCGCCCGTGGCCGGCGCGGTCGCATCGAATCCATCGTCCCGAAGCCGCGATGCGAATCGCTCACACGAATCCCCGTGATTCACCAACACTGTCGAATCGCGATACGAAGACAGGAATGACTCCAGCCCTTGCCGATCCGCATGCGCCGAGAAGTCGAACTGCTCGACGCTCGCGCTCACCTGGACCATCCGATCGTCAAGCTCGGCAGCCTTGTCCTGCAGCAGTGACCACCCGGGCGTATCCTCGACCTGATACCCCGTCATCGCGACGGCATTCGTCGGGTTCCCGGCGACTGCCGGGATGTAGGTCATCGCCGGACCGCCGGTCAGCATGCCGGCCGTCGTCACCACGGTCGTCCCCGAATCCACGATCCGACGGCGCTGCCCGTTCCGACCGCTCACCCGCCTGGCGTGTCCGCTAGCAGCCCGGAGGGCGGTCGGGTCCCGCAGGAAGTCACCCTGGGCCAGGAACTGATCGAGGACCCGCACACCCATCCCGTCCACATAGCATTCGATATCGGACGCCTCACAGATGAGGAGTATCTCCTGGGTCCGACCGATGGCGAAGGCCGGGACGACGACGCTACCGCCCTCGTAACGAGTCTCCCGCACGAATTGCACGAATGCGGCTTCGA
Source organism: uncultured Halobacteriales archaeon (assembly GCA_964594685.1). Lineage (GTDB taxonomy): Archaea > Halobacteriota > Halobacteria > Halobacteriales > Halobacteriaceae > Halodesulfurarchaeum. Next base: position 57,796 of record CAZQNH010000008.1, read on the forward strand.
TCTCCTCGCGGGGAGGTCGGTCGAGATCCGCGTAGGTGGACTCGACGATCACCGCATCGGCATCCGGTCGAGCAGTGGACGCCGAGACAAGTCGCTGGGACTCGGTGTGGAAATCGGCAGTGTAGAGCAATCGGGTCTCCCCGTCGTCGATCAGCACATGTGCGCTTCCGGGGATATGGCCCGCATTATAGAAGGTGATCTCGTACCCAGCGACGCGGAAAGGCTCCCGGTATCCGTGGGTCGTCGAGACCTCGCCCATGGCCTGGACCTCGTTCGCGGTGAACGGCCGGTCGTAGCGGTCCGCCTGGAGGTCGATGGTGTCGTGACCGAGGACGTAGGCCAGATCCCGCGTGGGAGGGGTCCAGTGAACCTGGGGCCGGTCGCCGCCGGCCAACAGCTTCGGCACCAGGCCGACGTGGTCGAGGTGGCCGTGGGAGACGACGACTGCCTCCGGATCGACGTCCGGCGGATACCGCGACGGGGTGTCGGCCGCCATCCCGTAATCGAGGAGCAACCGGTCGTCGACGAGTATGGCACTCCGGCCGATCTCGCGGGCCCCACCCAGGAACCTGACCTCCATGCGAGTGGGATATCCGAGCGAGCCGTTTCCCTGCATCGATTGTCGAAAGGCCGATTCGCTTTCGGTTCGGGCACCCAAATCCCCCCTGTCGGTGACCTTTTGGCCACACGGACGAATATAATCCGTATGACTGACGATATCGCCGCAGCCACGCTCGCTGGCGGTTGTTTCTGGTGCACCGAAGCGGCCTTCAAAGAGGTCCCGGGCGTTCGCGCGGTTACCTCCGGCTATACGGGAGGGCATGTCGAGAACCCGGGTTACAAGCAGGTCACTTCCGGCGATACCGGGCACGCCGAAGCCGTCCAGATCGAGTACGACCCGGAAACCCTCGAGTACGAAGATATCCTCGAGATCTTCTTCACCATCCACGATCCCACCCAGCTCAACCGGCAGGGCCCGGACGTCGGCTCCCAGTACCGCTCGGCCATCTTCGCCCACGATGACAACCAACTCGAGACCTCCCAGGAGTTCGTCGAGGCCCTTCGGGCGGTCGACGCCTACGACGACGAGATCGTCACCGAGATCGAGCCTCTCGAGACCTTCTGGGAGGCTGAGGAATACCACCAGGACTACTACGAGAAGAACCCCGCGGACGGCTACTGCTCGATGTACGCCGAACCCAAGGTCACGAAGGTGCGGGAACAGTTCGCGGCGACCGCAGACGACTGATCACGGCCTTCATTTTTCCTCCCTTCCGGCTGCCCGACTATCCGTTTTCCACCGATTTATCGACCGGTCACCCTTCGGCCAGCGAAAGCTTCCGGCTACCCCTCGTCCGGCCATGCCCGAACCTGGAACTGGATGTAGCCGCCGTAGGCGTGTTCGAGCGAGCCCATCCACCAATTCCACCGGTCGGCGACTGACCCATCCGGGGCGTCGTCGAGATGCTCGACGACCGCTTCGGGTGAGAGTGCATTCCCCGTATCCTCCCGGAAGGACCCGGAATCGCTGAGGTCACCGGCCATCCGTACGACCGCCCGGAACTCCCCGTCCTCGCCTTCGAAGGCCTGCCGGAGGCGGTGCTCGAGGACCTCGCGGTTCATCTACCGTCTGACCTCGAGTTCCCCCACGGTCTCGAGGTAGCGGATAACAGCGGCCATGTCCTCGTCTCCGTGACCCAATCCGCGAGCGGCTTCGACCGCCTCCCTCGCGGCGCCGGCAACGGGCAAGGGCATCGGCACGTCGCCACCGGCTTCGAGCGCGAGCATGAGGTCCTTCTCCAGGAGGTCGAGTTTGAACTGCGACTCGAAGTCCCCCTCGGCGATCTTCGCACTCTTGCCCCCGAACAGTGGCGAGTACAAGCCCCCGGATTCGAACGCCTCGATCGTTGTCTCGACGTCGATGTCGTGGGCTTCGGCGAGCGCGAGGGACTCCGCGTACGCCTCCATTATGCCTCCCAGTGCGAGGTTGAGGCTGAGTTTCAGCTGGGTCCCTTGTCCGACCACCCCGGCATGGATGATCGGCTCACCCATCGCCTCGAGAACTGGTTCCACGGCCTCGATGGTTGCTTCTGGTCCACTGGCGAGGACCGAAAGGGTCCCATCCTCGGCGGACGGGACGGTGCCCAGCACCGGTGCGTCAACATACCGTCCCCCGGCTCCCTCGACCAGGTCCCGGGCCTGCTCCGTCGCCTCGGGACTAATCGTACTCATCTGGATCACGACGTCGTTCTCGTCGAGGCCCGCGAGGACCCCCTGCTCGCCCCGGAGAACGTCCAGGACCGCGTCCCCGTCTCTGACGACGATCACCACCGCCTCGCTCTCAACCGCCACGTCCCGCGGCGTGGCGGCCACCGGGATTCCCGCATCCTCGAATGGTTTCGCGGGTCGGGGACTCCGGTTGTACACCGTAAGATCGTAGGACTCCGCCACGTTCCACGCCATCGGGGTGCCGAGTTGGCCCAAACCGATGAAACCGAGAGCCTCCATACGAGCGACGTAGGGGTCCGGCGTTCTTCAAGTCCATGTCGGCTGGCGTGGATGGTGGAGGGTGGGGACGGGTTCGATGCCCTTTTGCCGCCCGATATAGTTCAATCGAGCATGGCTACGTTCAACGTCGTCGTCTCCGACCCGGAGACGGGACAATCTTACACCCGGGAGATCGACGGGCAGGACGCGAACCGATTCATGGGGCGGGAGATCGGCGAGGAGGTAGACGGCACCGCGGTGGGCCTCGACGGCTTCACCCTCGAGATACGAGGCGGCTCCGACGACGCCGGGCGGCCGATGCGTGGCGACGTGCGCGGCCCCGAACTGAAGGAGATCCTTCTGGAGGGTGGCGTGGGCTACAACCCGGGGCGGGACGGCGAGCGGAAGCGGATCACCGTCCGCGGTCGGGAAGTATCGGACTCCATCTCTCAATTGAACGTCTCCGTCGTCCAGGGGGACGGATCGGTTCCGGTCGCGCTCGGCGAGGCGGAACCCGAGGACGTGGAAACGGAAGCGGAAGAGGCCGAGGAGGAAGAATCGCCCGAAGAAGAAGCGGATGAAGAAGTCGCCGAGGATGAGGACGAAGCTGCCGAAGAAGAAGCGGATGACGAAGTCG
>CAZQNH010000009.1:0-55867 GCA_964594685.1 uncultured Halobacteriales archaeon
AGTGGGTTCGGGCGGATTCGAACCGCCGGCCTCGTCCTTGTAAGGGACGCGTCATAACCAACTAGACCACGAACCCGTATCCGAAGGAAACCGCCGGTCGGGGAAAACATTTACCGTTCGTCTGTCCCGCCGACAGCGCCGAGTTCGAGGTTCCAGCACCCGAACAAGCGTCGAGTCCGGACCCGCCGGCGCGATCGAGGTATTACTGTCGCTTCCAAGGGAACCGTTCCTCCTCCGTCCTCCGCCACCGAACCCTCACCGACCCGAGTCGGCCCGATTGCCCCGTCCCGGCAAGACCTGCCCGACGAACCCAAATCCACCTCTCTTATACTACCCGCGACCAAAACACGAGACACGATGGCGAAGGCAGAAGAACGCGGCGAGTTACGGCCAGAAAAGACCATATGTCCATTCTGCGGCGTCGGGTGTGGCATCACGTATAACGAGGACTCCGGCAAGGGCACCGGCTGGAAAGCGTCTGTAAACACCCGCGGCGAGATCTGTCCGAAGGGTGCCGCGGCCTTCGAGAGTCTGGACACCGACGACCGGCTGACCCAGCCGATGGTCCGCGAGCACGGCCACCTCGTGACCGCGAGCTGGGAGGAGGCACTCGATCGGGTCGAAAAACACTTCTCCGAGATCGTCGAGGAGCACGGCCCCGAAGCGCTTGCCTTCTTCGCCTCCTCGAACTGCAGCAACGAGGAGAACTACCTCCTCCAGAAAGTCGCCCGGGCGATCGGCTCGAACAACATCGACAACTGCGCCCGGCTGTGCCACGCCTCCACGGTCGCGGCGATGGCGGACCAGCTCGGCGTCGGGGCCATGACCAATACCACGGACGACCTCATGGAGGCCGACGTCTTCCTCGCGACGGGCGCGAACCCGGCCGAACAACACCCCGTCATCTTCAACTCGTATCTCGGCCCCGCGATCAAGGACGGAACAACCTTCATCCACATCGACCCGCGGGAGAACCAGACTACCCGCCAGGCCGACATCCACGTGCCGGTCACGCCAGGCTACGACATCCCCCTGCTGAACGCGATGGCGAAGGTCATCGTCGAGGAGGAGCTCTACGACGAGGACTACGTGGCCGAGCGCACGGAGGGCTTCGAGGAGTTCGTCTCCCATATCGAGCGCGTGGACCTCGAGGAGAGCGCCGAGCTCGCCGGTGTCGACCTCGAGACCATCGAGGAAGCCGCCCGGACCTACGCCGAGGCCGACGCCGCGGCGGCCTTCACCGGGATGGGGATGAGCCAGCACAAGTACGGCACGGACAACGTCCACGCGCTGGTGAACCTCGCCCTCCTGACCGGGAACCTCGGGATCCGCGGCGGCGGCGTGAATCCGCTCCGCGGCCAGAATAACGTGCAGGGCGCGGGGGACGTCGGTGCGTCACCCTCGAGTCTCCCCGGGTACCAGGCCGTCGACGACCCGGAGGTCCGCGAGGCGTTCGCCGAGGCCTGGGGCTTCGAGCCGCCCGCCGAGCCGGGACTCACCGAGGTCGAGGCCACTCATGCGGTGGGCGATGAGATCCACGGCCTCTACGTCTTCGGGGAGAACCCCGCGATCACGGAGCCGAACGCCAACTCGATCGCTCGGGACCTGGACGATGCGTTCCTCGTGGTCCAGGACCTCTTCATGACCGAGACCGCGGAGCACGCCGACGTCATTCTGCCTGGCAGCGCGTTCGCCGAGAAGTCCGGCACCGTGACCAACACCGACCGCCGGGTCATGCGGATGCGCCAGATGCGCGACCCGCCCGGTGATGCCCGCGAGGATCTGGACATCCTCGCGGCGGTGGGTGAACGGCTCACGGACTATGACTTCGGCTTCGACGATGCCGAGGCGGTCTTCGACGAGCTGACGACCGTCAACCCGCTCTACGCGGGTATGTCCTATGACGGCATCGGGGAGGACGCCCAGCGGTGGCCCTTCCCGGAAGGCGTCGACGAGGGCACCGCTGTTCTTCACGAGGGCGAGTTCTTCAACGGCTCGAAAACGGCACCGTTCGTGGCCGTCGACCACACGCCGCCGGGTGACGAGCTCGGGCCGGACCAGCTGGTGCTCACGACGGGCCGGGTGCTCCAGCACTTCAACAGCGGCGCGATGTCCAGGCGGTCGGAGACCCTCATGCGGATGCGGGGCGAGGACTCCATGGAGATCCATCCGGACGACGCATCACCTCGCGGCATCGAGGACGGGGACAGGGTCCGGGTCCACAACGACCGGGGCGAGGTCGAGGTCGAGGCCGTCGTCACGCCCTCGATCACGCGCGGCACCGCGTTCATGACCTTCCACTACGCCGATCCGCTGGTGAACGCGTTGACGGGCGATTACCTCGACCCCGTCGCGAAGATCCCCGAGTACAAGCACAGCGCCGTGACCGTCGAGCCACAGGACTGAACGCCGCCGCGAGCTGCGACCCACATCCTGCGGAACGACGGTTGCTTCTGCCGGCAGTATACATTTCGAACGGCTGGGTCTGTTGGCACGATGTGGAACGAGCGGTTGAGTCTCTCACCTTTGTAATGAGGTGAACGGCGGCTTCTGGCACTTCGAACGCTCGGAAGCCGATCACTCCTGCTGCGGCCAGCCCCTGCACCTCGCTGCCCACGGTTCTTGCGGTCGAGGCCGACGGAAGGAGACAGAGTTTTCTCACCTACCTGAATGTCTCCCGGTATGTCGGATGGATTCGCGATCGTCGACGTCGAGGACATCGGCACCGAACCGTTTCCGGAATCCGGGATTGAACACGCGAAGCTGACCGAGCACCTCGGCGCCGAGGAGATGCGGGTCAACGCGTTGATCCTCGAACCGGGGGATGTGGTCGGGTACCACACGCACGTCGAACAGGAAGAGATCTACGTCTGTACCCAGGGGCCCGGAGACGTGTACATCGATGGTGAACTCCACGAAGTTCCGGAAGGGGGCGTGGTCCGGATGCGGGCCGACGTACCGAGACAGCTACTGAATACGTCCGAGGCGGCAACCCATCGATGGGTCATGTTCGGGGCGCCGACGGTGGGCACCGTCGAGGACTTCGGGGCATACGAGGTGGCACCGGGGGGCTGCGAGTCCGACTCGGCCTGACCGAACGCCGAGTGGGGCCGTCACTGGTTGCTGTCGCTCGGCCCCGTTTGTCAGAACCTTGTTAGTCAGGACAGTATTACTGACACCGGCCCATGCGAGACAGCTTCAGGTATACTTAACTGACGAACCGGCGAAGCATTGCACGTTCGCTATGAGTCTTGACGTCGATCTCGAAACCCAGGCCACACCGTTCATCGACCGCCTCGACGAGGAGGGGGCTGACGCTATCCACGACGCCTCGATGTACATCATCGAGGAGTACGGGATCCAGGTCAACCACGAGGAAGCCCTGGAGTACCTCGAGGAGGCGGGGGCCACCATCGAGGAGAACAACATCGTGAAAGCCGACCGGACGCTGATCGAGGACAAGGTCGACGAAGCCCCGGAGTCGTTCACCCTCCACGCACGCAACCCGGACAATAACATCGAGATCGGAGGCGATGACACCTTCCGGGCGCCGGGATATGGAGCCCCGAATATCAGGACCTTCGACGAGGGGCGGCGGAACTCCACGGTGGATGATTACGAGACCTTCATGAAACTCGCCCAGATGGAGGACCCCATCAACTCCACCGGGTACACCGCCGCCGAACCCAACGACGTCCCACAGGAGGTCAAGCACATCGAGATGCTCAAGCGATCGCTTACCTTGACCGACATGCCGGTGATGGTCTCGCCATACGGGCAGGACCGCACCGACCCCAACCTCGAGATGGTGGGCATCGCCGTGGACGACCCGGACCTCAGCAAGACCTACGCGGCGGGCCTGATCAACACTGTGCCACCCCGAACCCTCGATACGAAGATGACCGGTGGGCTCGTCGGCCTCGCGAAGGAGGGCCAGGCGCCTGTCGTGTCCTCGTTCATCCAGGCCGGCGCCTCCGGGCCCGGAACGATGGCCGGGTCCGTCGCGCTCGCCAACGCGGAGAACCTCATGGGGATCACCCTGGCCCAGCTCATCAATCCCGGCAATCCGGTGGTCTACGGCATCCCCTCCTCGAACATCGACATGCGGTATGGTTCGCTCTCGATCGGGAGTCCGGAATCCGCCCTCTTCTCCAGCTTTGCGGGGACGATGGGTCGATATTACGGGATCCCGTCTCGCGGGGGCGGCGCGCTCAGCGACGCGAAGACGGTCGATTACCAGGCCGGCTTCGAGTCGATGCTGGTCAATGCGGCCACCGCGTGGAGTGGCGTCGACTTCGTCCTCCACGCCGCGGGTATCCTCGAGTCTTACTCGGCGATGTCCCCGGAGAAGTTCGTCCTCGACTGCGAGGCGCTGCGGTTCATCGATCGCTTCCAGGACGGCTACGAGATCAACGAGGAGATGCTCGCCCTCGACCTCGTGGGCGAGATCGACCCCGACGACCACTTCCTCGGCGAGGCCCACACCCTCAAGTGGGCGGGCGAGGACTTCCTCATCCCCGATGTCGTGGACAAGCGCTCGTACGGCGACTGGAAGGACGATGGCGAGATGACGGCCTTCGAGATCGGTCGCGAGCGGGTGGACGAACAACTCGAGGCCTATTCGAAGCCGGACCTCGATTCGGACACCGTGGCTGACCTCGAGTCCTACGCAGACGAGAAGATGGCCGAGATCCTGGACGAGTAACCACTCGGACTCGCTTCGGGCCCAGGGTCAGCGGGGGCCGGAACCCGGCCATCCTTCCAGGACGGGGGCCGGGAGATACAGAGCGACCCATGGGCTCCCGGTATCCGGCAGGACCAACGAAGGTGTTCCCGAGCCCCAAGCGTCGACGTGGGCCCCGGTGTTGGCTGTGAACCACTCCGTTGCGAGAGTCCTCGGCGTTGATCGAAGGACTCACTTCTCCTCGAAACTCCGTTAGAACCTCTTCGAGGCCGCTGTGGGGCGTTTCCGGAACTTGACTACCACCGGGCAGCGTCGTGTCAGCCGACAGGGGCAAGACCGCCCCTTCGACTGGGCGAATATACCACATTAGTAACATAGTGAAATTCAGCGGTTCGTCCGGACTGTTAACCCGTCACATGGGCCAGGCGGACCCCGGATTTTTCCGTCCAACCCTTCGCATGAAACGGCGTTGAATACAGGAGACGAACCCGGAGACGGAGGTTTCTCATACCTATTGGTCCGGATAGCTGGATGGAATCGAGGGGGGAGACCTCGGCAAGGCAAAACTTGCCTGAAATTCACATCTATCAGTGAAGATGAGTAGATTAATGAGGGCATGAAGCGAAAATATTGATGATATGTCTTCAGAACCCGAGACAGACTACGAGATCGCGAAATCGGTGGAGCCGCAACCCATCTGGGAGGTAACCGAACCCTTCGGGCTCGACCGCGATGACCTCGAACTCTACGGCGATTACAAAGCCAAACTCACGCAGGAGGCCATCGACGGTCTTCTCGAAAGCGACGATGAGGACGGCGAACTAATCCTGGTCACCGGCATGACCCCGACACCGATGGGCGAGGGGAAGACGGTGACAACGGTTGGTCTCGGGCAGGCGCTGAACCAGACCGGTGAAGACGCGATGATCGCGATCCGGGAACCCTCGCTGGGCCCGGTCTTCGGGATCAAGGGCGGCGCCGCGGGCGGCGGCTGGTCCCAGGTACTGCCGATGGAGGACATCAACCTCCACTTCACGGGCGACATCCACGCCCTCACCGCCGCGCACAACCTCATCTCCGCGATGATGGACGCCCACATCACGAAGGGCAACGAGTTGAACATCGACACGAAGAAAGTCCAATGGACCCGTGCGGTCGATCACAATGACCGGGCGCTGCGGGGAACCGTCGTGGGTGTGGGTGATTCGGCCGGCACCACCCGCGAGGACTCCCACGTCCTCACAGCCGCCTCGGAGCTGATGGCGATCCTCTGTCTCGCGGAGGACCTCGAGGACCTCAAAGAGCGCATCAGCCGCATCATCATCGCCTACGACGAGGACGGCGACCCCGTCACGGCCGGCGACATCGAGGCCGCCGGCGCCGCGGCAATCCTGCTCCGAGACGCTCTGCGCCCGAACGTCGTCCAGACCATCGAGGGCACGCCCGCGCTCGTACACGGTGGTCCGTTCGCGAACATCGCCCACGGGACCAACTCCCTCATCGCCGACTACGTCGGCAAGAAGATGGGCGATTACCTCGTCACCGAGGCCGGCTTCGGATCCGCCCTGGGCGGCGAGAAGTTCCTGGACGTCGTGAGTCAGCTCGGCGACGTCGAGCCGAGCGCCGTCGTCCTCGTGGCATCGATCCGCGCCCTGAAATACCACGGTAAGGACATGTGGCCGTTCGAGGGCGAGGACGCGCTGAAGGAGGAGGACGTCGAAGCCGTCAAGGCGGGCTTCGAGAACCTCGACCGCCACGTCGAGAACCTCCAGCAGTTCGGTCTCCCGGTCACCATCGCCATCAACCGGTTCCCGTACGACACGGACGAGGAGGTCCAGGCGGTCATCGACCACTACGAGGACATGGGAGTCTCGATCGCCGAGTCGAAGGTCTTCGGCGAGGGTGGCGAAGGTGGCATCGAACTGGCCGAGAAGGTCAAAGACGCCATCGACCGGAAAGAAGGCGAGTTCTCCCCGCTCTACGATCTCGACGCCTCCCTCAAGGAGAAGATCGAGACGGTTGCCACGAACATCTACGGTGCTGACGGCGTGAACTATGTCGGCTCCGCAGAGGAGGATATCGAACGGATCCAGGAGATGGGCCTGGACGATGTGCCGGTGGTCCTCTCGAAGACGTTCCACTCGCTCAGCGACGATCCCTCGGAGAAGGGCGTCCCGACGGACTGGGAACTCGAGGTACGTGAACTCTACCCGTCCGCTGGCGCCGGATTCGTGGTCGCGCTCACCGGTGACGTGATGACCATGCCCGGCCTCCCGGCCCGTCCCGCGGCAGCAGACATGGACATCGACGCTGACGGCACCATCTCCGGTCTGTTCTGACCGGTCACTCACGGCGGTATTCATTTTTCACGCCTCGATAGCCCCGGCTTCGTCTGCCCTTGGTCGCGGCCAATACCTCGAATCTCTCCGATTTCCGGTCATTATGCCCCGACTGGCCAAGATTCATTAGCCCATGTGCCTAAATCATCGGAAGATTCGGGTTCCCGAGTACCCATCATCACCATGAGCTCAGAAAACGAGGCGGTCAAGACGATCTGTCCGTACTGTGGCGTCGGCTGTGGCCTCAAACTCCAGGAGGGCGATGAGCCCGGTTCGGTAAACTTCCAGCCCTGGTTCGACGCGCCGGTGAACGAAGGGGCACTTTGTGTGAAGGGGAGTGCTGCGGTCCAGCACGTCGACCACGAGGACCGGCTGACGGAACCACTCATCCGGGACGGTGACGGCTTTCGGGAGGCCACCTGGGAGGAGGCACTCGACCGGGTCGTCTCCGAACTGGATCGGATCCGGGCGGACCACGGTACGGACGCGACGGGCTTTTTCGCCTCGTCGCAGGTGATGAACGAGGAGAACTACCTGATGCAGAAGCTGGCTCGGCGGTACGGCAACAACCACGTCGACAACTGCACCCGGCTGTGTCACGCCTCGACCGTCGCGGCCCTGCGCGAGAGCCTGGGGGCCGGTGCGATGACCAACAGCATGCAGGACCTGAAAGACCATGCCGACGCCTACTGGATCCAGGGGGCGAACCCGGCCGAGCAACATGTCATCGGCCATTCGAAGTACTTCAAACAAGCTGCTCAGGACGGGACGACCGTTGTCCAGGTCGACCCCCACGAGAACAAGACAACCAAGTCAGCCGACGTCCACCTCCAGGTCAAACCGGGGACTGACATCCCACTGTTGAATATCGTCCTCGATACCATCCTGGAGGAAGAACTCTACGCCGAGGAGTTCATCGCGGAGCGAACCAAGGGCTTCGAGACCCTCGAGACGGAACTCGCCGATTTCGACGCCGAGGAAGCCGCCGAGACCGCTGGCGTCGACCTCGAGAAGATCCGCGAGGCGGCCCGCATCTACGCGGAGGCTGACAACGCCGCCATCTTCACCGGGATGGGGATGAGCCAGAAGACCTGTGGCACCGACAACGTCCAGAATCTCATCAACCTCGCCCTGATCACGGGCAACCTCGGCAAGCCAGGAACCGGGGTCAACCCGCTCCGGGGCCAGAATAACGTCCAGGGTACGTGTGATGTCGGCGCACTGCCGAACGTCCTCCCGGGCTATCAGGAAGTGACGAACGACGAGGCCCGAACGGCAGTCGAGGACGTCTGGGGCTTCGAGGTCCCCGACGAACCCGGCCTGACCAGCCTCGAGATCACGAGCGCTGCCGGCGAGGCTATCCAGGGGCTGTACGTGATGGGCGAGAACCCGGTGCTGAGCGAGCCCAATTCCTCGGAGGTCGAGCAGAATCTCCAGGAACTCGAGTTCCTGGTGGTCCAGGACATCTTCATGACCGACACCGCGGAACTCGCCGACGTGGTCCTCCCCGCGACCTCCTGGGTCGAACGGGGCGGCACGGTGACGAACACCGACCGGCGGGTCCAGCGGATGCGGGCCGCAACCGACGTCCCGGGGAATACCCGCCACGACTTCGACATCCTGACCGAGATCGGGACCCGACTCTTCGGGGAGGGATTCGACTTCGAGACGCCCGAGGAGGTCTTCGAAGAACTTCGGGAGGTGACACCGATCTATCGCGGGATGACCTACGACCGGATCGGAGAAGCGGGCCTCCAGTGGCCCTGCGAGACCCTCGACGATGAGGGCGATCCGTACCTCCATCAGGACGTGTTCCCCACCGAAGACGGACTCGGGAAGATCCGCGGTGTGAGCCACCAGGCCCCCGACGAGGTCGAAGACGAGGAGTTCCCGCTCGTGTTGACGACGGGCCGCATCGAGGAACACTATAATACTGGGGAGATGAGCCGCCGCTCGGAGAACCTCATGCGGAAGACCGACAACAACTTCATCGATATCCATCCGGAGGACGCGGCGGAGAAGGGTATCGAAGACGGGGATATGGTGACCCTCCGGACCCGACGGGGGGTCGTCGATGTCACCGCCAGCGTCACCGACGCGACAAAGAAGGGCGTCGTGTGGACGACCCCCCACTTCGACGACTCACAGACGAACCGGGTCACGAACGACGCCGTCGACGAGCGGGCCAAGATACCCGAGTTCAAGGTCGCGGCCGCGAATATCTCGGTCGACGTCGAACCCGGCGCCGAGGCCGACTGAGACCGGTTCCCCGCCTGGATTCCCTGGCTGCGGCCAGGGGTTGCGTCGCTGGTGGTGAGTCTCCGTTACTCCGGTGAGTTGCTGCATCTTCTGTCCGATCCCGACTGTAAAGCCGCCCTCGGACCGAAAACGCTTCTATCATGCCAGTGGACAAGCGGATATGATCGAGCTTTCGCCCATCGGGCGGATGCGAACCCCGTTCGAGACCACCCAGGCGGCCCCGAACCAGGGGTACAAGGCGGACGCCGAGGGGGTCATCGAGGTGGAACCGGCATTCGCCGACGGGCTCGCGGACTTCGAGGTGGGCGAGACGATCGTGATCGTCTGGTGGGCGGCGGGTGCCGATGAGGGGGTGCTCTCCGTGGAACGGGCCCACGGGAAAGGGGTATTCAAGACTCGCTCGCCGGCCAGACCCAACCGGCTCTGTCTCACCCCGTGTCAGATAGTCGGTATCGACGGCCCAGAGATCGAGGTGGTCGGCGTGGACATGACCGACGGGACAGCGGTTCTGGACCTCAAACCGCCTCTCGATCAGCTGGGCGACTGGGACGAGTATCGCGATCTCAGGGAAGCTTACCAGCGCTCCGAGTAGGTCGACCAGTCCAGGGGACGATGCGGCCGGGGGTCTGCCAGTTGCGCTCGTGATTTCTCTCGGTATCTCGCTCGCCGTATCCTGTACACTTACTATTCCCATCCGCCAACGGGTGAGCATGAGCGACTCCTCGGACCCGTCGGCGGCGGTGGGGAATACGTATTTTCGACTGGCCGGGGTCGTGGCGGTCGTCTACGCCATCATCGATTTCCTCATCCTGGCGTTCGGCACCGGGTTACTGCCGCTCCGCTTCGTGGGTGTGGTCGGTGCGTTCTTCGTCATCATGGACGTAACCGAGATCCGGGAGGCGGGGGTCATGTGGGGCTGGACCCGATACCTCCTCGCCATCCTGGTTGCCGTGGGTGGCTTCCTGGGCTTTGTGGTCTACGCGTATAGCCGATATCTCCACCTGAATCCCGACGCTCTCGAGGAACTCAGACAGTCGGACGCCGACGAGACTGCGGAGGTCGATGGTGAGGACGACACGGCGACTGATCGCAACGGGGAGTAATCGACGAATCGATCCCGTCGATTCATCTCTCGTCACTCCACGATATCGACGAGCGGTCTGTCCGCATCGATGAGCCGGGTGAGTGCCACACGGTGGATGGGTGGTGCATCGGTGCCCTCATTGGGTTGGCTCCCAACTCGGTCGAGGATAGCGGTGGCGATGTCGCGCGCGATCGCCTCGTCACCTGTCTCATCGACCTTATTGAGTACCGGGATGAGTTCTGCGTCCTCGGGAACGTTCTTCCCGCCGCCCAGGGGGCTCGCGAGCACGGTGGCGACGTCCTCGACCCCGATCTGGTCGCCGACCGACAGGCCCGTGAGTGCAGCGACCCGCCCAGGACGATGGACGTGAGGTTCCGAAAGCGGGAAACCCACGATCTGGGTACTCGCCAGGAGGAGGACGCGATCCACCCCGGGTGGGATCCGCGGCTCGTCCTCGCCCGGGGCTTTGAACTCCCGGTTCCGCGCTCCGTCGGCTTTGACGAGCACCGCATCGGCGAGGTTCCGTTCCGCGATTGCGTCGACCTCGCCCGGTTCGTAGCCGAGGTACCGCGAGTCCTCGTAGTCAGGCACGAGCCCGACCGGCCACGCTGGCACCGAATCCAGAGCAGCCGCGGGGTCCGCCGTCCGTATCACGCGTTCGACATGGTCGTCGAAGGGGGGGATGCGGACTGTCTGTGTGATGACCGCCCTTCGAATCCGCTCGGCCATCGTGTAGATGGCGGTCTTCTTCCCCCCGGCGCCGACCATCGCTGTCAGCCCGTTGTCGACACCCAGGTCCTCCACCAGGTCCATACGCCCGCTACAGGACTCGTCTTCAAAAGGGGACCGAGTCGCGGTCGAATGATATCTGCACCGGCCACCTTCCACGCACCCGGTCCCCACCAGTACACTCACTCACCCCAATCGCTTCCGTCACGCCAACTGGACGATGCTCCCCACCGATTCACCCTCGACCACCGTCGCGCCCCGATTCAGCGAGAGGAGGAGGCCACCGCTGTCCGCGGTGATTGTCTGCCGGTCCTCGTACGTCGTCGGGTCGAAGACGGTCCCGAGTTCGGTCCCCGGCGAGACTCGGTCCCCGACTACCACCTCGGCACTCCGGAAGAGTCCGGAGGCATCGGTCGACACGGCTGTCTTATCGGTTCCGACGCGAGGGTCGTGGTCGGTGACGGGCCCGTCGAGGACACCGACGGACCGCAACACGTTCTCGATTCCTTCGACGCCGGATTCGACTGAGGTCTCCACGATCTCGCGACTGTGGGCGAGTTCGGGGGTGATAGTCGGAATGCCCGACGCGGCGGCAACCGCGCGAAGTTTTCCAGTGGGGAGGTCGTCTCCCTGCTCCGTCACCTCGTCGCCGTCGGCCACGAGGGGGTCGATCCCGAAGTCACTAGCCAGCCCACGGGACCGTTCGTCCCCGGGAGAAAAGCGGGTGTGAGAGAGCATGTACGGCCCACCGGTGTGGAGATCGACCACAAAATCGGCCTCCGAAACGATCTTCCAGAGGTTGGCCACCATCCGCTCCATGAGGGTCCCGTCAGGATCACCCGGCCAGAGACGGTTCATGTTGGTATTGATCGCGTCGAGACGCGTGGGGCCCATATACACGCGATGGTCGAAGGCGAGGGGGTTCGCAACGGGCACCGCCACGACCTCCCCCTCGAGGGAGGAGCCCACCAACCGGTCGTGGAGGCGGCGAAGGACCGCCGCGCCGTTCACCTCGCCACCGTGCTGGAGCGCCTGGAGGTAGACAGTCGGCCCCTCGGCCGACCGAGCGTACCGGTGGACTGTGGTGTCCACGGTTCGACCGGACGGAAGGCGGGAAAGCGATACCGACGTTTCCTCGTGGTTCTCGGCCCGCCGGCTCATATCCCGGACCAGCCGCCTGACGGCCTTGAGTATTTCTCCTGACGGAATGGCAGGGCTTTTGCGTCCACGCAGGTGGCGGAAAACCCATTTCCGCAAAAGTTGCCAGTTCCTGTCGACGAGACGCCAATGCCCCCGATTACGTCCCCCTCCAATCGTTTTTTGTAGGGGCATCCAGTACGGAGACGTGTTACAGATGACCGAGGAGTCGAGGGTGACGTTCTATCCGTGGGAGAAGACCGTCGACGTGGACCCCGACACGACTCTCCTGGACGCCGCCGAACGAGAGGGCGGGATGAGCATCGAGAGCCTCTGTGGTGGCGAGGGGATGTGTGGGACGTGCAAGGTCATCGTCGACGACGGGGATGAACACCTCTCCCCGCCCTCAAAGGCGGACGAGCAGATTCTCTCCGAGGACCAACTCGAAGAGGGATATCGACTCTCCTGCCGGTCGCAGGTCCAGGGGCCCGGTGATGTCACCGTCACGGTCCCGCCGGACTCCCAGAACACCGGCGGCATCGTACTCACGGAGGGCCAGGAACTCGAGTTCGACATCGACCCCGCGATCAAGAAGTATCACATCGAGGTGACCTCGCCGACCCTGGAGGACAATGTCGCCGACCTCGAACGCGTCGAGGCCGCACTGGCCGAGACCTACGACCTCGACCTCGAGGACGTCGACTACGAGATCCAGCGAGAACTCCCCAACGAGATGCGGGCACACGAGGTCGAGGGCCATCTCGAGGCGACCGCCACCGTCTACGAGGGCCAGGAACTCCTCGATCTCCAGCCGGGCTACGACGAGACGGCCTACGGGCTCGCGGTTGACATCGGGACGACGACCGTGGCGGTCTACCTCGTCGACCTCAAGACCGGGGAGACCGAGGCCATCAGCTCCATCCTCAACCCACAGAGTACCCAGGGCGGGGATATCATGAGCCGGATGCGGTACACGCGACGCAACGAGGACGGCCGCGAGGAGTTAAAGGAGTCCATCCGGGAGGGTATCAACGAGTGCATCGACGAAGTTGTCCGCGAGGCGGGGATCGAGCCCGACCAGATATACGAGGGTGTGTTCGTGGGCAACACCGCGATGCATCACCTCTTTTTGGGCATCGAACCGGCCTATGTGGCCGGCTCTCCGTATGTCGCGGCGAGGGAGGCTCCGATGAAGGTCAAAGGCCGGGAACTCGACATCGACATCAACGACTCGGGATACATCTACTGGCTGCCCGTGAGCGGGGGTTGGGTCGGGCCGGATAAGGTGTCGGTCCTGCTGGTGGCCGGGCATTATGACGAACCGGAGACCACGGTCTGCATCGATATCGGGACGAACGGCGAGATATCGGTCGGGAACGAGGACGAGATGCTCGTGACCTCCGCCCCGGCGGGGCCAGCACTGGAGGGAGCCGAGATTACCCACGGGGTGCGTGCCCAGAGCGGCGCCATCGAACGCCTATCCATCGATCCAGAGACTCTCGAACCGAGCTGGGAGACGATCGAGGGGGAGCCGCCGAACGGCCTCTGTGGGTCCGGCGTCATCGACGCGCTTGCGGAACTGTTCGCGACCGGGATCGTCGACCAGCGGGGCAAGTTCGTCGACGACCTCGACCATGAGCGGTATCGGCCCGATCCCGATGGCGAGGACGAGTTCGTGGTGGTCTGGGCCGAGGAGGCGGCCATCGAGCACGACATCGTCCTCACACAGAACGACATCCGGTCGGTCCAGATGGCCAAGGCCGCGATACAGGCGGGCACGCGGGTGCTCATGGAAGAACTCGACATCGAGACCCCTGACCGCGTGCTCCTGGCGGGCGCCTTCGGTAATTACATCGAGAAGACGTCCGCGATGACCATCGGTCTCTACCCTGATACCCCACTCGAGGCCGTCAGCTCCTTGGGTAACGCCGCCGGGGTCGGCGCAAAGCTCGTCCTCCTCGATCGAAGCCAACGGCCGGAGACCGAGCGGATCATCGACGAGGTCGAGTATTACGAGATCGCGGGGACCGACATCTTCCAGGAGAAGTTCATGGAGTCGATGTACCTCCCGCATAAAGACTTCGAGCTCTACCCCCACGTCGAGGCCCGGATCGAAGAGCGGCGGACCGAACGACCCGGCCAGGCCCAGGAGGGGTCGGGCGACGACTGATCGGGCGCCGCCCGCAGGAACTATGTACGGTATCGTGGCTTGCGAGACCCTTTACGACGAGGTCGAGGCGCTGGCCACCGACGCCCGTGTTCGGTATGTCCCCCACGACCTCCACGAATCCCCGATCCATGTCGGCGACGACCGAGAGGTCTCTCCATTCGTGAGCGAGGCGGTGGCCTCCCTCGAAGCCCGCGGGGTCTCCTCGATCCGGATCGCCTACGCTGGTACCACGGGTCTCGAAGGGGTAAAGACCGAATCGACACCGCTCGTTGTCTCGCTCGCCGACGATTGTGTCTCGCACCTTCGCTATCGTGCCGATACGACCCGGACGGGCGAGGTCAAAGCCCCCTCGACCTACTACCTGACTCGGGGCATCATCGACCGGGCCCCGGACAGCTACAAGCTGTACCTGGCTTTCCAGGGCCGGACGGAAGAGCTCCGAGAGCGCTTCGCGGCGGAGGCCCAGGCTCACCCGGACCTTCGGATCGATTGGCAGGACAGTGACCTCTTCGAGCGGGCCCGCGACCGGGGGTCGGGGATGTCCGAGAGGGCCATCGACCGCTTCTTCGAGTCACTGCTTGGATACTACACGACCGTCGAACTCCTGGAGACGAGCCAGCTATACGATATCCACCGGTGGTACGCAGGCGAGGTTCGAGACTTCCTCGTGGATCTAGCCGAATCGGCGGGCGAAGACCGCTCCATCGAGTTCCGAGTCGCCGAGGGGGACCGCGGACTCCTCCAGACCCTCTTCGCCGAACCGGACCGTCCCCAGCCGTCCCAGCATATCGCCGTCTACGAACCCGGGGAACCGATCAGGCGAGAATAGCCGTCTCCTTCGATTTGATCAGGCCTACCACCTCGCACCCATGGTTTCACCCCCTTTGTTGGGTTTCCATCCTGGGCTGGGCCGGATGGGCCGTTTTTGCGATGTAGATTGGCCATGCTAGAATGTGGTCAAAGTGGACGATCGGCTCATGCTAGAACCTACGCAAAGTGGACGACGGGGCTATTCTAGAATGTACGTTTCAAGATAGTCCCGTTCTGTAATGACCGATCCTTCCAGGACAACCCCTATCGAGAGCTGCTGGCACCCATCGGGCCCAGATTCAGGCATCTCGAGCGGAACGTGCCTCGACGTCGATCCCCCTGAGGGTAACAGCACCTCTCCCCTTCGGGTCAACACTGAAGAGCCGGTGAAAAATCGGCGATCCCGGTCCGCGGGGGTTACCGGAAGATCCGGAACAGCGGGTGGTCAGTGTCGGCGCGACGGTCCTCACCCATCTGTGCGCCGTAGGCGACGTATGCGTCGGCGGTCGAGACGACCTCGTACATCTCGCGGGCGCCGTGCAGCGGGCCGTAGAGGTTGAAGTCCGCGCCGAGGGTCACGATGATCGAGTTCGCGACGGCCTGGCGGAGTTGCTTGGAGTTCTCGTGCATCGGATCGTTCATCTCCCACTGGATGACCTCGTTGTGTGGCGAGCAGCCCGCCGGGATGCCGTACTCGTTTTTCAGTTCGTGGATGATCTTCGCCCCGTACCCCGAGTCCGGGATGTCGATGACGCCCGGGTCCACGATAGGCTGGGAGAGGCCAGCCTTCTCGGCGACCTCGAGGTTGGCCTCGAGGGCCTTTCGGCGCCCATCGATGGACATGTCGGACGTGTCGATGCTCAGCAGGACCGCCGTGTCGATGCCCGATTCCTGGATGGCGTCGATCTCCTTTTGGACCTCCTTCGTGCTCGATTCGATCGAGTTGTAGACCACCTGGTCCTCGAGACCGATCTCGCCGACGTGTTTCGCGGCCTCTGACCGGATCGACGGAGTCGGCCCGTCCATGAAGATCGGGATGTCGGTCACGTCGCCGACGAAGTCGACGTGTTTCTTTAGCGCCTCGGGACTATCACCGATGGTGTCGAGGGCTGCGGGGTTCCCCGTCCGGTCGGAGAGTTCCTCGACCTTCTTGATGGCTTCTTCGGCTGCCTCCTCGTCGAACTCCCCGGTCTGTGGGTCCTCTAGTACCGGGTCGCCTTTGTAGAAGATGCTGCCCACCAGGAGCGTCGGCGTCTCCCCAGGTTGCCCACCGACCTTGGTGCCGTTGATGTCGTAGATCTCTTGCTCAGTATCGAAGGTGAACATCACTAGAAATCTCCCAGAGTGGAAAGTTATATCTTCTCATGTCGCTCGCGCGGTGTAGACGCGCTCTACCTGCAAAATTTACCTATTCATATACAATGGGTACCAAGACACATACCGGCAGTCTGTGCCGCTATCGGCCCATCTGAGCGCGGACCGGTTCACCGGGACGCGCAGGGCAACCCAGGAGGCGTTCCACATCAATCCCTGGGCCGCGTTCCGCAACAATCACCGGGACATTCGGACACCCTCACCAGTACGAGTTCCGCCAGTCCTCGGTGTCGGCGACCTGATTAAAGGTATAGATGTGGGGACCCACGATGCTGTACTCCTCGTCATCGTGGTACGGAGCCACTCCCTCGACGAAGCTATCCGGCGTATATTGACCTCGGGAACCCAGGAACTGTTTGATGAAATCCAACAGGCCAGTGGTCTTCCGCAGGTACGAGAGTGAGTCGCCCACCCCAATCTTCTGGGAGATAGAAAGGAGCCGCTGGTAACGCATCACGCCAGGGACCCCAACGTACACCGGCAATCCGATATCGCGGCGCCGGATGTCTTCGGTCCACTCCACCACCGCCTCCGCGCTGAAACTCATCTGGGTCACGATGTAATCCGCGTATGGGGCCTTCTTCTCGAGGTGCTCGGCGAGGGTTTCGTCCTCGATGAACTGGTGGCCCTCCGGGTAGCCCGTGATGCCGACCTCCTCGAACTCATACCCCTGGTCCTCGAGGTCCGCGAGAAACGCGTAGGCCGAGTCGTATGGCCCCTCGGGCTCCTCGTTGTCCCCGCCAGGAACGAAGATGTCCTCGATGCCCGCCTCGTCCAATCGCTCGGCGATTTCGGCCAGGTGGTCCTGGCTTCTAACCCCTCTGGCGGCGACGTGTGCGGAGACCTCGAAGCCTCGCTCGGCCAGGCGTTCGGCCCGGTCAATACTCTCGTCGACGCCCTTCTCCGGGGAGGCGGTGATGGCGACGTGGCACCCCTCAGGCAGGTGATCCGCTTGTTCGTCCATCCCGTCGAAGGGTAACAACTCGAAGCGTGGGTCCGACAGGAAGCCGCGGATGTCCTCGCGTGTCATGTCAGTGGGAGAAGTTCATTCACGACTATGATTCTTTCCTTGGGGGTAAGCTTCGGGGCCGATACCGGACGAACCCGGCGAGAACCGCTGTAAGATACCCTATATTTCTGCCATGAGACATGTTAGTTTGACACACGACCTGGTCAATATTGCCGGGATGGGCCCCTCGATACCCCCATTTCGGTGGTGGGACACGGACTCCCACGGCTGACCGTTCTAGAAAACCTAAAGGTCCTCTCGCGGCAATTTCCAAGGGAATCGGTTTCACCCGGCTTCGGGTACCGATCGGACCACCCATGACTTACATCATCGACGGTAACGAACTCGCGGACTCGATTCGGGGCGACCTGCAAGACAACGTCGACACCCTCACTGACAGCGGGGTCAAACCGGGCCTGGCGACGGTCCTCATGAGCGAGGACCCGGCGAGCGAGACCTACGTCTCGATGAAACAGAAGGCCTGCGAGGAGATCGGCATGGAGAGCTTCCATGTCGAGATCGACCCGGAGGCGCCGGCCGAGGAGCTCTATGACACCATCGACGACCTCAACGAGGACCCGGACGTCCACGGCATCCTGGTCCAGTTACCGCTGCCCGACCACGTCGACGAGTACCAGGTGCTCCAGGCCGTCGACCCGATGAAGGACGTCGACGGCTTCCACCCGGAGAACGTGGGCCGCGTCGTTGCCGGCAACGCGCGGTTCAAGCCCTGCACGCCCCACGGGGTCTTGAAGATGATCGAGGACGCGGGGATGGACACCGAGGGCAAGGACGCCACGGTCGTCGGCCGGTCGAACATCGTGGGTAAGCCGATGGTCAACCTCCTCATGCAGAAGGAGGAGTACGGTAACGCCACCGTCACGGTGTGTCACTCCCGGACCCAGAACCTGGAGGAGAAGACCCGCAACGCGGACATCGTCATCGCGGCCGCGGGCGTCCCCGAGATGATCGACGGCTCGATGCTCTCGGAGGGCCAGGTCGTCATCGACGTGGGCACCAATCGCGTCGACGGTGACCTTGTCGGCGACGTCGACTTCGAATCGGCAAAGGAGGTCGTCGACGCCATCAGCCCCGTCCCGGGCGGCGTGGGCCCGATGACCATCACGATGCTTCTCTACAACACCGTGAAAGCGGCGGGTTTGCAGCACGACATCGACGTCGAACTCCCCTAAACCGCGATCGGGAACGATCGGTTCCCCACGGGCTCTGTTCTAAGGCATGCCGGAATAGGACGGTCTCGTGAACGCAGGGAACTCCCACGGCCACCAGGACGTGGTGGTGTTGTGGAGTGGGCCACCGAACTGATGAGCCGTCGAAACGAGCGGCTCCACGTCTCTCGATTATCGACTTGCCGCGAGAAAAAACCGGCCCGCAGCCGGGGTATGCCAGGTATCTAGCTTGTAGCCGCTTCGAGCTCGTCGATAAGTTCGGGGATGACCTCGTGGAGGTCGCCCACGATAGCGTAATCCCCTTTGTACATGATCGCGGCCTCGGGGTCGGTGTTTATCGCCAGGACGTTCTCCGCGCCCTTGGCGCCGACCCAGTGCTGGATCGCGCCGCTGATGCCCGCTGCGATGTAGAGATCCGGCGAGATCTTGGCTCCGGTCTGGCCGATCTGGTCGTCATGGGGTCGCCAGCCTTCGTCGACGGCGACGCGACTCGCGCCCACGCTTGCGTTCTCGAAGAGATCCGCGAGTTCCTCGATCTGATCGAAGTCCTCGGGACCGCCTACACCTCGACCGCCGGCGACGACGACCCTGGCCTCCGAAAGCGGGACACCTTCGATATCCGACTCCTCGATCCGGTCGAGGGTCACCCGGAACGCGTCCTCGCCGACCTCGGGCGTGACGACCTCGACGGCCGGTTCGCCATCGCCGACCGTCTCGATCGGTAACTCGTGTTCCGGCGCGGTGAGCAGCTTCGTCTCGCCCGTCATCGTTGCATGTTCGATGAGGCTGCCACCCCAGCGCTGGCGCTCTATCTCGTAGGGCTCGCCCACCTCGACCGAGGTGGTGTTCGCGGACATCGGAAGATCTCGCTTGGCCGCGAGGTGGGCGAAGATCTCGTGGGCCACGTCCGTTCCCGCGCCCACGAGGGCGTCCGGTTCGAGTTCGTCCACGAGCCCCCCGAGCGATTCGGCCCAGGCTTCCGGGGCGAAGGTCTCCGTAACCTCGCCCTCGATCACGTTGACGGTATCGACGCCGTAGGCGCCTAGCTCACCCGCCACGTCTTCGCCGCCGATCATGGCGGCATCGAGAGGCTCGCCGGCCTGGGACGCGACGTCCCGTGCCAGGGTGAGCATCTCGAGGCCGGTCTCCTCGATCTCGCCCTCGTCGTGTTCGACGAATGCCAGCACCATCTCAGAGCACCTCCAGTTCTTCCATCATCTCGACGGCGGCTTCGGCCGCCTCCGGGCCATCGCCGAGGACTTCGGCTTCGCCCTCTTCCTTCTCCGGGACCTCGAGTTCGACCTTTGTTAGGCCTTCCTCGATCCGGCTCGGCTCGATGCGTTCGATCTCCTGCTTCTTTGCTTGCATGCGGCTCCGCATCGACGGGTATCGCGGGGTATTCAGCCCCTCCTTCACGGTGATGACCGCCGGCATGTCGACCTCGAAGACCTCGGAGCCGCCCGGGATATCCCGTTTGGCTACGAGGGTATCGCCGTCGACGTCGAAGTCCTTGACGCCAGTGACGACCGGCAGGTCGAGTTCGTTCGCGACCGTGATACCGACCTGATAGTTGGCGTTGTCGGCGGACTCGTTCCCGAAGAAGAGGACATCATAAGCCAGGTCATCGCCCTCGGAGAGTGCTTCGATCGCGTTCGCGAGGGCATTCGCCGTGGCCTTCGGGCCCCACTCTTCGTCCTCGGGGTCCGTCTCGACTAGGATGCCGCCATCGGCACCTCTGGCGATCCCTTCGTATATCTGTTCGGTTGCGTCGTCGGGCCCGAGGCTCATCACCGTGGCGTTCCCGCCTTCGTCCTCGACGACCTGGACGGCTTCTTCGATCCCACATTCCTCGTGCGGACTGATCGTGTACCCGAGGGTGGAGGCGTCGACATCTTGCTTGTCGTCCGTGAGGATGATCTCCGCCCCGGTGTCGGGCACCCGTTTGATACAGGCTAACGTTTCCATGGTTTCGGTAGGTGTGTCGGTTGGTGACCGGCCGAACCGGTCAGGTCGGCGCCTTAGCTGAAGATCCGTTCGTTGTCCGGATCGAACAGCGGCCGGCTACCCACGACCTCGATGCTGACCGGGTAATCCGTGCCGAAGTACTCGACCTGGAGTTGCTTGCCTTCCTCGGCAAGTTCCGTCGGGACGTAGCCCAACAGGAGGTGCTTGCCGACGGAGGGGCCGGTGGCGGCACTCGTCACGTAGGAACGGCGACCTTCCTCGTCGATGAGGACGTTGCCGTCCATGTCCTTGATAGGCTCGCCGCCCAGCATGAACCGCTTCTCCTCGCCGTCCGGCGCGTGGTCGTCCACAGACAGGGTGCAGAGCTTGGCGACGGGCTCCTCGTCGAGTGCCTCGGCGTAGGCTTCCTTGCCGATGAAATCCGCGTCCTTCACGCCGTGGAAGGTCAGGCCGGCCTCCGCGGGGTTGTAGTCGTGTTCGAGTTCGTGCCCATAGAGGCGGTAGCCTTTCTCCATGCGGCCGGTGGCGCCGTAGACACCGGTGCCGACAGGTCGGATGTCGTGTTCCTGGCCCGCGTCGTAGATGGTGTCCCAGAGGCGCTGGGACTGCTCCATCGGGGCGTAGATCTCCCAGCCGAGTTCGCCGACGTACGAGATGCGCATCGCCCAGGCGTCGACCTCGCCGACGGTGATGGGCTTTGCGGTGTACGGCGGGAATCCCTCGTGGGACATGTCCTCCTCGGTGATGGGTTGCATGACATCGCGGGCATTCGGGCCCCAGACACCGAGCGTTGCCAGCGAGGAACTCTGAGAGACCAACTCCACCGACCCGTCGTCGGGCATGTGGCGGCGGACCCACTGCTTGTCCGCACCGGCCATGCCACCACCAGTGATGAACCGGAACCGGTCCTCACCGATGCGGGCGATGGTGAGGTCAGAGCGGAACCCGGCCGCGGAGTCGAGGATGGGCGTGTAGACTGTCTTGCCCACGTCGACGTCCATCCGTCCGACGGCGAGTTTCTCGACCAGGTCGAGGGCACCCTCGCCCACGATGTCGAAGATGCCGAAGCCGGTGTCCCCGACCATGCCAACGTTGTCCCGCATGTGCAGGTGCTCGGCCAGGATGATCGGCGACCACCAGCGACGGTCCCATTCGTGGGGGCGCTTGAACTCGCTGATCTCATCCTGGTAGGTCTGGAGGAGGTCCTCGTTGGAGCGGAACCAGCGTGGTCGCTCCCACCCGGCGGCTTCGAAGAACTCGGCGTCGAGGTCGACCTGGCGGTTGTAGAACCCGCTCGTGCGGAGCGGCCGCGAGGTCTGCCACTGCTCCATCGGGTGGATGGTGCCGTAGATCTTGCGGAACCCTTCGTCCGAGCGTTCCTTGACCCACTTCTTCGACCGTCCGTACTCGTCCCACTGGGCGATATTGAGCCCGTGGATGTCAGTCTCGAGGGCACCCCACCCGTCGGTCATCCACCGGGCGGTCTCCTTGGCGATCGCCGGCGCTTCCTTGATCCAGATGGCGGCGACTGACCAGAAGTTATCGAGGTCCTTGACCGGACCCACGACCGGCCCGCCGGCCGTCATGGAGAGCAGGCCGTCGATGGAGTGTCGGATGCCGGCCCCGGGGTCGTCAAGGATCTCCGGCATGATCTCCAGGGCGTGTTCCATAGACTCCTCGAAGGCGTCCTCCGTGAGCGGGAGCTGTGTCGGGGAGAGCGGCGCCTCCTCGATGGAGGGGATATCATCGACGTCCATGAGGATCGGGCGGTGTTCGTAGGACCCGACCTCCAGATCGTTGCCGTGCTGGCGCTCGTACATCCGCACGTCCATGTCCCGGACGATCGGATAGCTGATCTCGCCTTCCTTGTCTTCGAACTCGTCGATGGGGCCGACGCTGATCATCTGGTGGACTGCCGGGGTGAGCGGGATCTTTGTCCCGGCCATCTCGGCGATCTTTGGACTCCAGATGCCGGCGGCAACCGCGAGTTCGTCCCGGACTTCCACCGTGCCGCGGTCCGTCTCGACGGCGACGACTTCTCGACCCTCCGTGTGAACGTCGGTGACCTCCGTATTCGGGGAGACGGTGAGTGCACCCATCTCCTTGGCGCGTTCTCGGCAGATCTCGCCGAAGCGCAGCGGGTCACAGGTCCCGGCCTCCTCGGCGTACATAGCGCCCTTGATGATGTCCTCGTTGATGAACGGGACGAGATCCTTGACCTCCTCGGGGGTGATGAGTTCCGCCGAGGCGCCGTAGGATTTCGCCGACTGGACCCGTCGTTTCAGTTCGGCCATCTGTTCGTCGGAGCGGGCGACCTCCATACCGCCCGACTCGACGAAGACGTCGGCCTCTTTGTATTGGTCCATCGCGTCGTAGGTCAACTCCGTCATCTCCTTGGAGTGCTCGACCGGCATGATGAAATTCGACGCGTGACCGGTCGATCCACCGGGGTCCGGGAGCGGCCCCTTGTCGACGAGGAGGATGTCCTCCCTGCCCTGATCCGCGAGATGATATGCGAGACTGTTCCCGACGATACCGGCACCGATGATAACCGTGCCGGCACTGTCTGGTAGCGTGTTCTTACTCATCCTCGATAGTGTGTCGCTGGGGTGGGTACGAAAGCCGGTGGATAGGAACGACTACCCATGACCCGTACCCTTTCATTTGCTGTTCGATCCGATAGGGTGTGAACCGGCCCCACAGGCATTCACTCGATGGATTCGCACAAATAACTAACGAAGTCGATGATAAACCGTGTATAAAAGGAATGCCCCTCAAAATGCGGGTACCCGTTTCCTATGATAGAAAAGTGGTAGCGGGCTCCGGGGTACCTCGGGGTCGGTTGCTGGGGGGATCGACGCCGGGACGCCGGGGTCGAATAGGGTGATGGCGGGTCCTCGTGAGTCGTTATATAAACCCATGGTGTAATATCACATTAAACATGTATTAGTACAGACGCGGGCTCTGAGATGCCCGGCAAAAACGGGGTCCCACTCGGCTGGATTGGAACCTGGAAACAGATACGCGCGGACCAGACCGACTCATCGGATCAAAACCGACCGGGTTGAGTCCACCAGACTAGCACGGACCGGACTGACCCACCGGTCCAGAACGCAATCACACGGCTCGCAACCGCTTGGGCCAGACGCCGAAGTCGACCGGTCGGAACCCGCCAGGCTTCCCAATCCGTCACCCCTATTGCGGTCCGGGGCGTGAACGCGGGTACGATGAGCGCCCGACTGCCGAGGACGCTGATCCGGGTGGACCTCTCGGCCGGCACCGCGACGCGGGACCGGATCCCGGCCGAGTGGCTCAACCTGTTCGTCGGCGGAAAGGGATTGGGCGCCAGGTATCTCTACGACGCCCTCGAACCGGGCGTCGATCCGCTCTCACCGAAGAACGCCCTCCTTTTCATGATCGGCCCACTCTCGGGCTTGACCCCGGGTGAACCTCGGTACGCGGCGATTACGAAGTCCCCGCTCACGGGCGTCTTCCTCGATTCATATAGCGGGGGTGAGTTCGCGGCGCGCCTCGCGGGGAGTCTCGATGACGCGATGGGGATCATGATAACTGGCCGAGCCTCGGAACCGACAGCGCTCCGGGTTTCGGAGGGCGAGGTCAACATCGAGTCAGTGCCCGACCGGTGGGGCGGGTCCGTCGAGGCGACGAGTGGAGCGTATCCCGAAGCGGGAGTCGCGTGTATCGGTCCCGCCGGGGAGAACGAGGTCGTGTACGCCACGATCGCCTCGGATGGCGGTGACCACCACGCTGGCCGGGGCGGGGCGGGCGCCGTAATGGGGTCGAAACGGCTGAAGGCCCTCGTGGCTGCGGATGGCCCACGGACCGGACTCGAGGATCTCCGAGCGACCTACGAAGAACGGTTCACCGAGGAGCGAACGGGGCCCTGGCACCGGGCGAGCGAGACGGTGGAGACCGTGGATTTCGCGAACGAGGTGGGGGTCCTCTCGACCCGTGGCTGGCAGGAGAGCACCTTCGAGGGGACCGACGATATCGGCATCGAGGCGGTCGAGGCCGCCACGGCAGAACGGGAGCACGAAGGCGAGCCCATCCCGGGGGGTTTCCGCATCCGTGTGAACGGCGAGGAGACCACCCCGCGCGGGGCGACACAGATGACCCTCGGAGCAGGACTCGGCGTCGACGAATTCGAGGACATCGCGAGACTCGGCCAGCAGTGCGACCGACTGGGCGTCGACATCATCGGCGTCGGGAATGCGGTGGCCTGGGCAGTGCGTGCCGACGAGGCCGGGCTGGTCGACTTCGAGGGAACTTTCGGGGACGTGGAAGCGGCGAGTGACCTCATCGAGGCCATAGCGAGTCGGGAGCCAGGGCTTCCGGACGAACTGGCCGGCGGTCTCGACCGGGCAGCCGAACGGTACGGTGGGGATGACCTCATCCCCACGGTGAAGGGGATGGAACTGCCCTCCTACGACCCACGTCGGACCCCGGGCATGGCGCTGGCCTATGCAACGAGCGACCGGGGGGCCTGCCATCGTCGGGCCAGGCCAATCGAGACGGAGGTGTTCGACCCCACCCTCGACGAACCTCGTCGGCGCGCACGGGAGGTGAAGGCCGAACAGGACTTCCGCTCGGTGCTCTGGAGCCTCATCGCGGATGATTTCACGGGGGACGTGTTCGCCGACGACTTCGGTGCGGACTGGCTGTCCGCCGTCGGGCTAGAGCTGTCCACCGATGCGTTGCGATCGGTGGGCGAGCGGATCTGGAACCTGACTCGCCTGTTCAACGTCAGGGAGGGCATCGCCAGGCCAGATGACGAACTCCCGCCGGTCCTTTCCGAGCCCATCAGTGACGGTCCGGGGGCGGGGGCTGCAGTCGACGAACGGGAATTCTCACGGCTGCTCGATGCGTATTACGAGGAGCGTGGCTGGGACGAACGGGGCCAGCCAACCCCGGACACGCTCGATCGGTTGGATCTTTCCACGCTTGCTCCGGACGATCCGGGGTCCGGTTGACCGCGGTCGGGGTCAACGGCTCGGGTTTTCGCCCACTCGATAACGCCCGCCATCAGTCGATACAGCCCGCTCGTTTCACCCGAAACCGGCACCAGGCGGGGTCTCCCAGTAGCGGAACTCATTGCCGACTCTCAACTGGACTTGTACTAATACATCTTCATTTGGATAACTCACTGATTTCACCAGTTCGGGTCGGAATCGACTGAAGGCGTGGGGTCCTATCGTATCATAATCCCTATGGTTCGGGCGGATTTCCAAAACCTTTATTCATTTATCAGGGACTTTCTCCGGTAGGGACCACTTATGCCAGAGGACGACTCGACCGAGGACGTCGACGATCCGATCATCGAGGAGATCCAGCAGGCGATCATCGACCTCGAGGAGGACAAGACCGCGGAACTCACCCAGGAGGCCATCGACAAAGGATTGAGCCCGCTGGTGATACTCCAGGAGGGCCTGACCAAGGGTGTCAGGACGGTGGGGGACAAGTTCGGCCGGGGTGAGGTCTTCCTGCCGGAACTCGCGATGTCCGCGGACTGTATGCGGGCGGGCGTGGATCTCGTCGAGCCGTTGCTGGACGAGATGGATCTCGCGGAAGAAGACAAAGGCGGGAAGATGGTCATCGGGACCGTCGACGAGGACATCCACAATATCGGGAAGAACATCCTCGGGACGATGCTCAAGGCCAACGGGTTCGACGTCGTGGACCTCGGGGTCGAGATCCCCAACGAGGATTTCGTGGAGGCGGTTCGCGAGGAGGAACCCGACATCCTCGGCATGTCCGCGCTGATGACGATGACCATGGACCACCAGGAGGAGGTCATCGACCTCCTCGAGGAGGAAGGGCTGCGCGAGAACGTGAAAGTCATGGTCGGCGGGGCGCCGACCTCGGAGGAGTGGCGGGACGAGATCGGGGCCGACGGCTATGCCGATAATGCGGACGCAGCGGTAAAGCGGGCGACGGAGCTTCTCGAAAGCTGACGCAAGCTTTGCCGCTACCAAACTTTTAAGGGCCGGGTTTCGATCGAAAAACCCGCAGAGGGCGAAGTGTCGTTTGTTTATCACGGACGTTTATGAAGGATAATAAATAAATAATTTCATAAGGTCTCACTCGTACTGTCAATGCGTATCGAATCCACAAACAACAACGGGGTGACTACGACACAACAATGAGTACAGGAAATCAGGGCAGTATCCAGACGTTCCTCAGCGAGATCGACTGGGTGGTCTACGGCTTCGGTTTAGGCGTATCGGTGCTGGCAATCATCGGTTTGATCGTGTCACCAGAGGCAGCCAAGACGTTCATCAACGATAGTTTCTCGTTCATGACGGGGAACTTCGGTTGGTTCTACCTCTGGTCCATGTTCCTGCTGGTCGCGTTCGCGTTGTTCCTGGTCGTGAGCCCGTGGGGCAATATCAAGATCGGGAAGCCGGACGACGAGCCGGAACATTCGTACAAGTCGTACTTCGCGATGCTATACTCGGCGGGTATCGCAGCCGGGATCGTCTTCTGGGGTCCGGCAGAGGCGATCTGGCACTACACGATGTGGGCCCCCCCGGGCGGCCCATCAGGCGGTGCGGCGGGCGGTACCGCCCAGGCGGCGATCAATGCCATGCAGTACACGTTCTTCCACTGGGGCATCTCCGCCTGGTCGGCGTACGTGATGATCGCCCTTCCGGTGGCGTTCTTCGCGTACCGGTACGGGGCACCGATGCGGATCTCGACGGTCCTCGCGCCGTTCGTCGGGACGGATAATCTCGATGGGGTGCTCGCGAAGGTCATCGACATCCTGGCCGTGTTCGCGACGATCGGCGGGATCGGGACGACGCTGGGCTTCGTCGGGTCCCAGTTCCTCACGGGTCTCGAGTACAATTGGGGAATCGCGCTCGGTGACGTTGGGACCGTGTTAATGATCACCGGGTTGACCATCGCCTTCACGATCTCGGTCGCGTTGGGGGTGGAGAAGGGCATCAAGCGCGTCTCCAACTTCAACATGACCGTGTTCTTCATCCTGATGGGCGCCGCGTTCATCCTGGGACCCACCGCCTACATCCTGTCCGTCGGGACCGAAGCCCTCGGGCAGTACATCAACGAGTTCATCGCGCTCAGCCTCTACACGAACGCTGAGGGCCTCGAGCCAACCGGCTGGGTCGGTGCCTGGACGGTGTTCTACTGGGCCTGGTGGTTCGCGTGGGCCCCGTTCGTCGGGCTGTTCATCGCCCGTATCTCGAAGGGTCGGACGGTCCGCCAGATGGTCGGCACGGGCGTGCTCGCCTCGACGGGCGCCACCATCCCGTGGTTCGCGACCCTCGGCGGGACCTCGATCTGGATGGAATCCACGGGGTCGGCCGAGATCGTGCCGGTCCTGAACGAGCTTGGTGAGGCCGGTGCCGGCTACCCGCTCTTCGACGCGCTCCCCGGTGGGGGCATCCTCGTGCTCCTGTTCCTCACACTGATCGTGACGTTCTTCGTCACCTCCGCGGACTCCTCGACGCTGGCACTCGGGATGCTCACGACCGGCGGCAAGGAGCACCCCTCGACCATCAACCGCGTCATCTGGGGTGCCACGATGGGGGCACTCGCGTCCCTGCTCATCGTGGTCGGCGGCACGGGCGCGCTGCAGACGGCGTCTGTCATCACGGGCGGTCCGTTCGCACTGATCACGCTGCTCGCCGTCTGGGCGACGATCCGGACCTTCCGCCACGAGAAGCCCCTGTTCCTCACCGAGGAGGAACGGGACGAGCGTCGGCACGTCGACGTGGATCCGAGCGCGTCGCCGGGCAGTCCGGTCGACGACGACTGATCTCGGGTGCGAGCGGATTCTTCCGCTCTCCAGTTGCGTAGTGGAAACACTGCGAGCCAGTCAGTCCTGGTTCGAGGACCACGGGTCTGGTCGCTCACACCGTGGGCTGGAACCCAAGTACTCGTTCGTGGTGGCTACTCGAATCACGACACCCGACTATGGGTGGGGATAGCGGAACTCCCGCTGATGCCTCATCTGCCTGTCTCGAGCGTGCACCTACTAGTGGGCGAGTGACAGCGGTCCGAGTGACTGTCCCCTCGCAGCCGCCACCCGAACGGGTCAGTCGTCGTCGGCTTCTCCGGCGGCGAGGGCCGTCTTCACCGCGGCCAGGTTCTCGGCAACGTCGTGGACGCGGACGATGGCCGCCCCCCGTTCGGCCGCCATGGCTGTCGCCGCGACCGTGGGCAGCAGGCGCTCGTCGTCGTACCCGATATGGCGGAAGAAAGACTTGTGCGAGTGGCCGAAGAGGACCGGCAATCCCAGCCCCGAGAACTCGTAGAGCCGGTCGAGAACTGCGAAGTTCTCCGTCGGGGACTTCCCGAACCCGATACCCGGGTCCACGATGAGCTGGTCACGGTCGATCCCGGCCTGTTCGGCCAGCAGGATACGATCTTTGAGATCCGCGATCACGTCCTCGACCACGTCGTCGTAGGCCACCGGGTAGGCGGGATCGACCGGCGTGTTGACGCTATGCATCAGGACCGTGGGGACGCCAGTTTCCGCGACGAGGAAACGCATGTCGGGGTCTTCGAGGCCCGAGACGTCGTTGATGATGTCCGCCCCAGCCTCGAGGGCCGCCTCGGCGACGCTAGCTTTGCGGGTGTCGATGGACACCGCCACGTCCAACTCCGCGAGCCGCTCGATCACCGGGACCACGCGGTTGACCTCCGTCTCGGTGGAAACTGGTTCGGCCCCCGGGCGGGTGCTCTCGCCCCCGACGTCCACGATGTCCGCACCTTCTTGGACCATCGTCTCGGCCCGGTCGACTGCGGTCGTCACCGTGTCGAACTCGCCACCGTCGTGGAACGAGTCCGGAGTGACATTGAGGATCCCCATCACCGCCGGGATTCGGGCGGGCGACACGCCCGGGATGTCCATCGAGGGCGGGTCCATCGCCCGCCGGAGGTCCGCACCGAGGTTCGGACAGCCGGTGTGTCGAGACTCGAGGCGGTCGATGAGTTCTTCGAAGTCGGGCCTGGTCCCGCTCAGGACCACGTCGACGAACCGGGCCTCCGAGACGAGCGCCGAGACCGAACACTCGCCCCCGGCCCGAAGCATCTCGGTCTGCAGCGTGCCGGCCCGGTTCCGCGGGACCCGGGTTTTCAGTGTCACGTGCCGGCGGCGATCCGTTTCCGTCGGGATCTGTGGCCCGTCGACCCCTGGCACGGCGACAGTCCCGCCAGCCTCTCGAGCTAACCTGGCCCCTTTCGGTATCACGGTTCGGGTCCACTGCTGTCGGGCCTCGGAGACGGTATACAGGGAGCCGGTCACCACCACGGCGTCGGCCGCCCCGGCTCGATCCATGGCCCTGGAGACGCTCTGGGGGACCGACTGGATGGCGCTGACCGAGTCGATCCCGTGGTCCTCGAAGGCCCTGGCGAGCACCGTCTCGTCTTCGGCCCGCTCCTCGTCGGGGCGGCAAGTGAACACGTGATCGGGCCGTGGCAGCGCCTCGATCATGGCCGTGTGGTCCTTGTCGTGCATGGCCCCGAAGACCAGGCGGAGCTCCTCGTAATCGAGGTCCGCCATCGCCGACGCCAACTGCTCGCTAGCACCCGGATTGTGCGCCCCGTCCAGGAGGACCAGCGGATCGTAATGAACGATCTCGAACCGACCCGGCCAGTCGGCTTTCCGCAGACCCCGCGCGATGACCGCATCGGGGATATCGGCGACCTGACGGGCGAGGGTGGCGGCGATGCCGGCGTTTTCACCCTGGTGACGTCCCAGGTGGGGGATCCGTGCGCCGAGGGCCCAGTCCGGACCCGTGATTTCGAGTTCCTGTTCGACGTGATTCCGCCGGCCGATGGGCTCGACCGTGACGTCATCGGCCTCCCCGCCCACAGTCACGATACCGGTGGACTCGCGGAGGACATCGTAGACGTCGTGGGCCGCGGTCACGAGGGGATTCTCGGCGGGGGCCACGTGGACTTTGTCGCGCGCGATCTCTTCGAGCGTCGACCCGATGATGTCCGTGTGCTCGAGGGAGACGTTGGTCACGGCGCTCGCGACCGGGTCGACCACGCTCGTGGCGTCATAGCGACCCCCGATGCCCACCTCGAGGACGGCCACATCGACATCCTGCCGGTCGAAGTACCAGATCGCGAGGGCGGTCAACACCTCGAAATGTGTGAGGGGCTCGTCGCGTGCGGCGCCCCGGTCGATGTAGGACCGGTTCTCCCCCACGAAATCGGCGATCGCGGATTTCGGGATTTCCCGGTCGTCGACCTTGATCCGCTCGCGGAAGTCCTCGAGGTGTGGCGAGGTGTACAGCCCGACCCGGAGACCCGACTCCTGGAGGATCGACGCGAGCATCCGCGCCGTGCTCCCCTTCCCGTTCGAGCCCGCGATTTGGACGAAGTCCGTCCCGGCCTGGGGATCGTCCAGGTGTTCCAGGAACCGCCGGGTGGACTCGGTCCCCAGTTTGGTCCGGAACCGGCGGAGATTGAGGAGATAGTTCGCCGCCTCGCTGTAGTCCATGTCACCGCTTTATCGAAGGCCTGGCTTTAACGTACCGAACCTGTGGAACCGGCTCACCCTTGTTGGGACGCCGAGGAGTCCCTCGCCTCCCCGCCCACTGACGTTAGTGGGATACCCTTTTCCTGTGGGCGGTCGGTCTGCCGTTATGGAGGTCGCGATTGTCACCGTTGGGGACGAACTCCTCGCCGGGGAGACCGAGAATACCAATGCCACGTGGTTGGCCCGCGAACTCTCCGACTGCGGGGCCGAGGTGGCCATCATCGTGACCATCGGTGACGACCGGGAGACCATCGCCCGCTACGTGAGCCGGTTCCGTCCACAGTACGACCGCGTGATCGTGACCGGTGGCCTCGGTGGGACTCACGACGACGTGACGATGGCCGCGGTCGCGGACGCGTTCGGACGCGAACTGGCGGTCGACCCAGACATCAGGGAGGAGGTGGCGGCCGCGTCCGAGGCCTTCGTCGACTCCCACCCGGATCTCGCGGACCGATACGAGTTGGGCCTCGACGTGGACGCCTGGTCGGAGACCGTCGAGGGGGGAAGGCCGCTCGTGAATCCAGCCGGGCTCTCGCCCGGTTGCCGAGTCGAGAACGTCTACGTGTTGCCAGGTGTCCCTAGCGAGTTACGGGCCACCTTCGAGACTGTCGCCGAGGAGTTCGGCGGCTCCCGCGTCTCGGCGACTCGATACACCGACGCTCCAGAAGGTGCCCTGCAGGGACATCTTGCCGAGCTCGAAGCCCGATTCGAAGTGCGGGCCGGAAGCTATCCCGGCGAACACGCCGACCGCAATCGCGTCCGGATCACCGGTAAAGACGAGGCGGTGCTCCGGGAGGCCCTCGCGTGGCTCAGCGAACGTATCGAGTTCGGGGAACCCTGATCTAGCCCGGAAACTTAGCTCTTCTCGCCCCACGCCTCGTGGTTCTCGATCGCCTCTTGGACTGGGGGGAGATCGTCCTCCTCGACGATATCCAGGAGATCGAGGACGTCCTGTCTCGTCTGCCGGTCGACGGTCTCCCCTGGCGTCTCGGCCTCCCCACGCTCTTCCAGTTTGAAGGCTGGTTTCTTCCGACCACCCAGCAGATCGGAGGTCTCGGCCTCCTCGTCGACGACCGGCACCGCCTGGTACTGCGCCAGAACGGTGATGGTTTCCTCGCGTCCCGCCTCGATCGCATCCCGGAGTTCGCTCTGGACGACCATGATGCATTTCGTGGCTTCGCTGGCCACGGTATTAATTCTCCCTTCGTATCAGTAAGGAGATACGTGCCCCAGGCCGGAAAACAAGTGCTATTGGATTAGACAAACTTATGTTGCATAACGGTCACGGTTTAGCCGATGCGCACCACAATCCGACAGGTGGCGATCGTGGCCCTCGTTCTCGGTCTCATCGCCGCCGGCCCAGGTGGAACACTCGGTCTCGCCGGGGCCGCGAGCCAGCAAAGCGACTGTTCGTTCCCGATGACGGTGACAGACGCGACGGGCACCGAGGTGACCATCCAGGAGGAACCGGAGACGGTCGTGACCCTCGCCCCCAGCGCAGCCCAGACGATGTGGGAGATCGGGGCAATGGAGAAGGTGATCGGAGTCTCGAAGCGCGCGGCGTATCTTGATGGGGCGGAGACGCGGGCCAACATCTCCGGTCCGGGCCGCTCGTTCGTCAGCGTCGAGAAGGTTGTCGCCCAGGACCCCGACCTGGTCCTCGCCCCCAATATCATCCAGGAGGATACGGTCGAGAAACTCCGCGAGGCTGGGCTCACGGTCTATCGCTTCGAGCCAGCGACCTCGCTTGCTGACGTGACTGACAAAACGCTTCTTATCGGGCAACTCACCGGCAGCTGTGAGGGCGCACAGGAGCGGGTCGAGGAGATGCAGGCGTCCATCGAGGTGGTCCGTGAGGCGACCGAGGGCGAGGACAGTCCGAGAGTCCTCTTCTATCTCGGTCCCGGCGGCTTCACCGCCGGATCCGGAACGTTCATTCACGCCATGATCGAGGTGGCTGGTGGGACGAACATCGCCGCCGAGGCCAACATCACCGGCTACCAGCAGATCAGCCCCGAGACCGTGGTCGAACAGGATCCGGAGTACATCGTGTATCCCTCGAATTTCGATGACGTCCAGCGGTCAGACGCATTGAACAGCACGACCGCGATCCAGGGGGACAATCTCGTCGAGGTCAGAGACGACTACATGAACCAACCCGCCCCGCGGACGGTGATCGCCGTCCAGACGATGGCGGAGGCGTTCCATCCGGCGGCTTACGCGGAGGCCCTCGCGAACCAGGAGACCGCGACGCCGACGCAGACGCCGACCGAGACCGAAACAACGACCCAGGACACCACGACCACCACTGAGGACGGAACGACGACTGAGCAAACCCCCACGGAGACGCCTGGCTTCGGCGTTCTCGGCGCGGGACTGGCACTCCTCCTCGTGACACTTTTGCGGCGGTCACGGTAATCTGGCAGTAATGACCGTTCGTGAGGGGCAGCAGGGAGCGTTCGAGAGGCTCGAGGAGTCGGTGGGCGCGGTGTCCTTCGACCTGTTCGGGACCCTGGTCACGGTCGATCGGGCCCTCCCCCCTGACGAGGCGGTTGCGGCGGCCCTCCGGGAGCGTGATATTCCCGTCCCTGACGACTGGCCCGAACGGTACCGCACCGCTCATATCGAGGCCGAACCCCTTCAAGAACTCCCACTCCACAAGCACGTGGCCGCGGCCCTCCGGTCGAATACAGGAAACCCGGGTGGGATTGCGGAGGCGACGGTGATAGAAGCGGTTCGGGCAGCCTTCGATACCCCCATCGAGACACGCGAGCGAGCGGTCGAGACGGTGACGGGACTGGCCGAACAGGTTCCCGTCGGCATCCTCTCGAACAGCAGTGTGGAGGGACTGGTCGAACGCAGCCTACGAAAATCCGCCATCCCCATGGAGACCTTCGAGACGGTGCTTTCGAGCGTCGAGATCGGGTGGCGGAAACCCCACGAACGGGCTTTCGAACGGGTGGCGAGCGACCTCGGGGTGGGCGCCGAATCCTTGCTCCACGTCGGCGACGACCCGCGGACCGATGGGGCGGCGACCAGGACGGGCGCGGGAGCCGTTCTGGTATCGGACTCGGGGCCACTCGAGCTGAAATCGAGGCTGGAGGCGGCGGGATGGCTCCGGTAGCCACCCTGGCTGTCGCGGTGGCACTCTTGCTCGACCTCGCCGTGGCCGAACTGCCGGAACGGGTGCACCCGGTCGCGTGGTTCGGCCGGCTCGTCGGCGTCTTCGACCGCGAGTTCCGGCGACCGCGGATGGTCGGCATGCTGGTCGCGACGGTCCTCCCCGTGACAGTGGCACTGATGGCTGCGTTCCCGGTATGGGTGCTCCTCGGGATCGATCAGATCCTCGGCGGGGTGGCTGCTGGGTTGGTGCTGTTCACGACCGTGAGTCTCCGCCTCCTGGTGACGATGGCCGCCGAGGTTGTCCAGGGAAGCGAGGCCGACCTCGAGCGGGCCCGGGAGCAGGCGATCGCTCTTGTCGGGCGTGACCGCGCGTCGCTCTCTCCGGCCGAGATCCGGAGCGCCGCCGTCGAGAGCGTGGCGGAGAACCTCGCCGACGGATTCCTGGGGCCGTTGCTCGCGTTCGCGATCGGGGCGCTGGTCGCGCTGCCGCTCGGGGTCGGGGCTGCGGCATGGGTCAAGGGCGTGAATACACTCGATTCGATGCTGGGCTATCCGGAGAAATCGGTCGGGACCGCGAGCGCGCGACTCGACGACGCGATCGCGTGGCTTCCGGCCCGACTGAGTGCAGTATTACTCGCACTCGTGGCGCGTGACCCGCGAGCCCTCGTCCGCGCGAGACAGTGGGCACGCGACCCGGCCTCTCCCAACTCGGGCTGGCCGATGGCGACGATAGCCGCGGCTGCTGGGGTGCAACTTCGGAAGCCGGGCGGGTATGTGCTCAACCCGGAGGCACCCCTCCCAACCGTGGAGACTGGCACTCGGGCGATCCGGACGGTGGGTTTCGCCGGGCTCTTGGCCTTTGCACTCGCGGGGGTCGGTACATGGTGGTAGCGCCGCTCCAGGGCGCACTCGGATTCCTGACCTGGCTGCCGGTGGGGCGTTCAGAGGCCCACTGGGAGGCCTTCGCCGGCCGACCGGCGGTGATCCCTCTTGTGGGGTATGTCGTCGGGGCGCTTGCCGCGATCCCGTTCATCTTGGGGTTGCCACCGGCGGTGACCGGCGTGCTCTATCTGGTCGCCGTTTATCTCGCGACGGGTATCAACCACGCCGACGGTCTCCTGGACCTCGCGGACGGGTTGGCGACCCACGGCGAGGCAGAGCGGGCCCTCGAGGCGATGCAGGATAGTCGGGTGGGTGTCGCGGGGGTGCTGTCACTCGGGGTGATCCTGATCGGCCTCTTCGGGCTGGGACAGACCCTGGCGACGCTTCCGCTGGTCGCGGTGGGCCTGGTCGTAGCCACTGAGGTCGGCGCCAAACTGGGGATGACCGTCGTGATCGCCGAAGGCACGGCGGCCCACGAGGGCCTCGGCGAGGCCCTCTCGGCGGAGGCCGGTGGCGGGACACTCGCGCTGGCCGTGCTCCTCTCGCTCCCGGCGACCCTCTTGACCTGGCCAGATCCGTCGGCGGCGCTGGCGGTGGCAGTCGGTGCGGCAACGGGGATGGCGCTCGAACGGTGGACGGATCGCCGACTGGGCGGGGTCAACGGCGACGTGATGGGCGCGACGAACGAACTCGCCAGACTGCTGGGACTCGGGGTCGGGGTGATCGTGTGGACGCTCTAGTCTTCTGTGGCGGGCGCGGCACCCGACTGGCCGTCGCGGGTGAGAAGCCACTCCTCGAGATCGGCGGGGTCCCGATGATCGACCGGGTACTCGGTGCCCTGGCCCAGAGCCAGGTCGAGGTGGTATACGCGGTCGGGTCGCCAGCGGTGCCGGATACCGCGGCCCACGTCCGGGAGACCCACGGAGGGGGATCGATGTCCGGGGACGCTTTGACGGATGGCGACCTCGGGGTCGAGTACATCGAGGCGGCGGGGGAGGGCTACGTCGCGGACCTTTCGACGGCCCTGGAACGGGTCGAGACCCCGGTCCTGACCGTAGCCGCGGACCTCCCGCTTCTCGCGGGCGACGCGATCGACGCTGTGCTGTCGGCTTATGACGGCGGGTCGATGACAGTCTGTATCCCCGCCGAACGGAAGCGAGTACTCGGCGTGACGGTCGACAGCACCATGCGACACGACGGCACTACGGTGACGCCAACCGGCGTCAACGTGGTCGGTGATCCCGAACCGGAGACAATCTACATGACGAAAGATACCAGATTCGCGGTGAACGTGAATCGACCGAAAGACGCGTGGGTGGCGGAGGTCCTGGCATGAATTTCGTGGTGACGGTCGGGACGACCGAGACCGGACTCATCGATGGAATCAGCGCGGCTGGCGCCACTCCCGATGTGATGAGTCACACCCCCTCGGCGGATGTCGAGATACTCGAGTACGGGCGACCGGTCTTCGCCCCCTTCGTTCCGGTGAGCCCGTCGGGTTGTCCGACCCCCTCGCTCATCACGCGGGCGGTGATGGACCTCATCGACTTCGAGCACCGGATCGTAGATGCCGGACTGACAGAACCCACCGCAGCGCCGACCATCTCGGTGGGGGCGACCCAGGGCGGGGACATCAGAATGGCCGATCCGGTGCCGGAAGCGGCCGACATCGCGGAGCAGGCCAGTCGTCTCGCGGAGGGCGTCGACGACGACCTGGTCATCGCGGAGAGCATCCCCGGCGGGACGACCACGGCCCTGGGGGTCATGACCGCGCTCGGGGAGTCGATACCGGTCTCCTCTTCGCTTCCGGAGAACCCGCTCGACCTCAAGCGATCGGTTGTCGCCAAGGGCCTCGAGACCAGCGGCCTCGCCGAGGGCGAACTGGCAGGGGAGCCTGTCGCGGCCGTCCGCCGGATGGGCGATCCGATGCTTGCAGCTGTCTATGGGCTTATAAAAGGCGCTGTCGCGGCCGAAAGCGACGTCACGCTGGCTGGTGGCACGCAGATGATCGCCGCCGCAGCCCTCGCCCGCCACGGGGACGTCTCCGCGCCCCTCACGGTGGCGACCACGTCCTTCGTCGACGTCGACGGCTCCACCGACCTCGCTTCGGCGGCGGAGACCCTCGACCTCGACATCTCGGTCACCGATCCCGGCTTCGAGGAGGCGGAACACGTCGCTTTCGAGCGATATCGACTCGGCGAAGCCAAGGAGGGAGTCGGGATGGGTGGGGCCCTCCGGTTGGCCGCGGCGGCGGACGTGGAGATGTCGGCGGTGAGACAGCGCGTGAAAGACAGGTACGACGCCCTGGTGGGGGCCGATGGACCCGCGTAGCGTTGCTGGCGTCGGCCGGGTCCCCCACGGCGGGCGACCGGACCCGGACATCCTGGATTACAGTGCGAATACCAATCCCGAACAGCCCGCGGGCATCGAGGAGGCCCTGGAGGCAGGCCTCGAAACGGCACGGGCCTATCCACCGGAGCCGCCCGCCGAATACCGCGAGGTGGCAGGGCAGTACGTCGGCGTTCCGCCAGAGCAGGTGATCCCGACCCCTGGGGGATTGGCCGCGATCAGGCTGGCCCTCGAAGTCACCGTTGGCCACGGAGACTCGGTACTGGTTCCGTACCCGAGCTTCGGCGAGTACGAGCGCGAGGTCAGCCTTCAGGGCGCAACGTCCGAACTCGTCCCCTACGACGAACTCCTCGCGGCCGACCTCGAGCCCCACGCGGCGGCCATCGTCTGCAACCCAAACAATCCGACGGGCGATGCCTACGACGCGGACCGCCTTCGCGAGTTCGCCGACCGTGCCCGAGCGAGCGACACGGTCCTAGTCGCCGACGAGGCGTTCCTCGGGTACACCGAGGAGCCAACGCTTGCTGACACGGACGGCGTGGTCGTCGCACGGTCGCTCACCAAGCTCTTCGGCCTCCCCGGACTCCGTGCAGGCTTTGCGGTCGCCTCGGGGACGCCTCGCGAGCGACTCGTGACGGCGAGGCGACCCTGGAATCTGGGCGTGGCGGCCATGCGAGCTGGAATCTACAGCATGCGAGCGACCGGGTTCGTCGAGGCGACCCGGGAGCGGGTCGATACCGAGCGTGGACGGATGGCCGAGGCCCTCGAAAACCGATACGGTGTGCATGCCTCGGTCTCGCCGTTCCTCCTCCTCGAGGTGCTCGACGAGCGGGTCGAGGCGGTCCTGGACCGGGCGGACCGGGCCGGGATCGCCATCCGGGATGCCCGTACGTTTCGAGGATTGGACGCCCACGTGCGGGTGGCCGTCCGGCGCCCGAAGGAGAACCGACGTCTCGAGGAGGTACTCCTCGATGCTTGAGATCCGGGTCCGGGAGGCGGTTCTCCAAGCCTCGGTTCCGGGGGCCAGGTGGCTCTCGACCGGGTGGAACGGCGGCTATCGTGACGGGGATGCGGCCTATAATATCTCGGTCCCGATCGGATGGGACCGGACCGATCTCACGGCCTACGTCCGTGAGCGTGTTGAGGCGGCCGGCTTCACCGCTGACGGGCCCGCACTCCTCACCGGGGTCGACATGCGTCACGCCGTCGGGGCCCGGCTCGGGGCGGTCTGGGCGGTGGCGACGGTCGGGCTCTCGAATCCGGCTTCCTTACCGCTCGAACCAGACGAGCAAGAACGAACGCTCACGGACCCCGACGGTACCCATCAAGCGGCGGCATCTACGGATCCCTCGTCCGCAGATACGGTGGGAACCGATCGCCACTCGGACGATATTGGGACAGTGAACCTCATCGTCGGAACCGACCGGGAGCTCGACGACGGTGGGCTCGCGACCCTGC
Organism: uncultured Halobacteriales archaeon; assembly: GCA_964594685.1. Taxonomy (GTDB): domain Archaea; phylum Halobacteriota; class Halobacteria; order Halobacteriales; family Halobacteriaceae; genus Halodesulfurarchaeum. The sequence goes on from CAZQNH010000009.1 coordinate 39,094, forward strand.
TCGGCGTGGTGGTGGAAGCCAAGACTGCGACGCTGCAACAACTCACGGGCTTCTCCGGGACGACTTCCGACGCGGCGGTGGTCGCAACTGATCCCGAGGGTGAGCCCAGCGACTTCGCCGGGAGCGCCACCGAGGTCGGTGCTGCCGCCCGAGCGGCCGTCCGCGAGTCTGTCGTCGGGGCGACAAACGCCCGATACGATGGCGACGACTCGATCCCGGCATCTGTTGCGGACGCGGATTCGGGGATCGAGACCACCAGACGAGCCGACCGCTTCGAAATATGACGGCGATCAGAGCCACTCCCGATGGCTACGACCAAGCGAGGGAGCGTGGGCGATGACGGAGACCATCCTCGTCGCGGGCACCGGGAGCCACGTCGGCAAGTCCGTGATCGTGGCGGGTCTCTGTCGACTTCTCGCCGATCGGGGCGTGGCCGTCGCCCCGTTCAAAGCACAGAACATGAGTAATAACGCTCGGGTTGTGGTTTCACCCCGGGATGGTGTGAGGGATGACCATGGGGATTCAGTTGAATCCGATGGCCCAGCCGGCCCCGGAAACGGCGCTGGGCCAGTCGAGTACGAGACCACGAATACCGGGAATGATGCGTCCCGAACAGCCACTGAATGGGGCGAGATCGGTGTCTCCCAGTACGTTCAGGCCCGGGCGGCCGACGTCACGCCAACGACCGACATGAACCCCGTGCTCCTCAAGCCGCGGGGCGATGGTGAGAGCCAACTGGTCATCCACGGCCGGGCTCGGGAGCATCTCGACCCCGGAACCTACTACGGCGGCCAGTGGGAGCGGGCGCGAGCGGCCGCCGAGGCCTCCTACCGCCGACTCGCCCGGGATCACGACGTGATCGTGGCCGAGGGAGCGGGGAGCATTGCGGAGATTAATCTCCAGGACCGCGATCTCGCGAATGTGGAGACCGCCCGCTTCGCGGACGCCCACATCATCCTCGTGGGCGATATCGAACGCGGCGGGGTCTTCGCTAGTCTCTGGGGTACGCTCGAACTGATGCCTTCGGACCTCCGGGAGCGTGTCGTGGGCGTCCTCATCAACAAGTTTCGCGGATCGAAGGACGTCCTGCAGCCCGGTATCGAGGAGTTCGAGTCGATGGCCGACCTGGCGGTTCTTGGCGTCCTCCCGTACGAGGACCCCGGGCTCCCGGAGGAGGACAGCGTCTCCCTTCCGGCAGAAGGCGAACGGACGGTTCTCGGTGCCGAAGAGGCCGTCCCGGCTGACCGCTCGGTGACGATCGGTGTCCCTCGCCTCCCCTTCATCTCGAACTTCACCGACCTCGAACCCCTCGCCCTCGAACCCGGGGTTCGGGTCGCCTACCTGCCGCTGACCGCGACACTCGAAGACGTCGACGCGGTCGTCCTTCCGGGCTCCAAGAACACCGTCGACGATTTCCTCGCGATGCGGGAGGCGGGATTCGACGAGCGCCTCCGTCACTTCGACGGGCCAGTCGTCGGTGTCTGCGCGGGGTACCAGATGCTGGGCGAGCGATTGCGGGACACGGGCATCGAGAGCACCAGGGTTACGGGCGATCTGGACGGGATCGGACTCCTGCCGGTCGAGACGACGTTCTCGGCGGAGAAGGTCCTCACCAGGACCTCTTGTGAGGTCAACGGGACTGGCCCCATCGAAGGGGCATCAGGGACCGCCTCCGGCTACGAGATACACATGGGAACGCCCTCGTTCACCGGGGAGGTACCCCATCCGCTCGACGAGCAGAGCGCGGTCAGCGGCGACGTCCTCGGGACGTACCTCCACGGCCTCTTCGAGAACCGTGAGGTCCGCGAGACGTTCGTCTCGACCGTGTTCGACCGCGCGGGCAAGACGCCTCCTGGGGGCCGGTCAGCACGTTCCTCGCCGTACGAGCGGGCGTCCGCGTTGATCGAGAAACACGTGGACCGTGAACGGCTCGCCAGTCGGACGGGGCTGCATTTGTAAGCGGGCGCTGGGCTACGGGGATCCGCCTGGGCCTCGTCGGATCGACTCCCCCGGGCCACACGGGCACTCCCACCCGTATTCGGTGACAGGGCCTTCCCATTCTAGACTGGCAGGCTAGAATAGATGGTCGGAACTCGAACGGACCTCATCGCCCACCCGCCAGGTTCGGGTCTCGATCCCCCTGGCTTCGACCGCCTCCCTGACCCGATCGACGTCCTCGGCGGTGGTGTTGAGATAGGCCGTCGCGCCGGTGTCCGCGGAGAAATAGACGTCGACGCCCGACTCCCGGAGTTCCCTGGCGGTGTTCAGGAGTTCGAGGGTGCCAGGCCCCCAGTAGAGCCACGAGCCGGGGCCGGTCATCGTCACCGCGAGCAGTTCGAGGGAGTCCCGCTCGGCGATGGCGAACGTCGACGCGAAATCCCCTCGCCTGATGGCTTCCCGGAGGTCCCCGACTGTCCCGTGGACCTCACCGAGGCGGGCGTCGAAATACGGAGAGTCGGGGGTCTCGGCGTGGGCCTTCGAGGTGAACTTGTAGTCAGGGACGTACCCGATCACGATCCTGATGTCCGCCCCGAATCCCGCCGGGATGGGGGTGGCCACGCAATGGGCGTCGGTGTTTCGGCTTCGAAGGTGGGCGAAGCCACCCACGACACTTCTCGCCGCCGAGGCCGCCCCGCGGCGGGCGAGGGCGGAGAGTTCGGCACGGTCGAGGTCGAGTCCGGCTGCTTCGGCTGCCGCGTGGGCGAGGGCGGCGAAGGCCGATGCCGAGGCCCCGAGCCCCACGTTCGATTCGAAGGTGTTCTCGGAGACGACCCGAGCCCCGGACTCGATGCCCGCCCGTGCCCGGACCAGATCCAGCACCGTCTGGGCCCGCTCGAATCCCTCCTCGTCGATCGTCTCGCCGTCGACCGTCACGACGTCTGCCTCATGGCCAAACGCCACTGTGGTCAGGGTCCGCGAGGGGGCCGTACAGACCGAGATGGAGTCGTGAGCCGGAATATTCCGCTCCCGATCACGGAACCCATGGTACTTGAGGAGGCCCTGGATCGGGTGCGCGATGGCGGTCGCCGGCATCGTTGGTATCGTTATGCAGGTGTCCATCTGCCATAACTTCCCCACGTTCTGCGGGCGCGACCGGGTCCGCGGCCAGACACTATTACTATTTAGGGCCGGGTCGAGAATCCCGGACACACCGGGTCGGATCCACATGGCACAGGAACCGAGTCAGGCTGAAGCGGTTTCCCAGACAGAGCGGCGAGACGCCGACCCGTCCGTTCCGAACTTCCACGTCTTCGTCCTCGAGGACGACGAAGCCCTGGTCGAGGTCATCGAAGCGTGGCTCCATCGCCACTATGACGAGGGGGTGACGGTTCATACCGCCTTCTCGCTTGGCGAGGCCGAGGCGGTCCTCGAGGACCTCTATACGCTTGATTTTGCCATCATCGACCGGAAGCTCCCGGACGGGCACGGCGACGAGTTGCTGGACCCACTCATCGAACGTTTCGACCCCATCATGGTCATGATCACCGGGACTGTCCCCGGTCCCGAACTCATCAGCCTCCCCATCCACGATTACTTCGTCAAGCCAATCGAGGAGGACCGGCTGCTCAACGGGCTCTCGCTCCTGGAGAAACTTGCCGCGGCGAATTCCCTCCAGGCGTACTCCGACGCGAGGAAAGCCAGCCTCCTCGAGTACCACCTCGAGGACCCTGATTCGAACCCACTCTTCCGTCGGTTTGCGGCCCGATGGGAGTACGATCGCCTGGAAGTCGCGACCTACCAGGGCGAGGCGGTCGTCTACGAACTCTACATCGGGCCGCCCGGGGCGGACGCCGACGCGGACAGCGCGGCCGTCCAGCTGTCGGTGGCGGGAGGATTGAACCGGGACGTCGATACTTTACTGTCGGAGGGCGCCATTGCTGCGGAGGGGGAACTCGTCCCGTCGGCCGAGGGGGAGTACGCCTGGGTGAAACACGAGGCAGATGACCGTATCGACACGAGCGACGGCGCCATCGGCATCTACCGTTTCAGCTGTCCGGTCCCGGAGGAGTACGTCACCGACCTCGACACATCGCCGGGTGACCTCTCGCTGACCGATCTTATGGCGGTGTTGGAACAGGAGTACAACTGAGCGTCCTCGCGTTTCGACGGATTCCCGTAGCGGGGAGGGGAGGTGGCTCTTGGGGGTGTGACTGCGGACTTCGAGACTGCAATCCACCCGCGAAAATAGGGCGCCGACCGATCCGAAATGGGCGGATTCAGGACGGCTCGTAGCCGTGACCGAGCAGGAGGACGGCTGCATGGGCCCCGAGCAAGCCCGTGACTATTTCGGGGGTTCCTGAGTCCGGGATCAACAGGGCCGCCGGATAGGCGGCCAGGAGCAGGATGGCGGTCCAGAACGCAGCCGCCTCCGCGAGGCAGCGAATGCGGGGCAGGATACCTGGGCGGACGAGGCGATTACCGGTCGAGAGGGTGGGGAGGGCGGGCATGGATAGGGATAGGAGCGGACGGGGTCAATACCTTCTGTAATCTCAAATAGGCGTTTGACCGTTCAGCTATCGTTCACAGTCGGTCAGGGGTCTTGATCGCATTCCGGGGAAGTTCCGGCACCATCCCGGCTCCCGGAAACCGGTGAATAGTGGGCCTAGGACGCCACTACCGGCAACATCCTCAGCTAAGTATAACACCGCCCGGATCGTATCATCATAGGTGAAGCCCGCCGACTTCGAGAACGAACTGACGCATCACACGCACCACCAGGAGGGAACACTGGAGGCGTTCCACCGCCAGTACGACGAGGCAATCGAACGGGTCCGGGGGCGTCTCGGCACTGAGCACCCGCTCCGGATCGGCGGCGATCGGATCGACACCGAGGACACCTTCACCGTCCGGAACCCCGGGAATCTCGACGAGGTCATCGGCCGGTTCGGTGCCGGTCAGCCCGACCACGTAGAGCAGGCCGTCGGGGTCGCGGCGGATCGATTCGATGACTGGCGGCACATGGACCCCGGGGACAGGGCCGACATCTTCCGAAACGCTGCCGAGATCATGCGCGACCGGAAGTTCGACCTCGGCGCGGTGATGTCCCTCGAGAACGGCAAGAACCGCACCGAGGCACTTGCGGACGTCGACGAAGCCATCGACTTCCTGCGGTTCTACGCCCGGGAACTCGACCGGCACGACGGCTATGTCTACGATACCGGCAAACCCACGCCTCGAGAGTCGACGACCAACCTGCTTCGTCCCTACGGGGTCTTCGCGGTGGTCGCCCCCTTCAACTTCCCGCTGGCCATTCTCACCGGGATGACCAGCGGGGCGCTCATCACCGGGAACACGGTGGTCGTCAAACCCGCGAGCGCGACTCCGCTCATCGCCCACGAGTTCTTCGACATCCTCGAGGCGGCGGGGCTACCGGACGGCGTCGCCAATCTCGTCACCGGAGGCGGGCGGGACGTCGGCCAACCGCTCACCGAGCACGAAGACGTCGCGGGGATGGTCTTCACCGGCTCTCGGGAGGTCGGTCTCGACATCGAGCGGACGTTCCTCGAGGAGGGCAAGCGCGGCCCGGTCATCGCGGAGCTGGGTGGGAAGAACCCGGTGATCGTGAGCGAGCACGCCGACCTCGATAAGGCGGTCAACGGCGTCATGATGGGGGCGTTCTCGTTCAGTGGGCAGAAGTGCTCGGCCACGAGTCGGGTCTACGTCCACGAGGGGCACTACGACGAGTTCGTCGACCGGCTGGTAGCGGCCACAGCCGACCTCACCGTGGGGCCCCCGGAGGACCTCGAGACCGTCATCTCGCCGATCATCGACGAGGCGTCGGTCGATCGCTACGACCGAATCGTCTCGCTCGCGGAGACCGACGGTACGGTCCTCACTGGCGGCAGCCACGTCGATGATCCGGCCCTACCCGACGGCCGGTACGTGGAGCCGACGGTTGTCGTCGATATTCCCCACGACCACGAACTCGCGACCGAGGAGCACTTCCTCCCATTCGTCACCATCCACCAGTACACTGACTTCGACGACGCAATAGCACTCGCGAACGACAGCGATTACGGCCTCTGTGCCGGACTGTTCTCCGAGGACGGCGAGGAGGCCGAGGCCTGGTTCGACCGGGTCGAGTCGGGGATGTGCTATCTGAACCGGGAGTCGAGTGCGACCACGGGCGCGCTGGTCCAGGCCCAACCGTTCGGCGGCTGGAAGTTCTCAGGAACCACCGGTCGCTTCGCCGGCGGGTACTGGTATCTCCCACAGTTCATGCGGGAGCAGAGTCGAACCCGGGTCAGCGACTAATCATCGACCCCATCCCGGTGATTTCCGAGGGGAGGGGTTCGCGAGGGCTCTTTTGATAGTATTACGGTATCGCACGCGCGTTCCGGACCTGGGTCTCGTCATCGGGTACGGAACGGGAGTCGGAGGCCGGGTGACCGTGCCCCCGACTCGGGGTCCAGTATGTCCAGAAGGGGGAACACGGGGCCTGGGGTCCCCGGGACGGATTAGCCGTCGGGCGCCGAGTCCTGTGTTGGCACACACGGGCGGGCTGGGCCGCCTCGGTGGGGCACTTCCCCCGAGTAGTCCATATACCCATAGGATAAAAGGCATTTTCCAAGATTTGACATGATTTCCGCACGAGTGAGGCACAAATTAGGCACAAATTCGACCCAAATAGCCCAAGAATCGCGGAAACGCCTATTTTCCTGCCCCTCCAACGGTCCGGATACGAAGCAGAAAATGGTAAGCGAGCTGGTAGCAAAGGAGTACAGGGCTCGTGCGTTCGCGAGCCGATGGTACCGAACGTATTTCATACCTTTCGATGATACACTCGGTAGATGCGACAGCTGCTGTGGTGGCTCATCGGTGGCTCCCGGGGAGGCGAGAACCGCCTCCGGATCGTCCGGGCCCTCGAGGAGCGACCGATGAACGCCAATCAGCTGTCGAACGCGCTGGATCTCAACTACAAGACGGTCCAACACCACCTGGAGGTCCTCGTGGAGAACGACGTCCTCCGCACCCAGGGAGGGGATTACGGACGCATGTACTTCCTCACGGACCAGATGCAGGACAACCTCGACATCCTCGAGGAGGTAGCCGAACAGGCCGACCTCACCACTCATGATTCGTGATCTGACGCCGCTCGAAAGCACGGCAGCGCTGACCGCCATCGGGACGATCATCGCCTTCGCTATCGGTCTGTTCCTCCCGGGCCTGTCCCTCGACCCCCGCATGAGCAATTACGTCGAGGCGATCATCCGGGTCAAGATCTTCTTCACCACGTTCAACAGCGTCTTCCTCGCCGTGCTGGTGGCGGATTACGCGCGGCTCTACCGGGACCTCCCGAACAAATACACGGTGAGCCTCCTGATACTGGGTATCTCGCTGCTCCTGTTTGCGCTCACCGCCCACCCGGTAGTCCACGTCCTCTTCGGGTTCGTCCCGCGGGTGAGCGTGGGGCCGTTCACGTTCCTGCCGGACCTGTTCGTGAGCATGGCGGCGATCACGCTCTTCTACCAGAGCCAGACCTGACCGTGGCGGGTCGTTCGGGGGCTGGGTCCAGAGGGGACCCCAAGAGGTGGGGCATACCGTTAACAGGCTCAACTTCGTATTGAATGTATGCAGGTACTCGTGACCGGTGCGACCGGCTTTGTCGGCCGGTCCCTGGTCCCAGCGCTCCTCGACGCGGGCTACGAGGTCCGGGCACTGACTCGGGACCGTTCGAAAGGCGTCGAACTCCTCGACCCTCGAGTCGAAGTTGCCGAAGGCGACGTTCTCGACCCGGAGACTCTCGAGGGCGTCTTCGAGGATGTCGACGTCGCCTATTATCTCGTCCACTCGCTTGGCGCCGGGGGCGAGTACGAGGAGCGCGATCGACAGGCCGCAGATAATTTCGCCAGGGCCGCCAGCGAGGCTGGCGTCGACCGCGTGATCTACCTCGGCGGATTGGGCGAGACCGGTGATGACCTCTCGACACACCTGGCTTCCCGTCGCGAGGTCGAGGCCCACCTGGCCGAGGGCGAGTACGACCTCACGACCTTCCGCGCAGCCATCATCGTGGGCTCGGGCAGCGAGAGTTTCGAGATGGTCCGCCAGATGGTCTCCCGGCTCCCGGTGATGATCACGCCGAAGTGGGTCCGGACACCATCCCAACCCATCGCGATCCAGGACGTGGTCGAGTTTCTGGTGAAGGCGATCGAGACGCCAGAGACCGCCGGGAAGACCCTCGAGATCGGGGGTCCCGAGGTGCTCTCCTACGAGGAGATGATGCGCCGGACCGCCGCGGCCATGGGTCGGCGGCTTTTCATCCTCCCGGTGCCGGTGCTCACACCGAAACTCTCGGTCTACTGGATCGACCTCGTCACCGACACGCCACCGAGCATCTCCCACCCACTTATCGAGGGATTGAAGAATCCAGTCGTGGTGACCGACGAGACGGCCCAGGAACTCATCGACGTGGAACTGACGCCCTTCGATGAGGCGGTCTCCCGCGCCATTGCCGACGTGCGCGACGAATGACCTCCCTCGTTCAGCCGGGGGCTCCATGAGCATCGATCGACCGCCGGGCGAGTCCGAATGGGCCTACGAGAGCATCGTCCGGAGCGTGCCGGGCATCAATACCTCGCGAAACGTGGCGCTCGCGGTCCAGCTGTTCGGCTTCGAGGCCGCAATCCTGGTCCTGGCCGTCTGGTATGATTCCCCCGCGGCAGCGATCGCCGGCACGGTTGCCGTGGTGGTCTCCGTGGCCGGCAGCGTGTTCATGCTCGGGCTCTCGAATGCGGTCCGGCGGGAGCAAGCCCCGGTGGGCTACCGGCGGGTCCTTTTCGGCTCGCGGATCGAGATCGTCTTGGGCCTCGTGGCCTTCATGGTGCTCATCGTCTATGTCTTCGTCTACGACCCCCGCCAGGCTGGAGAAACCCTTCTGACCTCGGTCCTGGGGGAGCGTCCACCCGTGTTGTTTGTCTTCGTCCTGCTCGTGATCGGCTGGGACGTGGCCTACCGCATCGGCGTCGGGTGGTGGGCGAGCGTGGTCGGCCTGTGGCGGTCGGTAAACTATAGGGACGAACTCTCCGCCGAAACACGAACGCGGTTCCGGCGCCTCGATGCCGCCACGATCGGCTACGCGGGTGTCCAGCTGCTGTTGGTCCCTGTACTCGCCGGGCACCCGGTGCTCCAGCTCGCCGTTGTCGGCCACGGGGTCGCGGTCGCCCTTGTCTCGGGAGCCTCGATCCTGCTACTCAGGTGACGTTCGGAATCGAATTTTCTCAGGTGCGGTGCCGAATTCGACCATCAGTATATGATGGAATTGAGCTGTTCCATCTCCTGTGGGCCGACCGGTTCTATGATCCCTTCCACAATCGCTTTTGTCACTTCAGAAAAATCGGTCCTGGATTGCCCGCTTGAGGCGATAGGCCAGCGTCCCCTCCGAGTAGCCCCGCCAGTTCCTGATACCGCCCCGGAGCGTGACCGCCTCGTAACCCCGGTCCTCCAGGGCTCGGGTGGCGTCTGTGGCACAGGCCCCGATCCGGCACACGGTGACGATCTGGGCGTCCGCCGGGAGATCAGCGAGGTAGGGTTCGAGGGCCTCGCCGTCGGTGGTCAGTTCGTGGTAGACAGGGGCATTGTAGCTCCCATCGATATTGTACGAGGCGAACTCCGCCTCGTGTCGGAGATCGAGGACGAATAGATCCTCGCGCCGCTCGAGTCGGTCGGCGAGTTTCTCCGGTCCGATAGCTTCCATGTCTCGACCTCCGCTGTCGGCCCGGAAACCGTTGGTGTTCTCTTCGCCGCGCGACAGGCGGACGCGAACTGCTCCGTCCGCTCAGGGCCAAACCTATCCCGCCGGCCTTCCTCCGGATATCCATGCGGCTCTCTCGGCGGCTGGCCGGCATCCTGGCCCTGGGGGTCTTGCTCGCGGGAGTGGCCCTGGCTTTCGGCGGGCCCACTGCCGGTGTCCGGCTCCCTTCAGCGGATTCGGTGCAACCGGAGGAACCCTCGAGCCAGGCCAGAGCGGAAGGGACCATAGTCGTCTTCGAGAGCCAGAACGGCACGGAACTCGGGCGGATCGAGGCAATGGTGGCCGATACCCCCTCGGAGCGATACACCGGCCTCAGCGACACCGATTCACTCGCGGCGGACGAGGGGATGGTCTTCGTCTATCCCGAGACAGGGGACCGGGCTTTTGTCATGCGTGAAATGGAGTTCCCACTCGACATCGTCTTCGTCGCCGGCAACGGGACGATCACGGAGATCGCTCACGCCCCTGTCGAGAACGATTCCGATCTCACGCGGTACACCGGCCGGGCGAGATGGGTGGTCGAGGTGAATCGGGGCTGGACCACCGAGCATGGGGTCTCCGTGGGGGACGAAGTCCGGGTCATCCGCCGGGAATAGTCGGCTCGTATCCCTCCGCCTGGACTCTCTTTCGGGATTTCCGGCTCAGATGGACCGGCATCCGCTGGAATACATAGTCCCGTATCCATCTGGCTGTCTTTTTCGACGAGGCCTCGATGGCAAGAGAATCGACCCTGGTCTCCGGACCTGGGGCCAGGGTCGCCGTCCCTATACCCGATGGCAAGGGACTTGGAAACAGAGTCACCGCCACTGTACCTGAGCTCAAGGGTCTTGGACCCAGGTCCACCGGACCTCGACCCGATGCCACCTGACCTGCAACCACGCCCCCAGGCCCACGTGCAAGGTCAGTGGCCCTGCGATCCAGGATAGGCAGGGAGGTACTGGGATACCATATCCCGGAAGCAGGGGTATGCGAGACGTCACCAGTGTCAAACAAGGCTTTTGAATGCACCATGCCCGAGATGGAAACATGGCCCTCCCCGCCGACGAGGACGACCCGTTCGAGGAGCAACGCGAACGGGCTTCGAACCCGATGCGTCGGCTCTTTCTGGGGTACGGGCGTAACTACGCCGGGTACTTCACGGTCGGTGTCGCGACCAGCTTCGTCGCCCGCATCCTGGATCTGCTTCCCCCCGTCCTCCTCGGGATCGCCATCGACGCCGTATTCCGGGATTCGACAGCCTTCGACGCCGAGTTCCCGATCTCCTGGATCCCGGGGGCATGGTTGCCGATCACGGAGACGGGGCAGTTCTGGTTCATCGTGTTCATGATCGCCGGGAGCTTCTTCGGTGGGGCTGCGTTCCACTGGATACGTAACTGGGGCTGGAACTCCTTCGCCCAGAACGTCCAGCACGACGTCCGGACGGATACCTATGACGAGATGCAGCGGCTCAACATGCGCTTTTTCGCCGACAAGCAGACGGGGGAGATGATGTCTATCCTCTCGAACGACGTCAACCGGCTCGAGCGGTTCCTCAACGAGGGCATGAACGGCGGGTTGCGCCTCTCGGTGATGGTGCTCGCGATCGCGGCCATCCTCTTCTCGAAGAACTGGCAACTCGCGCTGGTGGCGCTGGTCCCGGTCCCCCTCATCGCGGGATTCACCTACGTGTTCGTCAAACGCATCCAGCCCAAGTACGCGGAGGTCCGCTCTTCCGTCGGCGCACTCAACTCCCGGCTCGAGAACAACCTCGGGGGTATCTCGGTCATCAAGACGTCGAACACCGAGGAGTACGAGTCCGAACGCGTCGAGGACGTCTCGATGGACTACTTCGACGCGAACTGGGGCGCGATCCGTACCCGGATCAAGTTCTTCCCCGGATTGCGTATCCTCGCTGGTATCGGGTTCGTCGTCACGTTTACCGTTGGCGGCTACTGGGTCTTCGCCGGCACGGCCCCAGGTCCGTTCACCGGGACCCTGCAGACGGGGCAGTTTGTCGCATTCATCCTCCTGACCCAGCGGTTCATCTGGCCGATGGCCCAGTTCGGCCAGATCATCAATATGTACCAGCGGGCAAAGGCCTCCGCCGAACGCATCTTCGGCCTGATGGACCAGCCCAGCCGGATCACCGACGACCCTGACGCCGGAGAACTCACGATCGAGGACGGCCAGGTCGTCTTCGAGGAGGTGACCTTCGGGTACGACCAAGAGGACATCGTCACCGACCTCTCCTTCGAGGTCGAAGGCGGCGAAACGCTCGCACTGGTCGGTCCCACCGGCGCCGGGAAGTCGACGACGCTCAAACTCCTGCTCCGGATGTACGACGTGGACGACGGCGCCATCCGCATCGACGACCAGGACATCCGCGAGGTCATGTTGTCGAGCCTCCGCGAGAAGATCGGCTACGTGAGCCAGGATACCTTCCTGTTCTACGGCACGGTAAAGGAGAATATCGGGTACGGGGTCGACGACCCGAACGACGAGGCCATCGTGGAGGCTGCCAAAGCCGCCGAAGCCCACGAGTTCATCCAGAACCTGCCAGAGGGGTACGACACGATGGTGGGCGAGCGGGGGGTCAAACTCTCCGGGGGACAGCGCCAGCGGGTGGATATCGCCAGGGCCCTGCTCCAGGACCCAGCGATCCTGATCCTGGACGAGGCCACTTCCGACGTGGACACGGAGACGGAGATGCTGATCCAACGGAGCATCGACCGGCTCACCCGGGACCGGACGACCTTCGCCATCGCCCACCGGCTCTCTACCGTGAAGGACGCGGACAAGATCGTGGTCCTCGATGAAGGGCGGGTAGTGGAGCGAGGTACCCACGAGGAACTCCTGGAGTCCGGCGGCCTCTACGCTAACCTCTGGGGTGTCCAGGCCGGCGAGATCGAAGACCTCCCGGAGGAGTTCGTCGAACGGGCCAGGAGCCGGGGTGCCGCGACGGACGCCGACGACGATTAGCAGTCTGAGAGTTTCGGTTCAATTGTTGTCACATGATGAACCGGTTGTTCGATCGACTCCCGTCCCAGCAACTCGATACGCCCGCGGTCGCCCCCGATATCCGCATTCGGGTAGGTACCGAATGGAATCGTCCTGGAGGCAAACAGTCGGAAACCACGATTTCGGCCCCAATGTGTTCCGGCGGTGTTTTTAGTCGTGCCCCATCCCCAACTACGTATGGACCTCGGTGAAACCACGTGGACCGCCGCCAAAGCGAGCGACGCCGAGTTGGCCGTGGTCCCGGTTGGGAGTACCGAACAGCACGGGCCACACGCTCCGCTCGGCACAGATTTTCTCGCGGCCGAGTCAGTGGCCGAATCCGCGGTCGAAACCGCCGAGCGCGACGTGGTACGTACCCCGACCATCCCGGTGGGTGTCTCGGAGGAACACCGCCAGTTCACGGGGACGCTCTGGGTCTCACCGGACACCTTCCGGGCCTACGTGAAGGAGGTCGTGGAGTCCCTTTGTAGCCACGGCTGGAATCGCATCGTCCTCGTCAACGGCCACGGCGGGAACGTGCCAGCGCTCGGGGAGGTGGCTGCTCGCGTCTCCCGACGGGCGGAGGCACTCGTTGTCCCATTCACCTGGTTTGAGGCTGCCGAGACCGATTTCAGCATGGGTCACGCCGGCCCCATCGAGACGTCGTTCCTGTTACATCGGCACCCGGAGCTTGTCGAAACCGACCGCCTCGAGGAATCCGCCGCTGAAGGCGCATCCCGGTGGGGAGAGTGGGTGAGTGGGACGAACCTGGCCCATGATCCGGCGGAATTCACGGCAAACGGTACCGTCGGCGATCCGACCGATGCCTCCGCGGCCGAGGGGGAAGCGATGGTGGAGGAGGCGACCGAGGCTCTTCTGGACCTGTTCGACGCCGTGGCCGAGCGCTCTCTGGAGAAACCGACGCATAAGTAGGCTTCGTCAGTGCGCCCGGTGTTTTATGCGGAACTCGCTGGCGAGGGCTCCACCCGTGGAATCTGGCCCGAATCTGCCACTACTCGCATCGTTTCAGTGGGTTTCCCCGTACCCTCAGGCCGACCTCGCTCGATACTCTCCGTGTTTCACGCCGAGTGCCAGTATGATGAGGCCAAAGACCACCATCGACGGCAGTACCATCATCAGGACGCTGTCGGTCGACATGGGCGTTTGGATGGTGCCGAGGACGCCAACCGCCACGATGACGACGAAGATCGCGCCGGTGGTCAGGGTATCGAATTTCATAGTCGAAGACTGGTGGTGGGCACGCCTTGAATCCGCGGGGTCGAGGCAATGTGGGCTCACCAGCGCAGCGACATCCACCGGTGAGGCCAGTGCGACGGGGCCGCGCTCACTTTCTAGTCTGTCTGTTTTCCCTCGACAGGACCCACAAGAGAGCTCAGTCCGCCTCTTCAGCTTCTTGTTCCGCTAGATCCTCCAGTACGCCCCGGAGTTCCGGGAGGGTGGTCGTCAGGTCGCCCACCGCCTCGCGAGCATCCTCGACCGCCTCGATGAGGTCGGCGATCGCCTCGATCTCGGCTTCGAGATCGTCGGCGTCATCGAAGGCGTCGGCGCGCTCGCCCATAGTGTACCACTTCTTGGCGTCCCGCAACTCCGCCTCGGCGTTATCGAGGTCGAGGGCCCCTTTGAGCCCGTTGAGGACCCCGAGCACGTTATCCGCCTCCACGTTCCAGATCTCGTCGACCGTCGGCAACGCCTCACGGGCCGCCTCGAGATGGGTTTCCACGTCCGCCCTGACCTCGGCCGCGGCTTCGTCGAACAGGTCGTCATCGAGGGTGGTCTGGCTCATGGACGCGGGTTCGACGCGAGGTATGTTAAAGTCATGCCGTCCCCACACTCTCCAGACGCATCTTCGGATATCCATCTTCCATTGCCATCGACGCCCGCGCCCCGGTCCCCTCGTAGTCGACGTCCATCTCGACTGAAAGGTGTCGCCCGTCGAGCCCGGTGTAGCCGTAGGGACCGATGTCCTCAGACACGGCGCCCTCGTCAATCTCGACCGCGACGGACTCGCAGTATGGCTGGTTCTCGATGGCGTCCTCGATCGCGGCTTCGAGGGAGTCGATGCTCTCCGGACTCACCGGCGTCCCGACGAACTGGTGGAAGAGGGTTCCGAACTTGATCCCGATCTCAAAGCTCGCGGCCTCCGGGTCGGTGGGCATGGCTGCGTTCTCTCCGCGGGCGGGCAAAGCCGTTGGGGTCTACATCCCGGGACTGATCAGATCATACACCCAGACATTCACGGAGTACGGAAAGCCCGGTTGCCCTAAGGGGGCCCCCGCGGGGCGACGCTTGCAAATCACGCCGTCGCCCCTTCCCCTTCGGCCACTCGGTCGCTTCGTTCCGTCCTCGCCCAGTCCTCGAACCACATCCTACTTATCCCCGGTCGCCGTCTCCCCGCTTGAATGGACGACCCGGTCCTGCTCACGGGGGCCGCAGGTCGCGTGGGACAGGCCATCCTCGCCGGAATCGGCGAGGACTACGAGTTCCGGCTGCTCGACCGCGAACCCCCGCCCGAGGAAACCGATCACGAGTTCGTCGTCGCCGACATCACCGACGAGTCGGCGGTCAGGGCGGCGATGGAGGGCGTCGGCGCGGTGATCCACCTTGCCGGCGATCCCCGGCCCGAGGCGCCCTGGGAGAGCGTCCTTCGGAACAATATCGACGGGACCCGCACGGTCTTCCAGGTCGCTGTCGACGCAGGCGTCGAGAAGGTGGTATTTGCCTCCTCGAACCACGCCGTGGCCCATTACGAGACCGAACGCTCCCCGGATATCTACCGGACCGACGACGATTTCATCCTCGACGGGACCGAGCTGCCGCGACCGGGCAACCTCTACGGGCTCTCGAAAGCGACCGGCGAGTTCCTGGGCCGGTACTATCACGACGAATACGGGCTTTCGGTGGTCTGCGTGCGTATTGGGAACCTCACGAAGGGTCGTCCACCGGAGGATTACGAGCGCGGCCAGGCGATGTGGCTCTCCTACCGGGACTGTGCCCACCTGTTCGACTGCACCCTCCAGGCCCGGTATGGGTTCGAGATCGTCTACGGCATCTCGGATAACGACCGGAAGTACTACTCGCTGGAGCGGGCACGGGAGGTTCTCGGGTACGACCCACAGGACAATTCGGCGGACTTTCAGTAGGGTGGACATTCCTTCGAACATCGCCGGTGGAATCATGCGGATCCCCCTTCGGTCACTGAAGCCATCGTTTCAGTCTATCGAGGGTTTTTACGGTTCGGATTCTGGGGTACAACCAGCGAGGTAAATCTCATGTCCCCGCGAATCAGCCGGAGAGATGCCCTCCGCGGGGGCGGGGCCATCTTGCTCGGGACGATAGCTGGATGCACCTCGTTCGAATCGCCGGCGCCTGAAGGGGTGCGGATCGTCAGAGCGTCTATCACGAATACCATCGATTCGACGTTCGAGGTAGACGTGCACATACTGGACGGCGAGGCCACTGCCTACTGGGAGACGGTGACTGCCGACGCCGATCCGCCCGGATTACAGGCTGGTGGGGTGAGCCTGTACGATGTTCCCGAGACTCCCGGTCAATATTTCGCGGCTGCTCGATTGGTCGATGAGCCCGAAGCAGAACCTGATACCTTCAATATCGCGAAGGCAGCGCGAGAACACGACTCCACTTGTGCCCGCATCCGATTGTTGATCAAAAAGCGAGATGCGACCGATCCGCCGGAGATCTCCTTCCAGGTGAGCCCTGCTGCTGAATTCTGGAGTTGCGATCCGAATGCCAGGTAATGCGCCGAGATCGTTCTGTTTCGAGGACCGTCATCTCAGGCCCGGTCCCAGCCTGTTGATCTCTGGTTCCGAAGTACATTCAGGAATGAATCAGGGTCCCAGACTCGAAGCCCCACAACCGGCTACCGGCCCGAAAATCAGTTAGCCCGGGGCAACTCCACGAAGAATTTCGATCCGCCCGGCTGGTTGTCTTCTATCCATACCTCCCCGTCGTATCCAGCTACCAACGAGTGGACGAGATGTAATCCGATCCCCGTCCCTTCGCTCTCGA
>CAZQNH010000010.1:0-53052 GCA_964594685.1 uncultured Halobacteriales archaeon
TGCCTACTGGTTACGCGCGTGGACTCAAGTTTCGTTCGGTGGTGGATGGTTTCGTTCGAGAGTGGATTCGTTCGGTGGTGGATGGTTTCGTACCGGTGTGGATTCCTTCGGTGGGTATTGATTCGTCCGGGTTTGGATGGTCCCGAGTACGGACGGGCCGAGGAGGGTCGAAATCCGCCGTCGTCTCCGGGCACGAACCCGACTAGATTATCGTTCGAGCGATCATATCTGGGCTATGAACCTTCGAGTCCTCGCGGCGGCATACGCTGTCGGCCTCGGCCTCCTCATGGGAGGGATGTGGAGCGTGTTGCTCGGCACCGGACAGGTGCCAGAACTGCAGACGGCATCGATCGAGATCGGCCTGCACCTCGCGGCCGAGGGACTCACGGCCGTCGCCTTGCTCGTCGCCGGCTTCGGGCTCCTCCGGGCCCGACGGTGGGCCACGTCGATGTTCGCGCTCGCACTGGGGATGGTACTCTATACGGTGGTGAATAGCGCCGGCTATTACGGCCAACTCGGCGAGTGGCCGATGGTCGGGTTCTTCGGCGTACTCGGTCTGATCACCGTGGCGCTGGGCTGGGCCGTGATCACCGGGAGCATCGACGGCGAGACACACGACGGCGGGACGACCCCTGGCGGTCGCTACCGGAGTTCTCGCGGGCAGTAACGGCCGACGTCGGCCGCTACCCGTCAGAACTGGTCGGCTTCCGGGTCCCACATCTCCGAATACTCCTCCATGAGTTCCTCCTCCAGGGTGTCAGCGGTGTCTCGGTTGTACGCCGCCAGGCCCGCGGCCAGGAGCTTCTCGACGGCCTCTTCCCGGTTCGTGAACTCGGACTCGGCGAGGTGGTCCACCTCCGAGACCACCCCGTCGTCGAGATCGACTTCGACGGTTGGCATTTCCTATCGGAACCGAGCGCCCGGGATGACAAAACGATATTGGTGGCCCAGGACCGGTCGCCGACCCATCGTTCGAAACCGCTGCCCGCTGCGCCCGGCCTATTCCCGGTACTCTCGGGTCCGATTCGAGCGCAGCGTTTCCTCGACGAGCGTCCCGAGGCCTCGACGCATCCGCTCGGTCACGGCCTGATCCGAGATCCCCAGTTCGGCACCGAGTTCCGCGGTCGTCACCGCCCGTGGAATCTCGAAGTATCCCCGCTCGGCGGCAAGTGTCAGGGCCTCCTGCTGTGGGCTGGTGATCGCCGATCGGCTGGTTCCGACCCCGCCCGAAGGGGTATAGATCCCGTCGACTTCGAAAGAGAGCTCCGCCGCCATGAGCCGGTCCTGGAAGTCAGAGAGGGCAGCCTGACTCGGAAACCGTACCTCGAAGATCCACTCGTCTTCGGCCCCAGTGCCCCGCAATAACTGTGCCCCGGTCTCCCCCACGGCCTGAAGGATCTCGTCAGTCTCGGCGTTCCACTCGAGTTCGTAGAGGGTCTGGCCGCCTTCGACCGCCAGGCGTTCGAAGCGGTCGACTGCGTCGTGAGCTTGGACATGGTTCTCGAACGTGGGACCGACTTCACCAGCCACCCAGAGGTAGGGGACCACCGAATCCCCGATCGGAACGACCCGTTCCAGTTCGACGACGCCATCCTCCCACGGACCGAGTGTCCGTCCCAATTCGAACGTCCGTGGGGAAAATCGAAATTCCGCGATGACTGTCATATCCCGGTAACACATAGTTTTTCCAACAATTTTAATGTGCGGCAGTAAATTTCATGCGACCGCGCTTGGCCGCGTATCCGCTGCCCGCCCCCAACGGCCGCTCGAACCGAGTCAGCCTGCGAGGAATCATCATGGCGACGAGGGCGACAGGGCCGCGATGAACGGGAGAGATGAATCTCAAGGGGAATAGTGAAGAGTGTGTGTCAGCCTCGCTGCGTACACAGCGATCGTCCGGGAGAGACGATCCTGGCTGTAAACCGGTGGCCCCCATCTACGGGACCGATGGCTCGACCAGGCGGCATCTGTCGTCGCCGGTCAGCACTGGGGAGTGGTGAACGCGAAAAAGCGTCCTGCCGCAAGCCGGTCAGAGACGGACCGTTGACCCCGACTTGGCCGATTTGTAGACCGCGTCGATGACGGCCATGTCGGTGAGTCCGTCCTCGCCGTCCGGTTCGATGGGCGCGTCGGCCCGGACCGCGTGGGCGAAGTAATCAAACTCCTCGACCACCTCGTCGACGGCGGTCGTCACCGAGACGTCCTCCTCTCCACGTCGGAGGGTGAGCGTGCGAGTCGCCTGGACGTGGAAGATGGGTTCGATGTCGATGACCCCTTCAGTCCCCACCACGCGGAACCGGCTCTCCGGCTCGGCGTTGAAACTCGCGTGGCCGGTCGCTGCGATCCCTTCCTCGAACCCCAGGGTGAATGCCACGTGTTCGTCGACGTGCTCGAAGGGGGCGTCGGGACTCGCCGTATACCCAGAGACCGTCCGTGGGTCAGCATCGAGCACGAACCGGGCGGTATTCAGCGGATAGATCCCGATGTCGGGGAGTGCCCCACCCCCAGCGAGGTCGTCGTCGAGCCGCCATTGATCGGGGCTGGCACCACGGAGCGGTTTGGTATTGAACGAGCTCTCGACCCTGACCGGCTGGCCGATGGCACCTCGGGAGACGAGTTCGCTGGCCCGCCGGACGATGGGGGTCGTCTGCATCCGGTAGGCGGTCATCAACCGTACACTCGCATCCTCTGTCACCTCGACCAGCTCCGCCGCCCGGTCCCGCGTCGCCTCCAGGGGTTTCTCACAGATGACGTGCTTCCCGTGGTCGGCCGCCGTGCGGACGAACGCACGATGTGTCGCGTTCGGGGTAGCCACGTAGACCGCGTCGTATGTATCAGCCGCGACGCCATCGTGGTACTCCTCATAGGTGATGCCGACAGCGTCGTACTCCTCGGCGACGGATTCAGCCTTCTCGGCGGAGCCGCTGACGATGACCGCGGGGCTGGCGTAATCGGCCGCTTCGAGGCCTGGCAGTGCTACCTTGCGTCCGAAGTTCCCCAGTCCGACGACCGCCAGCCTGAGTCGCGGTTCGGGTTCCTCGGTCTCCCAATCCCGCTCTGTCGCCTCGGTGAGAAGGACTTTGAGATCCATACCGAGGTGTGGGGCCGCGAGTCAAATGAAACCGCAGGGAGGTCAGCGGCGTCACCGTGCCACGTGGAACAGCCTCTTCTGTCCCGGACCACTGAGCTCCATCGGCGCTCCCTGGTCACCGACCATTATACTAGTTGATCCCGGAGGAGGAGATATGGTGTTACTCCACGAAGAGACGACGACAACTGTGGCCGCGGCCTTCGAGGACGTGGAGGTCGCACTCCTGCCCACGGGAAGCGTCGAACAACACGGCCCCGCCCTCCCGCTCGGGACCGACATGCTCGCCGCCGAACACTTCGCGCGGGCTATCGACGGGCCCGAGACGCTGGTCCTGCCGACAGTTCCCATCGGGGTGAGCATGCACCACCGGCAGTTCCACGGGACCCTCCACGTCGAGGACCTGACCTTCGAATCCTATGTCTATCAGGTGCTGTCGAGCCTCGCCGAGCACGATGTGCGCAAGGTCGTCCTCGTCAACGGCCACGGGGGCAATACCGACGCACTCACCCGGGCGGCGCGACGCTTCCGCGATGCAGGACAGGGGTTTGCCGCCCCCTGGAACTGGTGGAGCAACCTCGAAGACAAGATCGAGTCGGCCTTCGGCACCGGGCTGGGTCACGCGGACGAGGTCGAGACCAGCCTCATGCTCCATCTGACCGACCTGGTCCATGAGGACAAGCTCGCAGAAGCCGAGTCCGGCGCGGCGGATTCCTGGGGGCAGTCCGTCCACGGTGCCTCAATCGGCTTCGACACTGCCGACTTCTCGACGTCGGGTTCCGTGGGCCACCCCACCGAGGGGACTGCCGAGTTCGGCGCGGCGCTGGTCGAAGAAGCAATCGAGGACTTGGAGGCACTCGTCGACTGGCTGGCTGAGCGGCCACTGGAAGACCTGTTTCCTGAGCCCCATCGATAGCGGACGGCCCCACCGAGGCTGTATTGCTTACCCCTCGTCCCGGTCAGAATCGCAGGTACTGGGCATGGAGTGTCGGGCCGATCTCCAGGACGTGGTCCTCGTCGACGAACCCCTCCTGGATGGCGAGTTCCACGACCTCCCGGCCGACGAGGTTCGCGATGCTCGCCCGCGAGAGCGATTCGACGACCGCCTCGGGGTCGACGGCCTCCCCGCCGTAGAACTCCTCGGTGACCTCGATGGAAACATCACCGTCCTCGTAGGTCTCGCCCAGCGCCTCGCGGTCGCAGGCGGTGACAAGTAGTCCCTGGTCGGTCGACCGCTCCGAGAGGATCATCGGTCTCGGAGGAACCGCTCTTCCGCTTCCTCGCGTCGTTCTTCGGCGGTCTCGCGTACCTGGGCTGCCTCCTCCTCGCGCTCGAGGCCTTCGAGGGCACGTGCCTTTTCCTCGTAGACGTCGGCCTGCCGGAAGCCCAGCCGGATGGCGTTGTCGAGACACTCGAGGCCGTCCTCGAAGTGCCCCCGTTCGACCTGGATGAACCCGAGATTGTACCAGGCTTGGGGCAGGCGGTCGTCTTCGCGGACCGCGTCCTCGGCGTGGTGGAAGGCCTCCTCGTCCTCGCCGAAGTTCCAGAGGGCGTAGGCGAGGTTGGTGTGGGCGAGGGGGGCGAACTCGCCATCCTCGTCGATGTGAAGGGCCTCCCGCTGGGCGGAGATGGCGGCGTCCCACTCCTCCAACTCGCCGTGAGCGATGCCCTTGTTCACCCAGGCTTCCTGCCGGGTCGCGTCATCCTCGGCGAACCTGGCGGCCCGCTCGAAGGCGTCCGCGGCCTGCTCGTCCCGATTTATCTCCATGTAGCTCAGCCCGACGTCGATGAGAGCGTCTGCGTCGACGGACTCCGAGGCCACGTTCCGCTCGTCGAGCAGGTCAGCGAGGACCCGCGAGTCCACCGGGTCGATTTCGCCCGGGTCCACATCGAGTTCCGGTGGTTCGAGGTCGAATCCCTCGTAGGGCTCGGAGAACCCCTGGCCCGAGGAGAACTCGTGGGGCCGTCGGTCCGCGTTCTCGTCCTCGTCCCCGTCCCGGTCGGTCATGGGCCGGGATAGGGGAGGCGGAAGGTTAAGGCCACCGCACCCGGATGGCCGATATGCGACTCTTCGTGAGCGTGGACCTCCCCGAGGAGTTGACAGACCCGGTCGCGGACGTCCAAGCGGCGTTCGCTGAGGCATCGGGGCTGGATTTCACGGAGCCCAGTCAGGCACACGTGACCATGAAGTTCCTCGGGGAGACCTCGCCCTCTCGGGAGGAGGCGATCGTGGACGCCCTGGAGGCCGCGATCGCCGAGGCGGACCAGGGCCCGTTCGAGGCCACATACGAAGGATTGGGGGTATTCCCGTCGCTGGAGTATATCAGCGTCCTCTGGCTCGGCGTGAGCAAGGGGAGCGAGGCCTTCAGCCGGGTCCAGGAACCGATCGAACGGCGACTCGTCGACCTGGGGTTCGATGAAGAGGACCACGAGTTCACCCCGCATGTCACCCTGGCCCGCATGAAACACGCGGGCGGGAAGGAACTGGTCCAGTCACTCGTCCAGGAACTGAACCCGACGGTGGGACAGGGGAGGGTCGAGGCGGTCCGGCTCACAGAGAGCACCCTGACACCGGACGGGCCGGTGTACGAGACCCGCCACCGGGTGGAGCTGTAGCTCTCGGTTCCGTCGGTCCGCATCCACCGCCCGCATAGCTGCCGTTCGAGGCTCCGGAGTCGGAGCGCAAACGAACAACGTTTTATGGGCCCGAAACAGTATCTCTCACCACTATGAGCAAGAAATCCAAGGCCAAGAAGAAGCGGCTGGCCAAACTCGAGCGACAGAACAGCCGGGTGCCGGCGTGGGTCATGATGAAGACCGATCGCGATACCCAGCGCAACCCCAAGCGACGTCACTGGCGGCGGAGCGATACGGACGAGTAACATGAGCGCAAACGACTTCGAGGAGCGCATCGTCACGGTGCCACTCCGGAAGGTCCAGTCGGTCCCGAAGACCGAGCGCGGCGACAAAGCCATGTCCATCATTCGTGAGCAACTGGCCAAGCAGTTCGCCGTGGACACAGAGGCGGTCCGCCTCGACCCCTCGATCAACGAGGCGGTCTGGGCCCGGGGCCGGTCGAAACCACCGCGCTCGATCCGCATCCGGGCGGCCCGGTTCGCCGAGGAAGGGGAGTCGGTCGTCGAGGCCGAGTACGCCGAGTCCTGAAACTTTGCTGCGCACAGCCTTCTACGGATCGCCGTACGTCGGGGTTTTTGCAGCCGCCACCGACGGATATGTCTTCGTCCGGCCGAACCTCGAAGACGAGACGGTTTCGGCCCTAAAGAAAGAATTCGAGGTCCCCCTCGTGGAGACCACGGTCGGGGGCTCGGCCACCGTGGGGGCGCTCCTTGTCGGCAACCAGAACGGGACACTCTTGAGTGGGCGGTCACTCGACCACGAACGCGAGCGCCTGGCGGAGACGACCGACCGGCAGGTCGCCGAGATGCCGGGGCGGATCAACGCAGCCGGGAACGTGATCCTGGCAAACGACCACGGCGCGTTCGTCCATCCGGACCTGTCCCGGGAGGCCATCCAGGTGGTCGAGGACCTCCTCGAGGTTCCGGTCACCAGGGGGTCGATCGCCGGAGTTCACACCGTGGGCACGGCAGCCGTGGCGACCAACCGGGGCATCCTGTGCCATCCGAAGGCCACCGACGACGAACTCGACGACCTCGAGAAGGCCCTCGCGGTCCCGGCGGACGTCGGAACGATCAATTACGGGGGCCCGCTCGTGGGATCGGGACTTGTGGCGAACGGGTCCGGCTACCTCGTCGGTCAGCAGACGACCGGTCCGGAACTCGGCCGCATCGAGGACGCCCTGGGCTATATCGAGTGACCGCCGTTGCATTGAGAACCCGAGACCGAGAGCGGCGCGTCTGGACCGCGGCCGGCGGTCCCGAGTAGGAAGATACTTCCCGCTAAGAGACCGGATTTCGGGTATGAGTATCGGAGGCAGCGGACAGTTACAGCAGTTACAAGAGGAGATGCAGGCACTCGAAGCTCGTCGTGAGGAACTCGAGGCCGAGATCGAAGACATGCAGGCGGAGAAGCGAGAGATAGACGAGGCCATCGAGGGGCTCGAGACGCTGGAAACCGGGTCGGTCGTCCATGTCCCGCTGGGTGGCGAGGCATACGTCCGTGCCACGGTCGAGGAGATGGACGAGGTGGTCGTCGGTCTGGGTGGCGGGTACGCCGCCGAGGAGAGCCGGGAGGAGGCCAAAGAGACGCTGGAGAATAAGAAAGACACCATCGACGAGCGCATCGAGAACGTCCGCTCCGACATCGCTCAGATCGAAGAGCAGTCCCAGCGCCTCGAACAGGAGGCCCAGCAGGCCCAACAGCAGATGATGCAGCAGGCTTCACAGCGCCAACAGGAAGAGCAAAACCAGGAGTAAGATGTTCGAGGGGCTGAAGGAGACGCTCGGCCGGTTCCGCGAGGACGCCGCCGAGGTCGCCGAGGAGCAGGCCGAGCCCGCCCCCGAGGACGGGGATGCGCCCGCCGACACCGCCGATTCGGATGCGTCCGAAGCCGGTCAGGAGGCGACAGCCGACGCCCATGCGACGGAGCCCGGGGAGGGGGATGCAGCCGAGGCCGATGCCGAGGATGTGGCTGCGGCAGGGGAGGAGGCGCCGTCTTCGCGGCCCTCGTTCGCCGAACGCGCGAAGTCCCTCGCGAGAGGGAAGGTCATCCTGGACGAAGACGACCTCGAGGGTCCGCTCTGGGACCTGGAGATGGCCCTCCTCGAGAGCGACGTCGAGATGGCGGTGGCCGAGGAACTGCTCGACACGATAGAGGCGGAGCTCACGGGCGAAGCCAAGACCATCACGGAAAGCACCAGCGCTCTCATCGAGGACGCCATCCGCGGGGCGCTACTCGAGGTCGTCGACGTCGACGGCTTCGACTTCGAGGAGTTCCTCGCCGAGACCGAACCGCCGATCCTCATCGTGTTCACCGGCGTCAACGGCGTGGGGAAGACCACCACCATCGCCAAGCTCGCCAGCTATCTCGAGGAGCGGGGCTACTCTTCGGTGCTCGCCAACGGCGATACCTACCGGGCGGGGGCGAACGAGCAACTCGAAGAGCACGCCGAGCGACTCGGGAAGCGGCTCATCAGCCACGAGCAGGGGGGCGACCCGGCGGCAGTGATCTACGATGCCGTCGAGTACGCCGAGGCCAACGACATCGACGTTGTCCTCGGGGACACGGCCGGTCGCCTCCATACGAGCAACGACCTCATGAGCCAACTCGCGAAGATCGATCGGGTGGTCGATCCGGACCTGACGATCTTCGTCGACGAGGCCGTCGCTGGCCAGGACGCCGTCAATCGGGCCCGGGAGTTCGACCAGGCCGCGTCCATCGACGGCACCATCCTCACGATGGCCGACGCTGATGCGGAAGGCGGCGCGGCGATCTCGATCACCAGCGTGACCGGGAAACCGATCCTTTTCTTCGGCACCGGGCAAGGGTACGACGACCTCGACACCTTCGATCCGGAGTCCTTCGTGGACGATCTCCTCGAAGGCTGAGGGTCGTCGGGAAGTCGGCCGGAAATCCGAAGGGATACAGCCCCGATTGTGGGGGTTCGCCCAGGGATCCGCGTCGATTCAGGCCGGTTCCGTTCGGCCCCGAACAGGGGTGCAGCCGGCCGAAGCCCTTTCGTTCTGGCCACCTAGTCGGACTGTATGGCCGACGACTACGGCGAACTGGTGAGCTACCTCACGCCGCGGGAGGAGACGGAGACGATGAAACGCTACCAGAACACCACGTCGATTCCCTGTCCGGCCTGCGATTCGGCCTTCGACGACCTCGTCGTGGTGACCGGGGAGTTGACGAGTCTCGAACTCTCGGCGCCGTTGGACCTCTGTGTCACCAGTACCGAGGACGGCCGGCCGATGCTCTTCACGCACAAGGAGTAGTGCCGCGGCGCTCGGCATCAGGGGCGAACAGGTGGCACACCCTCGACCGCCCGGAGCGGGGTGCCACGCTCCCGCCTCGTCCGCCCCGGGGTGTGTCGTGTGGGACGGGGCAGAGTGGTCCGGTCCCGGTATGTGAGTGTTCGTGGGAAACAGGCTGTGGAGTCAAGCGAACCAGACCTCCTGCACGCGGTCCGGTTCTCAGCAAGCCAGAAGCGCGTCTCTCAACCGTCGAAATCGTGTTCCGGGGTGCCGGCAGCGACGACATCGAGGGAGCAGGGGCTGCTTTGACGCTCGTACGCCGAGACGTTTGCGGCGGTCCATGGCGGGACCGCCACCAGCACCACGGCGTGCAGGTCGTCCCGGACCGACATCTCGGGGTCCCCCTTCGGATGGGAGAGGAACCGCCCGTGGGACTGACCCGCCGGGGTACCCAGGTCCACACCGAAGACGTTCCGAACGGCGTTGCCCACGTCCGGGAAGTAGAAGTCGGAGTAGACCGGCGTTTCCGGGTCGACGTCGGAGAGGGCGATGTCGTGGACACGCTTCCGGCCACTTGAAGTCCGGGTTTCCGACCCGGCCCTGCGGGCGGCCATCTCGTCCGGAGTGGGCTCTAGCTCACTGGCCGAACTGGCGACCAGCAGGATGTTGACCGGTCGGGGATCCGCGTCCGCGGCGAGTTCGAGGAGGACCGAGAGCAGCGGACGGGTGATCCGGATAGTCTCCCGTGACACGGGGTCGCTTCGCCCCCCACGGGGATAAATGGCGCTCCCACAGGGCCAGGTAGGGGCCCGGTCGGTGTCGGGTATGGTAGCTGGGAACCCCACGTCCCAGCAAGGATAGACCTTTACCCGCCGAGTGGCGTAGAGACGAACAAGACGATGGTACTCGACGATCTGGGGAGTTCTCTCCGCTCGACCCTCGACGGCCTCCGGGGAAAGTCCCGGATCAGCGAGGAAGACGTCGACGAGGTAGTCAAGGAGATCCAGCGCTCGCTGCTCCAAGCCGACGTCGACACCGCGCTGGTGATGGACCTCTCGGATTCGATCCGGGAGCGTGCCCTAACGGAGGAGCCGCCGGGCGGGACCACGGCCCGGGACCACGTGTTGCGGATCGTCTACGAGGAACTCGTGGATCTCGTGGGCGAATCGACCGAACTCCCGCTCGAGCAACAGACGATACTGCTAGCGGGCCTCCAGGGGTCCGGCAAGACCACGACCGCGGCGAAGATCGCCTGGTGGTTCTCGAAGAAGGGGCTCCGACCGGCGGCCTACGACCAGGCCGAGCAGATGGCCGAACGGGCCGAGGTGGAGTTCTACGGCGACCCTGACGAGGACGATCCGGTGACGATCGCCCGCGACGGCCTCGAGGCGACCGAAGAGGCCGAGGTTCGCATCGTGGACACGGCGGGCCGCCACGCCCTCGAGGAGGATCTCATCGAGGAGATCCAGGAGATCGAGCGAGCCCTCGATCCGGACCACAACCTCCTGGTGCTCGACGCGGCGATCGGGCAGGGGGCCAAGGACCAGGCCCGACGCTTCGATGACGCGATCGGCATCGATGGGGTCGCCATCGCGAAGCTCGACGGGACGGCAAAAGGTGGTGGGGCGCTGACCGCGGTCAACGAGACCGGCTCGACCATCGCCTTCCTCGGGACCGGGGAGACGGTCCAGGACATCGAGCGCTTCGAGCCCTCGGGATTCATCTCTCGGCTGCTCGGGATGGGCGATCTCAAACAGCTCACCGAGCGGGTCGAGCGGGCCATGCAGGAGGCCGACGAGGAGGAAACTGACTGGGACCCCGAGGATATGCTCAAGGGGGAGTTTACCCTCACGGACATGCGCCAGCAGATGAAGGCTCTCGACCGAATGGGCCCGCTTTCCCAGGTCATGGACATGATTCCCGGCATGGGCGGGTCCGTCATGGATCAGCTCCCCGACGATGCGATGGACATGACCCAGGACCGGATGCGGACCTTCGACGTCATCATGGACTCGATGACCGAGGAGGAACTCGAAAATCCCCGCTCGATCGGCCAGAGCCGAATGGAACGCATCGCGATGGGGAGTGGAACCGCCATCGACGACATCCGCGAGTTGCTGGAGCAATACCGCATGATGTCCCAGGCCCTCAAGCAGTTCCAGGGGATGGGCGACTCGGACATGCAGCGGATGATGAAACAGATGCAGCAGGGCGGCGGCGACATGGGCGACCTCGAGGACATGGGCCCGTTCTGAGGACGCCATAATCGTCAGGTGCCAATCGACACAGTCTTTCGCCGGGGACGGGATGTCGGGTGCATACCCTGGGCGGGGTCGCCGGTGGTTTCGACCGATGTTCCGCCTGTGGCACCGGGTCCTCGGTCCGTTTCGCTACAAGACCCTTTTTGACGCCTCCGGTCCACTCTCCCACGATGACAGTCACCGAGGTGGCGCAGTCGGCCTACCGCGAGGCCCTGCCGCCGCTCCTCGTGAGTGTCGTCGGTGGCCTGTTCGCCGGCGTGGTCCTCGGCGGCATGCAAGCTGATCTCGATGCGATCCGCGGGCTACTCGTCCTCGTCCCCGCCCTGCTGGCTACCCGAGGGATGGTCTACGGCGCCTTCGCCGCCCGGCTCGCGTCCGGCCTCCATCAGGGGCTGGTGGATCCCCACGTCGATATCCAGGACGAACGGCTCGGGGCCGCGGTGGCAGCCGCCATGTCGAATAGCCTCGTGGCCAGCGGGTTTGCGGCCCTTCTGACCTTCCTTGCGCTGGTCTGGTTCCCGGGTATCCCGGCACCACTGTGGGTGCTGGTGGCCATCGCACTCATCGCCGCCTTTCTCTCCGGGCTCGCGCTCACCCTCATCGTCGTCGTCGTGATCTTCCTGGGGTTCCGCCGGGGCATCGACCCGGACACCCTGGTGGGACCACTGGTCACGACCACCGGAGATGTCATCGGCATCGGATTCTTGCTCCTGGCGGTCCGGCTCGTGGTGGGGGTGCCCTGAATGGTCCTGGGCCCCGTCGCCCAGCAATGGAGCTTCCGGGGAATCACCCGGGCGACGCTCCCGGTGTTGCTCGTCCTTACGGTGGTCGCGGTGGGGTCGGGACTGGTGCTCGGGTCGTTCGAAGAGAAACTCATCGAGCACCCCTCACTGTTGGTGCTTGTGCCGGTCACCATCGGCACCGCGGGTAACCTGGGAAGTCTACTTGCCTCTCGGCTTTCGACGGCGTTCCACCTGGGGACGCTCTCCTTTTCCCCCCGGGACGACCACCTCGCGGGCAACGCGATGGCCACGCTCCTCCTCGCCCTCACCCTCTTTCCGCTGGTGGGTGTCGGTGCGTGGGGGCTCTCGGTCCTCACGACCGGGGCCGACCTTCCGGTCCAGACCGTGGTCCTGGTCGCATTCAGCAGCGGTGCCGGGCTGGCGGTCTTCGCGATACTCACCACGATGATAACCACCTATGGAGCCTATCAGTTCGGGCTCGACCCGGACGATGTGGTGATCCCGGTGGTCACCAACGTCTGTGACGTTCTCGGGGTCGTGATGCTGTTCGTGGCCGTCAATCTGTTCACGTGACGGGGCCGCACAGGGGGCGGACGGTTGCTCACACCGGCCTGGTTCCAATCCAGTACCGGCCGAGCGCGACATCGTCAGTGACGATCTTGAAGAGCCCCCACCCAGCGCCATGAAGGTCCCCCAGAATCCGACCGCGGCGAGCCCAAGCCCCAGCACCCCGAGTGCAGCGCTGGCGCTCGTGGTCATCATCCCGGTCCCGATAGCGGTGACGAGACTGGCCAACAGAGCCAGCAACGCGAAGGGCCAGAGCGAGCGACCGTATCCTAGTGCGTCCGCCGGTTCGATGAACTGATCGACAATACGGTTCGTCCCTCGGCCGACGGGATACGGATAGACCCCGTGCAGCTCTGGGCCCGATCGAGACGACGGGTGACACGAATCTGGGGCGGGGAGTGTGAGGGGAACGGTCTCCTGCCGAGTGAGTGCTGCTGAGTGGATGAGGAGCCCAATCACCGTCGGCAACCGGGCGGAGAGATACGGACGAATAGTGTCGGCTCGACCCAGGATCCGGACCCCGGCTCCCGATCGGTCCGCCGGCCCAGCGGTTATTCGTCCGGCTGCGGCGGTTTCCCGTCCTCCGTGGCGGGCGCGAGGTAGTCGATAAACGATTCCACATCGGGCTCCCGTACCGTCACGGCGACCTGGATATCGCCCAGTTCGTCGGGGTTCCCCACCGAGAAGTTGACGACATCCTGTACGGCCGCAGCCTTCTTCAGTTCGAAGGCGAACCCGTGAGGCCCCCGTCGGTCGAAGAACACGCCGCGGGCCGTATCGAGGATGCGTTGCTCGAAGAGCCGCTCCCGGAAGTGCGAGAGATCGTGGCTCTCGGCGGTGACGCGGTCGCTTGACACCTCGATTTCGGCCGCCGGGAACAGCGCCTCCACCGCCTCGGCCACCCGTTCCGGTACCTCGGTGTGTTTGACCGGCGCCTCGATACGCACGTCGACCCGGTAGACCGTCATTATTCCATCGCCTCCGCGAGGAGCTCCTTGATCTCGGCCCGGTAGGATTCGAGTGAGGCGTCATTCTCCACTGTGACGTCGGCCCGCTCTATGGCCTCGTCCATCCCGAATCCGATCTCCCGCTCTTCGCGTTCGGCGAGTGCCTCCCCGCCCTCCTCGGCGGTCGTATCCCGGCCCCGCTCTGCGAGGCGCTCGGCCCGCAGGTCGGCCGGAGCCGTGATCTCAACGAGGGTGAACGACTCGCCGAACGCCGCTTCGAACCTGGCTACCTCGTCGCCGGACCGGATGCCGTCGATCACCACGACGTCACTGTCCTCGAGATGACCTTCGACGAGGGGGAGCGAGCGCTCCGCGATGGCGTCCGGGCCGTTCTCCTCCCGGAGTGCCTGGGCGACGGTTCCATGGTCCGACGCGGGATCGAGTCCGCGGTCGGCGGCCTCCTCCCGGACGACGTCCCCCATGGTGACCACGGGGATGTCAAGTTCGCGTGCAACCGCCGCAGCCTCGCTCTTCCCGCTTCCGGGAAGGCCGACGATACCGATAACAGTCATTGCGGCCAGCTACGCGATAGGGCGCCTTTTCGGTTCCGTTCCGCGGACACCGCCCGGCGTCTCGCGGTCGGTCGGTGGCTTGGATATGGGTTCACTCCGACTCGAACTCGGTGCCCGCAGATTCAGTCCCGCCCCTCGCAACAGTCGGTGTGACCGTGGCGAGTGCCCTGGCGAAGTGGTCCGCTGTGACAGTCGGGGTGGCCCGGCCGTCCCCGGTGATGTAGGATTCGATGCTCAGGAGGCTGGCCTCCCGCACAACGGCCGCGATGTCGCTCCCCGAGTACCCCGCGGTCTCCGCCGCCAGGGTATCGAGGTCGATCCCCTGCATGGGAACCGAGTCGGTGTGCACGCGGAAGATCTCCTGGCGGGCCTCGCGGTCGGGCAGTGGCACCTCGACCAGCCGCTCGAAGCGGCCCGGCCGGAGGATCGCCGGGTCGATCACGTCCGGTCGATTGGTCGCGCCCAGGACCACCACGTCCTCGAGCGGTTCGAGGCCGTCGAGTTCGGTCAACAGCTGGGAGACCACCCGCTCAACCGCCTGTGTGCCGTACTCCTGGCCGCGGCGGGGGGCGATGGCGTCTATCTCGTCGAAGAAGACCACGGCGGGGGCGTTCTGCCTGGCCTTCTCGAAGAGTTTGCGGACTGCGGCCTCGGACTCGCCCACGTACTTATCCAGGACCTCGGGGCCCTTCACCGAGATGAAGTTCGCGTCCGTGGCGTTGGCGACAGCTTTCGCGAGCATCGTCTTCCCGGTACCCGGGGGCCCATACAGGAGCACGCCTCGCGGCGGCTCGGTCTGGAGCGCGGAGAAGAGGTCGGGGTGGCGCAACGGCCACTCGACCGCCCGTATCAGTTCGCGTTTGGCGGCTCTGACCCCACCGATATCCTCGTAGGTCACCGATGGCACCGCGGCCCGTAGCTCCCGCATCGCGCTGGGTTGGACGCGGGACAGGGCGGTCTCGAAGTCGGTCATCGTGACCGTCGGCGTCCCGACCCCGTCGGCGGACCGACGCGCCGCCTCGAGGACGGCCTCGGTCCGGAGGGCGGTCAGGTCGGCCCCGACGAACCCGTGGGTCCGGGCGGCAACGGTCCGGAGGTCGACGTCCATCCCCAGCGGGAGATGTCTTGTCTGCCCCGTGAGGATGTCCCGGCGGTCGGCCTCGTCGGGCACGCCCACCTCGAGTTCGCGCTCGAGCCGGTCGCCCCGCCGGAGGGATTCGCCAACGTCGTCTGGGTCGGCGGCGGTGGCCAACACGGCCACCCCCGCCTCGTCGGCGAGCGAGTCAAGCATCGACCGGAAATGGGCCGCCACGCGCCGGTCCCGGCCCCCGCTGGAGCCGGCGGCGGGGACGACGGCATCGAGTTCGTCGAACACGACCAGGGAGGGCGCATGGGCCCGGGCCTCCCGGACTACCCGGTCGAACTCGGTGGCGATCTCGTCGGATCGCTGGCTGGAGACGAGGGAGGCATCGAGCCACACCACGTGGGCGTCGGTCTCGGTCGCAAGCGCCCGAGCGAGAAGCGTCTTCCCGGTGCCGGA
The DNA here is from genome assembly GCA_964594685.1 of uncultured Halobacteriales archaeon. GTDB lineage: Archaea > Halobacteriota > Halobacteria > Halobacteriales > Halobacteriaceae > Halodesulfurarchaeum. The sequence continues at coordinate 15,614 of CAZQNH010000010.1, forward strand.
GGGGCCGGATAGCAACACCCCAGTCGTCGGGTCCTCGCCGATGTCGGCGAAGATGTCGGGTCGCTCGAGGGGTAGCAGGACGCTGTCCCGGAGCGTCGAGAGGGTCTCGTCTAGCCCGCCGACGTCATCGAAGCTGGCTGGCTCCCAGCCCGACGCGTCGGTCTCAGTGGCTTCCGCCCTCGCGATCACCCGGGTCCGGTCCGTGACGACGACCGGGCCGTGGGGCACCGTGTCGGTAACGACGAAGGGCACCGTGAGCGCCCCGTCGAGGAGGTCCGCGTCGATCACGTCGCCGTTGGAGACGGGCCAGCCGGCAAGCGAATCCGCAAGCGGGACTTCGCCCTCCGTGATATCGATGCCACGGGTCGGGGTGATGGTGCATTGTTCGGCGGGCGAGACCGTGGCTTTCGAGACCGTGACCCGGTCGCCAGCTTCGACGGCGGCGTTGGTCCTGACGTGTTCGCCGAGGGCGACGCCGTCACCAGTCACGTTGGCCGAGGCCGCGAAGGCGACGGTGCGGTCCCGGCCGTCGATCTCGACGTATTCGCCAGGTTGGATGTCCAGCCGGCTGAGGGTGCGCTGGTCGAGGCCGGCCTCGACGCGTCGGGAGATAGATCGGGTGTCGGTGACGACCAGGTCGACGCTCATGGCTCACTCGGGGCGGCTTCCGGCAGGGGTGTCTGACAGATGTCTGACGGGCACGGGGCACGGGTCGGGGCCTGATTCCGGGGGAAAACGGCAGCCAGCGGCGCCGGGGGCCCACACATGATGGAAATCCCGTACGGGACTGATACAGCACTGAGTGGGCCGTCATCCCTTATAAAACCTGGCCTGCCGTCCGTCGATTTTCCCCGGTGCAAAGCCTATAAATCCTCCACAGGCATACCGCCGGGGGAGGGCACGTAGCTCAGTCCGGACAGAGCGTCGGACTTCTATCCCGGGCAGCGACGCTGTGTGGGGAAGACATCCGACGGTCGCGGGTTCGAATCCCGTCGTGCCCGTCTTACGACGAACAGCGAGACGCGACCACTGCGAGCGTCTCATCCCGGCGAGCGACGTCGCCGCGAGCAGGTGAGGAAGAGACGAAATGGCATACAATCGAGCGTGGGCTTCATCCTCAACCAGACGATTTCTCCCAGTCAGGAAGCCATCGGCTGACCGATCGAGATCCCTCGACCCACGCAAGCCCTCGGGCCCCCCAGCCAGGATTATTGCTGGATTTCTGCGGAAATTGGTCTTCACTATCTTGGCTCCGCCGGGCTCGCGGCGCCCATTATAGAGTGCAAACCACATCGGGGAGGGCAGTCAGTCCGAGACCGACAGGGTGTCCGTCCGTTCCTCGATCCCCCAATCGAGGATCGCTGTCACACTGTCCCGGTCGCCCTGTATCTCCCGGCCTGCGAGGTCCCGGGAGACTGTCTCGCCGACCGGAATCGTGAGGGTAAACATCGAGTGGAGCGGTACACTACTGGCCCCCTCATCGAGGATGACCGCGAGGAATCGTCCATCACGGTCGCCGGTATTTTCTACGGTGATCGAGGCGGTGAACGGATCCCCCCGGGGAATCGAGTCCGGCACCGAGAAGTCCGTCACGCCGAATTCCGGGGCCCGGCCGAGGTCCTCGAGCACGGCGTCCGGGAGCGTCCATCGATACCGGTCCCCCGCTTCGGATTCCCATTCGAGGGCGGCGCTCCCCGGGTCGACGAGCGATACCTGGAAGCTGAGTGTCCCATCGCTTCCCGGGGAGGTGGTCTCGCGGTAGCCCTGGGTCTCGCGGCGCGTGTCGCCGACCACTGGGGCGAGGGCGAGGTCACTGATAGCAGACCCCGCTGTGGTCACGGAGACTACGAGGAATTGCGAGTTGGGCTCGCCGGCGGGATAGCGGTGGGTGATGGTCCCCTCGTCCGGACTGAAGATGATCTTCCGGACCCGCGGGTCCGAGATCGTCACGGAGACCCCTTCCTCGCTCGTGGCTGTTTCGCCCATCGCCAGCATGTCCGGTGGCCCGGTTTCGGGCCGGGAAGTCGTCGTGGAGTCGCCCGAGGTGGAGGTCCCATCGGGCGTCGACTGGTCGTTGGTCGCCGTACAGCCGGCGACAGAGTTCACCAGGACCAGGGCGCCGAGCCTGAGAGCTGATCGTCGCGTGTACCTGGGCGGGGACATCGTCATCCCTGCTATCGCAGTAATATGTAAAGGCTTTCTGTCCGCGCGGGAGATGACCTCTCGAGGAGAAGCCGGTCCGAGAGCCCGAGACCGAGCCTGCGAACCACCCCTGAAGGGCAGTTTCCCGGTGACAGGACCGGTAGGACGGCCATACCGATGCTCCCCGAGGTCGTAGGGGCGGCATGGGATTTCTCGATGTCAATATCCAGATAACTACAGGAAAGAGCAAAGAGAAGATCGACGAGACAGAGATGAACTCCTCGCAAGCGTCCGAGACTGCACTGGGTTCGAAATCGCGGGTGAAGCGGAGCCCAATCACGATGTTCGGCCTCATCACCACCAGCATCATCGGGGTGCTCGCGGTCCGGCGGCTCCGGAACCGGCGATCGAAGCGAGAGTAGCCGCGGGACGAGAATCTCCCAGGGGCACCGGTCGAAGGATTCACAAGTTCGAGTACCCCTGAGCCCTGGCTCACTCAGCTTCAACGCACGGCGAGGACAGCGAGCGCAGTAGCTGCCGAAGGAATCCGACCGAATCCCCCGGCCCCCGGCGGCCGACGGCTATTCCCCCGCCCGTTCAGGTGGCGCGACCCCCGCTACAACAACTGCTTTACGTCCTCGAAGTCGGCCCGACAGAACGGACACCGATACGTCGTCCGGAACCCGTTTGATTGCGCCACCGTTCGGGTTTCCAGTTCGTGCATCGCGATGACCCGACCGCAGTCGGGACATTCGATATCGGGCACGATGACGTATATGTGGGCCAGTGCCTTAAAAGGCGGGTGCGAACACGCCACACGATCCCGTGTCGAGCGGTCGATAATTGCGGTTGGATGGTGAGATGGGAAGCGCTGATTAGCAGTAGTAACAAGTATGGAGTGTTTCCGCAGGTCGACCCGGTTGGAACGGCACCTGATACGTGGAGGAGTTCTCCCCCACAGGGCTGTCAGTACCAGTCCGTCGGCCAAAGCCTTACTCGGTGGACGGCTAGACAACGGGTAGATCCCGTCATGAGCCGCGAGGAGGATTCACGGAACGAGTCGCGGTGCAGTGGAGATACCGACCGCGGGGAGGCGGGAGGCGACCAGGCGGCTGACGGATATGTCAAAACTAGGGGACCGCTCGTTCCGGACGCCGTCTCGTGGCTCATCAATCCAATCGTCACCGCCATCCTCCGGTCGCCGCTCAATCCCCTCATCAGTGACTCCATCTTGCTGCTGACCTTCACCGGTCGGGACTCCGGGACGGAGTACAGTACCCCCGTAGCGTACTGGCGGCAGGGAAGCACCCTGGTCGTCACGACCCACGGCTCCTGGTGGCGAAATCTTCGCGGTGGCGAACCCGTCATCGTCCGGATCCAGGGCCGGGAGCGAACCGCTGTCGCCACCCCACATCCCGAGCCCGAGACAGTAGCCAGCTATATGAAGCAGTTCATCCAAGAGCGAGGGCTCGAGGACGTCCACCAACTCGGAATCCGGGTCCAGGGCGACCGGGCGCCCACCCTCGAGGAACTCCAGGCCGGCATCGACGGGGCTGTAATCATCGATATCGACCTCGAGACGTGAGGCTGTCGGTCGCCTCTGCCTCATCGAATCCGTCCTCGAAGACGAAGGTGCCGTTCCGCTGGATGACCTCGCCGTCGGCCTCGATGGTAGAGTCCCGGCTCATGTCGACGATCATGTCCACGTGGACCGCACTCTCGTTGCCCATGTTTTCCTGGCCCACCGAATCGTCGTAGGCCTTCCCGAGGGCGAGATGGACGGTATCGCCCATCTTCTCGTCGAAGAGCATGTTGTAGGTGAACCGGTCGATGGCGCGGTTGAGCCCGATGCCGAGTTCCCCGACCCGGCGGGCACCGTCGTCAGTTTCGAGGACTGAGCTGAGTGTCTCCTCGTTCTTCTCGGCGGCGTGGGAGACGACCCGGCCGTCATCGAACTCGAGGGTGACCCCTTCGACCTCGCGACCCTGGTGGAAGAGCGGAAGATCGAATTGTACCTGCCCCTCGACCGAGTCAGGGATCGGGGCCGTGAACACCTCCCCGCCCGGGAGGTTGTGCTCCCCGTAGTCGTTGATCGTCTCGTTGCCCTCGATCCCGAGGCGGAGGTCGGTGGTCTCGCCGCTCCGGATCCTGATCTCGGCCACCTCGTCGAGGATGTCGACGAGTTGGGCCTGGTGCTCCCGGACCGCCGACCAGTCCTTGTTGATGGCGTCCCAGACGAAGTTCTCGTAGGCTTCGGTGCTCATCCCAGCCAGCTGGGCGTTCGCCGCGGTCGGAAACTGGGTGAGACACCACCGCGAATCGAGCATCTCCGCCCGGGCCGCTTCGGTAGCTTTGGTCAGAGCGGTGTTCGCGTCCGGAGAGACATCACTCCGCTCCGTGACATTCGCGTGGCCCCTGGCGCGGATGATGACGTCGGCGGACGCATAGAGGGCTTCCAGATGGTCCGGGGAGGGGACTGTGTCGGTCTCGATTCCGGTGAGATAGCCACGCACCGCGCGGTCGGTACCAAGTGGCGTGTCGCCCCCGGAGACCATCACGGGGGCAGCGCCAATATCTCCCAGTCGTTCGAAGAGGGCGACCGCGAGGTCCTCGGCGTCCGGCGGGACCGAGACGATGACCCGATCGCCCGCCCGGACGTCCGTGGAGTGAGTGACGATGATGTCGGCCTGTTGGCGGATGCGGGCATCCATGCCACCGCGTTGGGCCGGTCCCGAATTAGTTGTACTGACATGGGCTCGATTCCACGGTGGGATAGCGGGTGCGGATCATCCGTCCGGTTGGGGGTCGACCATCACCCGTTCGACCGCCATTCGTTTATACTGCGCCGTCGCATCCAGAAGCATGATGGACCTGCGGAGTGACACGGTCACGCGACCCAGCCAGGCGATGCGCGAGGCGTCCGCGGACGCCGAGGTGGGCGACGACGTCCACGGCGACGACCCGACGGTGAACGACCTCGAGGCCGTCGCGGCCGAGGTGGTGGGGACCGAAGCGGCCCTCTATGTCCCCTCCGGGACGATGGGCAACCAGATCGCCGCCAGAGTCCACACCGAGCGGGGCCAGGAAGCTATCGTCGAGCGAGAGAGTCACGTCTACAAGTGGGAGATTGCGGGCTTCGCCCAGCACTCCCAGCTCCAGTTGCGGACCGTGGACTCCGGCCCCCGGGGCCTCCCATCGCCGGAACAGCTCCGAGAGGCCTATGTCGCGGGTAACATCCACCGACCGGCTACTGGATTGGTGAGCCTGGAGAACACTCACAATAGCCGCGGGGGTATCGCGATCGATCCCCAATCCTTCGCCGAGACCGTCCAGGCCGCCCACGATCTCGGGGTCCCGGTCCACCTCGACGGGGCCCGAATCTTCAATGCCGCGGTGGCCCACGGCGTGGACGTGACCGCCTACACCGACCCCGTCGAGTCGGTGATGTTCTGCCTGTCGAAGGGCCTCGGCGCCCCGGTCGGATCGATGCTCGCCGGGTCGGAATCGTTCGTCGAGGAGGCCCGACGTGTCAGGAAACTTATGGGTGGGGGGATGCGGCAGGCCGGAATCATCGCGGCGCCGGGCATCCTGGCGCTGCGAAACCGCGAGCATCTCGAAGCCGACCATCGGAACGCGAGGCGGCTTGCCGACGGTCTCGACGAGATCGAGAGCCTCGACGTCCAGCCACCGGAGACCAACATCGTCCTCGCGGATACCACACCGCTCGACATGACCGCCGCGGCGTTCCTGGACACGATCGAGGCCGAAGGCGTACAGGCCACGGAGTTCGGGGAGTACACCGCTCGCTTCGTCACCCACTGGGACGTCGATGAGGGCGAAATCGATACGGCGATCGAGCGGGTCGAGGCGGCGCTGGCCTGAGTGTGCTACCGGTCGCGGCTCTGGTCCATCCCCTCTTTGAATCCCAGTAGAGTCCGGCGGATCATGAGGTAGATGAAGAAGAAGAACAGCAGGAGGGCGGCGAGCATCGCGTAGAAGACGGGGCCGGCTTCGACCATACCGTCGCTGGGTCGGCAAGCGGGAAAGACGTTTCGTCCGGCATCGACCCCTCCAGCCAGCGTCGACTGAACCGGGAGGTACCCCCTGAAACCCGAGGGGCCGGGATTCACCCGTCACGAACGGTCTCCACGCTGAAAAACGATTAGAATCCGTTAGAAACGTTTTCGGACGTTTTCAGACGATAGTTTCGATCCTCGTGAGCAAGTAGGGAAGGCCCATAGGGTAGCCTGTAATGCGACAAAACACGACGATCCTGCTCATTGGCGCACTGGTCGCGGTCCTCGCAATCGGCGGTCTCGCACCAGTCGTCAGCGCCCACGGTGGCACCGATTCCGACCAACCGGCCCCGACGCCCGAGGCTGAGAACGCAACAGAGGCCCAGGCCCAATATATGGCCGAGTGGATGGCGACCCGGATGGGTCCCGAGGGCGTCGAAGCCTTCGAGGAGGAGACCGGCACGACCATCGAGGCTGTCGCACGCGCGATGGCTGAACAGATGGGGCCATGGAACCGGGCACCTAACGCCGGACAGTACGGACCGGGTTCGGGCTACGGCTACCAGGCGCCGAACGGTGGCTACGGACCCCAGATGCCCTGTGGGAACGGCTACAGTCCCGGTATGTGGGGCGGCCACGGCATGTGGGGAACAGATGCGCCCGGTATGTGGGGCGGATTCGGTCCTGGCATGTGGGGTGGCTACGGCCCCGGCACCGGCTATGAGAACGGCGGATACGGCCCGAGCAACGGTGGGTATGGCCCGGGCAATGGCGGGTACGGACCGGGTAACGGCGGGTACGGGTCCGGCGGCCATGGCCACGGTATGGGCGGCCACGGACATGGGATGGGCGGCGGCTGGTAAGCGAGCCATCCGCTTTCCGCACCGGCAGTGTCGGGTTTCCTGTTTCGGTGAGTGTACTTGATGGAGCGAGCGCTGTCTCGGTGAGGTGGTAGTGGCCCCGTTCATAAATCGAACGCTGATCGATCGACACCACCTTGCCGTCCATCTTCTTTCCACCGTATAAACTGTGATTGGGGGTCGTGGTCCTCAATTCACCGAGTTTCCAACAGGGGTTGTGCCGGCAGTAACCGATGCCTGTCCGGGTCGGCGGGGGGCGAGGCTGAACCGGTACCTGCTCGGCGGTCCTTCTCACCGGGTGAGAATCGGAGAAACTCCGTATCTCTCACACGTCGTAGTATTGACCCTTCGATCATGACCGCCCAACCCATTCCACGGTGGCAGCGATACTCGACCGCTTCGATCGCGGTGCTCGCGATCGTTTCGGCCCTCCTCGGGCTCCTCCGGCAGGGGATGTACCAGCCAGCACTCCTGCCAGGGTTCTACGTCCAGGACGCCCTCATACTGCTCGTCGGCGTTCCCGCGCTGAGTATCGGACTGCTCGCAGCCAGGGCCGGTTCACTGCGGGGGCGGATCCTGTGGCTGGGAGCCCTCGTGTATATGTCATATATGTGGGCGACGATCGCCCTGCAGATCACGTTCAACCAGTTCTTCCTGGGCTACGTGGCACTCTTCGGTCTCGCTGTGTACACCCTCCTCGGTGGCTTCCGGGGCACCGACCCCGACGAGGTCCGCGACGCGATGGCCGATGGGCTCTCCGAGCGCACCTACGGGGTCTTCCTCTGGGGCATCGCCATCGGCCTCGCCGCTCTCTGGCTTTCGGAACTCGTCCCGGCGACGCTCTCTGGGACCCCACCCCTCCTGGTCGAAGAGGTCGGCCCACAGGCGCTGGCCTCCCACTTTATCGATCTGAGCGTGGTGGCCCCGGGACTGGCTATCGCCGGGACCCTGCTCTGGCGACGCCACCCCTGGGGATACGTCTTCGGCGGCGTCGGGTTGGTGTTCGGAGCGATTCTCGCGCCGACGCTGACCGGTATGACGATGGTGATTGCCCTGGAGGGGGCGGTGACGGTTCCGCTCGTGGCGATCGTCTTGACGACGTTCCCGGCGCTCCTCGCCCTGGCTCTCGCGGTCACATATCTTCGTTTGATCACCGAACCAGGGCCCGCCGTGAAGACGGTAGTGCCAGGTGGACCCACCGAGAAGGTCCCCTGAGTGGGCTCCCGACCAACCGTTCTGCCCCGGGCCAGGAGCGTTTCCCGGATGATCGGCATGTCCCCCGGAGGAAAAGCTGATACGTGAAAGCCTCAAACGGGTGGGCATGTCCGGTCTATTGCCCTCCCCCTCCGATGCAGAGCCGCCGGACGGAGAACCCCGTGTCATCGGCGTGGACGAGTCAGACGCCGAGGATCTCCTCTCTGCGCTGAGTGCGGACACCGCCCGGTCCCTCCTCGCCGAGGTCCACGACGACCCAGGCACGCCCTCGGAGTTGGCGGACCGCGCCGATACGTCCCTCCAGAACGCCCAGTATCACATCGAGAAGTTGTCAGACGCCGACCTCATCGAGGTCATCGACACCCGGTACTCCGAGAAGGGCCGGGAGATGAACGTCTACGGGGCCAGGGACGCCCCGGTCGTCCTCTTCGCCGGCTCGGACGAACACGGCCAGGACGTCCGGACGGCCCTGACCAGTCTCGTGGGTGGCATCGGTGCGGTGACCATCGGGGCCCTCGTCGTCCAGCAGTGGTTGGGTCGGGGAATCGGGGCCATGTTCGGCCTCGGCGGTGGTGGAACACCGACCGCGGAAACCGGGAGCGACAACGGCGCGATGGTCGCCCAGGAGGCGAACGTCACGACCACCGTGGCCGAAAGAGCCGCTGAGCCCTTCGAATTGAGTGGCGCGGCGGAGCAAGCGGCCGGGCTCCCTCCAGGGCTGCTCTTCTTCGTCGGGGGCATCCTCGCACTCGCCGTGATGACCATCGTGCTGTACGCCCGGAACTGACCGGCTATCGTCCAGCGATCGTTCCGGCCTGGACTCAGCCCGCCTGCCCTTCTGCAAAATTGCGATCTCCGGCCCAGACGGCGGGCGAATTCCGAGTGGAGAACCCGAATGTAAAACAGTCCTTTGAGCCTACGTCGGGTATTTGATATGGTAGTCCATTGGTGTACTTGCAGGCTCGTCGGGTTCCCCCGACCCCGGCGAGTCAGCAACCCTCCGACTTGCCCTGCCCCACCCCTTCCCCTGTCCGCCCGTTTCAGCCCCCTTCCCTTTCGCTTCGGCCCTCCACGCGGAACTGGCGCTCGACATCACCCGCGATAGTTCGAATTGTTCCACTGAGTCCCTCATCATCCTCGAGCACCGCGTAGGTCGGCCCCCCGCCACGAGGATCCGCATGGCTTCCGGGATTGAGAAGTGTCAGGTCACCAGTCTCCAGGACCTGTGGCTTGTGGGTATGACCGAAGATTACCAGATCCGCACCGCGCTCGGCACCGAAGTACGAGAGGCCGATCGTGCCACCCCGCTGGGTATGCGTGATCGCGATCGTGCAACCGCCGAATTCGAGTGTTCTGGCGGTCGGAAGCCGCGAGCTGACACCTGGCGTATCCGCGTTCCCGTGGACCGCGAGGAACTCCCGACTCGTCGTCTGGAAACCCTCGAGGACCGACTCGGTGGTGAAATCCCCCGCATGGACGACCATCTGGGACTCGCGGATCGCCGACCGAAGTGGGTCCTCGAGCCCCGGCCGCTCAGTCCGGTGGGTGTCCGAGAGCACGACGAGCATGGCCAGATTTCACGCCCCATTGTCCTGAGGATTCCGCTCGAGGGACGGCTTCGCCCCGACGGAATTTGGCCGTCGTCGTGTTCGTGGGTGAGAAGGGCTAACCATGCCGGTAAGGAACTGAACGGCCTGTCCCAGGACGGAACCTCGAGGCAAGCTTGCTCGGGGGACGAACCGTTTTGTGTGTCCCAGCGGAACGGTCGTGTGATGGCCTCGAGCAAAGGCGTCGTCATCGCGGCGATGATCGCGAACGGCGCCATCGCGGTCCTGAAGTTCTTCGGCTTCCTGCTCACCGGGTCCCCGGCGATGCTCTCGGAGACCTACCATTCCATCTCCGATACGGGGAACCAGGTATTCCTTCTCATCGGGATCCGGTACGGGCAGCGGAAGGCGACCCGTTCGCACCCCTTCGGATACGGCAAAGCCCAGTTCTTCTACAGTTTCCTGGTGAGTGTCCTCCTGTTCGGGATCGCGGGGTGGGAGAGCGCGACCCACGGGTACGAAGCACTGATTCACGGGAGCGAGCGAGTTCTGTCCGGGACGGTTACCTACCTCGGCGCGACGTTCCCATCGGTCTGGGTGAACTACGCGGTGCTCGGCGGCGGTCTGGTCTTCGAATCGTGGGCGTTCTCCAAGGCGTATCGGGCGACCGTCGCCGACATGGAGCGCCACGGGTGGGAGACGTTCCGCGAGTCCTTCACCAAGACCAGTAATACCACCGTGCTCACCGCGCTCACCGAGGACACGGTCGCCCTCCTGGGGCTGGCGATGGCCCTTATGGGAGTGTCCCTCACCCAACTGACCGAGAATCACGTCTTCGACGCGGCGGCAGCGCTCCTGATCGGGGTGCTCCTCATGGGCTTTGCGCTGGCGCTCGCCTGGGAGAACAAGCGACTGCTCCTCGGCGAGAGCCTCCCGAAGTCGGAGGAAGAAGATTTGCGAGTTATCGTACGCGAGGCACCGAATGTCGATCATGTCGAGGACTTCCGTACGGTCTACTTCGGGCCCGACGAGGTGGTCGTGGCCGCCGACGTGGCGTTCGACCCCGACCTCGACACCGACGAGATGGACGACGCCATCACCGCCATCGAGGACCGGCTCCGGGAGGCTAATCCCGCGGTGACCAAGGTCTACATCGAACCCGAAGGTGAGTGAGGTCCCGATAGCGTGGTACCAGTGATGCGAGAAGAGGTGGGTAATCGGTTTTCGCAGGAGCGTTCCGAGACCGTCTCGAATGGGACGCGAGGCGACCTCGATCGAATCCCACGCAGTGGCGATACGGTCGCCCTCAATCGTCTTCCGATTCGAGCCCGGTCCCCACCTCGGGGTGCTTCTCGACGTCCGAGGTGCCAGGTTCCCCCTCGTCCTCCTCGATGACCGCTTCGGACCACCCCCTGGTGAGGAACCAGATGGTCCCGACGATGAAGGACAGGAACGCCGACGCCGCCATCCCCCAGTAAAGGCCAACGGAGCCCCATCCAAGCAGGAAGGCCAGGACCGCAGCCCCCGGGATGCGAACCACCCATCGGGAGAACATCGAGAGCACGAAGGCGACCCGGGTGCGGCCGGCGCCGCGGAAGCTCCCCTGGATCACCATGAGCCCGCCGAAGAAGGCCCAGAACGGGGCCACGATGGTGAATATCGTCGTGCCCTCGGCGATGACCGCCGGGTCGTCGATGAACACACCCATCGCCGCCTCGGGGAAGACGAAGACCGTGGCCGAAGCCGCCGCGAGGACGGCCATGGTCCCGATAACTCCCGTCCGGGTGACATGTCGCGAGCGGTCGAGCGAGCCGGCCCCGAGGTTCTGCCCCACTCCGGTCGCCGTGGCCTGCCCCACGGCCCCCGAGACGGTCCAGGAGATGGACTGGTACCGGAGCACGATGCCATACGCGGCTGTCGGGACCGTCCCGAACCGCGCTACCAGGCCGACCATGGTGACCGCCGCGAGGCTCCGAGCGAGGCCGTCGAGGGTCGAGGGGTAGCCGACGTCGATCAGCTTCCTGAGGAGATCGGTTTCGGGCCGGAGGTCCCCGAACCGTAGCCGGATGCCCCACCCGCCGTGGACCAGGATCGCCACCCCGACCCCCGCCGCGACCACCCGGGAGATGAGCGTGGCGATGGCCGCCCCGCGCACCCCGAGGGCAGGCAGCCCGGCCCAACCCAGGATGAGGAACGGGTCGATGAGCACGTTCAGCCCGGCCGAGACCAGCACCAGCCACATCGCGGTCCTCGTGTCCCCGGCGCCGCGTAGCACCGCCCGAAAGGCGAAGAAGAGGAAGGTAAAGGGGATGGTGACGAACATGACCTCCGCGTAGGCCAGGGCCTGCCAGTAGACCGGCCCTTCGGCGCCGAGCAGGTCGATCAGTGGATACCGGATAGACCACCCGAAGGCCGCGAGAAAGAGGCCGCCGGCCACCGCGAGGATCACCGTCTGGCCGACGACCTGCTCGGCCCGCCGCTCCCGGTCCGCGCCGATATACTGGGAGACCAGCGCGACGGCGGCAGCCGTGATGCCCATCGCAGTGGAGACGAACAGCCAAGCGGTGGGAAACATGAGGGAGACCGCGGCGACGGCGTTCGAACCGACGCGGCCCACCCAGAACATGTCCGCGAGATTATACGCGGTCTGGAGGAGGTTCCCCGCGACCAGCGGCCAGGCGAGTCTGGCCAGTCGAGGGCCGATCGCCCCCTCGGTCATGTCCACCCGACTGTCCGACCGTGACACGACCTGCCCCTACGGATGGGTGCACATAAGACCGGTCGGTCCGCGGCTGGCGAGCTGATCGGCCGCGAAAACCGCTCGTGCCCGGTCGGCTCAGGCAAGCGCGTAGACGTGACCCAGACTCGTGGCGACGAAGACCTCTTCGCCGACCGCGACGAGATGGGTCACCATCCCCTGGACGCGTGTCTCCCAGCGCGTCTCGCCATCGGCGGCGTCCAGGGCGCGGATCGAATCTTCCGATTCCCTGGAGAACCCGCCGACCATGAGCGTGTCGCCGGCCACGGCGATCGATCCCCCGGCGTCGTCCAGCGGGAACTGGTCGCGGGTCCACACCCGGTCACCCCTCTCGACGTCGAGTGCGGTCACCCGACCGCCAGCGTCCGCCCCCGTCTCGACGACGTAGACCAGGTTCGATGCCCTCGAGATCGCGAGATTCGAGGTCGGGCCGTCGACCTCGGCCGACCAGTCCGGGGACCCATTCGGTCGGAACGCCCGGACGGTGTGCGGGCCGGGACTGGCTCCCGCGAACGACCGATCTCCGACCAGCACCCGCTCCCCGACGACGACCGGCCAGGTCGGACGGCCGGCGGGCCCGGACCGCCACGTGACTGACGGCCCGTCGCCGAGAACCAGTTCGAGGATTCCCGGGGGCTTGCCGCCGATCAGCCGTCCCGGACCGGCCACGTAGAGCCGCCCGGTTCCCACGCCGGGGAACACGTCACCCGATCCCTGCAGTTCGAACGTATACCGGTGGGTGCCGTCGGTGCCGAACGCCGTGAGCCGGCCGTGGGTGCCCCAGAACAGGGTGTCCGCCCCGGCGACCAGCCCGTAGCCCCTCGTACGCGAATCCGATGCCGGGAACGGTTCCTCCCACTGTAGCTCGCCGGCAAAATCGTAGGCGCGGAGCGCGGTTCCGTCCGCAGTGTAGAATGTGCGGTCTTTGAGACACGCGAGACGAGCAGTCCCCTCCGCGGGGGTCTGCCCGCGTCCGTCCGTTCGCCATCTGGTATCGCCGGTCTCCCGGTCGAGCGCGGAGACGCCCAGCGCCCGGGCGGCGAAGACCGTCTCGGGCGTGACCACCAGTTGGGCCGGGTGATCCGAGGCGTGGAACGATCGCTGCCAATCGATTTCGGGCTCCGACGTCGGCGGCGTCGCCCGCGGAGCCTTGGCCCGGTTTCCCGGATCGCGCCGAGCCATCGGCCAGCGACCAGGAACGCTGCTCTCGACGGCGTACGTCCTGGAGAGACAGCCCGAGAGGGCGGTGGCGGAGAACGTCACGCCCAGGGCGAGGGCGGCGCGTCTCGTGAGCATTCAGTCTCACTTCTCGACCGGTTCGCATGGGATTTGTGGTGACGACGGGCTCCCCGGCGGATGTGATGGGTAGATCGGTCCGAGACCGGGCCGGGATCGAACGAGCATCTGCACTGGATGTCCGTTTCAGTGGACATCCAGAGCCGATCCAGCGGCTATCCATTGCAGGTCAGGGACAAACGGGTGCCGATACGGCCCCGCCCATCTAAGCCTGTGACAGATCCTCCCACTCATCGATACCGACGGTCGGGGGGTAGACAGGCGCCTCCCAGAGTTGCGCCGAATTTGGAAGAGATCAGGAATCGACTTTCCCCGAAGTCGGTACAAATGTTGAAAAATTGATTTATCTGGGGTGGGCGCACCATCGGTCGTGCGCCTCGCGCACTGAAACGCCATGACAACGAAGCAACCCGACACCCAGGGCTCGACGCTCTCCCGCCGGACGGTACTGGCAGGGACGGGCGCGGTCCTCGCGGGGGGAATCGGCCTCGCGAGCACCGGGGCCCTGGGCCAATCGAACGGTATGGACGCCCGGACCTTCACGGTCCGCGTCGAGAACGTCTCCGACGGAAACACCCTGCAGACCAGCGCCGACGGGAATCAGGCCAGCCAGCCGGTCCCCCTGACGCCGGTGGTGTGGGCGGTCCACACGCGCGACGAGCCCATCTTCAGCAACGGCCAGCCCGAACGGGACAACGGGCTCGAGGAACTCGCGGAGGACGGGATGCCCCAGCGCCTCGCTGTCTCGCTCGGGGAGCGGGACACCGTCGTCGAAAGCGGTGTCGCCGCAGTCCCCGAGGGTATGGACGGCGCCGGACCGCTGACCCCCGGACACGCTTACGAGTTCAGCTTCGAGGCCGAATCCGGAGCGCCGCAGCTATACCTGTCCTTCGTGAGCATGTTCATCCCGTCAAATGACCTGTTCTACGCCATCGGTGGCTCCTCCGGGCTCCGACTCTTCGGCCAGGGCCAGAGCCCCGTCGCCGGTGTCCAGACCGACCACGTCGGCCTCTGGGATACCGGCACCGAGATAAATGAGGAGCCCGGCGTCGGCGAGAACCAGCCGATGCGACAGCGGGAGGGGGGTGTCGGCCTTGTCGAACGCAGCACCGTCGCCCCCATCGGAGCGGTAAACGGCTACGAATACCCCGACACCGAGGACGTGCTCTCGGTCCGGATCACGCCGAACTGACCCGCACGGTCGGACCCCGTTTCCTCTCCCCCCGCCGTGGTCACCCATCGATTACGCGGCTGAGGACCAGTTCGTCTCCCGACGGGGCACACTGATATGAGGGACCCGGTCGATAGGCCAGGCAAGGAACGGCGATGGAGAAGGCGCTTTGGTACCTGCTTACCGCGACCCGGGGCGGCGAGAACCGCGCCCGGATCATCCGTACACTCTCGGAGAAACCTATGAACGCGAATCAACTCGCTGAGACCCTCGACGTCCGCTACAAGACCGTGAGACATCACCTCGACGCCCTCGTCGAACACGACGTCGTGGAGCCCGGGGAGACAGACTACGCGAAGCTGTATTTCCTCACCGACAGGTTCGAATCCCACCGCGAGGAATTCGAACAGATCCTGGAGGCGATCGAGTGATGACGATGGGGACCCCCCTCACCGCCGCAAGTATCCTTTCGGGGTTGAACGTCCTCCTGCTGCTCGCGCTCATCGTGGTCTGGGCCCGGAACTACGCCACGTTCCGGACCACCCTGGTACTCGGCCTGCTCGCCTTCGCCGTCGTGATGCTGCTTGAGAACGCTGCCGCCCTCTACTTCTTCTTCAGCATGCACAGCCTGTACGCCATGGACCCGGTCGTCGATCAGTTCGTCCTCCTGCTCCGGGGGCTACAGTTCGTCGCCATCGCCATCCTGACCTACGTCACCCTCCGGTGAGCGCAAACCCCCCCCCCCAGGCCGAATCCAGTGGTATCGATGGGAAGAGATCCTCGACCGCCCCAAGCGGTTAGTGGAGCCGTCCCGTGGACCTCTCCAATGGTAGACGCCCGCGAATACCACGAACGGAGCAAACACACGCCGGAATCCGTCCGGCGGGATTCTTTCTCCCTCGATTTTGCGAGCAAACCGCGGCCGACGAAACAGTACCGTGATCTCCCCCGGATAACAATCGGCGAGTCCCCGGAGCCCCCAGACATGTCGGCCCTCCCGGCTATCGCGGCTCCGTACCCCGAGCCCAGGTTTGCCGAGATACCGATGGAGAGTGAGATCCGGAACGGATCGGAACCGGTCGACGCGACGGACCTCCAGACGCTCTGCCAGTACGCCACGGGGATCACGAAGGAACTCGAGATACAGGGCCAGCGAACCCCGTTTCGGGCAGCTGCGTGTACCGGGAAACTCTACCACATCGACCTCTACGCGGTCACGGGTGACCTGGCGGGCCTCGATCCGGGCGTGTATCACTTCGACCCCCCGTCGGGCGACTTCGACGTGGTCCGCGAAGGGGATTATCGCGGCGTCCTGGCCCGCGCCTCGGGCGCGGAATCCGTCGGGTCGGCCCCGATGACTCTCGTCGTGACCTCTCAGTGGTGGCGGAACGCCTGGAAGTACCGCGAGCGGACCTACCGACATGCGTTCTGGGACTCGGGGACGACCCTCGCGAACCTGCTCGCAACCGCCCACGCTCTCGGCCATCGGGCATCCGTCGTCACGGGCTTCGCCGACGACCCCGTCGCCGAACTCGTCGGTGTCGACCCGGAGCGCGAGGCCCCGCTCGAACTCGTTCCTATCGGGCGGGGAGAGACGGTCCCGAAGGCACCTACGGTCGAGCCTATCGATCCAGCGGAGGAGCCGCTCTCGCCGGAGGTCGTCGAGTATCCGCTCGTCCCCGACGCCTGGCGCCAGAGCCGTCTGGAGGACGGGGCGACAGCACGCGGATGGCTGGAAGAGGCCGCTGGTGTCGACGGGGACGCGTTCGGGACCCACGGACCAGGCGGCGGACGGATGGTCGAACTCGACCCGGTCGACCGAGAGACGGCCTCGAGCCGGCCACTCGCGAACACTATCGAGCGCCGCGGCTCACTCAGGGAGTACAGCCACGAATCACTCAGCGACCGGCTCTTCGCCACGGTTCTCGACAGGGCCTTGCGAGGTATCCCGGTCGACGTCGGGGACTCGGGCGGGGGCCAGCAACTCGTGGACGTCTACACCCTGGTCCACGCAGTCGATGGCGTCGAGAGCGGGGCCTATCAGTACCATCCCGCACAGACTACCCTCGAGCGGCTCGGTGACACCGATCGAGAGACCGCCGGTCGCCTTGCGCTCGGTCAATCAGTCGTGGGCGATGCCGCGGCGAACGTCTACATTATGGCCGATGTCGATGCTCTCGTGGCGAAACTGGGCAACCGGGGATACCGGGTTGCCCAACTCCTCGGGGGCGTCTCGCTCGGCCGGCTCTACCTCGCGACCTATGCCCACCGGAAGATCGGCGGTCGCGGCTTCACGTTCTTCGACGACCTCGTGACCGAGCACCTCTCACCGCGGGCCGAAGATCAGACCCCGATGACGCTGTTCGCGTTCGGGAAGCCGGCCGATTGATTACGGTCTTTCCGTGCGCCCATCGGTGCTGGGAGACCGCGTGAAAGGGTTTCGGCACCCGCTCCACGTCGGTGGCCCGACCCGGGTCCGAGAGGGGCCGAGCTGTTAGGGGATTTCCTCCCACCTACCACGACGAATGGGGCCGACCGGGTCAAACCGTCGACAGCGGGAAGATACCTTCTTCAACCCGAACCCGCAATTGCCGCCATGGCAGACGGCTCACCAGTCGAGGATCTCGCGGGCCAGGTGTTCGAGGTCGAGGATCTCATCGAGTACCAACCGGGAGCCATCGTCAGCCGAACCGTGATCGACAAGGAGGCGGGGACGCTGACGGTCTTCGCGTTCGACGAGGACGAACGTCTCAGCGAGCATACCGCCCACCACGACGCCCTTCTCCAGGTTCTTGACGGCTCCGTCTCTATATCGGTCGCGGACGAGGAATATGACCTCGACGCCGGTGAATCGCTGGTGCTGCCGGCGGATATCCCACACGGCGTCGAAGCACGATCCAGGTTCAAGATGCTGTTGACCATGATCGATTGAGAGACTGGTCGATCTCTGGGCACGACGGTACCAGACGGTTTTTGCCACAAACGAGAGCCGATGAGATGGGCTTCATGAGGAAGCCGACCGGCGAAAGCACCCCAACCTATTTCACTATCACCCCGGTGCAGGCGGAGGTTTATACGCCATCGCAGCGAAACTCGGCCCATCGTGGCGGCCGAATACGACCGGTTCTTCCCGAAGGCCACCCCGTACGAGAACCAGGGCGAGGCGATGGACGAGATCGCCGACGCCCTGGCGGTCGGCCGGGACGTGCTCTTCGAGGGAGCCTGTGGCACCGGGAAGACCCTGGCGGCGCTGGCCCCGGCGCTGGCCCACGCCCGGGAGCACGACCGCACGGTCGTCATCACGACAAACGTCCACCAGCAGATGCGACAGTTCGTCAGAGAGGCCCGCCAGATCAACCAGGGAACCCCGATCAACGCCCTCGTGTTCAAGGGCAAGTCCTCGATGTGCCACATCGACGTGGACTACGAGGAGTGCCAGGTGCTCCGGGACACCACCCGGGAGCTGACCGAAGCCCAGGACGAACTCGAGGAACTCCGCGTCCGGGAGCGCGAGCTGCTCGACCAGGCCCAGGCAGGTTCCGAAGACGCGGCCGAGAGCCGCCAGGCGATCCTCGACGAGATCGAAGCCCTCGAGGCGGAGATCGAGGAGCTGCAGGCTTCGAACACCTGCGAGCACTTCTACGAGAACCTCACCCGCAAGGACGACGGGTTCTTCCGGTGGCTGTTCGACGGCGTGCGACGGCCGGAGGAGATCTACAGCTACGCCGAACAGCGCGGATACTGCGGGTACGAACTCCTCAAAGAGGGCATGAACGGAGTCGACCTCGTCGTGGCGAACTACCACCACCTCCTGGACCCCGCCATCCGCAGCCAGTTCTTCCGGTGGCTGGGCCGCGACCCCGAGGAGGTCATCACCGTCTTCGACGAGGCTCACAACATCGAGGACGCGGCCCGGGACCATGCGACCAGGACCCTGACGGAGAACACCCTGGAGAGCGCTATCGACGAACTCGATGACCGGGACGTCGACCGGACCGAATCGGCGATCCGGGTGCTCTCGACCTTCCGGGACGCCCTCGTCGAGACCTACGAGGGGGCCTTCGGCTTCGGCGACCGCGAGCGGGTGGGCAACTCCTGGGAGGACATCCCGGTCGTCAATGAGGGAAGTCGGGACGACCTGACGCTCCGCTTCCTGGACCGGTACTCGGGCCCGGGCATCGAGGAGGATCTCACGGCCGCGTTGCGGATCGGTGTGGAACTCGATGAGGAGTACGAGGAGGCCTACCGGTCCGGGGATGCCACCACCCGGGCCGAATCCCAGACCCTCGCCGCCGCGACGTTCGTGGAGGCCTACCTCGAGGAGGCCACCGACGTGGCCCAATATCCGACCCTGGCGGTCCGCCGGGACGAGGGGACGGGAGAGGTCTACGGCCGCGCCGAACTGTACACCTGTATCCCCCGCCGGGTCACCGAGGCCCTCTTCGACCAGGTCCACGCCTCCGTGCTCATGTCCGCCACCCTTCGCCCCTTCGAGGTGATGAACGACGTCCTGGGGCTCCATGACCCCGTCGAACTCGCCTACGGGCTCACCTTCCCGGAATCCAGGCGGCGCACATTCGCGGTCGACGTGCCGCCCCTGTTCGCCAGCCGGCGCGACAACGAGGACATCCAGGACATCGTTTCGGGAGCGCTCGCGGACGTGATCCAGTTCACGCCGGGCAACGCCCTCCTCTTCTTCCCGAGTTACTCGGAGGCCGAGCGGTACCAGGACCTCCTGGAGGGTCGGGTCGAGGCCCGCTGCTACCTCGACCAAGCTGGGGTCTCCGTGGAGGAGCGCCGCCAAGAGTTTGTCTCGGAAGACGCGGCCGCGATGTTCACCTCGCTGTGGGGGACCCTCGCGGAGGGGGTGAGTTTCGACGGCGACGACGCCCGCACCGTCACGGTGGTCGGGGTGCCGTATCCCCACCTCGACGAGCGGGCGGAGGCCATCCAGGACGCCTACGACGAGGCGTTCGGCGACCGGGCGGAGGACGCGGGGTGGCGCTACGCCGTCGAGATCCCGACGGTCCGCAAGACCCGGCAGGCCATCGGCCGGGTGCTCCGATCCCCGGAGGACTTCGGGGTCCGGGCGCTCCTAGACCGGCGCTACACCCGGGATTCGCGCACGGAGATGCGGGAGTACAGCGTCAACACCACCTTCCCGCCCGAGGAGCGCCGGGAGTTCGTCGACGTCGAGCCGGCGAAGCTCAAGTACGCGATGCTCAACTTCTATCGCGATATGGACGCCTGGGACGAGGCCCCGCCTGAGCCGTAGCGAGCGCCCGACGGGTCATGCAAGAAGGGCCACGGAACGACCCCGAGACGATCACGCCGGCAGGGAGATAGTGTCGATCCGTTCGCCGTGGGTCCCGTCGTAGAACTCGAGAGCGGTGATCGCGAACGTGATCGGGTCGATCTCCCGGGCGAGGAGGTCCTGGATCGATGCCTCGTCGTCGCCACGCGCGAGGGTAACGTGGGGCGTGTACTGCTCGCCTTCGAGGGGTTCGATGGGGTCGAACTCGGCGACCAGCCGGTCGTGGAGGTCGTAGAGTCCGGGGCTCTCGACCGCCAGGTACACGACCTGACCGGGACCATTTGGTGGGTCACGGAAGACGTCGATACCCGTCACCGCGGCCTCCAGAGCGGGCGCCCCCCGCAGTGCCTCACGGGCCCGTCGCTCGACCTCGATATACTCCCGGCGGTCCTCGGCGGGGAGTCGTTTGAGGACGAGGGTCCGATCCCTGGACTCCCGAACTCGGTTGAAGCCGGCGAGCGCGGGCCGGAGACTCGCCGCCAGGTCCCTGACGGCGACCGGGATCGGGACGTTCAGACTGTACACGGCCTGGCTTCGGCGTACGGAAGGAAAAAGGGCGTGTTCGGCGGGACTCGTTGAGATGAGGGTATTGCTCTGTTTCGTCCCAGCAAAGCTCCCGCCCGCTCGGGTCGGGTGCGCTGCAACTCACGGCTCATTACGTTCGTCGTTCGTTCGGAGGCGGTCCCTCCGGTCGCGGCTCGCGCTTGCTGCGCGCCTCGCTGCCTTCGGTCGCTGCAGTGCTTGCGGCGGCGGACTTCCCAAAGTGTGTGGTGGGGGAGTCCTCGTTCGAGAGAGCGGCGCCCTTTCGTGATCACGAAAGACGGCGCTTTCGCCGTCGTTTGAACGACCACGGTATAGGTGGTCGGCGAAGTCGACCAGCCGGTCGGCCTCGTTTGGGGAGAGGATACCACGACGATACTCGCCCGTTCAGATCCGGTCCAGTAGCCACAGTATCAGGAGAGCCAGGACGACGACGGCGAGCAGCGGTTGCAAGAACCAGAAGACCCCCCGGAGGAGGCCGAGGACGGCCTCCAGGACTTCCAGGGCAAGCCAGAGGATCACCAGTGCGAGGACGATCTTGATCAGGGTATCGACGTGGATTTCGGCACGGTCCATGGGAGGCGAGTACGTACACGATGGCAAAAAGGGCGCCGACTGGCAGGTCTTGCAAGCGAGGGAAGGGTTATTAAGGGCAACCCCAATACGAACGAGTACGATGATGTCTCCGGCCCGGACGATGGGCGCGTTCGCCCCCGGCCAGGAGACCGTTCTTTTCGCGCCGCGACGACGACCGGGGTCCTCCTGACCCCAGCCATAGCCACACCCCGAGTTCGTTCGCGTTCGCCATCTCGTCGCGGTATCGTCTTTCCGACCGTACCCACCCCCACGCCATCGTATCAATAATGTCGACCCAAACCGTCGTGCTCGCCTTCTCCGGCGGGCTGGACACCACTGTCAGCGTACCGCTTCTCGAAGAGGAATACGGCTACGAAGAGGTCGTCGGCGTCACTGTCGACGTCGGCCAACCGGAGGCCGAGTTCGCCGAAGCTCACGAGACCGCCGATGCCCTCGGCATCGAACACCACGTCATCGACGCGAAAGCGGAGTTCGCAGACCTCCTCATGGACGCCGTCAAGGCGAATGCCACCTTCCAGGGCTATCCCCTGGGGACCGCCCTCGCCCGGCCGGTCATCGCCACGGCGATCAAGAACGTCGCCGAGGAGGTCGGCGCGGACGCCCTTGCCCACGGCTGCACCGGTAAGGGCAACGACCAGCTCCGGTTCGAGGCCGTCTGGCGCCAGTCCGACATGGACGTCGTCGCGCCGGTCCGCGAGATGGGCTTGACACGCGAGTGGGAGATGGAATACGCAGCGGAGAAGGCCCTCCCGGTCGAGAGCGGGAACGATGGGGTCTGGTCCATCGACACCAATGTCTGGAGCCGGTCGGTCGAGGGCGGGAACCTCGAGGACCCGGGGTATGTGCCCCCAGAAGACATCTACGAGTGGACCCAGCCCCCGACCGGCGAGACGGAACTGATCGAGATCACCTTCGAAGCCGGGGAGCCGGTCGCCCTCGACGGGGAGGCGATGGAGCCCGTCGAACTCATCGAGACGCTGAACGAGGTGGCAGGCGCCTATGGCGTCGGCCGCAACGACATGATGGAGGACCGCATCCTGGGCCTCAAGGTCAGGGAGAATTACGAGCACCCGGCGGCCACCACGCTCTACGCCGCCCACCAGGCCCTCGAGTCCCTGGTGCTCACGCAGGAAGAGCTGGATTTCAAGAGCACTGTCGAGGACGAGTGGGCGAAGAAAGCCTACCAGGGACTGCTCTCCGCGCCGGTCGTCGAGAGCCTCGAGAGCTTCATCGAGACCACCCAGACCTCGGTTACAGGCACTGTCACGGTGAAGTTCGAGGGCGGCCAGGCCCGTCCGGTGGGCCGCGAGAGCGACTACGCGGTGTACTCCGAGAGCGCTGCCTCGTTCAACACCGAGGACGTGCTGGGCGGTATCGAGCAGGCCGACGCCACCGGCGTCGCGAAATACCACGGGTTCCAGGAGCGCCTCGCGTCGGCGATCCACGAGTCCGCCTCTGAAGCCCCTGATCTTCCGACGGCCGGTGAATCCGGCGGCCAGGGGCAAGAGGTTTCCACGGCCAATCCCACCGCCACCGCCGCAGAAACCGGCGAGGGGCCCACAGGTACCGGAACTGACGAGGAATAGCGAGATGGCCGACGGCGACTCGGAGAAATCGGTGATCCGCCGGGAGCGCTTCAGCGGCGGCCCCGCGCGGTCGTTCCTCTCCTCGATGGCCGACGACGAGCACCTCTTCGCGGCCGACCTGGCCGTGGACCGGGCACACCTCGTCATGCTCGAAGCACAGGATATCATCGGCGAGACCGAGACGGCGTCGATCCTCGCCGCCCTCGAAGCCATCGAAGACGCAGGGTTCCAGGCGCTTCCAGAGGGCGAAGACGTACACGAGGCCATCGAGACCGCGGTCGTGGAGCGTGTCGGCCCTGTGGGCGGAAAGATGCATACTGCGAGGTCCCGCAACGACGAGGTGGCGACCTGCATCCGGTTCCAGCTCCGGGCCGACCTCCTCGACATTGTCGAGGCCGCAGTCGAGATGCGCGACGCCCTCGCCTCAGTGGCGGCAGCACACACGGAGACCGTGATGCCGGGATACACGCACCTCCAGCCGGCACAACCGACCACACTGGCCCATCATCTATTGTCCTACGAGCAGGCGGTTGCCCGCGACGTCGACCGCTTGCTCGGCGCGTTCGAGCGCACGAACCAGTCGCCATTGGGAGCCGCAGCGTTTGCTGGTACCCCCTTCGAGATCGATCGCGAACGCACAGCCTCGCTGCTCGGCTTCGACGGCGTGATCGAGAACAGCATGGACGCCGTGACCGCCCGGGACTTCCTGCTGGAATCGGTCGGCGCACTGCTGGGACTCGCGCTCACCCTATCGGGTGTCGCCGAGGACCTGGTGCTCTTCGCGAATACGGGCTTGCTCGACCTTTCGGATGGCTACTCCTCGACCTCCTCGATCATGCCCCAGAAGAAGAACCCGGACTCACTCGAACTCGTCCGGGCCACCGCCGGGGACGCTGCCGGCGCGTTCCAGGGCCTGGTGACCACGCTCAAGGGACTTCCCCGGGCGTACAACCGCGACCTACAGAAGGCGACGCCCCACGCGTGGACGGCCGTCGATGAGGTGACCGAAGCGACCTCGGTTGCAGCCGGGGCGGTGGCGACCACAGACTGGAACGGTGAGGCGATGGCGGAAGCGGCGGGTGAAGGCTTTTCGACCGCGACGGGTGTGGCCGACCGCCTGGCCATGGCGGGCCTGCCCTTCCGGACCGCTCACGAGATCGTGGCCGTCGCGGCCGAGTCCCTTTCGGCCGAAGAAGCCGGTTCGGAGGGGGCATTCGGCCGTGAGGCCGCACTCGGGGCGATAGAGGCCGCCGCACAGTCGGTCACCGACGATGAACTGGCGTCGCTCGTCGATGTCGAGTCGGTCCGCGAGATCCTCCACCCCGCCGAGAGCGTTCGGGCCCGGAACTCTCCCGGGGGGCCGGCCCCGGAGGTCGTGGACGGTGCCCTAGAGGACGTCGCCGAGCGGATCGAAACGGACCGCGCCGCGCTGACCGACCGTCAGGCCGCCATCGACGACGCGGCCACTGTCCTGGAAGCGGAGGTCGATGCCCGTGTATGACCGACTACCGACCCCCCGACAAGGGGGACAACTATCACTTCAACGATATTGAAGCACGGATTCGATTTCGGCGGTTGGAGGTTTCATATCACGCTTGCAGAGGATAGTCTAATATATAAATTTACTGGTAAGTTCGAAAGTATTAAGTATCTTTCCCGGATAGAAGCGGATGCTATGACAACGTGTCCAGCATGCGGGGGCGACGTGTCCCTGCATGGCGATATCGAGGTCGGCGAGATCGTGGACTGTGCGACCTGCGGAACCGAGCTGGAGGTCACCGCCGTGTCCCCGCCGGTCCTCGAGCGAGCCCCGGAGCTCGACGAGGACTGGGGGGAGTGAGCGTGAAACTCGGCCTGCTCTACTCCCGGATCCGGAAAGACGAGAAGCTCCTCCTGGGAGAGCTCCGGGACCGGGGGCATACCGTCGAAAAGGTCGACGTCCGGGACCAGCAGTTCGGCCTCCAGGAGACCTCGGTCGACATCGAGGGGCTCGACCTGGTCCTCGACCGGTGTCTGGCCACGAGCCGGTCGAAGTACGCGACCGAGTTCTTCGAGGCCTACGGCGTGCCCGTGGTCAATCCCCCGGACGTTGCGGACACGTGCTCGGACAAGGTCAAGACGAGCCTGGCCCTCGAAGCCGCCGGCGTCCCAACGCCGGAGACGACGGTCGCGTTCAGCCGCGAGGCTGCGATGGCGGCCATCGAGTCATTCGGCTACCCCGTTGTGCTCAAGCCCGTTATCGGTTCCTGGGGCAGACTGATGGCCCGCATCGAGGACAAGCACGCCGCCGAGGCCATCCTCGAGCACAAGGAGACCCTGGGCCACTACGAGCACAAGGTATTCTACGTCCAAGAGTTCGTGGAGAAGCCCGGTCGGGACATCCGCGTGCTTGCCCTCGACGGCGAGCCGGTGGCCGGCATGGTCCGGGCGGCCGACCACTGGATCACGAACGCGAACCGGGGGGCCGACACGGATTCCTTCGAGGTGACCGAGGAGCTCACAGACCTGGTCCATGCCGCAAGCGACGCTGTCGGTGGCGGTCTGCTCGGAGTGGATCTCATGGAGACGGAATCGGGGTTCACGGTCCACGAGGTCAACCACACGGTGGAATACAAGGCCCTCAACGACGCGGTCGAGGTCGACGTCGCCGCGGCGGTGGTCGACTGGCTCGAAGACAAAGCCGAGGAGTCGGCCGAGAGCCCGGCGACCGCGGTCGCCTAAAACTCCGGGTGAGAGACAGCGGACTCGTGTCTGTTCCACGGCCTCGGTAGAGATGATGCTCCGCGACCGAACCATTGCCAACTTCGGACCCTATTTGGGGCCGGACGGTCGAGACTTCGGTAATGGTCGATCTCTCCCTGTCCGGGTCCGTCCCGGCCGACGCCGAAGGGGGCGTATATCTCTCCTGCATCGAGTGCGGCGATACCTACGCCCCGTTCGAGGAGGTCATCTACGAGTGTCGCTCGTGTGGCTCGCTGCTGGAGGTTCGGTACGCGGAGTATCACCGGTTCGAGGCCTTCGAAGGCCGCGAGAATGGCGTCTGGCGGTACGCCCCGGCCCTGCCGGTCGAGGGCGGCGTCAGCATCGATGAGGGGCATACCCCACTCTACCACGTCCCGTCCATCGAAGCTGCGGTCGGGGTCGCGGACCTCCGGATCAAACACGAGGGCATGAACCCCACCGGAAGCTTCAAAGATCGCGGCATGACGGTCGGTGTCCGGGTCGCCGAGCGGCTCGGCGTCGACCGGCTCGTCTGTGCCAGTACCGGGAACACGAGTGCGGCGCTCGCGGCCTATGGTGCCAGAGCTGACAAGGAGACCCTGGTTCTGTTGCCCGAAGGAAAGGTCGCCGCTGGCAAGCTCGCGCAGGCGGGCCTGCATGGGGCCCGGATCCTCGAGGTCGAAGGCAACTTCGACGACTGCCTCGACATCGTCTCCGCGCTCGCGGAGCGTGGCGAAGCCTACCTCCTCAACTCGGTCAATCCCTTCCGGCTCGAGGGCCAGAAGACCATCGGGCTCGAGATCCTCGAGCAGTCGATGGCCGCCACCGGCTCGTGGCCCGATCGGATCGTGCTCCCCGTCGGGAACGCGGGGAACACCGCGGCTCTCCACAAGGCCTTTCGTGAACTCGTCGAGGCCGGGGCGATGACCGAGGCCGAGATCCCGACGCTCACCGGCGTCCAAGCCGAGGGCGCCGCACCGATGGTCGAGGCCATCGAGTCGGGCGCCGAGAGCGTCGATGGGTGGAGCGACGTCGAGACCCGGGCGACGGCCATCAGGATCGGCCAACCGGTCAACGCGCCGAAGGCACTGCCGGCCATCCGGCAGACCGGTGGCACGGCGGTCTCAGTGAGCGACGAGGCGATCACGGCGGCCCAACGCGCCCTGGCCGAGGATGGTATCGGGGTCGAACCGGCCAGCGCGGCCTCCGTCGCGGGCTTGCGCAAACTCAGCGACCAAGGGGTCATCGGGGACGACGAACAGGTCGTCTGTCTCACGACGGGGCACCTGCTCAAGGACCCGGATGCAGCCGCGGCGGCCGGCAGCGAACCGGAGACCGTCCCAAACTCCGTCGAGGGCGTCCTCGAGGTTCTCCGGAGCGACTGAGGTCGGAGGATGGCGCTGGTGGCCTTCGATTTCGACGGGACGCTCGCCGACGCCGAGGTGATCGACCGACTGGCGGATCGTGCAGGCAGCGGACAGGCAGTGGCGACCATCACCCGGCAGGCGATGAACGACGAGGTGGCATACGCGCAGAGCCTGCGAAAGCGGGCGGCACTCCTCGAGGGGCTGTCGGTCGAGGAGGTTCTGGCCGTCTACGAGGGGATCGAACTCAGACCTGGCGCCGGGGAGCTTCTCTCGGCACTCGACCGGGCCGGCCACACGACCGCCATCCTCTCGGGGGGCTTCGAACCTGCGATCGAGACGGCACTCGAGACCGCGGGCGCCCCGGTCGACCTGATCGTGGCCAACGAGCTTCCGGCAACGGACGGGGCCCTGACCGGTTTGGTGAGCGGCTCACTCGTCGAAGGGACGAAGGACGACGCCCTCGCGGATATCTGTGCGACGCGAGGATTCGCCCTTCAGGACGTGACAGCGGTGGGAGACGGGGCAAACGACGGACCGATGATGCAGGTGGCAGGACTCGCTATCGGATTCGACCCGAAACCCGCCGTCGAACCGGTGTGCGACGTGGTGGTGACGGACATCCCGGCCCTCCGTTCGGTGTTCGAAGCGAAGGGCCTGCTACCGAGAGGGGCTTTCAGCCGTGGCGCGGATTGCCGGACCTGGCAGCGGTGATCGACCGCACGCCGTGGTGGTCAGGAGGTAAGGCTTGCCTGGGCTACTCCGCCGGACGCAGAGTCCCCGGGCTCGCCCAGGAGGGCGGATAACGGTTCTGAGACAGTGGCCGGCTCGACGAGAAATGCATCGTGGCCGTACTCGTTCGAGACCGCCTCGAACGTCACCCCAGCACCGGCCTCGTCGAACGCCGACGCGAGGGCCTCGCCCTGGTCGACGGTGAAGTGCCAGTCGCCGGTGTAACTAAGGACCAGGACCTCGCCGTCGAACTCCTCGAGGGCCGCGGCTGCCGATTCGTGGCCCCTCGCGAGGTCGTACTCGTCCATCGCCCGCAGGAGGTAGAGGTAGCTGTTCGCGTCGAAGCGGTCGGTGAACCCGTCGGCGTTGTAATCGAGATAGGACTCGACGTCTCGGTACGGGAACGCCTCGGCCGTCGGGTCGTCCAGCCCGGCGATGACCCGGTCCGCGGCCCGTCGGCCGAACCGGTTCGCCATCGATTGCTTCGAGAGGTACTGGACGTGCCCGATCCGACGGGCCGTCGCGAGGCCTTCGGCAGGCGGGTCCCCGCCGTAATATTCGCCCCCGTTGAAGTTCGGATCCGCGGTGATGGCCCGGCGGGCGATAGCGTCGAGGGCGAGGTTCTGGGTGTCGAGTCTGGCTGCGGTTCCGATGGCGGCGACCCGCTCGACGCGGTCGGGGAACGCGGTCGCCCATTCGACCGCATTCATCCCGCCGACACTGCCCCCAACGACGGCGTGGAGCGATCCGATCCCGAGTTCGTCGAGAAGTCGGGCCTGCGCTCGAACCCAGTCGGTGACGGTGACTGCCGGGAACTCAGGGCCGAAGGGTTCGCCGTCGGGGCCGATGCTGGAGGGGCCCGTCGTCCCGTAACAGGAGCCCGGGACGTTCGCCGTGATCACGAAGAACTCCTCCGTGTCGATTGCATGTCCTGGCCCCACCACGTCGTTCCACCAGCCGGCCGCCTGGCCGTCGACGCCCGGCGGCCCCGATCCGGTGACGTACTGGCTGCCCGTCAGCGCGTGGGTCACCAGCACGGGAGGGCCTTCCGGGTCCCCGTAGGTCTCGTAGGCGACCTCGAGGTCGACGTGCCCGCCGCGCTCGAACTCGAAGGTCCCCACGTCGACCGTCTTGGTAGGGGTCGCGATGGGGCCGGGATCGGCGCCACCGGAGGCCTGGTCGGGATCGGGTGTCATGTATATCACGCATAACCGCTACAGTGTGTATTACTCAGAATCAGGTCTATGCTTGTAAGTGTTATCATCGCGGTTTTGTATTACTATAATGCATATATATGCCGCCCCCGGTGCCGTCTGACAGGGGCAGGGCGTCCGATTCGAACACGCTGTCTATGCAAGATGCAGGGTAGCGTGCTGGTCTGGGAGCAAATGGGTCCGCGAGAATGGCGGCCCGTCTGGCGTTCTCCGTTCCCGTGTCTATCCCGGCAACTGGTAGATTGCGGGCGTCCCTCCAGGCTCGACGAACAGGGCGATCGAGGAGTCAGGGCCATCCGGGGAAATCGCCACCGTCCGCGAGCGACTGGCGTTCTCCATGGTGACCGTCACCCGGTACCGGCCCGGTGATTCGACTGCTTCCTCCAGCAATACCCCTTCTTGGCTGCGGACATCGAGAGTGCGAACGAGCGCGGTCGAGGGCGTTCCATCCAGAGCCGTGACGACCACAGTGATGGTAGTCCCGTCTGGCGCGAAGTTCGCCACCCGAAGGTCAACGGCTGATCCCGCAGATCCGCCCCTGTCGCCAGGAGCCCGCGTGTGGAGGGGGAAAGCAGGGCGGGGCGTGACGTTCTCGCGGACCAGGTAGACCGCCTGGGCGAGTTCTGGAACGGATCGCGTGCCGGATGTTGGTGTCGAAAGCGACACGGCCACGTAGTAGCCGCCGTCCCGTCCCTCGACAGTATCGGTGGTCACCGAGTCGACCGAGGGGACCGTCGTCTCCCTCGAGGGCTGCTCGATGTCCAGCCGCTGGTTGAGCACCGCGAGGTGATGGTAGGCCGCGGTCTCGGCAGCCCGCTCCTCGGTGAGTGTCTTCGGCGGGTCGGGGAACTCGCCCGGTTTCACCGTCATGGTGTTCGGTTCGGGGTCCTCGGAGGTCGGCGACGTCGCGCCGATCGCCCCACACCCGGCGGTGCCGAGGATGGCGGCCACCGCGAGGACGAAGAGCAGCCTCGATGGGGCGGGCGTGACGGGCATCGAAACGGGATACGGGCGGCCAGTGCTAAGTGGTATCGTAGAGTCAAAGACACATTTTACAGATGCGCTTCGGTCGGGTCTCGACGGCTTCGATCCGCAGCACCGGACCACCATGTCGACCGACAGCGTCGCACCACCACACCGATCTGCATCTATCGGACCGATTGCCAGGCGATTAAACCGGCGGCAATCGTACGTCGGGGTATGTCGACAGCCGAGGGGCCGCCCGAAAACCCCTACGTGACCGATCCAGATGTCGAGTTCGAGCCGGTCGAGGATCTCTCAGGGGAGGCGGCCGAGGCCCAGGCCGAGGCACTCCGGGAAGCGATACGGTTCCACAATCATCGGTATTACGTCGAGAACGACCCCCGCATCTCCGACCGGACCTACGACGCCCTCTTCGCCCGGCTCCAGGACCTCGAAGCGACCTTCGATCTCGAAACGGAGAACAGCCCCACGCAGCGAGTGGGCGGTGAGCCCCTCGACGAGCTCGGGACAGTCGAGCACGTCGCGCCCATGCTCTCCATCGACTCTGGCGGCGACGACGAGGAAGCCCGGGAGTTCGACCAGCGGGTCCGCCGGACGGTCCCCGAGGTCGAGTACGTCTGCGAACCCAAGTTCGACGGCCTCTCGCTCGAGGTGGTCTACGTCGACGGCGAATACGAACGCGCGGCCACGAGAGGCGACGGCGAGACCGGCGAGAACGTGACCGAGAACGTCAAAACGATTCGGTCGGTCCCGCTCCAACTCCGGGGCGACCCGCCCGGCTTCCTCGCAGTTCGAGGCGAGGTGTACATCCCCCGACCCGCGTTCCACGAGTTCAACCGCGAGCGCGTCGAGGCCGGGAAGGACCCCTTCGCGAACCCGCGGAACGCGGCCGCCGGGACCCTCCGGCAGCTCGACCCCTCGATAACGGCCGAACGGCCGCTCGAGGTCTTCTTCTACGACATCCTCGCGGCCGGGGCGAGCGAAGCCGCGGTGTCGGGCACCGATGCCTCGAGGGGCGCCCTCGGCGCGGAAGGCATCGAAACTCATGCCGAAGAGCACGCGAGACTCCCCGACTGGGGGCTCCGGGTAAACGAGCGCATCGAGGTGGTCGATGACATCGGGGACGCCATCGAGTACCGCCAGGACCTCCTCGAGGAGCGCGAGGACCTGGACTACGAGATCGACGGCGTCGTGTTCAAGGTCAACGACCGGGCGGCCTGCGCGGAACTCGGAACCACCGCCCGACACTACCGGTGGGCCTACGCGTACAAGTTCCCGCCCCGGACCGAGACCACGACCATCACCGACATCGTCGTGCAGGTGGGCCGCACCGGCCGGCTGACGCCCGTGGCGCTCCTCGAACCCGTGGAGGTCGGGGGCGTGACGGTCTCGCGAGCCAGCCTCCACAATCAATCCGAGATCGAGGAAATGAGGGTCGACGTCGGCGACGAGGTAAGGATCCAACGGGCCGGGGACGTCATCCCCTACGTGGCCGAGGTGGTCGAATCCCACAGCGAGGGCCACTTCGAGTTCCCCGACACGTGCCCGGTGTGTGACAGCCCCGTCGAGCGGGACGGACCCATGCACTTCTGCACCGGCGGCCTGCAATGTCGTGCCCAGCTCGTCCGCGCGGTCGAATACTTCGGGAGCGATGCCGGCCTGGACATCGAGGGGCTCGGTGCAGAGACCGCCGCGGAGTTCGTCGAAACGGGCCTCATCCAGAATGACGTCGCCGACCTCTACGAGTTGCGGGTCGAGGACCTCACGTCCCTCGAGGGGTGGGGTTCGAAAAGCGCTGAGAACCTCGTGTCGGAACTCGAAGCGTCGAAACACCCGCCGCTTTCGACCTTCCTCGCGGCCATCGGAATCCCGGAGGTGGGACCCACGGTCGCCCGGGACCTCGCTCATCATTTCCGCACCCTCGAGGCGATCATGGACGCGTCGGTCCAGGAACTACAGGACGTGGATGGGGTGGGCACGACGGTCGCGAACCGGATCGCGGACTTCTTCGGCAACGAGGAGAACCGGCGGGTAATCGAGCGGTTACGGCAGCGCGGTGTCGATCCCGAGGCCGTCGACTCCGAGGGTGGTGACGAGCTCGATGGCCTCACGGTCGTCTTCACCGGCAGTGTCGATGGATGGACCCGTGACGATCTCCAGGAACTGGTCGAGGCTCACGGCGGGAATGCCACCTCCAGCGTCTCCGGGAATACCGACTATCTCGTCGTCGGCGAGAACCCCGGGCAATCCAAGCGGGAGGATGCACAGGCGAACGACGTCGAGATGGTAGAGCCCGAGGGTTTCTTCGCCATGCTCGAGGAGCGGGGCGTAACCGTGGAATGAGGTGCTTTCAGGGGTCGCCGTCGGATTGGTATTGTTGCAGCATTCTCCAGCCCACGGTGACACGCGGGCGTATGAAGGTTGATATAGGACGACAGGAAACCTCAGTACGATGGCGACGTGGCAGTCTCGTGTCGAACAGTTGCTCTATGACGGCGAGGAGGTCGACCACCAGGTCGGGGACGACCGGATGGGGGTGGTGGTCACCTCCCATCGAGTCCTAGCCTTTACTCCAGAGGCCGACGGGGCGAACTTCCGGGCCGTGGACCGACCGAACGTCGTCGATGTCGAGCGCACGAACACGGGCGAGACTCGCTGGCTCGTGTCCGGGAGCAAGTGGCTGGTCGTCGGGGTGCTCCTGGCCATCGGCGGCCTCGTCTTCGACTTCGAGGGCATCTTCGGCGGGGTCGAGGTGAATCAGGAGGCCGGCCAGGTCGGACTCGGGGGGATCCTGGGGCTCTTCGCCCTGCTCCGGACCATCTTCGCCGTCATGGACGACGCCCTGATCCTGGGTGGGTCCCTCGCCTCGTTGGGCGGCCTCGCGGCCATCGGTTGGTACCTCCAGTCACGTACACCCTCGATCCGGATCGACGTCGCGGGGGAGGACGATATCTCCCTCCCCTCCGCGGGACTCACCGATGCCGAGGTTGGTGAGCTGGCCGAGGAGATAGCCCTCGAATAGCATTCGAATCGGGCGGCCACCGCGGTCGGGCGCCAGCAGGAGCGTCGGACCCGGTAGCGTTCGATTCAAACCCGTCGGCCGGATACGGGCACGTATGGAGACCGCGGCCGTCCGGGAGCACGCCACCGATCTCCCGAGGGAGCCTGGCGTCTACCAGTTCCTCGACGGAGACCTCGTCCTCTACGTGGGGAAAGCCGTCGACCTCCGGGACCGCGTCGGGACCTATGCCGACCCGCGGAGCGAGCGGGTCCGCCGGATGGTCCGCCGGGCCGATGCGGTCGACGTCGCGGTGACCGACACGGAGACCCAGGCCCTACTCCTCGAGGCCAATCTCATCAAGCGCCACCAGCCGCGGTACAACGTCCGGCTCAAGGACGACAAATCCTACCCCCTGGTGCAACTCACCGACCACCGGTTCCCCCGGATCGAGGTCACGCGCGATCCCGAGGAGGGGGCGACGGTATACGGGCCGTTCACAAGCAAGACGAGGCTCGACTCCGTGGTCAAGGCCCTCCGGGAGACGGGTGGGCTCCGGGGCTGTACCGACCACAAGTTCCGGAACCGTGACCGTCCGTGTCTGGATTTCGACATGGGCCTCTGCGCCGCCCCGTGTACCGGCGAGATCGGCGAAGAGGCCTACGCCGAGGTCGTCAGGCAGGCAGCGCGCTTCTTCGAAGGCGAGACCGGTGTCCTCGCGGACCCCCTCCGGGAGCAGATGGAGGCTGCCGCCGAAGCCCGGGAATTCGAGCGGGCCGCCCATCTCCGGGACCGACTCGCGACGGTCGAGCCGTTCCACGGCACCGGCGGCGACGCGGTCGTCGACGAACACGAGGAGCGGACTATCGATGTCCTGGGCGTGGCCATCGAGGGGGAGACGGCCACGGTCGCCAGACTTCACAGCGAGGGTGGAAAGCTCGTCGACCGGGACCGACACCAGATGGCCGCGCCCGACGGCGCCGAACGTGTCGCCGCAATCCTCGCCGCGTTCATTCCTCAGTACTACGCCGAACGGGAGTTGCCCGATGCCATCCTTCTGCCCCAGGACCCCGGTGACGAGGACCTCGACGCCTGGCTCGGGGCGGAGGAGGTCGCGATGCGGGTCCCCGGAGCGGGACGTGAGTCGCGACTCGTCGACCTGGCGATGAAGAACGCCCATCGGAGTGGTGGCACCGAGGACCCCGCCGCGGCACTCGCCGATGCGCTCGGTATCGACCGACCGACCAGGATCGAGGGGTTCGACGTGAGCCACGCGAGCGGCCACGAGGTCGTGGGGAGCAACGTGGTCTTCGTCGATGGGCAGCCGGAGAAGTCGGGGTATCGACGGAAGAAACTCGAGGAGCAGAACGATGATTATGCGAACATGTATGCCCTTCTCTCCTGGCGGGCCCGCCGCGCGGTCGAAGGCCGGGACGAACGACCTGACCCCGACCTCGTCTTGATCGACGGGGGCGAGGGACAGCTCTCGGCAGCGGTCGAGGCGATCGACGACGCCGAGTGGGGGATTCCCGCCATCGCACTGGCGAAGGACCGGGAGCTGGTGGTCACACCCGACCGTACCTTCGATTGGCCGTCGGATGCCGCCCACCTCCACCTGCTCCAGCGGGTGCGGGACGAGGCCCACCGCTTCGCGGTCCAGTACCACCAGACGCTCCGGGACGACGTCTCGACCGTCCTCGAGTCCATCGAGGGAGTCGGACCGGCGTTGCGGAAACGGCTCCTCAGACGGTTCGGGAGCGTCGACGGTGTCCGTGGCGCCTCACGGCAAGAGCTCGAGTCGGTGCCCGGCGTCGGACCGAGCACGGCCCAGCAGCTCCGGTCGCGGCTGTGATCGCTGTTACTCCACCGAGAACGCGACCTCGTGGATCTCGAGGTTCGGATGGTCTTCGAACAGCTCCCGCGGCGCGTCGGTCCCGTGGGCCTCTTCGAAGGCCTCGCTTTCGGTCCAGGCCTCGAACGCCTCCCGTGATTCCCAGTAGGTGAGCGCGACGAACGTGTCCGTATCTTCGTTTGCAGGGGTGAGGAGGTCGAATCGCACGAATCCCTCCTGTTCCTCGATCATCCCCTCCCGGTTCCTGAAGCGCTCGACGAATTCCTCCTCGTATCCATCCGCGATGCGGAATCGGTTGGCCACCACGATCATAGCCGGGAATCCCGCGGGTCACCCGTCAATCTTCCGGCGGGGTTCCGGCTTGCCCGATTCCCGTCGCGTGTCTCACTAATAGGGCGCGTGCATGACCTGGTCGGCTGCCGGCACGAGTTTCGCCCATTGCTCGTAGCCCACCGATGTGTGCCAGTTACCCGTCAACATCGCGATCCCGATGATCACGAAGATGACCGCGAGGATCCCCAGACCCACTGCCTGGGGCGAAAGGCCCGCCGGGCCCGCTCGGTACTCGAGGGCCTCCTCCGGACAGGCCTCGATACACTGACTACATCGCGTACATTCGAGCGCGTTGACCTCGTCGGCGTTCATCACGTCGACGTAATTGGGACAGGCCTTCGTACAGAGACCGCAGTCCTCACAGGCCGCGTCGTCGCGATTCACGTTGAACGTCGCTGGGCTGAAGAAGCCGATGGCCGACAGCATCGCGCCGTACGGACAGAGGTAGCGACACCAGAAGTTCTGGACCACGAGGGAACTCACCACCAGGAAGCCGACCACGCCGATGGTCAGCCCGCTCGGGTCGAGCCAGAAATCGAGCATCTTCACTGCCGCCACCTTGTTGTACGGGGTCCGCAGGAAACCCAGAGCCGCCTGGCCCGAGAAGTCGATGAGGATGACCTTCACGAAGAAGGCGAGCAGGAGGTACTTGATAGAGCGGAGGGCCCAGTCGAGGTATTTGGGTGGTTCGAGTTTGCGGTCGGTCAGCTGGATACCGAGCTTCCCGAGGTACTCCTCTAGCAACCCGAACGGGCAGATCCAGCTGCACAGCCCCCGGTGAAAGAACACGGCAGAAGCCATCACGGCGAGCAGGATACCGAGGCCTGCCGGGTGGATCGTGGAGAAGACGCCGGTCACGAGCCAGGCTTTCAGCGCGACCAGGGCGCTGACCGGCAGGAACGCCTCCACGCTCGGCGGTCGCGGGACGTACGGCGTCCCGTTCCTGAAATGCGAGACCCAGAGAAAATACTGGACCCCGATGAAGACAAAGGCCCCGGCGATGCCCACCTGGACAACCCGTCTGAGCCGAGACACGTCCATAGAGGTGACGAGACGGTACATGCTGGCTAGGTGCTACTACACGAGTGAGCGAATAATGGGTCGCGGTGTTTTTCAGGGGCGAGGAAAACACGTGAAGATGTTCGGGGTCGGAACGTCGGTCGTGTCCTGGTCAGCCCGCTCGCCACGAGGGCGACGGCCGAACGCTCCCGGGCGCGACCGAGTACGATGCGCATGGGTCATGACTGTTCGCTCGACCCGACAGCACGCGTGTCAGGAGTGTTCCAGGCGGAGAGAGAGATGGTCCAGAGGGTTCGGTCACCAATCCTCGGCGCCGGGCCGTACGCCTTCCGCCGGTTCCGGCTCGATGCCGGCGTCCAGGTCGAACTCCTGATGGAGGTTTCGGATACGGTCTCGGATGTCCGCCGCGAGTTCGAACTCAAGGTTGTCCGCGGCCTCCTGCATCCGCGCCTCTAGTTCCTCGATGTATTCGGCGGCCTCGGCTTCGTTCGCCGGCCCCTCGCCGGAGATAGAACTGGTATCGGTCTTCGAGCCCGGCAGGTCGACCTCGCCGACCGCCTTCTCGATCGTACTCGGCTCGACACCGTGTTCCTTGTTGAACTCCCGCTGGATCCGGCGGCGGCGCTGGGTCTCGTCGATCGCGTCCTTCATGGCGTCTGTCACCTCGTCGGCGTACAGGACGACCTCGCCATTGACGTTCCGGGCCGCCCGGCCCATCGTCTGGATGAGGGAGGTCCGCGAGCGAAGGAAGCCCTGGCGGTCCGCGTCGAGGATGGCCACGAGGGAGACCTCGGGGATGTCCAGGCCCTCGCGCAGGAGATTGATCCCGACAAGGACGTCGAACTCCCCGAGGCGGAGCCCCCGGACCAGTTCGTGGCGCTCGAGGGTGTCGGTCTCGTCGTGCATGTACTCGACGGCGACGCCGGCCTCCTCGAGGTACTCGGTGAGATCCTCGGCCATGCGTTTAGTGAGTGTCGTCACCAGAATCCGCTCGTCGCGTTCGACGCGCTCGTCGATCCGACCCATGAGGTCGTCGATCTGGCCCTCGGCGGAACTGACGGTCACCTCGGGATCGACCAGATGTGTCGGGCGGACAATCTGTTCGACGACCTGCTCGTTGTGTTCGCGCTCGTAGTCACCCGGCGTCGCAGAGACGTACAGCCGCTGATCGGTCTTCTC
>CAZQNH010000011.1:0-1390 GCA_964594685.1 uncultured Halobacteriales archaeon
GTCGGGGCCGACGACCGGTTCCTCGACCGGTGTCACCGTCGAGAGCACGTCACAGTGGCCCGCCTCGCTGATCGACCCGGCACGCACGTCGAAGCGCTCGGAGAAGGTATCGACGAACCGCTCGACGCGCTCCTCGTCGACGTCGCTGATGACGACCTCCTCGATCGGTCGGATCCGTGAGATTGCTTCTAACTGCGTGTACGACTGGACGCCAGCGCCGACCAGTCCGAGGCTTGTGGCGTCCTCAACGGCGAGATGGTCGGTCGCGACGGCTGCTGCCGCGCCGGTGCGTTTCTCGGTGAGCACCGTCCCGTCCATGATCGAGAGGGGATAGGCCGTTTCGGGATCGGAGTAGACGAGCGTTCCGAGCACAGTCGGCAGGTCGTGATCCTCAGGATTGTCGGGGTGGACGTTCACCCACTTGATCGCGGCGGCGTCCCACTCGCCCGCATCCATGTAGGCGGGCATCGAGCGGAAGTCGCCGTTGTACTGCGGTAGATCGATGTAGGACTTGGCGGGCATCTGCACGTCGCCGCGGGCATAGGCGGCAAAGGCCTGTTCGACGGCGTCTACTACGTCTGCTAACTGGGCGTTCGCTTCGACGTCATCGCCGTTCAGCAGTAACGTCTCCATGTATCGAGGGTTTCGGGTGCCGGGACTTAATATCTGGTTTCGGCTGGCGGCTGCGGCGCTCTCGAACTGAAACAAAGAGAAAACGCAGTCGATTCGGTATTTATCCGGCAGTCGTCTCGCGGCGATGCCGCTCGACTGTTCGAGGCGAGGTGGTCGCCTCGCTTACATCGCGCCGCCCATGCCACCCATGCCGCCCATGCCACCCATGCCGCCGGGTGCGCCGCCGGGGCCGCCTGCGGGCTCGTCGTCGCCCTGATCCGTGCCGCCGCCCTTGAGGTCGCCTGCTGCAATCACGTCGTCGATTCGCAGGATCATCACAGCCGCTTCGGTTGCGGACTCGATGGCCTGGGTCTTGACGCGGAGCGGCTCGACGACGCCTTCCGCTTCCATGTTGATGACGTCACCGGTGTAGGCGTCGAGGCCGGCCGTGCTGTTGCCTTTGTCGTGCTCGCTACGGAGCTCGACGAGGGAGTCGATGGGGTCGAGGCCAGCGTTCTCGGCGAGGGTGCGTGGGCCGACTTCCAGCGCGTCGGCGAAGGCTTCGACTGCGAGCTGTTCGCGCCCCCCGACGGAGTCTGCGAACTGGCGCAGTTCGAGGGCGAGTTCGGTCTCGGGAGCACCGCCGCCGGGCAGGACCTGACCGTCCTCCAGGGTGACGCCCACGACACCGAGGCTGTCCTCGATTGCGCGCTCGACTTCGTCAACCACGTGCTCGGTGCCACCACGGAGCAGGAGGGAGACGGACTTTGCTTCTTCG
>CAZQNH010000011.1:1400-47207 GCA_964594685.1 uncultured Halobacteriales archaeon
CTGCTGGCTGCCGCCGACGTCCTGCTGCGAGACGCTGCCGGCGAAGCCGAGGTCGTCTTCCTCGATGTCGGAGACGTTGCCGACCGTGCGTGCGCCGGTCGAGCGTGCGATCTTCTCTGCGTCGGAGGATTTGACACGGCGGGCCGCGAGGATGCCCTCCTGGGCGAGATAGTGCTGTGCCATGTCGTCGATACCGTCCTCGACGAAGGCGACGTCGACGCCAGCGTCGACGAGGTTGTCGACCATTTCGCGGAGCTGGGCTTCCTCCTGATCGAGGAACTCCTGAAGCTGGTCGGGGTCGGTGACGTTGACCTCGGCGTCGATCTCGGTCTCTTTGACTTCCAGCGCGTCGTCGATGACGGCCACGTTGGCGTCCTCGACGAGGTACGGCATGTTCTCGTGAACGCGGTCCTTGTCGATCAGGACGCCTTCGACGAGTTCGGACTCCTCGACCGCGCTACCGACGATCTTCTCGACTTTGATGTTGTCGGTATCGACGGTGCCGTCGTCCTCGGCAACGTTGCTGACTGCGCGGACGACGAGATTGGCGAGGTGATCTTTCGCGTTCTCTGCGCCCTTGCCGGTCATCGCGGTCGCGGCAATCGCTCGGAGGCTCTCGGTGTCGTCGGCGTCGACCTCGATGGCGATGTTCTCGAGGATCGACTTTGCCTCTTCCGCGGCCTGTCGGTACCCCTGGGCGAGGGTGGTCGCGTGGATGTCCTGCTCCAGGAGATCCTCGGCCTCGGAGAGGAGTTCCCCGGCGACGATGACGGCGGTCGTGGTGCCGTCGCCGACCTCGTTCTCCTGGGTCTCGGCGACCTCGACGATCATGTTGGCCGCCGGGTGCTCGATGTCCATCTCTTTGAGGATGGTGACGCCGTCGTTCGTGACGACGACGCTGCCCGTCGAGTCGACGAGCATCTTGTCCATCCCTTTGGGGCCGAGGGTGGTGCGTACCGCCTCGGAGACGGCCTTCCCGGCCGTGATGTTCATCGATTGGGCGTCTTTCCCAGACGTTCGCTGGGACTCTTCGGATAGGACGATCAGGGGCTGATTACCCATTTGTGCCATAGTCGAGAGGGAGTTGTTTTGCCATTCTATATAAAGTTGTTGGACCGGGGCCGTCACGCCATGCGAACGTGGCCGCATCCCGCGTGTGGATAGATACCACGCATCTGTTTATAAAGTGATATCCCCGATTTCGGGCCGTCCACGCGGTCTTCTCGCGATAAATCCCGAGAGCTAGAGACAGTGGGATGTTCCCACGCTTCGGAGTGGCCGACAATCGGCTGCCGTTACCGACAACCCGGGGAATCACTCCTATAACGGTAGTGGACTGACACTGCCTGTCAGGCGTGCTTAATTCTCCGACCGAACGTATAGCTGGCATGAACCGCAGTATTCCTGTCATCCTTGCCCTGCTGATCGGGCTCATCCTCGGGGTCGTGGCCGCCGGATTCGCTGTCCCGAACGCCACGACCGTCGGAGGGGCCGACCAGGAACCCCCCTATTCCTACCTCGCGTCCACCGCGGTCGACG
This sequence comes from uncultured Halobacteriales archaeon, assembly GCA_964594685.1. GTDB lineage: Archaea > Halobacteriota > Halobacteria > Halobacteriales > Halobacteriaceae > Halodesulfurarchaeum. The sequence goes on from CAZQNH010000011.1 coordinate 2,940, forward strand.
TCGATAGCGCACTCGATACTGACGGTGGGTGGGTTCACGAGATTTCCATCGAAGACCGGATCGCGGTGACCGGGAATGCTACCGTCGTCCACGATGCAGACGACGAGCTCAGGTTGAGGATCTCACAGACCGAATCCGACACGTACGAATTCGCTTTCGAGACCGTCCCCGCGAGGAACCAGTCGAAGTCCACCGGCGACGTCGTGGCCACGACCATCACGTGGGGTGTGGGACTGCCCGCGGACTACGAGATGTATGTGATCAGCTTCGAGGAGACCGAAATCGCCCGGTTCTCGAACGATGCCGCAAGCACCGCACGCCTCCATCGGCTGCCCCACCCACTTGCATGAGAAATCCGAACCGGCCCGGTGAAGGATCCGAAGCTATCCGGGGAACTCGTGGTATTCCAGTCCCTGATGTTTGAGGTCCTCGACGCGCTTACGTTCGAGGAACGAATAGACCGCCCCGTGCGGGGCTCCATCGAGTAACATCTCGGCTGCCGACCGCACGATATCCACCTCGTGTGGGCTCCCGATGATGCCCATCGTCGACCCGTAGATGACCACGCTCGCGCCAGTGAGTTCCTCCATGAGTTCGCGGGTCCGGCCCCCTTCGCCGATGAGCCGGCCCTTCTGGCGCCTGAGGTCATTGTCGTTCCGTGAGGCGCGCTCGATATCGATGAGCTCGAACATGCGGAGATCGCCGTCGAGCAGCGTCAGGGCTTCCTCGGGCGAGAAGCCCCGGCCGATGGCCTTCACGATGTCGGCCCCCGTCATCCCCTTGAGGGCGTCACCGACCGGTTCGATCTGAACGGCCCCGTTCTCCGAATCGATCGTGAGTTCGACTTCCGCGGCCTGCTCTATCTCCCGGACGGTCTCACCCCCCTCGCCGATGAGGACGCCGATCCGTTCCTGCGGAATCTTCACGTGTTGCATGCCTACGGCTATAAACTCAGGGCGTTTAAGCATTAGTCCCCACGACGGCGTTCCCGGCAGGGTCCTTTCTCAAAGCGCCCTCCAGGTGAAACCGAAGCGATCAGGCCGGGAGCAACACCCGGTGGGATTGATGTTCCGCAAGCAATAGGACTCCCAAACCTTCTCGATACAAAGCCACGAATCTATACCTATGGGATTCGATGGCATCGGTCACGCAGCGATCTTCGTCGAGGATCTCGAGGCGGCCGAACGGGTATACGTCGAACTGTTCGGCATGCAAGTCGGCCACCGGGAAGGACTCATCGACGGGGAGCGCAGACGCCTCCCCGACGCGGGATGGGAAGAGAACGCGATGGTGGCAGACCAGATAACCATGAGCTGTGTGTGGCGTGGCGACGTGGAACTCTCCCTTCACGAGGTGCACGAAGGGGTCCCGTCCGAGGGACCACTCGACCATCTCAATATCACGGTCGCTGCCGCGGAACGCGACCGCATCGTGGCGGAGGCACCCGATTACGGTTGCAAACTCGATGTGAGGCCGTACGACGGGAACTACCGGTACGTCAAGACCCCGGACAACCTGGTCTGGGAACTCGAAGCCGATGAGTAGATAGCACGGCACCCAACATCCCCGCCGGTCACTCGATGCCGTCGTGTTCCTCGGGTGCTTCGGTCGGGGAATCCTCGTCCGGGGCGGCATGCGCTTCGATGTATGCGCGGAGGGATTCGGCGGTGGCGTCGACACCCTGTCTCGCGAAGAAGTTCGACACGTTCCGGCAGTCCCGCTCGAAGAGGTCATCCACGTTGGGGTGGTGAAGTGTAACCGCCTGCCCGACGTCGATGACGTGGATCTGCCCGTCGTATATCACGAGGTTGTACTCGCTCAGATCGCCGTGGACCAGCCCCGCGTCGTAGAGTCGCCGCATGTACTCCCGGACAACTTCGAAGGCGGTCTCGGGGTTTTCGATGTGGACCTCGTTCAATGGCGGTGCGGGCCCCGAATCGTCGCCGAGGTACTCCATCACCAGAACGTTGCGCTGAACCGCTATCGGGTTCGGGACCGCCACGCCAGCCTCCTTCGCACGGTCGAGATTCGAGAACTCCTTGCGGACCCACGCGAGGACCACCTCCTTCTTGCTCCCCCGGATGCCTTCGAATCGAGGATCGCCCTCGAGGTACTCCCGCATCTGGCGGAAGTTGCTGGTGGTGGTGAGGTATACCTTCACCGCGACGGTGGTTTCATCCGGGGCCAGGGCCTCGAAGACGTTCGCCTCCTTCCCGGTCGAGATGGGGCCGCCGACCGCCTCGATGTACCCGTCCTGGACGAGTTTGTAGATAGCTGCGTAGGTGGCGTCGTCGAACACTGACCCCTCGACCTTGAACTGGTCTGTGTCCTTGAGCCGTTTCCGGAACTCGGAGAACTCGCGGTCCTGTCGGCGGGCGATCCGGTCGGCTTCGGTGTCTTCGACGTCGAGTGACTCCCACTCGTCCCCTGCCGAGCCCTCCCCCGACTCGACGAACTCGTCGTCAGCCACGGATCACTGGATGTGTCCTTCCTCCTTGAGCTGGTCGGCCTGGGCTTTCTCGTATCGCCAGACTACGTCGGCCTTCTCGTCCTGCCAGTCCCACGGCTCCACCAGGACGACGTCGTCCTCGCGGATCCAGATTCGCTTCTGCATCCGTCCCGGGATGCGGGCGGTGCGTTCGACGCCATCGGCACAGCGTACCTTCACGCGGTTCGCCCCGAGCATGTTCTCGACGACCGCAAAGACCTCCCCCTCGTCGGGCATTCGGAGGTCCTTCCGGCCCTGCTCGTTGTCAGTCATGTCCCGGAGTTGTCCGTCGAGCGGTTTAAACCCCACCGTCCCCGCCCGAATCCGTCCGGGTCCGTCGGACACCACCGCCCCGTCGGCTGGGGAAATTGCTATGGTTCCCCCGGCAAGAGAACGAAGACATAACACTCGGGCCGGACCGACCCCCGTGCATGTTCGACTCCCTCGGACCGATGGGCTGGGCCGGCATCTTCCTCCTTATCGCGGGCCTCGGGGTGGTAGCACTCGCCGATCCCCTCGTGGCGGCCGGACTGGTGACCATCCTCGTCGGATTGGGACTCCTCGTGAAGCGCGGGGCCGACCTCGTGATGTCGATGCTTGGCATGGCGTAAGCCCGTCCGACTTCGTTCCCAAACCATCGTCACCGGTCGGAACCGTCCAGTCGCTTGCCCCCGGTCGTGTCACTGCCGGAACTCGCGGAGCCGTTCTCGTCCGGGTTCGATGAGTCGATCGAGGTGATCGGCGAGGGTCGACTTCGCGTCAGCGGGGTGTAGCTCGCCGCTTTCGAGGTCCGCAGCAAGCGCCTCGTAGTCGACGTATTCGAGATTCCCGCCGTACTCCTCGGGTCGTTCGACCACGACCGACTCGAACCGCGGGAAGACATGGTACTGGAAGAGTTCGAGGACCGGGTTGACCGCCTCACCCTCCGGGTCGCGGGTCGGTGGACAGAAGGCGTCGTTGACCTTCGACTCGATCTCGGCCGTCGAATCCTCCATCGACATAGTCACTCCCGTGCTCGAGGACATCTTTCCCTCGCCGGTTCCCAGATCGCCCAGGATCGGCGTGTGGATCGCCGGCCGGACCGCGTACTCCAGGCTGGGAAGTTCCTCGCGGGCCAGCATGTGGACCTTCCGCTGGTCGAGGCCCCCGACCGCCAGATCCAGGTCGAGGTACTCGATGTCCAGGGCCTGCATCAACGGGTAGACCACGTGGGAGACCTTCGCCGTCTCGCCCTTCTGGATCTCCGCCATCGCCCGCTGGGCCCGGTTGAGGGTGGTCTCGAGCGCGAGAGCGTGCAGGTCCAGCAGGTAGTCCTCGTCGAGCTGGAACGCCGAGCCATAGCGGAATTCGGTCCGGTCGGCATCGAGCCCGTAGGCGAGAAACTGGACCTTCATCTGCTCGGCCGTCTCCCGGATCTCCTCGAAGGTGCCCTTGTCGTTAAGATAGGCGTGGACGTCCGCGAGAAGGATGACGACCTCGAAGCCGGCCTCCTGGAGGTCGATGAGTTTGTTCGCGGTCAGGAGGTGGCCGAGGTGGAGCACGCCGGAGGGCTCGTAGCCGACGTAGGCCCGTTTTCCGGTCGGATCCGCCGCGAGTTCCCGGACCTCCGCCTCGGTGACCACCTCCGCGGTGTTCCGCGCGAGGAGGTCGTAGGTATCCATACCCGGTGGAAATCGACGGGATGGGTTATGACTTCTGGAAATCGTCGGGTAGGCGAGAACCGGGCCCGGAGTCCCGTCGGTCAGGTGGTTCCTGGTCCGCTTGCGTCCAGGCGTACCTTTATGGACAAGAACCGGACCAGTCCGGGCCATGTATTGACCCTCGGCCCGGGTCGGCAAGCGGTTGCGGGATTCCCGACCGCGGTCCACATGCGGACCGGGGGCGACCCACCGACTCGGGATTTCCGGGCCTGATCTGACGGCTTTCGCCCGGACAGCGTCGCCTGTTCGCCACTCCCCATACCGCCACGAGGCTGGCGCCCTCAGGAGTCGAGCAGTTCGCTCGGATCGGCGTCACGTCGGTCGGCGCGGTGCTCGGAGATGAGCCGGTCGACCATCTGGGCGTTCCGGGACTTGGTGCGTTCGTCGGCTCGCTCCTCCCAGTCGGCGATGGCCGCCTCGACGTCCGCCTCCCGCGCGACCGCCAGTTCGTCGACCTCCTGGATCGTCACGTACTCGGCCGGCGCAACCGGAATGTCCGCCTCGAAAAGAAGGCGGTCGGCCACGTCCGAGAGCCCGCCATCCCTGATGACCAGGCGGGGTTCAAACTCGAGGAGGCGTTCGGCCGTCCGCTTGCCCGCCCCCGAGGCGTCCCGCAGGTAGATCACGTCGCCCGGGGCCAGGCCGAAGTCCTCGTGTGCGGCCTCGATGGCTTCCACGGTGAACTTCTCGATGGGTTTCACCGGCGTGAGGTCGCCCTCGCGGTCCACGTCCGCGAAGTTGGAATGGTCGAGCTTCCAGAGCTCCTTGAGCCGATCGAGTTTCTCCTCCAGTTCGTCGGCGCGACGGCGCTCCTCCTCGAGTTCGGCCTCGAGCCGGTCGTTCTCCCATCGGAGCTTCGAGACCTCCCGACGCTTGCGAGCCTCCTTGCGCTCCTCGCTTCGGGCCGCCGAAAGGTCCTCCTGGTACTCCTGGAGGCGCTGGTCTTTCTCCTCGATCCGGTCCTCGAGGTCGGCGACGTAGGACTGGAGGCGATCGACCTGCGATTCCAGATCCCGGATGCGACGTTCCTCCTCGGTCAACTCGCGGGGTTCCGGATCCGATTCGGCCTCGGGTTCGGGCTCGTCCCGGGTGAGTTCCTCGATCACCGATTCGACGGATTCCTCCCCGGCGATGACCTGGGAGACGACCTCGTCGCGGTCGAGTTCGCGGGGGACCTTCTCGACCACGCGCTCGATGGTGTCGGCGTACTCGTCGTGGGCGAACAACGCGGCCGCCAATGCGTCCCGCTCGTGGTCGTTCGCGGTCGAGGCCGACCGGGTGCGGTGGAGCTTCTCGTCCACCGGCAGGTCGCTCTCGGGGGTCCACCCCGCGGCGTCGAAGCTCCGCCGGATCTTTTCGACCGTCTCGGGCATCGGCGTGACGTCGGCCGCGATCAGCACCGGCTGTCCCCGCTCGATGATCCACTCGATGACCGCAGCCGTGTCCGCCGTCCGACTGTACCAGGTGTCGAGTGGCCGCCCGTCCAGGTCCACGATGCCGACCGCGGTCGTCGTGCCGGGGTCGATGCCCACGAAGACATGATCGCGGCGCTTCACCAGCGGTCTGAACTCGATGCCGTCGCGACGGACCGGCTCGATCTCGATCCGGGTGTCCCCGGACCGGCCAGCGGAGACGGGGATGTCCGCCACGGGGGCGTCCACCGTGAAAACCGCGTTGGCGAACCCGCCGTACTTCTCGGTCACCTCCCGCTCGAAGGAGAGGCCGGCGTCCTCGAGGGCGGACCCGACGCGTCTGGCCTCCTTCTTCACGTTGCCGTGGATCCGGCGTGTATAGCGGTCCTCGCTCCACCCGCCCTTCCCCGTCGAGCGGCCCCGGGAGACCTTGACGCGGGTCTCGTCGGCGAAGGCGGTGACCTCGTAGCCGACATTCCGGGCCGCCAACCGCGCCGAGGCCTCGGCTTCGCCCATCGGGTCCCGACTGTAGGGAACCCCGTGGCGATTCGCAACCCTGGAGAGTGGTTCCGGGCGTTCGTCGCCGGTGACCTGGACCAGCGTTGTCTGTGGGGGTAGTCGGCGGAGGAACCGTACCAGTTCGTCCTTGTCCGCCGCCAGCTCGTACATGTTGTCCGTGGCGACGAGCGCCGGCTCCTCGGCGTCGATGCGCCTAAGCAACTTCCGGTGGGTCACGACGTCCCGTTCGACGGACTCACCGTCCACGACGCAGAGCGCATAAGACGGCGAATCGCCGCGCACGTCGCCGCTCTGGACGTCGACCCCGAACACCACGGCGTCCAGCGCGCGTGTCCGCGTACTCACACCACCATTCTAAAATCGGGACGGCAATAAATCCGGCCCTGAAGGCAGTTCTGAACGCACCAAAGCGGAGACGCGGGCGTGCAATCGTTCCGGACGGCGAGTCGAATGCGGTCCCGGCACTACCTCATGAAGGAGTCCTCGACTCGGCTCCCCGGCGAACGTGTCGAGCGATGGGACACCGAGTGATATTACTATGACATGTACGCGGTGTCTATAATGAATGTAGATCCGGTTTATAGGCGTTCAGGCGAGCCAGAAGGGGTGGATTCATTGTCGACGATGCTAAAGAGGCCCTTACAGGTGCACGGATAGCCTGTCGCGAGGATACGGCCGGTTCGCGATATTCGATCGGCCGACCGACCACAGGCGTTCCACGCTCGCGGGAACGACCTGATGGCTCATAAGTAGAAATCCCTAACGCACCCTCGTGACCGGCTCTTCACCAGCACGGACAAGCCCATGACCCGAGAATGGAATATCGTCGTCTGCGTCAAGCAGGTACCCGACGCCGACGACGTCTCGATAGACCCCGAGACGGGGACGCTGAATCGCTCCGATGCCGCCGCGGTCCTGAATCGGCCAGACTTCAACGCGATCGAGGCGGCCCTCGATCTGCGAGAGGAGGTCGGCGGGACGGTCACTGCCGTGACGATGGGGCCGCCCTTCGCCCGGGCGGTGCTCGAGACCGCCGTCGGCCTCGGGGCCGACGACGGCGTACTGTTGACGGACCGGGCCTTCGGTGGTAGCGATACCTGGCCGACCAGTCTGGCACTCGCCAGGATATCCGCGGAACTCGATGCCGACGTTGTGATCTGCGGCGAGGAGAGTACCGACTCCTCGACCGGGCAGGTCCCGCCGGGGATCGCGGCCCACAACGACTGGGCACAGCTCACGTACGTCGAGGAACTCGAACCAGACCCGGAGAATGAGGAACTCATCGGGGTCCGCGACATCGAAGGCGGCCACGAGACCGTCGCCGCCTCGCTGCCGGTCGTGGTCGCCATCGAATTCGGGGCCAATGAACCCCGCGTCGCCGGGCTTCATCGCAAGATCTTCGCCGAGAGCGAGTTCGAGCCCACGGAGTACACGGCTGCGGACCTCGGCATCGAAGATCAGGTGGGACTGGCCAACTCTCCCACCTCAGTCGGCGGGATGGACACCGCGGATCCGGTCCAGCGGAAAAAGGAGATGGTCGACTCCGTCGACGAACTACTCGAGACACTCAAGGAGGAGGGGGTGTTGTAGATGCCCGCCGACATCGATCCCGACGAATACGAGGACGTCTGGGTGTTCATCGAGCAACATGACGGTGAGGTCATGAAGGTCTCCTGGGAACTCCTCGGCGAGGGACGGAAACTCGCCGACGAGAAGGACGAACGACTGGTTGCCCTCGTCATGGGTGAGGACGTGGGCCACATCGCCGAGGAGGCGATCGTGCGTGGCGCCGAACACGTCCTCGTGGCCGAAGACCCCATATTCGAGCCGTACCTCCCGGGACCGTACGGCGAGCAGTTCCGTCACCTCGTCGAGGAGCGCAAGCCGGACATCGCCCTCATCGGCGGGTCCCACACCGGGCGAGACTTCGCCGGGCGCGTCGCCGTCCCGACGAACGCAGGTCTCACCGCCGACTGTACCGAACTCGAGATAGAGGAGGGGACCGGCCTCCTGCTGGCAAAGCGGCCGACGTTCGGCGGAGACGCGATGGCGACGATCAAGTGTACCACGAACCGACCCCAGATGGCGACGATCCGGCCTGGCGTCTTCGACGCCGCGTCGCCGGACCCCGACCGCGATGGCGAAATCGAATCGGTCGAGGTGGTCGTAGACGAGAGCAACGCCAACTCCCGGGTCATCGATCGGGTGGTCGGGGAGGTCACGGATATCACCGACGCCGACATCGTCGTCGCGGGGGGCTACGGCGTCGATGGCGACTTCGGCCCCATCGAGGATCTCGCCGACGCGATCGGCGGCGAAGTCGCCGCCAGCCGCGAAGCGGTCGAGGAGGGCTGGGCCGAGGCCCCCAGACAGGTCGGACAGACCGGGAAGACGGTACGGCCCACCCTGTACTTCGCCATCGGGATCAGCGGTGCCATCCAGCATCTCGAAGGCATGAACGATTCCGACATCGTCGTGGCGATCAACAAGGACGAGAACGCCCCCATCTTCGAGAATGCGGACTACGGAATCGTTGGCGACCTCTTCGAGATCTGCCCGGCGCTGGCCGAGCGGATCCGCGAGGTAAAAGGCGAGGAGGTGAGCGTCGATGACTGAGACGCCGGATTACTCCGGGCACTTCGACGCGATCGTCGTCGGTGCCGGCCTCGCAGGGAGTTCGGCCGCGCTAACGATGGCGCGGGAGGACCTCGACGTCTTGATGGTCGAGCGGGGCTCCTACCCGGGGGCGAAGAACGTCTTCGGCGGGGTCCTGTTCACCCCGACGATCAGGGAACTCGTCGAGGACCTCGACGACGCGCCCCTCGAACGGTACGTCTCGGAGAAGAAGTACAGCCTCCTCTCCAAAGAGGACGAGACCGCCCTGTCGATCCGGCCAGGCGCCTGGCACGAGGAACCCCATAACGACTCCTACACCGTGCTCCGCGGCGATTTCGACGAGTGGTTCGCCGAGCAGGCCGTCGAAGCAGGGGCGACCCTCGTGACCGAGACCACCGTCACCGGACTCGTTCGAGAGGGTGGGGATGGGAAGATCGTCGGCGTGGAGACGGACCGCCCGGACGGCACCATCGAGGCGCCGATCGTCGTGCTCGCGGAGGGGGGCAACTCGCTGGTGAGCGAATCCGCGGGCCTCAAGGACCCGGACGATGCCGAACACGTGGCTGTGGCTGCAAAGGAAGTCCGACGGTACGACCGGGACACCATCGAAGAGCGGTTCAACCTCTATGATGACGATGGCGCCGCCTACCATTACTTCGGCGAGGGGGCCTGCGGTGACGCGGTCGGCGGCGGGTTCATCTACACGAACAAGCGCTCGCTCGCCATCGGGGTTGCCTATCGCATCTCCGACGCCCGGGACAGCCCCCGCAAGCCGGACGAGGTCATCAACGACTTCAAGCAACATCCGGCGGTGGCGCCGCTGGTGCGTGACGGCCGGCTGGTCGAGTATTCCGCGAAGGCGATCCCGGAGGGTGGCGCGGACGCCGTCCCGGACCTAGTCCACGACGGAGCCGTGTTGGTGGGCGACACGGCCGGCCTGGTCCTCAACAACGGGATCCACCTCGAGGGGACGAACATGGCCGTGGAGAGCGGCTACTGGGCCGGCAAGGCCGTCGCGGACGCAGTATCCCGTGGACGGACTGACGCGGGGGCTCTGCAGCCCTACGCCGACAACCTGGAGGACTCCTTCGTCCTCCAGAATCTCGAGCACTACAACTGGTTCGGCGACTTCGCGGACAAGGAAAAGGAGTTCCTCTTCACCGAGCTCCCGCAGGCCCTTACCGAGGCCGAACTCGAGTACTTCAGGATGGACCGCGAACCCAAGCAGACACACGTCAAGCGGGCGAAGAAGCTCCTACTCGAGGCCACTGGTGGGTGGACCGGCGCCGCAAAGCGCGCCTGGAAATATCGGAGGTTACTATCATGAGTGCACACCCGAAGACACCTGACGTCGACACCCCGAGCATCGAAGACCGGCTGTACGCCAACAAGTACACCGACCACGAAGAATCCCACCTCGGTGTCGAAACCGAGGACACGTGTCTGGACTGTGAGGTCTATGACTGTGTCTCGGTCTGTCCCGCCAACGTGTGGCGCAACGAGCAGGACCCGGATGGCGTCCCGATGATCGCCTACGAGAACTGCCTGGAATGTGGCAGCTGTCGGTGGGCATGCCCGTACGAAAACGTTACCTGGGAGTATCCCCCCAACGGGTCCGGGATGACCTACAAGTACGGATAAGGCAGATCCGTTCGCCAGCGATCCCAACTCCGGGCGTGTCGGGTACTCTCGGGATGAAATCGTCCTGGCCTCAGTATGGACTGAAGGGATCCCTGTCGGTTCGGTGAAAGTGCGACGTTTGTGTTTCGGACACGTGCGGGCGGGAGACCGGCCCAACGTATCGATTCCCCGGGAGGAAAACCGAATGTTCCATTCCCCAGAAAAAGCCGAACGCGTCTATCGGTCCCCGAGAAAAGGCCGCCCCTGTCTATCAGTCCCACAAAAAAAGCCGAACGGATCAGTTCGTGCGGCCGGTCAGGACTCGATTGGGATCTGTTTGCCCTTCACCGCCGCGTCCTCTTCAGCCGGGAGATAGACGTCGAGGACGCCGTTCTGGTACCGCGCACGGATCTCGTCCTCGTCGATCTCCTTCGGCATGCGGAAGGACCGACGGTAGGTGCGGCGCCGGTTGCGCTCGTCGTCATCGCGTTCGGCGGCGATGGTCAGCCGGCCCTCGTGCCACCCGACCTCGATGTCCTCGACCTCGAAGCCGGGCATCTCGATACTCAGGACGAACTCGCCGTCCTGCTCGTACAGTTCGTACTCGTCCGAACCCGTCCCGAAGAGTCGAGACGGCGTACCGGTGCTCGAAAGCCACGAACTGGAGGGTGAGGCTGGCAGCGGCATACTGAACACCTCATGTGGTGACAACTTGCGGTTCTACAAAAAGGTTTCGAAATCGTCGATTGACGGGAGTCCCTGACGACCCGCGTCGTGTATCCAATCCCCGTCCTGGGAGCAGTCGGGGACGAACCAGAGCCGACCTAATATTAGTTTTATCTCCATTAGGAGAAGCGTTTTATCCGGGAGTCACCCACGACGTGCCATGACGATGCGTGACGTGTCTCACACGGTGGATGACACCTTAGAGCACATCTGGTATCGAGGCGGCGAATCAGCAGAGGACCAAGACTAGTCCCCTTCATCGGGAAACGGCACGCTGATCTCATAGCCGTCGGTGACGGCGATGATTTTACCGTCGAAGGTTTCGGCGGCTTCTTCCTTCAAGACCCCAGTATGGCCGGCGTACCGCGAGGAGATATGGGTGAGAGCGAGTCGCTTGGCCCCGGCTTGCCGTGCTACTCGCCCAGCCTCGCTCGCAGTCGTATGACCCGTCTCTCGGGCTCGGGATATCGCGTCCTGGGCGAAGGTGGCGTCGTGGATCAGCAGATCCGCATCTTCGGCGGCGGAGACGATGGCTTCGGTCGGGCGCGTATCACCGGTGTAGACAAGCGTCCGACCCGGCCGCGGCGGGCCGACCACCTGTTCGGGTTCCACGACGGTCCCGTCCTCGAGTTCGACCGGATGCCCCTCGTGGAGTTCCGAGAACTTCGGTCCCACCGGGACCCCGAGCCCCTCGGCCCGTTCGCGGTCGAACCGGCCTTTGCGCTCGGCTTCGACCAGCGCGTAGCCGACCGATCGGGTGCGGTGTTCGGTCTCGACGGTGACGATCTCGTATTCCGGCCGGTCCCGGACGACGGTCCCGGCGTCGACCGCCTCCACGGAGACGGGATAGCTGGGATCAGCCCCGACGGCGTAGATCAGATCGAGCACCTCGCTTCGGGTCCCGCTGGGCGTATAGATCTCGATTGGCGCCGCCCGCTCGTTGAAATCCATGGTCTGGAGCAGGCCGGGCAACCCGAGGACGTGATCGCCGTGGATGTGGGTGAGGTAGACCGCCTCGATGTCGAACCCGGTGCCGAAGCGCATCATCTGGCGCTGGGTGCCTTCCCCAACGTCGAAGAGCATCGCATCCCCCTCGCGTCTGACGAATACGGCGCTGGGGTTGCGCTCGGTCGTCGGGACCGCCCCGCTGGTCCCGAGGAAGGTCACCCGGAGGCTCATATCGCTTCCATTCCCCCCGGCGGGATAAACCCGCTTCGGAGTCGGGACCGAACAGAGACGGACCGCATTGGCTGAGCCTTTACTTATCAGTGGGTGTTACCACTTCGTATGACAGAACTCGGCAAGGTCGATCGGACGTTCTTCGAGCGGTACATCTATCCGAACCTCGGAGCCCAGCGTGAGGACGTCTCCCTCGGCCCGAAACACGGCGTGGACTTCGGCGTTATCGACGTCCGTGGGGCCGCCGTGGCCATGTCCACGGACCCCGTCTTCATCATGCCCGCCCTCGGGTGGGAGCGAGCGGCCTGGTTCGCCTTCCACATCCTGCTCTCGGATGTCGCGGTGAGCGGTATCCCACCCACCCATCTCAGCATCGACTGGAACCTTCCCCCGGGGATCGAGGATGGGGAGTTCGAGACGATCTGGGAGACGTTCGACAACGAAGCACGGGAGTTCGGCGTGAGCGTCGCCACCGGCCACACGGCACGGTATGCGGGCTGCACGTATCCGATGGTCGGCGGGGCCACGGCCATCGCGGTCGGGTCCTTCGACGACCTCGTCCGCCCCGACGGGGCGACCCCCGGGGACCGGGTCATCATCACGAAGGGGCCGGCGATCGAGGCGACCGCGTTGCTCTCGATCCAGTTCGAAGATCTGCTGGCGGCCGAGCGACCGGCAGCCGAGGTCGAGGCCGCACAGGAGCGATTCCCGGATATGAGTCCGATCGCCGACGCACTGACGGCTTCGGCCGCGGGACCCGTGACGGCGATGCACGACGCGACCGAGTGTGGCGTCTTCGGAGGACTGCACGAGATCGCCGCGGCCAGCGGAGTGGGCCTCGAGATCGAACAGGACGCGATCCCGGTCCAGCCCGGTGTCGAGGCGGCCGCCGAGTTCTTCGACTTCGATATGTGGGCCGCGATCAGCGAGGGGACCCTCCTGCTCGCCGTCGAGGCCACGGGCGTGAAGCCGGTTCTCGAGGCGCTTGCAGCAGCCGACATTCCGGCGGCGGAGATCGGAGCGGTGACCGAGGGATCGACGGTAGTGGTCGACGAGACGCCGATCGATCACCCGGAGACCGACCCATTCTGGGCGACGTTCGACGACTTCATGGCGAAACTCGAGGGCGACGGATGACGCGACGCCCAGCACCAGACCAGCGACCGGCGGGCCTCACCATCGCCGGAAGCGACGCAGGCGGCGGGGCCGGGATCCAGGCAGATCTCAAGACCATGGAAGCCCACGGACTCTTCGCCACGAGCGCGATCACCGCCGTGACCGCGCAGAATACCCAGGGGGTCGAATCCACCCACGTGCTGCCGTCGGGGGAGGTCGCTGCCCAGATCGATGCGGTCCGGTCGGATTTCATGATCGAGGGGGTGAAAACTGGTATGCTCGCCACCGATCCGATCATCCAGACCGTGACCGAGACACTGGGTGGTCTCGAAGCCCCATTGGTGGTCGATCCGGTGATGGTAGCCGCAAGCGGCGACCGACTGCTCCAGCCGGAAGCCGAGGACGCCTACGAAGATCTCCTCGCGGAGGCGACGGTAGTGACACCGAATGCGGACGAAGCGTCTGTCCTCACGGGCATCGAGATAACCGGCGTGGACACCGCGGTGATAGCGGGGGAGGCACTCGTGGCGATGGGCGCGGATGCAGCCCTCGTAAAAGGGGGCCACGTAACTGGTGAACCTGTATCGGACGTGTTAGTGACCACCGGGACAGACCGCACGGACCAGACCGCCGACCGGGGCGACGGCGTACACGTGTTCGAACACGACCGCATCGACACCGAAGCCACCCATGGGTCCGGCTGTACGCTCTCGAGTGCCATCGTCGCGCGGTTGGCGCAAGGTTCGGGTGTCGAGACCGCCGTGGCCGACAGTGTGGATTTCATGGAGCGGGCCCTCCGCCACCACCTCGATGTCGGGCATGGCCCCGGATCGGTCCACCATCTGGTCGCCCTCCGGGAGCGGGCAGCGAGGGGCGAGACGGCCGAAGCGGTCCATGGGGTGCTCCGGGCGTTCGTGTCCCGGGACGTCTCCCGGTTGGTCCCGGAGGTCGGCATGAACGTTGCCGCGGCGACCCCCTACGCGGAAGCCACCGACGAGGTGGCGGCTGTCGAGGGGCGGGTGACCCGGACGATGGACGGCGTCGCCCCGAATAAGGGAATCCGCTTCGGCGCCTCGAGTCACGTGGCCCGGTTCCTCCTCGCCGCCAGGGAGTTCGAACCCGAGTACCGATTCGCGGTCAATTGCCGTTTCGACGACCGGATCGAGGCGGCCCTGGCCGGATTCGACTGGCCGGTTGCTGAATACGACCGGGCCGAAGAACCGTCGGCCGTGAAGCAGACAGAGGGCAGTACGATGCAATGGGGCGCAAGGCAGGCATTCGGGTCCGCGGACGTGACGCCGGTGGCAGTTATCGACCGGGGGGAGGTCGGGAAAGAACGCCTCGTGAAGCTCCTGGCCCGGGATGCAGAGAGTCTCCTCGACCGCACGACGTCGCTACTCTCTGCCCTCGAGTGACCTGGTAGCGTCTCGTCGCCAAAGGTGCGGGCCCACGGCGGACCGACCGATTCTTACCCGCCCGGCGGGTAGCTATCGCCGATGGAGCGCCCGCTCTGGATCGACCGCTACGCTCCGACCCTCGAGGAGCTTCCCCAGCCCGACGTTCGGGATAGACTCCGCGATGCCGTCGACCAGCCCATGAACCTCATCCTCCACGGCCCCAACGGGAGCGGGAAGACCGCGGGGGTGCGGGCCCTGGCCGAGGCCGCCCACGAGGACCCCGAGAACGACCTCGTCGAGATCAACGTGGCCGACTTCTTCGGGATGACCAAGAAGGAACTCACCGAGGATCCGCGGTTCGCCCAGTTCATCAGTCCGAAACGGCGCCGCGAGTCCTCCAAAGCCGACCTCATCAACTACGTCCTCAAGGAATCCGCCAGCTATCCGCCCGTGTCGGGTTCGTACAACACCATCCTCCTGGACAACGCCGAAGCGGTCCGGGAGGACTTTCAGCAGGCCCTTCGCCGGGTGATGGAGCAGTACCACGAGGCGACCCAGTTCGTCATCGCGACACGTCAGCCGACGAAGCTCATCCCGCCGATCAGGTCGCGATGCTTTCCTGTCTCCGTGCGGGCGCCGAGCGAGGATGAGATCGTGGAGGTCCTCCGACCGATCGCCGAGGCCGAGGAGATCCCCTCCGACGAAGAGGGGTTAGGGTACATCGCGTCCTACGCGGAGGGGAATCTCCGCCGGGCGATCCTCGCGGCCCAGACCGCTGCCGAGAAGCAGGGCTCCCTTGAGGGGATCGAGGTACTCGACCCGCTCCAAGACGTCGGACTCGACGACCGGATCGAGGAGATGCTCGACGCGGCCGAGGACGGGGAGTTCAGCGATGCCCGGTCGATCCTGGACGATCTACTCGTCGATGAGGGATTGACCGGTCCGGAGGTCCTCGACGAGATTCTGGCGGTCGCCCGAACTCGGTACAACGGCGACCGGCTTTCCGCCCTCCACGAGACCGCCGGCCGGGTCGACTTCGACCTCTCCCAGGGCACGAGTCCACGGATCCACCTCGGGCGGTTCCTCGCCGAACTGGGGGCCTGATCCCGGGCCCCCACTCCGCGAGGATCTTCGTCGGTCCGATCGTCTCGTGACCGATCCGCCCCCTCGACCAGCGATCAGTCCCGAGCCCGGACAGACCCATGGAGCACATGGACGAATCGAGTCAGCGAGCGGTGAACCCGCCGTTCGTACAGTCCATCGACGGACCAGCCGACTTCCTTCGCCGTGGATTCGACAGCGCGGTTTGCAACAAGCACCGCCCGGTCGGCGACACGCCTGGCTTCAGCTAGCGCGCCGGTGACAAGGGTATCGAGTTCGTGACCTGCGATCTTGGATTGGCGGCCGTAGGGTGCGTCGAACACCACCGCCGCCACGCTATCCTCGCCCAATGGGAGGCGGGTGGCGTCTGCAACCCCGACCGCTGCATCCCGGCCCACGAACTCGCGGAGGTTCTCCCGTGCCCCCGCGACCATCGACGGCTGGGCGTCGAAGCCGACCGGTTTAGCGCCGACGAGCCCGGCCTCGACGAGCAGCCCGCCAGTGCCACACATCGGGTCGAGGAGGCGGTCCCGGGGGCCGACTCGGGCGAAATTCACGACCGCCCGCGCCAGCTGGGGGTCCATGCTTCCCGGCTGGAAGAACGGTCGATCGGTCGGTGCGCGCTCGCCGTAGTCCCGTACCGTCTCCGCCACCCGCCACCCGAGAAATAGCGTCTCACCGCTGAAAAGCGCCACGAGGACGTGATCGGGGGCCTCGAGATCGACGACATATCCGGCGTCGACCAGCACCTGGCCCAGGCGCCGTTCGGCCGACGCAGTGTCGACGTCGGCGGTGCCACGGACGTCCCGCGCCCGGACCGCGACTGACCCCTGGCGGTCGAGGGGGGCCTTCGCCAGCGCCTCGATGCCGGCCCTGATGGTTCCGTCGGTCCTGAACACGTACTCGCTGGCCCGATGGGCGTAGGCGAGATGGACGAACCGGTCGCCATCGAGGTCCCTCGCCGTTGCCACCCCGGGAGCGACTACCGAAACCGCCTCGGCCGCGGTCGCGGCTTCTGCCCCCGCGAAGGCATCGTCCTCCCCCGCAAGTTCCAGGAGGTACACACGGGCATGTGGGACGGGAATGCACCTCAGGATATCGGTGTGTCGGGGTACTTGAGTGGATAGTGACGGGACTACCAACCTTTATAAACCTTAAATACGAGCCTTAAATCGCATATGACTGATCCCAAGGAAACCATCAACATTGAAAACGTGGTCGCCTCGACCGGGATCGGGCAGGAGCTCGATTTGCAATCCGTGGCCATGGATCTGGAGGGGGCCGATTATGACCCGGAGCAGTTCCCGGGACTGGTCTACCGGACACAGGACCCGAAATCCGCCGCTCTCATCTTCCGCTCGGGCAAGATCGTCTGTACGGGCGCAAAGAGTACCGAAGACGTCCACGAGAGTCTCCGGATCGTCTTCGACAAGCTCCGTGATCTCAAGATCGAGGTGGAGGAGGAGCCCGAGATCGTCGTCCAGAACATCGTGACGAGCGCCGACCTCGGTCGGCAGCTCAACCTCAACGCGATCGCCATCGGGCTGGGCCTGGAAAACATCGAGTACGAGCCCGAACAGTTCCCGGGACTGGTCTACCGGCTCGACGAACCAGAGGTCGTCGCCCTCCTGTTCGGGAGCGGGAAACTGGTCATCACGGGTGGCAAGAAACCCGAGGACGCCGAACACGCGGTCGACAAGATCGTCTCTCGTCTCGAGGATCTGGGTCTGCTCGAATAGGACAGATAGCGTTCCTCGTCCGGATCGAGCCAGCCGGCCGAGTTGGGACTGCGGCCAGCAGGCCATTTATCACTCCCCACCGGCCTCTCCGATAGAGTTTCCTGGATCAGTCGCCGAAGCGTTCGACCCCTCCCATCGAGGATCGTCTGTCAGTCGACGAGCCGTTCGATCTCGGTGACGAGGATCCCGCTTGCGCCTTCGGCCTTCAGTCTATTGATGGTCCGAAAGACGTCGCTTTCGTCCACCACCGCGTGGACCGCTACCTGCTCGGTGCCGGCGATGTCCATCACGGTGGGCCCACCGAGACCCGGGATCACGTCCTCGATCGCCTGGAGGTTCTCCTCGGGGGCGTTGAGCATGAGATAGCGCTTGCCATTGGCCGCGAGCACCGACTGAAGAGCCATATCGATCTCCGAGGTCTTGCGGTCGCTTTTGACGTCTGTTCGGGCGAACAGGTGGGCCGAACTCTGGAGTACCTCGTCGATGATGCCGAGGCGGTTGACCTCGAGAGTGGTCCCGGTGCTGGTGATGTCGATGATCGCGTCGGCCATCTCGACGTGGGGCGTGAGTTCCGTCGCCCCGGATACTTCCACGATGTCGAGGTCGACGCCCCGTTCGTCGAAGTACCGTCGGGCGATGTTCGGAAACTCGGTCGCCACCGTGAGACCCTCGAGATCGTCGACCGCGGTGATATCGCCGGCCTCTGGGGCGGCGACGACCAGCCGGCACTGCCCGAACTCCAGGTCTAACAGCGGCTCGACGTTCTCGCATTCGGCCTCTCTGGCCTGGTCCAGGCCGGTGATACCGAGGTCAGCCGCCCCATCTGAGACATATTCCGGAATGTCCGCCGCCCGCGCGAACAGGATGGTGATATCCGGGTCGACCGTGTCGGCGTAGAGTTGTCTGTCCGCCCCATCGATGATCTTGATCCCCGCCCGGTCGAGCAGATCGACGGCCGGGTCGTGAAGACGCCCTTTGTTGGGCACCGCGATTCTCATTGGGGCGTCGTATGCGCGGGCCGTGTATTTGCGTTTCCATCGCGAGACGAGCGGCCGTCGGAACCTCTGCCGTGTTACTCCCGGCCATCGGAACTACCTGGCATCATACCCGCCGCCACGGCCGAGGGGAGCGTGCGCACTACCCTGGCGACAAGCGGAGGATTCAGGGCGGCCCGACGAAAACGCGGTGGTATGACCACCCTCGCGGTGACTGGCGGGCGCGTCCTCCGGCCGGACCATTCCGTCGTCGAGGCCGACGTGCTGCTTTCCCGTGACACCGGGGAGATACTCGAGATCGCCCCCGACCTCGACGCCGCGGAGACCCTCGATGCGAGCGGCGGCCTGGTGATGCCGGGCTTGGTCAACGCCCACACCCACACCGCGATGACGCTCCTCCGGGGATACGCCGACGACAAACCCCTCGACCGGTGGCTCCAGGAGGATATCTGGCCGGCGGAAGCTGCCCTCGAACCCACCGATATCCGTGCCGGAACGGAGGTGGCGCTGCTCGAGATGATCCAGTCCGGCACCACCGCCTTCGCCGACATGTACTTCCACATGGGCGAGGTGGCCGAAGCCGTCGAGGCGGCTGGCCTCAAGGCCACCCTCTCCCACGGCATCGTGACGGTCGGCAAGGACGAGGCGGACGCCCTGGCTGACCTCGAGGAAGGGCTCGAGATCGCCCGGACGTACGACGGCTATGCCGATGGCCGGGTACGGACGGCCGTATCCCCCCATTCATTGACCACCGTGGGCACGGACTATCTCGAGGAGGTAGTCGATGAGGCCAGAGCGGCGGGGGTGCCGCTGCACTACCACGCGAACGAGACGGTCGACGAGGTCGACCCCATAGTCTCCGAGCGAGGGGTCCGGCCGCTTGAATACGCCGACGAGATGGGGATGCTCACGGACGAGGACAGCCTCGCTCACGGGGTTCACCTCGACGAAACGGAGATCCAGCTCCTCGCGGACCGGGAGGCGAGCGTGGTCCACTGCCCAGCCTCGAACATGAAGCTGGCGTCAGGGATGGCCCCGGTGCAGTCGCTCCTCGACATGGGCGTTGCCGTCGCGCTCGGCACCGACGGCGCGGCTTCGAACAATGACCTCGACCTGTTCGACGAGATGCGGGACGCTGCGATGGTCGGCAAACTCGCGACGGGCGACGCCAGCGCGGTGGCGGCCGAGTCAGTGGTCAGGATGGCCACCAGGGGCGGGGCCCGGGCACTGGGACTCGATAGTGGGGTGCTCGAAGCCGGCCGACCGGCGGATCTGATAGTCGTGGACTTCGAGACCCCCCGGCTCACCCCGGTCCACGATCACGTCTCCCATCTGGCCTACGCGGTCTCTGGCAGCGACGTTCGCCATACGGTCGTCGACGGGACCGTGCTCATGCGGGACCGAACAGTCCAGCCCCTCGACGAGGCGGCGGTCCGCCGCCGGGCGATCGATCGAGTGGCGTCGCTCCTCGATCGAGTCTAACCGACGCACTGTCTCGTTGTCGTCGGCGCTGTTCTCGTGGTATGGACACCGGCTTCGGTAGGGTTTTGGGCGCCCTCACCCTGGTTTCGGACATGACTGCCCAACCTATCGGCGAGCGACTCGCAGACCGCGAAGACCAGGTTGCCGCCGGCCGCGACAAGATCGACTGGGCGTTCGAGCACATGCCCATCCTCCAGCGACTGCGCGAGGAATTCATCGAAACACAGCCGTTCGAGGGCTACACCGTTGGGATGGCCCTCCACGTGGAGGCCAAGACCGCGGCCCTGGTCGAGACCATGGCGGACGCCGGGGCGACGGTCGCGATCACGGGCTGTAACCCGCTTTCCACGCACGATGACGTGAGCGCTGCCCTCGACGCCCACGAGACTATCACCTCCTACGCCAAGCGGGGGGTCGACGACGATGCCTACTACGAGGCCATCGAAGCCGTCATCGCCCACGATCCGTCGATCACCGTCGACGACGGTGGCGATCTGGTCTTTCGCATCCACCGCGAACACCCGGAGCTGATCGAGGGAATCGTCGGCGGAACCGAGGAGACGACGACCGGGGTCCATCGGCTTCGGGCGATGGACGAGGATGGAGCGCTCGAGTATCCGGTCCTCGCCGTGAACGACACGCCGATGAAGCGGCTCTTCGACAACGTGCATGGGACCGGCGAAGCCTCGTTGTCCAGCATCGCCATGACCACGAACCTCTCGTGGGCGGGCAAGACCGTGGTTGTCGGCGGCTTCGGCCAGTGCGGACGGGGCGTGGCCCGGAAGGCATCCGGCCAGAACGCCCGGGTGATCGTAACCGAGATCGACCCCAGACGCGCCCTCGAAGCCCACATGGAGGGCTACGAGGTCATGCCCATGTTCGAGGCCGCGGCCGAGGGCGACGTGTTCATCACGACGACCGGCAACCGCGACGTCATCACCAGAGAGGATTTCGAGGCGATGAACGACGGGGCGATCCTCGCGAACGCCGGCCACTTCGACGTGGAGATCGACCTCGAGGAGTTGGCAGATATGGCCGTGGCTCGACGAGAGGTACGGGCCGGGATCGAAGAGTACGAACTCCCAGACGGTCGCCGACTCAACGTGCTCGCGGAGGGCCGGCTGGTCAACCTGGCGAGTCCGGTCTCGCTGGGCCACCCCGTCGAGGTCATGGACCAGAGCTTCGCCATCCAGGCGGTGTCGGTCCGAGAGTTGGTGGAGAATACCGAGGCCTACGACGCGGGGATCCACGAGGTCCCAGACGGGCTGGACCGGGAGGTCGCGGAGATCAAACTCGACGCCGAGGGGATCGAGTTCGACGAACTCACGCCCGCACAGGCGGAGTATCTGGACAGCTGGCAACACGGCACCTGAGCGGCCGATAATGGGCTTGCAGGCGACACGAATCCGCCCGGACCGGGGTGTCGCACTCCCGCGAAACCGACCCGGGCCTCTGATCAGTACATGGCCCGGATTGGTCCGACCTTGGTATTTGAAGGTTCACCCGGTCACCAGACCGCCCATCGAGGGATAGTTGGTATAGAGGCAGGCCGGAGAAGCTTCCCGAAAAGCAACCGCTCAAAACAGAGAGGGTACAGCGAAACGTGCCTTCAGGTGTACCGCTCGAGTTCCGGGTCTTCGAGGTCCTCGATGACCGCACCTGCCGTGGTGTCCAACAGGCTCTGGCCCTCGGGCGTGATGTCCCGCCCCTCGCCGTCGCGGGTCATGATGAGGTCCTCGTCCTCGAGTTGCTGGAGCATCTCGCGTAGGATCTTCTGGGACCCGTCCGAGCGTTTGCTGGGCGCCACCTCGTATCGGTTCGACCCGTCCTTGGTGCCCCCGTATTCGGTCGAGAGACGCTCGACCCCGATGGGCCCTTTTATGGCGACCTTGCGGAGCAGACTCGCGGCTCGACGAGCCCAGAAGTCCTCCTGTTCGGGTGGCAGTTCGCGGTTCGGTCCGGATTTCGTATACGTCGCCCACTCGGGTTCGTCGAGCCGATCAGCGAGTTCCACGGCGAGCGCGTCGATGAGCTCGTCCGCGGGGGCGTCGTAGAGGGTTACCATGCCCGCGGATTCTCGGTGGCGCTGTTTAAACGCATCGTTAGGCACTCGTGCGGCCCTGTAGCCAGGCCGTCGCGATACCCCCCAACACTGTCGGGAGCCAGTAAGTCGCCCCACGATAGAGGATGGCCGCGGCCCCCGCAGTCGCGGCCGAGATGCCGGTCGTCGGGACCAGGAGGAGAACAGTCGCGGCCTCCACGCCCCCAGCCCCACCCGGCAGCGGGGCGATACCGGCGATCGTCCCGACCGGGACCACGACGATTACGATCATCGCCGGCACCGGGCTCCCGATGGCCGACAGCGACAACCAGAGCGTGAGACAGAGCATGAGCCAGCCGAGGGTCGAGTAGCCCACAACGGCGAGGATGTTCCCCCGCCCGGTCGCCACCCGACCGATCGCCGAGTAGAAGTTCATGATCCGACCGCCGATGGACGCCGGGTCCGGGGGCTCGAGTCGCGGAATCACCCTCGCGGCCACCTCGAAGACCGCGTTCAGGCCGGTGACGACGACGGGTCGCAACCGGTCTCTGGCGGTCCAGAGCATGTACCCCAGGAGGGGGACCCCAACGGCCAGACCGACGACGACGGCGATGATGAAGCGGATCCGATTCCCCACTGTGAACCTGGCGACGTAGTAGGCGAGGCCCAGAAGGGCGAGGGAGATCGACGGGACGAAGTTGAGCGTGTCCACGCTGGCGATGGCGGCGAGTCCCTGCTCGTACTCCGAGTCTGTCGCTCGGGAGATGAGCAGGGCACTGAAGGGCTCGCCGCCGGCCTGTCCGAAGGGCGTGATGTTGTTGGCGAAGACCGCACTCGCGTAGAGGAGACCAGCCTCGTGGGCGGAGACCCTGATGTCCAGAGCTAGGAGCACCCGACGCAATCCCAGACTCCACGCCCCGAGCCACGCAAGCCCTGTCACCACGATCAGCCCCAGCGCCGACGGGTCGAGGAGCCCGAACGCCGCGAGGAGATCCGAGACGCCGACGACGAAGACGAGGGCTCCGAGGACCACGGCCGTCCCGAGGAACCCCAGGAGGATCTGGAGGACGTCGTCGTCCATCGCGTGGGAAATCCGTGGCCGGGAGCGTAAACCCACCGGAGCGAAGCCGAGGGGGACGGCCCAGGATCGGGTTACATGACACCAGGAACGGTCCCGCGACAGTCCGGGGAGAGGAACCACACCGTTTTTTGTCGCCGGCGTCGACCCGCGTACATGGACGAACGGGCGGCCCTGGGTCTCGTGGGGGACCTCGTCGAGGCGGCGGGTGATGACGCCGCGTTCGTGGATGGGTCGGTCCTCACGATCGACATGCTCCACGAATCGACCGATTTCCCCGCCGGCACGACTCGCTTCACCGCCGGCTGGCGGGCCGTTGGGGCGTCCCTCTCGGATCTGGCTGCGATGGGGGCTTCGGCCATCGCGACCGTTGCCGTCTACGGCGCCCCGCAATTCGAGGAGGACGAACTCACCGACTTCATCGAGGGGGCCCAGGCCGTATCGAGGGGTGCCGATGCCAGGTACGTGGGCGGCGATCTCGACGAACACGCCGAGTTCACTGTCGCGACGGCAGGAATCGGCCGTGCGGACCGGCAGATCGGCCGTGACGGGGCCCACCCGGGAGACGTGCTCTGCGTGACCGGAACCCTTGGGCGGACGGGCGCGGCCATCCGGTCCTTCCGGGCGGGAGACCACGAGCAGGCCAACGACC
Source organism: uncultured Halobacteriales archaeon (assembly GCA_964594685.1). Classification (GTDB taxonomy): domain Archaea; phylum Halobacteriota; class Halobacteria; order Halobacteriales; family Halobacteriaceae; genus Halodesulfurarchaeum. The sequence goes on from CAZQNH010000011.1 coordinate 26,801, forward strand.
TGTTCCAGTTCCAGCCCAGGGTCGCTGCCGGCCAGCGGTTGGCCGAGCGGGCTACCGCGATGATGGACTCGAGCGACGGCCTCGCGAGGTCGCTCCACCAGCTCGGAGCGGCAAGTGGGGTGGGGTTCGAGGTCGATGGGGCCTCGGTCCCGGTTGCCGATTCGCTCTCGGCGATGGCGGAGTCCGGTGACGACGCACTCGAGACCGCACTCACCTACGGCGAGGACTTCGAGCTGGTCTGTACGATGTCGGCCGGAGCGGTCGACGACGCCAGGGCCGAGCTAGAGGTCCCCCTCACGGAGATCGGGGAAGTGACCCAGGAAGCGACCGGAGTCAGTGTCGACGGCGAACCGCTCGAGGACGCCGGATTCACCCACGGGACATGACTCAGGCCCCGACGACCTGGATCGGGATCGGGGTGAAACACAGCAAGCCGAGGAAGAAGGTGAAAAGCCCCACCGCGATGCGTCGGCGATCCAGTGGCGAGTCATCTATGGGGGTGGCCGAGCCGAAGTTCGCGGCGACCATCGCCAGGACGCCCCAGAGGATCCACAGGCCGACCATCTGGCCGGCGTCCGTGAAGAAGTAAACGTAGCCCGCCAGACCGAAGAGAAGCGTGGGGACGAACGGCGCGATACGGTCCTGCTCTTCGCCCGCCATCGCCCGAAGGAGATGTCCCCCATCGAGTTGACCCGCCGGGATGAGGTTGAGGAAGGTGATGAACATCCCCACCCAGCCACCGATGACCACCGGGTTCACGACCTTGGTCGGGTCCTGGTAGGAGAGCGGTTCGCCCATCGCCATCGCGATTCCGGTGAGGAGTGGTGGGTAATTGAACTGCACCTCGATGGCGGATTCGGCGGTGAGGACCCAGGCTGGGACCTCGACCGGCGGGAGCGCCAGGCCGACGGCGGTCACCACGACGGTCGCCACCAGCCCGGCGAGCGGACCCGCGACACCGATGTCGAACAGCGCCTCCCGGTCGGGTATCTGCCCCCGCATCCGGATGACCGCACCCATCGTGCCGATGATGGTCGGAAAGGGGATGAAGTACGGGAGGGTAGCATCGACCTTGTGATACCGGGACATGACGTAGTGGCCGAGTTCGTGGGTACCGAGCACGCCCATCACCGCGAGGGTGAACGGGACCGCCTGCAGGATTGCTGGCGAGGCGATATCACGCACATAGTACCACTGGGCACCCACCAGAAGCGTCGAGAGGAGGGTCGCGACCGCGAGGATCACGTTGGTCCAGGGGATGCCGTCGATCCCGATCGAGTGTGGTTCCGCGACGAGGACGAACTCGCCCGTTCGATGGGTGACGGTGACCTCGTAGCCCGCCTCCCGGAACCGAGGCCAGACCTCTCGCATCAGGGTCTTTCGGTCCACCAGTGGGTCGCCGAAGTAGAGCAACTGGTCGCCGTCCTCCCGGACCTCGTAGACATTGAACACCGACGTAAACGCGTCCGGCGAAGGGGCCTCCCCCGGCGTCTCCACCGACATATCCTGGCGTAACATGCGGAGGAGTTTAAACCCTCGTCGGGGGGCAACAGTTGGGGGTTGTCCCGGTATTTCGGGCCCTTGAGGAGCGTCGAACGAGCCCATCCAGGCTCCGTGTGACCTCGTGATGTACTCCGAGTCGGGACAAATCGTTCACCTTCAAGAGTGTGCCCGTGATACCCGGAGGTATGGACGAACAGACCATCCACGTCGTCGCCCACTACAACGCAAAGACCGATCAGGTATACGTCAACGTGTTCGAGGACGGCGAAACCGCGGACGAGTGGTCGGCGAAACGCCGCGAGGAAAAAGACATCGACGCCTTGCTCCACAAGGTCCTCGACCTCCCCGGGGACTTCGCCGACGACACGGTCGAACAGTGGAAGGAAAGCCAGTAGGTCGGCTCGGCTGCGGACTTTCGGTACCGGTGAGTCGCTGCATCGTGGAGACTTCCCGGGGCTCATTCGGTGAGAGTTCTCAGGTAGCTAAGTCTCCCATCCCGAGTGATCCGAACAGCTGCATCGGGACCAGCGGCCGGGAAGATACCATCCACGATGTCTGTCGGTAAAAGGCTGGGTTGAGTAACCGGTATCGGTATTACCGCTCCCGGAAGATGCAGTATCAATGTCACAATCGGCTGGCAAGGACTCGGAGTGGCTCTCCGCGAGGATGCTCCTCCTGGCGCTCCTCGCTGTCGGGCTGGTGGCCGGGCCACTCTGGGTCGAGGCCCTGCACCTGGACGACCGGGTCTATCGGTACGACCGTGCCGAGGTCTCGGTCCAGGATGGGGCCATCGACTACGTCCCGGAGGGTGATCCGCCAGGGGTTAGCATCAGCGAGGACATCCGCTGTACCGGGGTAATCGAAACCAGGGCGTGCTATCTGGAACAGGCATTGATCGGCAACCGAACGATACCGACGGCCCGGTATACGAACGATAACCCCTCCGGCCCCGACTCGGAGTACCGGTTCGTCGCGGGACCGGAGGGAGTCTACGAGGTCGATGTCGGACTGAATAAATCCCAGGGATACGTCGTAGAGAACGGTTCAATAAGGGCCACCGAGGAGGGATCAGTGCCGGAGGACCGGGTGCTCTACCGCGTGGAACTCGACCTGGAAGCAGTTGACGCCGGTTGGGCTCTCGAACGGGTGTCTGTCGACCTCGACCGGGTCGAGCCAGCGGTGCGGGAGGCAGCCCGGAGTGGCTCGGTCCGGACCTACCGACCGATCGACGTCCCGGAAACCCCGGTGAAACTCGAGAACGGATCGACCTATCGCGTGTACCTGGCCGCCCAACACGGTCCCCCGGAGTCGGCACGGACAGGCGTGTTGCTACTGAGGTACCTCGCCCCCCTGGCCGGCCTCCTGTTGGGATACTCCCTTCTCTCCGGCTTGCGAGGATAGCCGTCCCCGACACCCATCAGTCGCTCTGTCTCGCGGTCAGCCCCACCGGCCCAGTGAGACCGAGCTCCCGGACCATGCCGAGGGTGTCCCAGTGGGACCATACCGCCACGATCTCGTCGTCCTCGAACTCGAAGACGTTTACGCCCTGGTCGGTGAACGTCTTGCCGGTGCCCTCGATCCCGAACAAGGCCTCGGTGTGGGTCCCATTTGCCTCCCAGCGCACCGCGAACTCGTCGCCCTCGCCGAACACCCGGTCGACATGATAGTTGATGTCGGGGAAGGCCTCATGATACCGTTTTACGAAGGCTTTGAACTGCTCGGGATTGTTGAGGTTGGGCGGGCTGAAACTGGGCGGGCCGTGATACTCGAACTCGTCGGCGAGGATCTCGTCCGCTACCTCGAGGTTGCCCTCGTTGAACAGTTCCTGGAAGTAGCGGTTGATCTTCGCCTGGTGGTCTCCCATGTCGTGTGCACCCATACCACAGGAGGTCGGACACCTCATTAAGTGTCCGGTTCCCAACGGTTCGTGCCACTATCTCGGTGAAAAACCAAGATGGAGAACGCGACGCCACAACGACCTGTCAGCTTCGCACGGCCTCGCTGGGGGTCCAAGCGAAAACTCCATCCCGGTGTCCCTCGACACTCGCAGGCGATGGTCGACCTGCTTATCGAGAACGGCACCCTGCTCACCGTCAACCCCGACGGGGATATCATCGAGGATGGCGGGATTGCAGTCGAGGACGGCGAGATCCGCGAGGTCGGATCGGCAGCTGAACTCCGCGAGGCCCACGACCCAAAACGGGTCATCGACGCGACGGACCACGCCGTGCTCCCCGGCTTCGTCATCCCGCATACGCACGTCTCCGACATCCTCTTCCGGGGTGGAGTGAGCAACGAGCGGAGCATCTACGACTGGCTCTACAACGTCAAGAAGCCGGGCATTCACGCCATGGACGCCGCGGACCACGCCGCCGCCTCGGCGCTCTATGCCCGCGAGGCCCTCCGATACGGGATCACCACCTTCGTGGAGTTGCCGGACCCGGTATTCATGGGTGGCGACCACGACGTCGAGGCAATCGTCGAGGCAAAGCTCAGCGAGTACGGCCGGGCCGGCATCCGGAACGTCTACGCCCAGACATTCCGGGATAACACGCATATTCCAGATGCGTTCACGACCTTCATCGAGCGCCTCCGCCGGACGGAGCCATCGGTCGAGACCTTGCCCCTCGATTATGCCCGGCGGGATATCGACGAGGTCGAGGACCTGCTGGAGGACCTGGTCGCGCGGTATCACGACTCCACCCCTGCGAGCCGCCAGCGAGTGTGGATGGCCCCCGAACACATCTGGACCGCCTCCTCGGAGGGGCTCGAACGCGCCTACGAGTTTGCCGAACGCCACGACGCGATGACCACCACCCACGTCTCGGAGACAACCCAGGACGAGTCCGCCGAACTGACCAACGTCCAGTACCTCGACAGCGCGAACTATCTCGGCGACCGAGCGCTCCTTGCCCACTGTGTGCACGTCGACGAACGGGACATCCGGCTACTCGCCGCCAGTGACGCGAACGTGGCGCACAATCCCCTGACGAACCTCGTGCTCGGCTCGGGCGTGGCCTCGGTGCCGACCATGCAAGCCGCCGGCGTCACGGTCGCTCTCGGGACGGACAACCCCTCCGCGAACGACACTATCAACCCACTCTCAGACATGCAATACGCGGCGTTGCTCCACCGGGGCCATCGTCGCGATCCGGGAGCGATGACCGCCGAGCAGGCGATCGAGATGGCGACCATCGAGGGGGCCCGAGCCATCGGGCGGGCCGACGAACTTGGATCGATCGAGGCCGGCAAACGTGCCGACCTGGTGCTCGTCGACCTCGACCGGCCGCACCTCTACCCTCGCGAGAACCTCCCCCCGACCCTGATGAAACAGGCCCAGGGCCACGAGATCGACACGGTCCTCGTCGAAGGCGAGATCGTCGCGGAGGATGGCAAGGTCCCCGGCGTCGACGACCGACATCCGGACCTCCTAGACGAGGTCGAGAAACGCGCTCGAGTGGTTATCGAATCTGCGGGTATCGACGGCCTGCTCGACAGGTCCTGGACCCGATCGTCGCCGCGATAGGCGACTCTTCCTATCGCTTTCATCACGCCGAACGTTTGCTCGTCTTGCTGGCTCCCACTCGCTCCGCTCGCGGGAACGCGGTTACGCCCACCCGAGCAGCACCGCTACGCTCTAACAGCAAACGGGTAGTGGGCCGGCGCGAATTTGAATCGCGGTTACGGCCACCCGAAGGCCGAAGGATACCAAGCTACCCCACCGGCCCGCACCGGAAACCAAGGCCCGGAACCGGTTTAACGCTTCCGAAACCCCGAGATAGGTCAGTACCCGGTGTATCCGTTCGTGTCCATAAAGTTGTGCACCACGGATATGGTGTGGTCCGCGTGCAGCGGCTTCGGCCCGACGCTGATCCGATGGTCGGCTTCGGACTGGAGCATGGCGGCTTCGGTCTCGGTGAAGTCCTGGTGGTCCGAGAGCACGAAGACCGGATGTTCGGGCGGGTCCAGTTCGGCCAGGGGGTCGCCTCCCTCCTGCAATTGGACGAGCGTCCCCTCCCGACCTGCCGCCTGGACCACGGACTCGAAGCCGCGGTTCGAGACGTAGATCCCCGGGGTCGACTCCACCTCGCTGTGGCCGATGGCCCCCTCCCGGCTCTCCAGGGCCTGACGGAGCAGCGAGGCGATGTTTCGCTCGTCGGGGTTCATGTATCGCAACTCCGAGCCCTCGAGTCGCACCGTGACCGAATCCGAGAGGACGAGGAAAACCCGGACCCCCTCTCGGATGGCATGGGAGAGGAAGAAGGCGGAGTTGACACACCGACACAACACGTCGAGCCGACCGGCACCGCCCGCGAGGTCATCGAGGGCGAAGTCGGGGTCGGTGGTCGCGGTATGACTCAGGACGATGAACTGGCGCATACCTCCGATTCACGCCGGATTTACGAGGATGTTTCGTCTCGTACGGCGGCCCGCTGGTCGGGGATGAGGTCAAGATCCTCGTCGACGTCACCAAGGACCAGCAGTGCCCAGTACCGCAGGTAGGCCTGGAGCGGGACCTGGACGAAGGCGCCAACGACCAACAGCAGGAAGAGAAGCGGGATGCCCAAGACTGCCACGAGGATGGGGTTGAAGCCGGCACCGGTCGCCATGAACACCAGGAAGAAGACGATCGCGAAGGGGATAGCGACGACGACGCCGAGGACCGCGGTCGCGATGCCCACCACGATGCCGAAGACGATCATCACGAAGAGGCCCACAAGCAGGTAGACGAGGAACTGCTCCCAGGCGTCGGTCAGCGTCCCCCAGAACCGTCGCCAGCCCGAGAGTACCCCGCGGTCCTCGAGCAACATGATCGGGGCGACGAACGCCGTCGTGAACACGTAAACGATGGCCGCGAGAAGCCCCACGACGAAGAACACTGGAGCAAGGACCACGAGGAACAGGAGCGGGGCCCGGCTCAGGCCCAGAAGTGCCGGGCCGATAGCGAGCATCGCCAACCCGCCGAAGAGAATCGCGAGCCCGAGGCCGAAGAACAGCCGGAAGGCGAACAGCCGGGTTCCCTTGCCACTGTACTCGCTTGCGTACCGTCGGACCTGGACCTCGTCGGTCCGGATGGATTCGAGGAAGGCAAACTCGAAGGTGGCGGCGATCCAGGCCACCACGAGCCCGACGAGGAACGCGATGGCGACGAAACCGACCACCACCAGGAGATTCGCCTGGAGCGCGTGAGCGATGCGGTCGAGACCGGGCTGGAGACCCGGGCCCATCGGCGCCCCGGCCTCCGGCGTCCACTGCACGCCATTCGGTGGTGCGCCGCCGCCGCTTCCGCCAGCGACGAACAGGGAGAGCAGGGCGAGACGGAGCCACCGTCCCCATTCGAACGGGAGCAAGAACGACCGAGTCGCCCGATACGCGTCCGCGAGGTCATCGACTGCGTGGAGGGCCATTGTACCAACAGCATGTTTCAGCGGACACATATTTCTATCGCGATACGAATGTCCTGCCGGAACCGTCACCCGGCCGGTGCCGTATCGAAGGATACGAGACCGTGCGAAGGATAGAGGGGGTCATGTCACTGCTGGCCGACGCCGCGGCCGTACTCGAGGAGGGCCCCGTGTGTGACCCCTGCCTCGGCCGATGCTTCGCGGACCGGAGCTTCGGCCTCACGAACGAGGAGCGGGGTCGCAGCCTCCGTGTCGCGGTGGCCCTCGACGTGGACGAACCCTTCGAGGCGCCCGAGGAGTGCTGGGTCTGCGAGGGTGAGAGCCAGCGGTTCGACGAGTGGGCCGATCTGGCCGTCGAGGAACTCGACGACGTGACCTTCGAGACCTACCAGGTCGGGACCAGGGTGCCACCGCTCATCGAGGAGAACGAAGCCATGCTCCGGGAGGCTGCCGGGCTGCCGGCGGAGGCGGGCGAGGTCTTCAAGTCCGAGATGAATCGGGAGGTGGGCAAGCGGATCGGCGAGAAGACCGGTGGCGAGGTCGACTTCGATCGACCGGACGTACAGTTCCTGCTCGATCTGACCGCGGAAACGGTCGAGATGCAGCTGAATTCCGCCTTCGTCTACGGCCGGTACCGCAAACGCGAGCGCGGGATCCCGCAGACTGAGTGGCCCTGTCGAGAGTGCAAGGGGACCGGTACCCGCGCCGGGGAACCCTGTCTCTACTGTGACGGAACGGGGTATCAGTATCCCGAATCCGTCGAACAGCTCACCACGCCCCCGGCAGTGGACGCCATGGCTGGCAGCGAGGCGAAGTTCCACGGGGCCGGTCGGGAGGACATCGACGCCCGGATGCTGGGTACCGGTCGCCCGTTCGTCATCGAGGTACTGGAGCCCCAGCGGCGGTTTCCAGACCTCCAGGCCCTCCAGGCGGAGATCAACGAGTTCGCCGAGGACAAGGTCGAGGTCGAGGGACTGTGTCTCGCGTCTTACGAGATGGTCGAGCGGGTGAAATCCCTGGCCGCCTCGAAGACCTACCGTGTCCAGGTTGCCTTCGACGGGGCGGTGACCGAGGATGCCTTCGAGACGGCCCTGGAGGCGCTCGAGGGAGCGACCATCGAACAGCAGACCCCCGAGCGCGTGAACCACCGGCGCGCCTCGAAGGTCAGGACCCGGTCGGTGTACGATATCGATGGCACCCTCGAGACAGACACCGAAGCGACCGTAGAGATTCACGGCGAAGGCGGCCTCTACGTCAAAGAACTCGTCAGTGGGGACAATGGTCGCACGTCGCCGAGCCTGGCCGACGAGGTCGGCAGCGACTGTCACGTCACGGCACTGGACGTCCTCGCGGTGGAGGGTGAAAGTGCGCCCTTCGAGGACCCCGCGTTGTTCCGGGAGGCTCCGTCGTAGCGGTCGGGGTCGCCGCGGACGACACGTTTTAGTATGCTATCTCCTAGCACACCTCGGGTGCCCACGATGTGCCACCATCTGACACCGGCCGAACGCGAACGGTTGCGTGAGGTCGATGCCGAATATGACGCCGTCTGGATGGACGCGGGAGAGGACGAGCCCGTGGAGGATGACACCGACACGGAACCAGATCCCGTCCCGACGCCCACCTGACCGGGCCGAAACGCCACCACACGTCTCCCGAACCAGCCGACGAGCCTGTCTTTTCGCGGACGAAACGACTAACCCACCGGCACGCGAGGATGACCCATGCGATTCGGGGTCGACGAAGCCGGCAAGGGCCCGGTTCTCGGGTCGATGTTCGCGGCCGCCGTCGTCGCAGACCCCGAGTCCCTGCCCGACGGCGTCGACGATTCGAAGAACCTGTCGCCGGCCCGCCGGGAATCACTCGCGGAACGGATGGCAGCCGACCCCGCGATCGAAATCGGCCTCGCCGAGGTTCCCGTCGAACGGATCGACGACCCCGAGACCGACATGAACGGACTGACTGTCGAGGCCCAGGCCCGGTCGCTGTCGGCGGTCGACGTCAAGGGATTGTCCGGCTACGTGGATGCCAGTGATACGGACGCCGACAGATTCGGCCGACGGGTCGCCGCACGCGTCCCCGAGGCGACGACGATCACGGCCGAACACGGCGCCGACGCGACCCGTCCGGTGGTGGCGGCCGCGAGCGTGATCGCGAAAGTCCGTCGGGACGTCCACGTCGCGGCTCTCGCCGAGGAATACGGGCGCGATCTGGGCAGCGGCTATCCGAGCGACCCCACGACGAGGGAGTTCCTGGAGTCATATCTCGCCGAGACGGGACAGTTCCCGGCGTGTGCCAGACGGTCCTGGAAGACGTGTAAGGAGTTGCGAGCCAGGGCCGAGCAGTCGGGGTTGAGCGACTTCTGACAACCACGCGAGTATCACCTTGAACGTTGGACTGCTGAGACCTCCCGGGGCTCCGGCGGCATGAGACGAGTGTGATAAGTCTGGCTAGTATCGATCCGCGTCGATATCCCGCAGGCCGTTACTCGATTGCCCCTTCGTGGCGGAGTAATCGTTCCTTGAGAGCGATGCCGCCGGCGGCTGAGTACCCGCCCAGTCCATCGGCGGAGACCACCCGGTGACAGGGAACGATGACCGGCACGGGATTCCGGCCGGCAGCCTGGCCGATGGCGACAGGTGCTGTGTCGAGTTCTGCGGCGATATCGCCATAGGTGCGGGTCTCCCCATACGGGATCTCGGCCATCGCGGCCATCACCTCCCCGGTGAACGAGTCCGGGAACGCGACCGGGAACGAGAACGGCGTCCGGGAGCCCTCGGCATACGCCCGGACCGCCGCCCGGATGATCTCGGGCTCGGCCTCGACCAGCGAGGCCTCGATGTCCACCCGCCCGCCGAGCAGCCGGACGTCCATATCCAACCCGCGGTGCCCGTCCGAATAATCCTGCCGACATCGCGCAGGTGAGTGGCGTACAGGCGACGCGGTCTCCGACCGGGGTGGGGCGTCGCACTTCCGCCGTGTTCACCCCGGGTATAGGGTCAGGTCACGGGGCGGAGTGGTCAGGTCCTGGTATTTGAATGTACGTGCCCACGGGAGGGAGGGTGGCCAGAGCGGACCGAATCGGGGACAACCGTTCAAGCAGCCCGCTGACGGGCGGAACTGAGCAGAAACCGAAACTGGCTGTCGGGGGCGAGCCGTGAATAAGTGGTCCGACAGTCAGTCCTCGTCCAGAACCAGGTTGCGCAGGATGTCCCCATAGGCCGGTCGGGTGATCAGGACGCCAATGAGCACGCCCATGATTGTGATGATCGCGAACCCGGAGAGGTCCCCGAGCGAGAGCACCGTGAGCGGGCTCATCGCCACGATGGTGGTCGCCGCCGCGGCCCCGATGACCCAGAACGCCTTGCGGAAGCGGTTCTGGAACACCCGGCCGGTGGCGATCTCACCCCGTTGCAGTATCTCGTCGGCGATGATGATGAGGTCGTCCACCCCTGTCCCGATGACCGCCACGAACCCGGCGATGTGCGAGAGGTTCAACGGATACTGGACCGCCGCGACGAATCCGAGCAGGAGATACACCTCCGAGAGCGCGGTGAGGATCATCGGGAAGGCCACCTCCGGCCGACGGTACCTGGTATAGACCACGAAGCTCACCGCGAAGACCGCGAGCAACCCGGTGATCAAGGAGTTCTGCTTGAACCGGTCGGCGAGGGCCGGGTTCAGCGATAGACTCTGGCCGCTCTCGAAGTCGAGCGGGGCCGGCAAGCGACCCGCCTTGAGACTGAGTTCGAGTTCGCGGGCTTCCTCCATCGAGGTCGTGGTCATGATGAACGTGGGATCCTTCGCGAAGTCGCCGTTCGCGAACGATTGGCCCAGATCCGGGCGAACCCCGCCAACGAACACCGGATTCCCGTTGAGGGTCGTGACCATACATTGTCCCTCGATGGTCTCCACGGAGTCGTGGCCCTCGGCGGTCTCGGTGCAGGTGGAGCCGTCCCCGAATCCAGTCTCGACCATCTGATCTCCGAACTCCTGGGCGACCTCGTCGTTGACCGTCACCCGGACCATCGGCTCCCCCTCGGTAGTGGTCGTGGCCGAGCCGATATTGGCGAAGTCCTCCTGCTGGAGGACCTGGGTGGCCACGTACTCGCCGGTCTCGTTCTGATGGACCGCGTAGACCCTGACGACGCCACGGTCCTCGAGGATGTCGATGAGTTCCTCCCGGTCGCGGTCCGGTGCCGTGATGCTGATAACCTGTCGGCCGCCAGGGGCGTTGATCTGCTGGACCGACCCGCCACTCAGGGCCGACTGGCTGAGCTTCTCGTCGACCCGTTCGACGAGGTCGTCCATCGTCTGGGCGGTCACGCCCTCCCTGATGGACTCCGGTTCGTATCCTTCCGCTTCGAGGGCTTCCCTGAACGCCGACTCCGAAACCGAATCCGAGAACACCTCGGCGGTGCCGGACTCCGCCGAGACCCGGACGTCGATCTCGTCGAGGCCGAGTCGCGTCGAGAGGTTGGCCGCGAGTTCACGCTCCTCAGTCGCGGAGACGTCGATTCCCTCGCCCATCAGCCCGACGGGCGGTGCACGCAAACGCGTACCGCCGCTCAACTGGATGCCGTACTGCAGGTTCGTCAACCCGTCAGTGGTCGCGTTGGCTGCAGCATCGGCCGACCCACCGGGCGCCCCTGGAGCGAAGAGCGCCACAGTGCTGAGCAGGAGGAACACGACGAGCAGGTACAACCGCCAGTTCTCCCTGATATCCATCATCGTGCCACCCCCTCGTAGACGTACCACCGTAGCAGCGAGACGTTGAACATGTAGGTATTGAGCAGGTCGGTACCGAGCCCGATGATGAGGACGAAGCCGATGGAGGCCATCAGGTCGATCCCGAAGTACGTCGCGGTGACCGCCATCACGAAGAGGGCGGACATAGAGGTGAGGGTCATCGTGACACCGGTTCGCATCGCGCGGTAGGTCGATTCGTAGTAGCCGCCGGACCGGCGGAGGACGTGATTGGTCAGGAGGATGTCAGAGTCGACCGAGTACCCGATGAGCATCAAGAGCGCGGCCACGGTGCCCAAGGAGAGTTTCACGCCGAGTAGATTCAGCACCGCGATCGGGACCAGCATATCTGAGAAAGCCGAGACGACGATAGCCAGGCTCGGGATGAAGGTCCGGAACAGGATGAACGCCAGAATACTCATCCCGAGGAAGGCGATCCCGATGCCGATGATCGCCCAGCGCTGGTTGTTCGCCCCGAAGATGGGTGAGGTCGAGCCACTCCCCAGGACCTCGATATCGCCGTGGGCGATGGCGGTGTCCCTGATCGAGTCGACGTCCCCCGACTCGAACGTTATCACGTAGTTATCCTGGCCCTCGATGCCCTGGACCGAGACGACTGGTTCGTCGAAGGCCTCCACGAGCTCAGCCTGGGAAAGCGAGGTGTCTACGGTCAGTTCGGACCCACCGGTGAAATCGACGCCGAGATCGGCGGGAGAGCCGGTGAGCGCCCACGTACCGCCGACGACGACCACAGCGACGAGCAAGAGCGCCAGTGGGACCGCCATCAACTGGCGGTTCGAGTACCGGCTGTAGTCGACCTCCGGGACCTCGAACTCCAACATGGTTCGGCGTCCGGCGCGCCGGCGGTTAAGGCTTCGTTTTTCCGTTCAGGCACACCGCTCATCGATTGGATGATATCCGGACACAGGACGGCCACCCCCGCCTGGAGAAATGGGCCACTCGCTTCAGGAAACGTCCTCCACAAACCGACGCGGCAGCCACCCCCGTAGTGGCTGTGGCATGCGGGCGATGATCCATTCCGCCACCGCCACCATCGGTCGCCGGAGGACCACGTAGACCCCAGATACCCCGAGGAGCGCGACGACGGCGAGTTCCAGTGAGTTCTCGAACGTGGTCAGCGACGGGAGCGCGACGAAGAGGGCCAGGCCCATATCCTCGGGAGCGCCATCGTACCGAATCCACCGCCTCGGGGTCACCCACCGCCCGTGATAGTGACTGTAGACGGCACGTCGGGATGTCCCCTCCCAGGGGCGCAGTTCGAGCCCGCCCCCGAACGCATCCATGAGGGAGTGGGCCGCGGCTGCGACGAGGAAGAGGGTCACTGCCCAGAGCCACGGGTAGGGGGCGAGGACCAGCGCCACTGTCGCACCCGTGGCGAGCATCGGATAATAGATCGGAAAGTGCAGCGACTTCCGGTGCCCAGCGTAGAGATCGAGGTCCGGAAACGCCCCACCCGCCGCGGCCGCCACGACCGCCAAGATGGACAGCTCCGGTGCCACGAGGGACACAGCGGCGGCGATCCCGATCCCGACCAACACGTGGGTCGTCGCCATCATATGCGGAGGACTATGACGAGACGATATAAAGGTTTGTCCCCTGGGAAAGGTCAGAATTTACTGGGTCGTGCCACCCACACCCCTTTTCCTGGGAAGGGCGGAGTGTCGGGATGTGGCGTTTCAAGCGGACCAGATTCCTCCCCACGCCCCCACGGCCCCGGCAATTATGCCCGGCGGGCCCGAAGTCTGGAGCGTGATTCGGGTGCTCACCGGGCCCCGCCTCGTACGCGGAATGCAGGTGGTGATCCTCGCCCTCGGGGGCTATGGCTTCTCCGCGGGGAACCCTGCCGTCGTCGTGAACGCCCTGCTCGGACTGTTGGCGACCTTCCTGCCCGCCATCCTTCGCCGGGACTTCGGGATCGCCATGGAGACGCCGCTGGTCGCCTGGATCGCCATCGCGGCACTCCTCCACACAGTCGGGATGGTCGGGCCGTACGAGACGGTCTGGTGGTGGGACCATCTGACCCACACCCTCTCCGCGACCCTCGTGGCTGGCGTCGGATTCGCGGTGACGCGCGCGATAGACGAGTACTGGGAGGACATCTACCTCCCCCCTGATTTCATGTTCGTGTACATCGTGGTGTTCACGCTCGCGGCGGGAGTCCTCTGGGAGGTGCTCGAATTCGTCGGTCGAGAGCTGACCCTGCTCGTGGGGAAGGGACCGATCCTCGTCCAGTACAGTCTCGCCGATTCCGTGATAGACCTGCTCTTCGACGGAATCGGCGGCGTCTTCGTGGCCGCCTTCGGCCAGCGACGGTTCGACCGTCTGATCGCCTCGATCGAACGCGCCATCGAACGCACCGACGACGAAGAGCGGTCCCTGCGCCCCTGACAGGTGGACGACCGCGTTCAGTCATTTGACCAGCGGATTGACCTGTGCTGGCCTGACCGCCGACGCATCCGGGCTGACCCGTCCCCCTCTCAATTGCCTGTAGAATGTCCCCTTACGGTAGGTATCTGACAGAGACGATACCAGCCGCCGACCGGATCTCGACCCGTCGGATACCGAGTCTGGCCGCCCGGGTCACCGTCGCAACGTCCGCCTCGATATCAGCCACCGCGGTCTCGGTCTCGCCCGGTGGCACTTTGAGAACGTGTATCTCCCCGTAATCGGTCCGCTCACGCCGATCGAGGTTTCCGACCGTCATCCCTTCGGCGATCTCTCGGGAGGCCTTGGTGGGCCGCTCCTCGCTGACAGACACCTCGATCCGACGGCGGTCGTCGATCGACTCGAACTGCCAGACCACGTCGAGCGGTGGTTTCGTCGCGATGTTGGCGTCAAGGACCTCCTTGACCGCCAGCTCGGGGTTGGTGTCCATGGTATGGACCTGCGCGTCGGCCACGTCCGTGAGGACCGCACTGTCCTCGTCTACCTGGGTGACGACGAAGGTCCCCCGCTTTTCCGGCATCGAACGGCGGTTCGTGGGCCGAACCTATCGGCCTGTCGGCCCGAAGCGGAAAACCACTTTACCCAGCCGGTCCCGGGTTCCGCTATGCATGTCGATATCGGGAATGCCCTGTCCGAGGCCGTGCCAGAGGGTGTATCCAGCGACGGTCTGGCGGAACTCGACGACCGGGTCGGCGAAGCGGCCGACCGGATCGAAACGGCCCGAGAGGCTGGAGAGCGAGGGTACGTGGCCCTCGACCTCCCCGAGCGGACCGACCCAGCCCCCATCGAGGACGCGGCCGAGGCAGTGGCGGCGGCCGAGACGCTCCTCACGATCGGGATCGGGGGAAGCTCGCTGGGTGCCGCGACCATCACCCGAGCGCTCGGTGGGGAGGGGCGGATCCGGTTCCTCGACAACGTCGATCCCGCACACACCCGGGCGGTCCTGGATTCCCTGGACTTCGAATCAACCGCCGTGAACGTCGTCTCGCGGTCCGGGACCACCGTGGAGACAATGTCTAACTTCCTGGTCGTCCGGGCAGCGATGACCGAGGCAGGGGTAGACTGGACCGAGCGAACGGTGGTCACGACCGCCGATTCGGGGCCGCTCCGGCGGCTGGCAGCGGACCACGATCTCCCGGTCCTGTCCGTTCCGGAGGGTGTCCCCGGGCGGTTCTCGGCCCTCTCACCGGTGGGGCTCTTCGCCGCTGCGTTCCAGGGGACGGCTATCGACGCGATCCTCGACGGAGGTCGGCGGGCGGCGGCGAGCCTGACCGATTCCCTCTTCGATTCCCCCGCGTACGCCTATGGGGCGACTATGTACGAACTCGACCGCCAGGGGGCCACGATCAACGCCATGATGCCCTACGCCGAGGCGTTGGAACCCTTCGCGGAGTGGTTCGCCCAACTCTGGGCAGAGAGCCTCGGGAAGGACGGGAAGGGACAGACCCCGGCCCGCGCGATGGGGGTCACCGATCAGCACTCCCAACTCCAGCTCTATCGCGCCGGGCCACAGGACAAGGTCGTGACTTTGGTGCGCCCCCGGGCGCGTCCCTCGGTCCCCTTGCCTGCCATCGATGAGGCCGATATCGACTTCCTCGAGGGGTCCTCCCTCGAGGGAGTGATGGCGGCCGAATTCGAGGCCACGGAGGCCAGCCTCGCCGAGGCGGGGGTCCCGAACGTCAGGATCGAGATCGACGCCATCGACGCGTCCGGCATCGGAGAACTCCTGTATACGATGGAGGCCGCCTGCATCATGGCCGGTGAACTCTACGGAGTCGACACGTTCTCCCAACCAGCGGTCGAGTGGGGGAAAGAAGCCGCCAGAGGACTCCTCCGAGGCGACGAGACGCTCCCAGAGAAGCCCCGAATGGCGGTCGAGGACTGATATGGCCGCGGGGCGTCCGTCAGCGAGTGGACCGGCCGACCGGGACACTGCGGACCGGTTCGTCGCCGCAATCGGCTTCGTCCTGGCAGGGTTCGGGATCGCGTCGAGCTTCCTCGAGTGGACCGAAGCGGTCGCATACGGGCCCATCGAGAGTGTGCCCGGGCTCGCCGCCGCGCTGGTGATGTTCGGCGCGTTCGCGGCGGGCCGATACGGGATCGGGGACCGGCGACGCAGCCTGGTTGCTGGCATCGGGGCGATGAGCCTGGTCTGGGCCGCGGCGGTCGCGCTCCTGTATCCGGTGGCGACCGGGGCTGGCGAGGTAACGATCGGGCCCGGCATCGGGGTCGGATTTTTCCTGGGGGTTCTCGGAACGGGAATCGCGTATGCGGAGTACCTCGGACTCGATCGGGAGGAGTTCCTCCGCCGGAGTCAACTCGCGATGGGTGCCCTCGGAATCGGCATCTTCGGGCTCTTCGTCGGATTCGGGTTCTCCGCCGCGAGCGTCTCGCTGTACAGCGGTGGGGAGCAACTGATCAGGAGTGGCATCAGCACGGCCGCATTCAGCGTCGGCCTGGGGGTGGTCGCCCTCGGGTTCATCGTGGTGACCGATCGCGAGATGTCGTTTCTCGACATCGCCTGGCCAGGGAAATGGGACTGGGCCTACATCGTCGGGGGCGTCGCGGCGATGTTCGCGATCCTCTTCGGATTGGGGTGGGTGGCCGAAGCGTTCGGACTGCCATCCGCACAGCACGGACTCGTGGAGGCGGCCAGGGAAAACCCCGCGTTGCTCCTCCCCTTCATCCCGCTCTCGTGGTTGGCAATCGGCCCGGGCGAGGAGCTGCTCTCCCGGAATATCGTCCAGAAGTACCTCTACGATGGGTACGCGCGGTATTCCGCGGTGATCGTTGCGACCCTCGTCTTCACGGTCATCCACCTCCCGGCGTATCTCACCGCCGAACCGGCGGCGGTGTTCACGACGCTGCTCCGGCTGTTCGCCATCTCGTTGGTCCTCGGGGTCGTCTACGAGCGGACCAAAAACGTGGTCGTGGCGGCACTCGTGCACGGGACCTACGATGCGATCCAGTTCGGGCTGGCGTACATCTCACTCGTCGGGGGCTATCTCTGAGCAGGGGGCGGTACAAGAGCGCGTCGTCGGAAAGGGCGGTGTTGGCGAGCCGACCAGGGAAGGCCTCCATTCGATCGGTGCCATATGACCGGCGTCTGACATAGGTTTATATAAGGGGATATAAAACCATATACCGATGGCACGGACCTACGTGATCCGGTGCGAGGACGACCTCGCCGCCGAGATCGCACGCCTGGCCAAGGAGCACGACACCTCCCAGGAGGAGGTGGCCCGGCAGTTGGTCCAGGCCGGGCTCGAGGAAGTCGGCACGGAGCGGTCATCCTCATCGCGGCACTCCGCGGAATAGGAGTCAGTTCCGGCTCGTTTTCCTCGACAGCAATGGCTTCGAGGCGACCCTATCCATGGTCGTATATCTCACAACATGGACGCGGGGCGATCGAAACGATATCCGAGGACCAGGGACTCGAATCCTCGAGGGTTCACCTCGAAAGGCCACCACGGACTCCGAGGGTTCGGCCGACTACGACGGGTTCTTCCTGGCGAGACTCGAGCCACAGATCGGACACCGGTCGTGATGCTCGTCGAACTCGCGGCCACAGCCCTGACACTGGAAGTGCCAGTCCCGCTGTTCCTCGATGCCCTCCTTGGCGATGACGTCGACCGGGAGGTCGAGCGCGTCGGCCACGTTCTGCATCGCGTAGTCGTCGGTCACGAGCGTGGCATCGAGTTCGGTCGCGGCCGCGAGCAACCGGATGTCCGTCTCGGAGAGGGCCTCGAGGTCCCCCGTGGCGGAGGCGGCCTGGCGGACCCTCGTGATGGCCCCCTCATCCGGGATGTGGATGTGCATCCCGGCGCCTTCCATGGCGTCGAAACGGTACCCGGCACCGTCGGCCAGTTCCTCCCTGACGGCTGGAATGGTGGCGATAGACGCCTCAGTGTCGTACTCCTCGATGAAGGCTGACGCGTCGAGAACGTACATCTACCGCTCGATGACGATGTAGTCCTTCACCGCTTGCACTCTGGAGACCGGTACCTGGTAGTTCCCCTCCTCATCCATGGGGAAATCGAGTTGGACCCCCCCGTCCTCCAGGGGTTCGACGAGGAGATCGTGAAGCTGCCCTGTTTTGAGATCCATCGTGATGTTGTACAGCCGCCCGAGCTCCGTCCCGTCGGCCCCCATAACCGCCTTTCCGGAAAGATTCTCTGCGAGCATATCGGCCATGGTCGGAGTGACTGGACGCACAATTATAAAGGCCGCGGGGCGCGCCGACGACCGTCTGACGGGTACCGTCCGGAATCGACTCTTGGGAGGGGGCTGGCCCCGTCGGAACCGCACAATCGTTTCCGAGCGGGTACGGAGACAACAGGGGAAAACTGCGCCGCGGCGAGCGAACCGCGACCCACAGGTCGACCTACCGGGTGATCGATCGAAGCGAGACCTCCCCGAGGTCGCTGAACGCGTGGAGGCGGTGGCCCCCCGCGTTGAGTCGACCCGTCAGCCTGGATTCCAGCATCCGGCTGTCCACCAGTGGCAGGTTCGAGGTGAGACCGCCGTCGGTCTCGGCGAGTACCTCTAGGTCCAGATCGTCCGCGACCCCGACCCGCACCGATCCCAGGTTGGTCCCGA
Organism: uncultured Halobacteriales archaeon; assembly: GCA_964594685.1. Lineage (GTDB taxonomy): Archaea > Halobacteriota > Halobacteria > Halobacteriales > Halobacteriaceae > Halodesulfurarchaeum. Next base: position 45,517 of record CAZQNH010000011.1, read on the forward strand.
TGGAGAGGTTGCGCCTGAGGGAGAGCACGTCGACGGTGACATCGCCGAGTTCGGTGTGCACGTTGTCGAGACCGGTCACGCCGGTGGCGGTGATCGAACCCAACTCCGAAGATAGCGAGAGATAGCCGTCGACGTCGGCGACGGTCACGTCCCCGAGGTTGGTCAGGACCGTCGCGTCACCGCGGGTACCCATGACGACGACATCACCGATACCGGCCATGACCGATTTCACGACCGGCCCCGGCCCGCTCGCGGGGACCCTGATGGCGATGTCTGCCGTGGGTGAATCGCCGTTTATCGAGAACATCCCACTCTCGAGGGCTGCAGCGACGGTCAGGACGCCGTCGACCTCGTCGATATCCACCTGTATTTCGTCCAATCCTCGCTCGTTTCGGGCGGACTTCACTACCGTGACCTCGACGCCGCCGGTCCCCTGGCCGATCACGGTGACGTCGCCGATCGCGTTGTCGACCTGGAGGGCCTCGATCTCGGGCGCGGCGAACGTGCGTTCGACCGATGCCGTCACACGTTCCCCGTCGCCAAAGCCGATGCTCACACAGCCCGCGAGCGAGCCGAGCACCGCCAGTCCGCCTGCACCGATGAAAGTTCGTCGATTCATATCGATTCATATACGATCTGAGAGATTATAAAATCTACAGTATGTGGGAATGAGTCACGCTACACGGTCTCTAACCAAGATTTTGATCCGATGCTATCTCAGCTGTTGCCTCGTTATCAACGTTATTTTATATCGGTTGCGGCCTGGATCCATCGGATTTTTCCGGTGACGGCCCAGCAGCCGTCCACCGTTGTCGGTCGTTTCATACTACCTCGTGGCCCTCTTTCATGGACCCACCGGGCCCGGCGCCTTTGGTTGTTCCCGATACCGCCAGCCAAACCCCGTCCATGGCGTGGGCCACCACGTGTTATACCGCTGGAACCCATCAAGGGGCCTATGAAAATCCGCGGCTCGCTCACCCGGGAAGACATCGAATCGCTGCTCGAAGAGGCAGTGATCCCGCTCCGGATCGCCTGTCAGACACCGGCCGAGAACCTGTGGATGCTGTCGCTGTGGTACCGATATCGGGATGACCACCTACTTTGTGCAACGTCCGCAGATGCCGATGTGGTTTCGTACCTGGAACACGACGACCGGCTCGCATTCGAGGTGTCGACGAACGACCCGCCTTACCGGGGAGTTCGTGGCCACGGCACTGCAGAGATAGCGCCTGACCCAGGCAAGGCCCTGCTGAGGGAATTGGCCGAACGATACCTCGGCAGCGTCGAGACGCCACTGGCCCAGCGGCTCCTGAGCGATGACCGCGAGGAGGTCACGATCGACATCGAACCCGAGGTAGTCTACGGCTGGGACTTCACCGAGCGGATGGCCGACAGCGTCGAGTGAGCCAAAGCGGAGGAAGAAGGGGTAAATCCTCGATAAAGAAAAGGGACCACTGCGTCGCTGTTCATTCTCGACAGCGTCCTGATTCGGAGTCGATCTGTACCAGTCCGTCGAACAGGCGGACCCTCCGTCCGGCGTCTTCGCGGCGAGATGTCGATTGGTAGAACAGGGGTGGAATCTCTGGGGCTCAGTATACACCCGGAGTCGCGGGTTGTCACGGGTGGGGTCGCACCGTCTCGCGGCTCAATCCGAACGCGCGGCTGCCTTCGGTCGCCGCTCGTTTATTCGG
>CAZQNH010000011.1:47307-52972 GCA_964594685.1 uncultured Halobacteriales archaeon
CTCGTTTATTCGGAGATGGTCTCCTCGTTCGTACACAACCCAATGGAGTTAACTTCCACCAGCGGCAGTTTTCGGATATCCGAATTCTCGGAGGTCCTGCCATGTCAGACGCCGACACCGACGAAACCGCCGAGTTCCGCACTCCCATCGTCGCCGTCCTGGGCCACGTCGACCACGGGAAAACCAGCCTACTGGATAGGATCCGTGGGTCCGCCGTCATCGAGGGCGAGGCCGGCGCCATCACCCAGCATATCGGGTCGACCGCTGTGCCACTCGACGTCGTCTCCTCGATCGCGGGGCGTCTGGTCCAGCCCTCGGAGTTCGACCTCCCGGGGCTACTGTTCATCGATACCCCGGGACATCACGCCTTCACCACGCTCCGGGCCCGCGGCGGTGCACTCGCAGATATCGCCATCCTCGTGGTTGACGTAAACGACGGCTTTCAGCCCCAGACCGAGGAGGCTGTCTCGATCCTCCAGGATAGCCAAACGCCATTCGTCGTGGCGGCGAACAAAATCGATACACTCCCCGGATGGAACCCCGAAGAGGACGCCCCGATCCAGCAGACATACGAGGGCCAAAGCGACCGAGTGCGCACCAGCCTCGACGAGAAACTCTACGAGATCATCGGCGACCTCTCGGATGCGGGCTTTTCCTCCGACCTCTACTGGCGCGTGCAGAACTTCCGGAAGAACGTCGGCGTCATCCCGGTGAGCGCCGAGACCGGCGAGGGAATCCCTGACCTGCTTGCAGTCCTCATGGGTCTGGCCCAGCGCTACATGGCCGAAGAGATGGAGGTTGACGTCACGGGGCCCGGCGCCGGCACGGTCCTCGAGGTCGCCGAAGAACGCGGCTTCGGGACGACTCTCGATGTGATCCTCTACGACGGGATCATCGGGGAGGGGGATGCCATCGTGGTCGGCGGGCGTGATGATCCCATCGTCACGTCCGTGAGAGCGTTGCTCAGGCCCCGTGACCTCGCTGAGATCCGGACCGAGAAGCGCTTCGAACAGGTCGAATCCCTCCAGGCTGCCGCCGGTCTGAAGATCGCCGCGCCCGACCTAGACGGCGCGATGGCCGGCGCCCCAGTTCGCGTGGTGGGTGACCGGAACACCGATCAGGTCGTCGACGCTGTGGAGGCCGAACTCGCCGAAGTGGCCGTGAGCACCCAGGAAGAGGGCATCGTCGTGAAAGCGGACACGCTCGGCAGCCTGGAAGCCCTCGCGAACTCCCTCGAGGAGGCCGAGATCCCGATCATGCGAGCGGAGGTCGGAGACGTCGCCCCCCGAGACGTGAGCGTCGCGACGACCGTCGACGAGGAGAAACACCGGGTGATCCTGGGATTCAACGTCGACATGCTGGAGGACGCCACCGAGCAGGCCGACGAGTCCGACGTCTCGGTCTTCCGGAACGACGTGATCTACCAGCTTATCGAGGACTACGAGGCGTTCGTCGAGGACATCGAGCGCCGGCGCCGCGAGGCGGTCATAAAGAACGTTGTCCGGCCGGCCCGGTTCCGCGTGCTGCGAGATCACGTCTTCCGCCAGTCCGACCCCGCGGTCGTCGGCGTCGAGGTCAACTCCGGGACGCTCCGGCGGAACGTCCCAGTTGGATACTTCGAGAACAGCGATTTCACCCGGGTGGGGGTGCTCAAGACCATCCAGGACGAGGGCGAGGACCTCGACGAACTCCGGGCCGGCGAGCGGGCTGCGATCTCCATCGAGGGCCCGACGGTCGGCCGGGACATCGAGGAGGAGGACGAACTGTGGGTGGACCTGCCGGAGAAACACGCGAAGGTCCTCGAACAGGAACTGCTGTCCGACCTGCCCGCGGACGAACGCGAGGCCCTCACGCAGTTCCTCGAGACCAAACGGGACCAGGAGCCATTCTGGGGGAAGTGAGTCGGTCGGCGCTTACAGGTCCATACGGTCGAAGTACTCGCCACTGGCCAGGACCAGGAACGCCGCCGCGGCCAACAGGAGCAAGGCTCCACCGACGTCGTAGCTCCCATCGACCAAGATGTCCGCCGGGGCGTAATACCGCGTCGGACTCAGTGCGCCGAGCCACTCGACCTCGGTGCCCGCGGTCGCCGAATCCAGAACGAACAGCATGAAGATCAACGCAAGCCCCCCGCGCTGAGCCAGGTCCGAGCGCCGCAGGACGACCGAGAGGGCCAGCCCGATGGCTGCAGTGAGGAGGAGATAGGGGACCGCGAAGGCATGGAGTGCGACCAGGTCCGCGATCGAGAGGGACTCGCCGATGACGATGATACCCCCGAGGACCACCACCGGCATCGCGATATTCAGGGCGAGTATCGGGACCAGGGCGGCGAGGTAGGTTTCGACCAGCACCCGCTTCCGCGATACCGGGGTCGCGAGCAGGAGGTCGATCCGGCCGGTCTCGACGGCTCCGGCCACCATCCCACCACCGAGATACGCGAGGTACAAACCCAGGAGGAGCACCCAGACGAACTGGTAGACCTCGGCGGCGAGGAAGCCCTCGATCGTCGTGATGGACTCGACGGCGAAGGACTCCTGGAATGCGGCCGGGAGCGACTCCACGTAGGCTTCGAAGGATCCTGCGGCCGCCTCGATCGAGGGGAACAGGCCGACGATGAGCAGGAGGTACAAGGAGAGTAACACGAGCAATACGGCCGTGCCCGTTCCGCGTCGTCGCGCTTCGTATTTCAGGACGGTGGCCATAGTGGGTTCGATTGGGGGGTGTCGGGTATGCAGTCCGGATCGGGTGGGATGGGTATTCGTTCGTGTCTAGGTTGGAGCAGGTCGGTATTGAATATGGGTGTCACGAAGCGGTCACCAGAGCCCAGCCTTCGATGCAGGTGCCGCTCCACGGCGACCACCTCTCGAATGGGCTGTGCTACCAGGATGGTAGATAGCCGTGCTCGGATCCCCGGCTCACACCCCGCTCGGGGATACGTCCCGGATCACCCGGTAGCCGCTAGGGACCGCGATTTCCTCGAGACAGTCCCCACACACGAGTTTGCGATAGTTCGGATCGTCTTCACGTTGGATCGCGACCATGTCGGCGATCTGTACGTCCTCCTCACACCGGCTACAGGTCAAGACGTGGGTGCCACCCCGGCGCTCGTCCTCCAGGGCCGCGGCCAGCGGGATGACCGCCCCGCAGTTCTGGCAGTTGAGCGACGCACAGTCCTCACACAGGACCGTCGAGTGCTCGGTCGAGCCCTTCCGAATAGCCACTCGGACGCCCTTCCCCGAGCCGACGTGCGTACCACAGTGCCGACACATACCCCAGTCCTCGTCGAGTGCCATACCCGGACCGTACGGACCCCTGTGGTATGGGTGTTATTCACAGGACCGGGTCGGTGACCGGGAGAATTGGTCGATCGATGCATCCCGAACGTCGAAGTCGACCATCGGGGTATCGAACGCAAGATATCGCGGATTGGGCCCGCCTGCTGGAGAACCCGCCGGACGTCGTGTCGGCAGCAGATCAAACGACGATATCTCGCACCACCGTGAGCAACAGCACGATGGCGAGAGCACTTGCAAGCAACCAGCCCACGACCAGCAGGCCGACGTGCCGACCCCACTGGGTCTGGAAGGAGAGAATCTCGGTCATCCTTGTGTGTCAATTAGTCCCAATACCCAATAAATATAGGGCCCCGGTCGGGCTGCGGGGCAGAATCGATTTCGCGATTGCCCCCGTAGACCAATGGTGACCCTCCGATGTACGCCAAACCCCCTGCAACCGTGGCAATCGACGGCCACCGGATAACCCGCAGGAGAGTCCTCGGGGCCACCGCTACCCTGCTTCCGATCACGGGGTGTCTGTCCTCACCGTCCTCCTCGAGCCCGCCTCACGAGACCGCCGAGGTCGACAACGGCCCTGTCTACGGACCAGGACTGCAATCCGAACTCGAAGAAGCGTTCTATGCCGGGCTGATCGTCGATGATTCGGGCGCCGACCGGTTCGACAGGGCGGCTCTCCCACCGGACGCCCGGGCCTTCCTTGCCGAGACCGACTTCGGGTCCTACCTGCTCGGCGTGATCCAGATAGCCGACGTGAACAGCTCGACGCACCTCGAGGTGGTCGACCTGGCGCTGACCACCGCGAGCCTCACCGTCGTCCTGGCCCTGCGGGACGAGGCCCCCCGGAGCGACGATCGAGTGATCACAACCTTATTGCTCCGGGTTCCGCGTCGGGCCGGTGGGACCGCGCCCGATCGGATCAACGTCGAACTCGGTATCGACGATCGGGACGTCACGTTCTCGGGGAGCCGTGTCCCCGCGTCGGCCTAATATAAAATGGTTCTTAATTTAAGGTAATAATATTGTTTCGAGACGTTCCAGGGTAATCCTTAAGTGCACAACCATGAAGGATAGGGCAGGATGGAACGACCAACAGACTTCCACCGTATACGAGAATGCCCCAGTTGTGAGACGTATTGGCGAGAAACCGGTCGGCAAAGGATCGGTTTTGTGAACTTCGAAGCCTCGAGCACCTGTCCGACCTGTCAAGCGAGTTAAGCGCCGAGGCGGTAACCCAACGGGTAGCGCTAACCCTCGGTCCTTCTCTCTCCGTTCTCCGGAACGACGCCGAAAAGACGTGAGTTGCTACCGGCCTATCGGCGGGACGTCCTCGCCCATCGCCTGTTTGACCTGGAGGGCCGCGCTAGCGGCAAGCCCCCGGGCGACTTCCTCTTCGTCCTCCGCGGGGATCGCCTCGTCCGGGTCGCCATCGGTGTCGGGCGAGAAACCCGCGCTGACCGGGTTCCCGACCGGCGGCTGGACCGAGATAGTTACCCGCGGACCCTCCGCGGTCTGGCCCACCTGGGACCCCACCAGATACTCGTCAGGGAGGTATCGCCGGGTCTTAGCCGCAACCCGTGAAACCCCCCGCTGGAGCGCCCGCCGCGTCGCGGGCGACAGGGAGATGCCCTCCTTCGCCCCGTCGGGTTGTCCCGCGTACGGCGTGTTTCCGTACATTGGACCTTCGTAGGCGAGCGACGACCGTAAACGCTTTCGGTTCACGCCGACCCCGAAGCCGTCCAGGGACGCTCAGAACAGCGATTCGCCGCGCCCGTAGATCGCCAGCACCGTCGCCGAGGCATACTCGCCGGGATCAGCCCGGATATGCACCGTCCGAACCTCGGTCTCGGGGAGGTCCCACTCCCTGAGGTTCCGACCGGCGTCGAGGCCCTCGCGGATCCGCGTCTCGATCGTCGCCTCATCCGTCCGGCCGTCCGCCTCGTAGAACAGCCCCGGGCCATCGCCGGTGGCCCATCCAAGACCCGCCGCGACGCCCCCGGGACCCGCATGCGTGGTCGCACCTTCCACGACAGTCAGTCGGTCGCCCGGCTGGCCCAACGCCGTCGCCTCGCCGACCGCTTCGACCGTCGCCGCCGCGGGTATCACGGAGGAGACGTGGACGAGATTGTAGTTGTGCACGTTCGCGTCGGCGAGTGCCGCGTCATAGGCAGCTACCTCGGTGGGCCCCGTGCCGGTCCCCCATACGACCCGGATCGTGTCCATCGGCCGTGACAAGCCACTCCCCGGGTTAATCGATGTCGATTACAGCCGAACACATGACACAGCTGAACGGATGGCACGGTCGAAGACATGGGATAGCCGAACAGATGGCTCAGCCGAACAGATGGCTCAGCCGAACAGATGGCTCAGCC
>CAZQNH010000012.1:0-46536 GCA_964594685.1 uncultured Halobacteriales archaeon
GGGGTGGATTAGCTGTCCTCGATAGACAGGGGCAAGTGAGCTGTCCCCGGTAGACAGGGGCAACTACGAATCACCCGGCAGTCAGAGGCCCCTTCTCCGACTAGATAGTACATTTCCGATGGCAACCCCTGACAGGTTTTCTTTCTCCGGTGGCCAGGGAGGTTTATTGGGGGTGCCGGGCAATCCCGGGTCATGCACGAACGATTCCGGCCGGCGGGGACAGCCATTGTGACGGGGGCGTCGAGCGGTATAGGCCGGGCGATCGCCGAGACCTTCGCCGAGGATGGGATGAACGTCGTGATCTGCTCGCGGGAGGCAGAGAACGTCGAGGCGGTAGCAGAGCCATTGACCAACGCTGGGCAGTCGGCACTCGCAGTCGAATGCGACGTCAGGGAGCAGGCGCAGGTCGAGGCGCTCGTGGAGACCACCGTGGATTCCTTCGATTCGGTCGACGTCCTCGTGAATAATGCGGGCGCGAGCTTCGTCGCGACCTTCGAGGACATCTCGCCGAATGGCTGGTCAACCATCGTCGAGACGAACCTCACGGGTACGTATCATTGCACCCACGCGGCTGCCGAGGAACTCCAGGACGGGGGCGGATCGGTCCTCAATATCACCAGCACAGCCGGTGTCCTTGGGGCTCCCTATATGAGCCATTATGCCGCGGCGAAGGCGGCAATCGGAAACCTCACCAGGAGCCTCGGGGCTGAATGGGCCCAGCAGGGTGTGCGGGTCAATGCTATCGCGCCCGGATTCGTTGCGACACCGGGGCTCGAATCCCAGATGGGGATCTCGGCCGAGGACATCGACCGGGGTGACGTCGATCGGGAGATCGGCACCGCACAGGAGATCGCTGACATTGCACGGTTCCTGGCGAGTCCGGCAGCCTCATTCATCAACGGCGAGACCGTGGTCGCGGAGGGAGTTCCATCGGTCCCAGAGGGGGTCCCGTCATGACCGCCCTTGACGTCCACCTGCCCGTCGCCGAACAGGCTGGCATCGAGGAGTACGTCGAGGCCACGCAGGCCGCGGAGAGGGCGGGGTTCGATCAGGCCTGGATCCCCGAGACGTGGGGTCGGAACGTGGTCCCGGTCCTCACCCGGATGGCCGACGTGACCGACAGGATCGGTCTCGGGGCCTCCATCTTGAACGTCTTCTCCCGTTCGCCCGCCCTCCTGGGCCAGACAGCGGCGACACTCCAGGAAGTCTCCGACGGTCGGGCCCGGGTCGGCATCGGCTCGAGCGGCCCGATCCTCATCGAGGGATGGCATGGAGCCTCTTTCGAGGAGCCGCTCAAACGGGTACGAGAATCCGTCGAGATCGTCAAGGCAGTCCAGACTGGCGAGACCGTAGACTACGACGGGGACGTCTTCGGTTTGGCCGGATTCCGGCTTCGGAACGACCCCCCGGCACAGCCCGCACCTGTCGATGCGGCGGGCATGGGCCCGAAGTCGGTCGAACTGGCGGGCCGGTTCGCAGACGGCTGGCACGGGATCGTCCTGTCGCCGGCGGGCGTCGCCGAGCGACTGACAGATTTCGATCAGGGGTCGGAGCTCGGCGATCGGGACCGTTCGAGTCAGCGGACGATGCTTTCGGTGACGGCCTGTGCGAGTCAGGACCGGGAGATGGCGCGTCGGCAGACCAAACAGCACCTCGCGTTCTACGTGGCAGCCATGGGCGAGTACTACCGCAAGGCCCTGGGGAGACAGGGCTACGAGGAGGTGGCAAATCAGATCGCCGTCCAGTGGGCCAATGGTGACCGGGAGGGTGCTGTTTCCAGCATCTCGGCGGACCTCCTCGATACCTTCGCCGCCGCGGGGACACCGGCGGAGGTCCGAGAGAACCTTCGACCGTTCCTCGACGTCGAGGGCTTGGACGCCGTCGCTGTCGGGTTCCCCCGACAGGCGAGCGTCGAGACCGTCCTGGACACCATCGAGGCAGTCGCCCCGCTCACGGAGTGACGGCGGGGACAGCAGCGACCGCCGGGTCTGCTCGCCCTGGTCCGCTCGAATTATTCTCGCGTTTCGGGGGCCTTCCCCTCGATGAGGTCCTCCTCGGCATACTCCTCCCGCAGCACCTTCTTGTCGAACTTCCCGGTCGCGGTCTTCGGGACCTCCTCGATGAAGAGGACGTCGTCAGGTGCCCACCACTCCGGATAGTCCTCGTGGGTCATCTCGATGAGGTCCCGCTGAACAGCCGACCGATCCATGCCGGAGGACTCATCCATGACCACGAATGCCACTGGTCGTTCCTGCCACCGTTCGTGCGGGACACCGATCACGGTGGCTTCCGCGACCGCGTCGTGAGCCATCAGGGTATTTTCGAGTTCCACCGAGGAGATCCATTCACCGCCGCTCTTTATGACGTCTTTCGTGCGATCGACAATCTGGATGTATCCGTCCTCGTCGACGGTGACGATGTCACCGGTTCGAAGCCAGCTTCCCTCGAACGCGGCTTCATCCGCTTCGGGCCGTTTGAAGTAAGATTGGGTGACCCAGGGGCCACGGATGAGGAGTTCCCCGAAGTCCTCGCCGTTCCATGGGACTTCCTTCCCCTCGTCGTCGAGGACCTTCATCTCCAGGCCTGGAACGAGGAGACCCTGTTTCCCCCGTTTCTCGTACCGTGTCGCTGGTGGTTCCTCCTCGAGAGACGATTTGAGATACGCAACTGTCCCGATGGGGCTGGTCTCGGTCATGCCCCACGCGTGAAGGACATCGACGCCGAGTTCGTCGAACTGACGGATGACACTCTCCGGCGCCGCGCTGCCACCGATGATGACCCGTTCGAGAGTGGAAAGATCGACGTCGTTCGCCTCGACGTACTCGAGGAGCCCGAGCCAGACAGTGGGGACGCCTGCGGTGACCGTGACGCCTTCGTCCTCGATGAGGGAAGCGAGGTCGGAGGGGTCGGGTGCCGGTCCTGGATAGACGTGTTTCGCGCCGGCCGCCGTGGACGCGAACGGGATCCCCCAAGCGTTCACATGGAACATCGGCACGACCGGCATCAGGACGTCCGAATCGTCGATGTCGAGTCCCATCGGTGTGAGTTCGGCCATCGTATGACTCCAGAGCATCTGCTGGGTATACTCGACGCCCTTCGGCTTGCCGGTCGTCCCGGAGGTATAACACAGGCCTGCTGGCGTGTCTTCATCGAGCTCCGGCCACTCGATGTCGGTTGTGTGCCCGTCGAGGAATGATTCGTAATTCGTCATCGGCTCCAACGGGATATCAGGGACGGTCGAACCCATCACGATGAACTGTTCGACAGACGAGAACGCCTCGGGATCGAAGGCACCGGCGAGTTTCTCGGCAAGCGACACGTCGACGAAGATCAGCTTGTCCTCGGCGTTCTCGACGATATACTGGATGTGCTCGTCAGGGAGCAACGGATTGATCGTATGCAGTTGGGCCCCGATGTTCGGGACCCCGAAGTAGGTCTCGAAGTGTCGATGGTGATTCCAGGAGAAGGTCGCGACACGGTCACCCTGTCCGATGCCGGCCCCCTGCAGACCATTGCCGAGTTGTCGTACCCGCTCCCCGTACTCGGCGTAGGTGTACCGCACTATCCCCTCGTGGGTCCGTGAGACGATCTCACGTGCGGGGTGTAGGTTCTCGGCTCGCCACAAGAATGGTTCGAGTGTCTGGTCGTATCCCGCCATGTGCACACAAGTCACATGACTCCCCCTTATACGTTGACCCTGAAGCGTAGTGACGTTCGACTGGTCCGCCCCGGAAAGGAATCCGGAACATCGGTAGGTGAGGGCCGGTCTAGAATGGATCTTTCGGCGACTCGCGACCCTGGAGGATATCGAAGGCGTCCCCCCGCCTGTCCTGGAGGGTGAAAAGCAGTCGTTCGGCCCACGCGAGTTTCCGGCGCTTCTCCGCGTCGACGGATTCGTCGTCGAAGTCCCAGCCGGGGAAGACGAGTTCCTCGGCGCCCAGGTGGTCGGCAAGGAAGGCTGCCCTGTCGCCGTCGGTGAATCCCCCGACATTGATTACCGCGGAGGTGGGTTGTGCCTGGGTGGTTCCCAGTACCTGATCCTGATCGAATTCGGGGAGATGACGCCTGATAGCCGGGATATTGTCCCCGTGGGCGTGGACCGCGACCGGAACACCGGCCCGTGTGAGGGTGATCGCGGTTTCCGGCGTCTTGTCCAGATCGGTGACGAGGAGATCGACGTCGAGTCCGGCATCGATCAGAACATCTGCCGCCGTCGAGGCCGCGAAGACGGCATCGGCATCGACGACGGTGCCTAACTCCGATTCGAGGGTCTCGCTACCGCCGGCGATGGCCACGGTACCGCCGTCGCCCGGGAGTCGTTTGAGATCGAATGGCTCGACGTATCCGTCTAATACGTCCCTTGCGCGGACATCCGCGCCCCGTTCGTAGCCGAAATCCCGGAGGATGCGCTCGTACATCGGCTCCCACTCGTCGAACTCCATGCCATCGGCTATGTGGTCAAAATATGTAGGAACCCTGGTTTGAGCCGGAAACCCCGAAGTGTGTACCCCTACCCACCGGGGTCCGGCCTCCAATCTCGCCTTTACCCCCATATGGTATAAGTTTTCCCGTTATCACTCGCGATAGTCACCCTCGGAGGAGCCATATCGGGAGACCCTGGCCCCGCAGCGGTCACCATTCCGTCATAAATATTGGAATGGTAACATTGCTGGGCAACACATCCACCACGAAATTCGGCGGGTGGTTCGAGTCGACGCTACTCGTTCGCTCAGATCTCTGCTCCAAACTCATGGGCGATGATCGCTGCATCCCGGGTTTCTTCGACGTCATGGGTGCGGATCACGTCCGCCCCTCGTTCGACTGCCATAGCCGTCGCACCCAGACTCACTGGTAAGGCTGCTTCCGTCGAACGATCCACCAGCTTCCGGAGGAAGTTCTTGCGGTTGATCGATATCAGTATCGGGCGGTCGAATTCCCGGAACTCCTGTAGCCGCCGGAAGGTCAGCCGGTCGTCTTCAAGGGTTTTAGCTTCCGACCATCCCCCGAAGGCCGGATCAACGATGGTCTTGTCCGTGAGGCCCCCTCGTTCCAGAGCGGCCTGCACTTTCTCAACGAAATCAGCCCTCGAGGCCCAGTCCGGGGACCGTACCGCCGCCCAGTCGACCTCTCGAACCGCTCCCGGGCGGTCGATAGACCCGGACCCAGCCATCTTGACCACGGGCACGTCGTGTGCCTCGGCCACCAGTGCCATTTTCGGGTCGGCGAACCCGCCGATGTCGTTAACCATGTCGAATCCCCTGGAGAGGGCCGCATCCGCAACCTCGGCGTACCTGGTCTCGATAGAGAATATCGCGTCTCCGGCGACTGTTTCGATGGTCTCGACGGCGAGATCCAGCCGGTCGAACTCCGCGTCTGGTGGCTGGACATCGAAGCGCTTGTTCGCTGACACCAACCCGATATCGACGATATCTGCCCCCTGGTCGATGAGCTCGTCCTCGATGTACCCGGCTGCCGTCCCCGGGTCGGTGTATACGCTCGGGTCGTAGGGGGATTCGGTGCTCACGTTGAGCACGCCCATGATGCGAGGCGGGGCTCCCCCTCCGATCTGTATGCCTTCGGCCTCGACGGCTGTCATATCTCCCCAGGGGACCGGCGGTCTCAAAGAGCCATTGGTCGGCGAGATAGATTTTTTGCGACGTCATGTGTGGGTCAAAGGCATGGGCATCGAGTACGACCGGACGACACAGGAAGCCACCTTCTACAGTCCGCTCGAGGACTTCGAGCTAACGACGACGAGAGTCGAGGTCCGCCAGGACCCGCTGACCGAGCGGCATACCCGTATCGTGCCGGAAAATTTCTTGTTCCCCGAGGATGAACCCGATCTGGATCCCGTCGTCTCCGATGCCGAGGGGTGTTTCTTCTGTCCCGAGATGGTGACAGAGGCGACCCCGACGTATCCCGATTTCGTCGGCGAGGACCGCGGATCGGTCGGACAGGCCACGACGTTCCCAAATCTCAATCCGTATGGGAGCCACTCGAACGTGGTCGTGCTGACGGAGGATCATTACGTCCCCATCGAGGAGTTTACCGTCGACGTCTTCGCCGACGGATTCCAGGCCGCACTCGAGTACGTGACCACGGTCTTCGACCACGACGAGTCCGCCGAGGTCGCTTCGATCAATATGAATTTCCTCCGGTCGGCGGGTAGCAGCATTATCCACCCCCATATCCAGACGATGGTGGACGCCCGGGGAACCAACGCCCAGCGGACCCGGTTCGAGGCTGCACGGCGGTACTATGACACGAATAACGGGGCATACTTCGGTGATCTCCTCGCGGCGGAACGGAACTCCGAGCGCTTCCTCGGTTCGACCGATGGGGTGTCTTGGCTTGCCCCCTTCGCCCCTCGCCACCACCGCCACGTCCTGGGGATCGCCGACGACGTGGCGACGCCGGAACCCGACTCGACGACCGTCGATGGCTTCGCCGAGGGCTTGGTGTCAGTGCTCGACTACTACGCTGATCTGGGGCTCAATAGTTTCAACTTCGGGTTACACCTCGTCGACGAGGACGAGGCCATCAGGCCAGTCCTCGACGTGGTGGCGAGGTCGGTCTTTGAACAGTATTACTGGAGTGACGCGACCTTCTTCGAGACGGTCCACGAGGAACGCGTGGTCGACGTGTCCCCGGAGGAGTATGCAGTCGAGGCAGGGGAGTTCTTCTAGAAAACGGCGACGTTCTTTCAGGGACTGGGTGGGCCAAACGCGGTTTTGGGAGTTGAGGAGGCAAAGAGCGATGGTTGGGAGCGGTGGCGTTTTGTTGGTAAAGTGAGGGGTTCTCGATCGGGAGCTGCATCGGTTTACTGGGGTGTGCTACCGAGACTCGCTCGTATCGAGATTCCCGACAGCCTCGTGGTGGTACTTGCACACCCACGCGATTCGCGTTGGGGCCTCCGCCCCGGCGGGTTGGTCCTCGACGTCGCTGGGATCGATCACCACGATCCGGGATGTCCCCAGTTCGGGTGTATCATCGATCGGCTCACAGAAATCACAGATCGGATTGAGTTCGTCGACCTCCCAACCGTCTGCCTCCCCGTCCAACCCCAACGTACGAGCCGTTGACTGGTCCGGCGCCTGCACCTTCTTGCTCCTCCAGTCCTGGAGGTGCGGGTTGTACAGCTCCACTTTCCACTTCGCCATACCCGGTGGATTCGATGCCCCAGGGTTTCTAAGCTCCGGATTATCAGGAATCTGAGGTTTCCCCGGTGGCCGAATCGGTGCCAGCCGGGAGATCCCGCCGGGAATCGGTGTTCCCGGCGACCGCTTCCGCGAGGGCAGGCAGGAACCCTTCGGCCGGTCGCTCGATTCGAACCGCGGCCAGGTCATCGATCGGCGTGGTGGAGATGTCGTTTACGATTACGGTCGCCCCGGACTCGACAACCCTTGCGGGGAGAGCGGCTGCAGGTTCCACAGTGAGCGACGTCCCGATGACGAGCAAGACATCCGCCAGCGCGAAGAGCGCCCGTGCGCGGTTCAGAGGCTCTCGGGGCAATCGTTTCCCGAACAGGACGGCATCCGGTTTCAGATGGCCGCCGCAATCCGGGCAGGAAGGCGGGGTAGCGCCAGTGAATCTCCCGAGGGTGTCTGCTGTGTCCTCGGTGTACCGACAGTCTCGACATCGGGAGCTGGTGGCATTCCGGTGCAGTTCGATCACGTCCTCGGTGTCGGTCCCGGCCGCCTGCTGGAGACCGTCAGCGTTCTGGGTGATGATCGTATCGATGGTCCCCCGCTGGACGAGTTTCGTCAGTGCTTCGTGGGCGGCCTGGGGTTCCGGTTCCGAGGCTCCCGTGGGTGAATCGCTTCCCCGCTGCCATTCGGCCCAGAATGCCGCCGGTCGCCTTTCGAACGAAGCCATCGACAACATCGACGGGTCGACCCGGTCCCAGAGACCGCCCTCCCCGCGGAAATCAGGCAGGCCCGAGGCCGCGCTGATCCCCGCTCAGGTGAACCCGACGGCGGACTCGGCCTGGAGGAGTTTCCGTGCAACCGCGGAGCGGTCGGCGTCCATACGAGGAGTGTGGGGCGCACACGGGGAAACGTTCCCGCGGCTCTTTTACGGGGAAGCGGTCTACTCCTGATCATGGTGTCGGAGGCGGGACCGAGCCGGCGGCAGGCCCCGGTGGTCGTCGTGGTCGATGCCCGGAGCCCGGGCAACGTCGGGACGATCGCGAGAGCGATGAAGAATTTCGGGTTCGAGGACCTGCTGCTGGTCGATCCACCCGACCTGGATCCTGATGGCGAAGCATACGGCTTCGCGGGGCAGGCCAGGGAGGACGTCCTCCCCGCGGCTGAAACGGTCACGCTCGACCACGTCGTCGACTCGTATCACACGGTGGGATTCACCGCGGTTACGAACGAGGACGGGTCGAGCCACGTGCGATTTCCCTTCCGGACGCCTCAGGAGTTGGCCAGTCGGTTGGCTGAGGTAGCGACGAGGACCGCCCTTGTCTTCGGCCGGGAGCCGAACGGGCTGACGAACGCGGAACTCGCTAGACTCGACGAGATCTGTGCGATACCCGCGAGTCGCTCGTATCCAGTCCTCAACCTGGGTCAAGCCGCGACGATCGCCTTGTACGAACTCAGCGACCTCGCTCTCGAAGAGACCCAACTACCGGATCGGGCCCCCTCGCGGGCAGCGGCAGCCGAGATCGAACGCTTCTACGAGCACTTCGAGCGGTTCCTCGCCGAGATCGACCATCCCACGGAGAAGCGGGCGAAGACGATGCGTCTGCTCCGCCGGTTGGTGGGTCGGTCACAACCGACCAGCCGCGAACTGATCACGCTCCGAGGAGTCATGCGACGGGCGAGCGGGGAGCAAGGACCTGACGACTCTTAGCGGGGCACTGACTAGTGTCGAGACGTCGACCGACACCTCGGGACAGTCACCACGGAGCGTGGCTTATCGTTTCCCCTGGGACGGGTGGACGCGATATCCCTGGCTATTCAACCGCCCCAGGGTGTCGATCGCGTCGTGGATCTCCCCCAGGTGCTCGGCGGTTCTGGGAAGCTTCTGATCGAGGATCGTGACGAGCAGATCCCGCTGGATGAGCGTGAAGCCGGCCGCGATCAGCAAGAATCCAAGGACGGTCCCAGGGGCGACGACGTGTCCAAGCACCAGCCAGCCCACGATCGACGCGGCCACCGGCTCGAGATAGCCCACGAGGTTCAGCTGTGTGGGCCCGATACGGTCAAGGAGGGTGAAGTACACGAGGAACGCGAGGACCCCTGAGAACACGACGAGGTAGGCCAGTGACACGATGCTGGCGGGTGTCGGCGCGATGCCGGAGAACGGCTCCCCGCGGGCCCATCCGACCGCGAGCAGGATGAACGAACCCAGTACCATCGACCAGGCCTGGAGGGAGACCACCGGGAGCGAGGACCGGAACGGTCGCGAGAGGACCCCACCGATGGCGAAACTCGCGGCGGCGAGGAATACCAGTGCGATCCCGATCAGATTCTCCACGTCGAGGGCCGTGGGATTAGGATTCGCGATGACCACGACGCCGGCAAGGCCCATTACGAAGCCGAGAAGCTCGTGGACACGGGGCATCCCGCGGCCGAGGAGGCTGCTGGCGAGGAGGATGGTGAGCACTGGGGAGAGGCTCACGATGACGGCCGCAACGGCGCCGGGCACGTAGAGTTCGCCGAGATAGAGGAAGGCGTGATTGGCCGCGATGATGAAGACGGCGACGATACCGATGGACATCCAGTCCGCCCGCTCGCGCGGTATCCACTCGGGGACGGTCACGATCGCGACGGTCATGATGACCGCTCCCGCGAGGAGGTATCGCACCCCCGCGAAGAACAGGGGCGGGAAGTCGTGGAGGCCGACTTCGATCGCGATGAACGAGCCGCCCCAGAGCGAGGCGAGGAGGACGAATAGCCCGGTTGTCCACCGGGGACCGGAAAGTGAATCCAGTGAAATCATGGTATAAGTCCGAACTATTCGGATGAATTTAAACTTGACTACATAGATTAGAAATATTTTCGAACAAGATACGGAGAATATCACGAATCGTGATATACATATTGAAAGCAAGCCGCGAATGCTGCCATCGAACCTCAACACAACTTCGTCACGGAGGAACGGCGGCTGATTTGGAGTGCAATCGGCGGTCGGATCGGGTTTCGGTTGGGCGGGCCCCGCTCGGACACCGCGGTAGGTTAAGTGCCACCGGGGAGAACCTGCGAGCCAATGGACGAACGCGACATCACCATCCTCAAGGCCATCTCGGATCTGGGGACCGGGAGCCCCGAGCGGATCCACGGAGAGACCGACATCCCGGTCTCGACGATTCACTACCGGCTGAACAACCTCCGTGAATCCGGGATCATCGAGGACGATCTCTACGACATCGACCTCGAGAAGTTGGGATTGGGCGTCACAGTCATCATCGAGATCCTCGCGAACTACAGCGATTCCTATGACGACGTCGCAGAGAAGATCCTCGAGATCGAGGGTGTGACGCAGGCGTATTTCACCATGGGCGAGACCGACTTCGTCGTGATCGCCAGGCTCTCGGATAGCGAGAAGGTCGAACGGTTGATCCGCGAGTTCGAGGTCATCGACGAGGTCGAGCGGACGAACTCCACGTTCGTCATCGACCCGCTTCGGGACGGTCAGCGGGTCCTCCAGAGCTACTCCCTCGAGACGCTCGTCGAGGAACTTGTCGAGGACTGACCGGTCGGCTCACCTGGCGAGGATCGAACGGCCGACAGACCGAATCGAAGATCGGCTGATCGCGCAACTGCGAGTTCTGAACGGTAGGCTCACCAGCAATGGGCGGGCGTACGGCGACAACACCCACGAAAACTCTCCTCAGACCCGCTTCTGGATCTCCTCCCGCAACACATCGCTCACCAGCTCCCCGTCGGCTTTTCCGCGGAGTTCGCCCATGCACTCACCCATCAGCGCGGAGAAGGCTTCCATTCCCTGTGACTCCACCTGGTCGGCATTGCGTTCGATGACCGAGGTCACCGCCTCGCGGACTACCCCCTCGTCCGCCGAGCCCAGACCCGCTGCCTCGGCAGCAGCCGGGGCATGCTGTTCGGGGTTTGCCGCCAGTTCGCTGAGTAGCTCTGGGATCCCCTCCTGGGTCAACTCGTCGGCGCTCACCAACTCGAAGACCTCACGGAAGTGGTCGTCGCTGAGTTCTTCAACCGGCACCTCGTCGCGGCGGAGTTCGGTGACCGTCGACTCGAGGGTCTGTGCCGCCAGTGTCGGTGAGACTCCCATCTCGACTACCTCCTCGAAGAGCGGCCACCGTGTCCCGTAGGCCACCTGTTCGGCGAGTCCGGCGTCGAGGTCGTACTCCGACTGGTATCGGCCCGCCTTCTCCGTGAGGAGTTCCGGCGTCTCGACGTCCGATGGGTCGGGTTCGACCGGAGGGACGTCGGTTTCGGGATACATCCGCGCCGCACCAGGGAGCGGTCGAAGGTATCGCGAGGTGCCGTCCTCGGTCGCCCCTCTCGTCTCCTCCGGAACGCCGTCGATCGCGGTCACAGCCCGGTCAGCTACGGCCTCGATGGCCTGTTCTGCGATCTTCGGATCCGCGGCGACGATGGCCACTGCGTCCTCGGGCCCGGCATCGACGGCCGCCCGGAGCGCCTCGACCTCCGCCCCGGTGAGACCGTAGGCCGGGAGTTCGTCGGTATGGAAGATCCCGCCAGCGCCGTGTCGCTTCGCGTGGTCCGAGAACTCCGTCCCGAGGCGTCGATCCGGTTGTATCTCCCTGCCGACCAGGCCGTCGAATCCGAAAAGAGGCACTGCCCACACCTCGCCCACGTCATCGAGTGCTCCGGCAATCACGCCGCTGTCGGTTCCCTCGAAGACCGTGGTGACCGTTTGGGGATCACCGACGGATGCATCGCGTTCGGATAGTTCCTCGGCGAGTTCGAGCAGTGAAACCTGCCGATTGACTTCGTTTCTGACCAGGTCGTCGATGTCCTCGAGGCTCTGGATGCCCTTCATCTCCACCCGCGCGCCGTCGGCGATGGAGACGTTCACATCCTGGCGGATGGTGCCGAGGCCACGCTTCACCTTGCCGGTCGAGCGCAACAACATTCCGATCCGTTCGGCTGCCTCGCGGGCTTGTTCGGGTGTCCGGATGTCGGGTTGGGTCCCGATCTCGACGAGGGGGATGCCCAGTCGGTCGAGACTGTAGATTACCCCCGATCCGGTCTCCTCGATCCGCTGGGCACTCTCTTCTTCCAGCATCATGTCCTCGATCCCGACCGGCCCCTCCTCGGTCTCGATATCGCCGCCATTGGCCACGAGCGTGGTCCGCTGGAACCCGGAGGTGTTCGAACCGTCGATAACGACCTTCCGCATCACGTGAGCCTGGTCGACGACGGTCATGTTCATCAACTGGGCAATCTCGAGGGCGGTATCCAAGGCCGCCGGTTCCAGTCGGTGCGGGGGTTCGTCGTCCTCCTCGACAAGACAGGTGGTGTCATAGGCGAGGTACTGGAACTCGCGTTCGACCTTGCTCTCTTCGAGGGCTGCCTCGTCGATCTCGCCCAATTCGCTCGGCGTAGGATGGAGGAACCGGGAGAACCGACGCACTGATTCCTCGGGATCTCTGAGCCGTGTCGGACACTCACAGAAGAGCTTGGTGTCCGTATCGAGCTGCTGATGGATCTCGAGGCCCGCGATAAGCCCCAGCGCCTCGTAGTCGAACTCGCTCATTACACCGTGGTGTGAGGGGAGGGGCTAAAAATCGTTCAGTCTTTCGCGCCTTCACGGTACCCGAGGGCCGACTGGAGGCGGTCGGCCACCGCGTCCCGGAGTCGGTCGGCGGTGGCCCCGTCGATATCCACCGCACTCGCGTCCTGTGCCACGAGACTCCGGGAACTCGCGGTGTCGATGACCACGCTGGCCAATCCCCAGCGTCGCTGGAAGATGGTCCGGCGGTCGATCACGGTCTGGACGCGGAAATCCGGGATGACATGGATCCGGCGACGCCAGAACCCGTTCCGCGTGGCCGCGTACCCATCGAGTAACGCCCACCCTCGGTGTTGCCATTTCTTGTGAGCCGCGAGGGGAATCAGGAGTAGCAGGATGGAAAGCACATACCACGGGAAGGGGGTAACGAACGTCGAGGCGCCGAAAGCCACAGCCACGAGCACGCCGATGACGATCGTATACCGGACGGCGTATCGACGCCTGGCCGCTTTGGGCGGGTGCTCGAACGTCGGCGGGTCGAACGGTTCGATGGTCCGGGCCAGTTCGAATAGCTGGTCACGTTTCGCCAGGGGAACGGCTGCCTCGGAGCCGCCAGTTGGTCCGGCGCCCGGTGCGTAGCCCGCCGTCTGGATCGCGAGCGAGGCGTAATCGAACTGGCGCATCAGCACGTTCTCCTCGACGACCACCGACTGGATCTTCTCCAGGGGAATCGAGCCGTCGTACCGCTGGAGCAGTCCCCGTTCGTACCGCAGTTCGTCGCCGACGCGGGTCAGCCTGAACCCGTAGAACTGCACGAAGCGAGCGAAGGCGCTGAGCACCCAGATAGCGAAGGCCAGTCCGAGCGCACCCATGATACCGAAGACGAGGAAGAGAGAGGCGGTCACCTCGTCCACGAAGGGTCCGAACATGGGGGCGGCGGAGGGGATGACGACGAACAGCACGGACAGGACCCGCGGGTCGAAGGAGAGGATACTATAGAGTATCAGATCGCTGTCGTCGAGTTCGAAGAGGACACTCGATTCCGGCTCGGGAGCGGGACCCGTTTCGGACGATGCTGCTGGTTCGCGACTCCGACGTTTCCGCTCCTGGACGTGTTCCTGGACCCGTCTCGCCTCGCTCATCGAGACGTACTGGAGTTGTGCCTCCGTCGATCCGCCACCGGCAGTCTCGATGTTGAGCCGGGCGATATTGAGGAGACGCTGGACGAGGCTCCGGCGGATGTCGACGTTCTGGATGCGTCGGTACGGAATCTCCCGTTCCCGACGGAAGAGCACCCCTGAGTCAATGTTGAGCGTATCCCTCGCGAGTTCGTATTCGAACCGCTGGTGCCAGATCACCTCATAACCTAGCCCGATCACCCCAAACAGGATCGCGAGCGGGATCCCCGCGGCCGAAACCCACCCAGGGGCGATGCCCCTGGCCACCAGGGCACTGCCACCTGCCGACCCCAGGACGAACCCGCCGATGGCGAATCCCAGGGCCCGACTGCCACCGCGGAGCGGGATGGTAAGCGGATGCAGTTTCATACGGCGTCGTCGGTTTCTCGTTCGCCCACGAGGGTTCGGAGTTGTTCCTGGAGGTCAGTCGCGCGCTCGGGGACCAGTCCCGGGATCGTCACGTCTGCCCCTCTCGATCCGGCCGTATAGACGACCACGCTGCTGAGGCCGGCCAAACGCTCGAACGGACTCCGTTGGGTGTCGACGTGTTGGACTCGAACATAGGGGACGACAGTCCGTACCCGAGTGAGCACGCCTCGGTGGAGGAACAGGGCGTCTTCCTGGACCTCGAACCGCCAGATACGATACCTGAGTAGCGTATGGATCAGTCCGAGCAGAGCCAGAACCGCGAAGACCCCGAGACTGCCTAGAATCAGATCACGACGCGCGAAGAATAGGATCCCGGCAGCGATACCACCGAGAAACGCGGCCGTGATCAGCATCTGGACGCCCCAGAGGATCTGCACCCGGGGGTTGAGTCGCTCCATGTACCCCGACCCGAGGGCCACGGACTTCAATAATGCGTTCCGGCGGTCACGTTCTGCTTTGTCATAACGCGACCACCGAAGAGACCGAATCAGTCCCCGGTAAGGATGCCCGGCTCTGTCATGGCTTCCGGATCGATGACCTTCGCTGCCTCCTCCTCGGTGAGGTAGCCCTTCTCGACGACGGTCTCTCGGATGGTCTTTCCTTCGGCGAGGGCTGCTTTGGCCACTTCAGCTGCCTTATCGTAGCCGATGGCCGGGTTGAGAGCGGTGGCGAGGGCCATGCTCTGTTCGACCTGCGCGGCACATTCCTTTCGGTCCGCCTCGAGTTTGGCCACGAACTTCTCGCCGAAGATCTCGCTTCCGTTCGCGATGAGTCGGGCAGACTGGAGGAAGTTGTTCGCGAGGATGGGTTTGTAGAGATTCAGATCGATCTGGCCCTCGGCGGCGCCACTCGCGATGGCAGCGTCGTTGCCGATGACCTGTTTGTGTACCTGGTTGACCGGCTCCGCGACGACGGGGTTGATCTTGCCGGGCATGATCGAGGACCCGGGCTGGTTCTCGGGCTGTTCGAGCTCATTGAACCCGTTTCGCGGCCCCGAGGCGAGGAGCCGGAGGTCGTTCGCGATCTTGTTCATCGACCCCGCGACGGTCCGAAGGGCGCTGTGAGCTTCGCTCATCGCGTCGTGTGCCGCCAGCGACTCGAAGTGGTTGTCGGCCTCGCGGAACTGGATCTCGGTCTCTTCGCTGATGTACTCCGCGGCCAACTCGGGAAACGCCGGATGGGTGTTCAGACCGGTCCCCACTGCCGTCCCGCCCAGGGCCAACTCGCGCAGGTGGGACGTACTGTTCTCGATTCGGGCGAGGCCTTTCTCGATCTGGGTTCGGTATCCGCTGAACTCCTGGCCGAGCCTGATCGGCGTGGCGTCCTGGAGGTGGGTTCGCCCAGTCTTCACGACGTCGTCGAAGGCTTCCTCCTTTGCCCCGAGCTCATCGCGGAGGATCTCGAGTCCAGGGACAACGTCACGGACGAGGGCCTCTAGAGCCGCCACGTGCATGGCGGTGGGAATGACGTCATTGGAGGACTGGCCGAAGTTGACGTGATCGTTCGGATGGATCTCCTTCGAGCCGACCTCGCCCCCGTAGATCTCGGTCGCCCGATTCCCGATGACCTCGTTTGCGTTCATGTTGCTCGAGGTTCCCGAGCCGGTCTGGAACACGTCGACGGGGAACTGGTTGTCGTGCTCGCCGGCGATGACCTCCTCGGCCGCCTCGATGATCGCCTCGGCTTTCTCGGCCTCGATCATCTCCAGGTCGCGATTGGCCTGGGCGGCTCCCTTCTTCACGATCCCGAGAGCCCGGATGAATCGTCGGTCGAAGGTCTGCTGGCTGATGGGGAAGTTCTCCACGGCCCGTTGGGTCTGTGCCCCCCAGTACGCGTCCGTCGGCACCTGCACCTCGCCGAGACTGTCGCGTTCCGTTCGATATTCGTCTTCTGCCATATATGGCCCCTACTCTCGGCGGTGTGGTAAAACTGCCCGAAACTGATCAGCACTCCTTCGTGGACCTGATGGATCCCGGCACCGATGACACCGGCGATAAGTCTTTGTGGGGTACCGCCGACCCCACGACATGGAGCAGCTCCAGCGGTCCGTCACCCAGGCCCCGGTGATAGACAAGGATGGATACCCGTACCTGGTCCATCCAATCAGCAATTGCGTACCCACGCTATCGCCTGGTTTGTTGCGAGAGGTCACCATCAAGACGATCCGGAAGGCCAACCTCGAAGACGTCGATAAGATCGTGACGCCGGCCGCGATGGGTATCCATATCTCTACGGCGGTCTCCCTCATGACCGACCTCCCGCTCGTGGTGATCCGCAAGCGGGAATACGGGCTCGAGGGCGAAGTCTCCCTGTCTCAGCAGACCGGTTACTCCGAAAGCGAGATGTATATCAACGACGTCTACCCGGGTGACCGCGTGCTCATCCTCGATGACCTCATCTCGACCGGGGGAACGATTCGGGCCATCACCGACGCTCTCGAGCGCATCGGCGCGGATATCGTGGACATCGTGATCGCGATCCGGAAGGTGGGTGGCGAGGACGCCCTGGCGGACATCGACCACGAGGTCAAGACCCTGATCAACATCCGGGTCGATCCCGACGGCGAGGTGGTCATCGTGGACGAGCACGGCGACGGGGAGGGGGCCGAAGGGGTTGACGCCGAGCCTGCCAGTTTGTAATCCAGGGCGATGGAGCCGAAGGGGATGATGCGAAGGTCGCGGGGGAGCGGGCGCCGGTGATCCGGTAGATTGGGAGCTGCACCGGTCCGTCGTTTTGCGGCGCTCGGTATTACCTCAATGAGTGTTTCTCTGCGGACCTCTGTCTCGGCGGAGGGGGAAATGCAGCGGACGAGGGTGAATGCACGCCCGGACCGGGATACTTAACTCACGGGTCTTTGTAGCAGGGTCACAAGGGCCAGGCGGGATGCTGGATCTATCACCCTCGGAGATCACAGAAGGGAAGCTTACACGGGCCCTGCTCGTGCTCGCGGCTCCCCTCCTCGTCCAGAACCTCGTCCAGGTCGCCCAGCAGGTGGTCGATCTCTTCTGGCTGGGGCGATTCTCGGGGACTGCAGTCGCGGCCGTCGGCCTGGTCTTCCCGGTCGTCGCCCTCGTCCTCGCCGCAGCGATCTATGCGCCATTTGTGGGAACCCAGGTCGTGGTCTCCCAGCGAATTGGCGGTGACGATCGCCGAGGTGCTGGCCGCTCATTGTATAATGGGCTCGCGCTCGCGGCGGGCCTGGGGGTGCTCGTGGGCGCGCTCGTATATGTGGGGGCCAGACCACTCGTGGATCTGCTGACGGCGACTCGACCCCAGTCTGTCGCTGGAGCAGTTCCCCGGTTGGCAGCGGGGTATCTGGGTGTGCTGGCTCTTGGACTTCCGCTCCTGGCGCTCTCGGATACGACCGAGGCCGGATTCATCGGGTGGGGGGACTCGCGGGCGTCACTCTATATGAACTTCCTCGCGGTGGTCATCAACATCGTCCTGGACCCCATCCTTATCTTCGGCCTCTGGGGGGCTCCAGCATTAGGGATCGAGGGGGCGGCTCTGGCCACCGTGATCGGGTACTCGACGGCCTTTGTGTTGGGCCTCATCCTCATGGCGAGGGGGCGGAACGATGGCATGATCGACCGGGCCGCGGCCCGGATGGACCCCGGCCTGATGGTGGAGATGCTCGACGTCGGCTGGCCGACGGCGGCCCAACAGGGTGCCAGACAGGTCGTGCGGGTCGCGATCATCGTCGTGGTCTTCGCCGTCGGTGGAGCCGCAGGGCTCGCAGCCTATATCGTGGGCGCCCGGGTCGCCTCCATCGCCTTCATCCCGGCGACCGGTCTCCAGCAGGCCGCCCAGAGCGTGGTGGGGCAGAACCTGGGAGCCGAACGACCGGATCGAGCACGGAGCGTGACCTGGATCGGCGTCGCGATCGCGGCGGGGACGCTTGGGGCCATCGCGGCCGTCCAATGGGTGATTCCGGGACAGATTACCGCGATCCTGGTTCCGGATATCGGGCCCGAAGCACTCGCCCTCTCGATCACCTATCTCCAGATCCTCGCGATCGGGTACCCGGCCATCGGCGCCGCATACCTGCTCGAGGCGGGGTTCAACGGGGCTCGGCGCACCCGCGTGAGTTTCGTGGCGACCCTGGCGCAGTTCGGAGCGATCAGACTGCCAATCGCCGCAGTCGGCGGGGTTTCTCTGGGCCTCGGGATCGTGGCGGTGTTCTGGGCCGTGACCATCTCGAATGTCGCCGTTGCTATCGGCCTGGCCGGCTATTACTACTATGCGACCGCGGACGGGATGTTGCGCCGGGCAGCGAGCCACGCCGCCGCGGACTGAACGCTCGGGTTGCCAGTTGGGACAAATCCGCCAGTATTGTTCTTCGCAGAGCCACGTCGAGTGAGTACGGACGACCGATCAGGTGAAGCGGTCCAGGCCCGTTTGGGTCACCGCCTCATCGATGCGTTCGAAGGCCCGTTCGACCTCCGCCTCCGGTATCTCCCAGGTATCGGTGACGTACTCCTTGGCGGCCACCAGGTCGGGATCCATCTCGAGGTCGAAGGCGTACTCGTCGGTGACATCGGGTTCGAGGAAGAGTGTGCGGATACGGTCTCCGTGGTCTATGTAGGTGTCCTCCTCGTCGAGGACGCCCCACAGGTCCCCGTGTTGCCTGACTGCCTTCAGGGCCGTCTTCGGCCCATATCCGGACAGGCCCTCGTTGAAGTCCGTCCCGCAGAGGATCGCGATGTCGACCAACTGCGCCCAGGTGATGTCGTGGGCGTCGAGGGTGGCCTCGAAGTCCATCAACTCCGGGTCGTCCCGCGTCGTGAGTTTCCGGAGCGTGAGAGGCGATCCGAAGAGGAGCGTGTCGTAGTCCTCGCTGCCCGCGTAATCCACGGCGGGGTCGTTCCGCGCCATGGCGGCGATCTGGGCCTCTCCTTCCGCGGGTGCTTCGATGTACGGGACGTCGAGGAGGTCGAAGAGCTCCCGTGTGGTCCGATGGATCACGTCGGTGAGCCGCTGGGTTCGTGATTCGAGTCTGGCGGCTTCTATCCGATCTCCGGCGGCCTTTGCCTCCTCCATGCGTTCCTCGGCGGCCTCCTTGGCGGCGTTGCGCTTCTCGATCTCCTCGGCTTTGAGTTCGGTCACGCCTCCATCGAAGACGAAGACCGGCGTGAGATCGTGCTCGAAGAACTTCGGGACGCCCTGGACGACCCCGATGAGGTTCGCCACCTCCTCTCCGGAGCCGGTCGTGTACACCGATTCGGCAGTGAACTTGACCGTGGTGGTGAGATACCGATAGAGCCAGTTGTGGGCGTCCACCGCGACGACCTCGCCGTCGAGGTCCCCGTAGCCGACGGTCTTCAGGACCGCGAGCTGCCTGAGGTCTGCGATTCCCATCGTGCACTCATTCGGCGGCCCGGGGTTTTAACGGATGCCCTTCACCCGGTCCGGCGGCGTGCCCCGGTCGAGTTTCTCCCGGGCGAAGTGTGCCACCCGAGCCGGGAGCTCCCGGTCGAGATACGATCGCATACCCTGCCGATATCGGCCGGCCCCCACAGCGCCGTGGTCCGTCGCCGCCTCGACAGATGGTGCCACGAGCACAAGTTCTGCCATCCCCATCCGGTCGCCAGTGAAGGCAAAACCAGCCTTATACAATGCCTCGTAGGCGAACGGATTGTTCACGCCGATCTTGACCTGCTCGTAGTCCTCGGCGAGCAACCCATCAGTGAGCGACCGGATCAGACGGGGCCCGATGCCCTCACCTCGCCGCTCTTTGTGGACAGTGACGTAGCGGATCCAGGCCGTCGCTGGGTCGGTGCGGTCCTCGTTGAACGCGACCGCGGCGAGGATGTTCTCTTCCTCCCTGGCCACTGCTTTTCCGGTGTTTGTCATGACGAACTTCCCGGCGTATGCGAACGAGCGCCAGGGAAGTTCGAGTTGAGGCCCGTCTGGCGGCCGGCCAAGCACCGCAAACTCCATCGTGTTCGCTTGTCGGTCCCTACTTAAATCTCCCCGTCCTGGATTCGATCGTGCACGACGTCCCCTACTTCGATCGGTTCGCGCCACTCTACGACCTCGTGCTCCCGGGGACCGATCTCGCGCCTCTCGAGGCAGGCCTGGCACTCTCAGAGCGGGAGGTCCAATGTGTCTTGGACCTTGGTGGTGGCACCGGCCGGGCCGCACGGGTACTTCCCTCGGATTCACTGGTTCTCGATGGCAGCCATCCGATGCTATTCCGGGCCCGCGAGTACGATCTCGACACGGTTCGGGGTGACGTCCGCACCCTTCCCCTCCGTGACGAGATCGTGGACGGGGTCGTAGTCGTCGATGCGGCCCATCACTTCCCTACCGTTTCTCGTGCCATCGAGGAGGCGGTCCGGGTTCTGCGACCTGGTGGGACGGTCGTCATCAGGGAGTTCGATCCCTCGACGATACGTGGCAGGGGATTGGTCTTCGGCGAGCACCTCATCGGATTCGAGTCCATGTTCTTCACCCCGGATGAGATGGTCAAGATGCTTCGGGAGGCCGGACTCTCGACCCACGTACAGGAACGCGGGTTCGTCTACACGGTCGCTGGGGTGAAGCCGGGAAACGATGATGCGGCAGGGACGGCGGCTGGGGAGGGAGCATGAGACTGCTTCGGGTGTCCACTGCCTCGATCAGGCGATTCGCCGCGGGGGATCTCCTCGCAGTGATCGCGTTTGTCCTGTTGGGCGAGATCTCCCACGGCGTACGTCCGTGGACTGTCCCGATGGTGGTGGCTGAGACGACGGCTACCTTCCTCATCGGCTGGGTGGTGGTCGCCCCGGTGGTGTGGGCCTACCAGGGGTCGAACCGCTCGTCGGAGACAGCGGCGGTGGGGACCGCCATCGTCGCCTGGAGCGGGGCCGCGGCAGTGGCGAACTTGCTCCGGTCGATGTCGATCTTCCACGGGGACGCCTCGCTGAGTTTCTACGTGGTCACGGTTCTGGTCGGCGGCGCGATGGTGGCTGTGTGGCGATTCCTACGGGTTCGGACGACCGGAGGCTGAACCAACGATCGACCGCTGAATGGGTGAGAGGAACGGCGAGCAGTACCTTCGATCTATCGCCAGGTCAGATACGCCCCGAGTCCGGAGGCCACCACGGCGAACCCGGCCAGGATGGCGAAGAGGACGGTCGCATCGAAGAACTCGAGAACGCCACCGGCGATCGCGGCGCCGGCCGCTCCGACGCCGAAGACCCCCATGTACGTGTACCCGTACGAGAGGCCGCGGGTCCCGGGGGGCGTGTACTCCGCCACCGTCGCCTGGTAGAGCGGCTGGACGACGAACAGGAAGAACCCGAGCACCCCGCTGACCACGAGGAAGGTGAGGAGGCCCCGGTTCGACGCGGGTAAGAAGAGCACCGCAAGGACGGTGAGGATCCCAAAGGCCATGCTCAGGGCCTTCTCGGTCCGCATCCGATCGGTGAGCTTCCCGCCCACGAACTGACCGCCCATCCCGATCATCAGGAGGGCCACATAGACGTATCGCGATGGCTCGAGGGTGCGACCGGCGAACTCGACTGCGTCGAACATGGCAAAGGAGGAAAGAACCTCGGGGAGGAAGGTGAGAAAGCCTCGGTAGAAGAGTCCCGAGAGCATCATGATGACGACGACGGCCAGGAACGAACTCATCAGTAGTGTCTTGGATTCGCTCACGAACTCCCCGACCGTCGAGACCGAATCGGCTTTCGAATCCTCGAGATCTTCATCGACGGCCGCTCCCTCGTCGAAATCCACGCGGGTCGCAAGCATTCCGGCCACCAACGCAGGGACGGCGAGGATGATCGCCACCCAGTTCCACCCCGCAACCAGCAGCAGGAGCGTCGTCGCCAGCGGCCCGAAAGCGATACCGAAGTTTCCCGCCATCCCGTGATAGGCGAACGCGTCACCTCGCTGGTGGACACCTTTACTGATGAGGGAGAGCCCCGAGGGATGATAGGCACTCGCGGCGACGCCCCAGAGGACGAGGGCCAAGCCGATGACCGCGATCGAGGGGGCAAAACCCAGCAGGACGAAGGAGACTCCCATCCCGAAGAGGACCATCGCGATAAGGCGTTTCGACCCGAACCTGTCCGACAGGATGCCCCCGGGGATCGCCCCGATGCCGAAGAGTGCATAGCCGATCGAAACGACGAGACCGAGGCGACCGGGGGAGACCTCGAAGGTGTCGAGCCAGATGGTCATCAGGATGGGAATGGAGAGTTCGTAGGTATGGACCATCGCGTGGGCCACCATCACCAACCCGACGATGGACCGGTCGTTCCGGTTCACTGTCTGAGCCTCTTCGGGCCCGAGCCATAATCGCCACGGTTTGGGACTCCGCGAATTCACGGCGGACGGCGACATGGAACGGGGCCCGAGACGTATTCGGCCGGTGCAGAAATCGAGTCAAGCGCTGCGACCAGTCGGGAGACTGAGGGCGCCCGGAGATTTTTCGAAGCTTCGGCTGCACGCGGTTCCTCCGCCCCAAGTTTATCCACCCGCCTGTCAAACCCACCTCCCATGACTCGGATACGGATCCTTTCGAGCCAGGACGTCGCCACGCTGGCAACCCCCCGGGCGTTCGTCGATGCGGTTCGGGATGCCTATGCCCAACGCGGTCGGGGTGCCCCGGCGGAGCCGCGGACGACACTACAGCACGACGATCCCGCTGGGATGTTGACAACCTATGCCGCCATCCTCCCCGAGACTGGGACGATGGGCGGGTACATGTACAGCGCGGGTTTCGGAGCAGGTGACGCGTGGTTCGTGAGCCCACTGTTCGACGCGAAGTCGGGATCATTGCTCGCGCTGGTCGACGGCGCAAGCATGAACCCGTACAAGACCGGTGCCGCGGGGGGTGTTGCGGTCGATGCCCTGGCGCGAGCCGATGCAAGCGAGGCCGCCGTCTACGGGAGTGGGGCCCAGGCCCGCGGTCAACTCAAAGCCACGGCAGCCGTTCGGGACCTCGAGTCGGTCCGCGTCTACTCGCCCACGGACGCCCACCGTAAAGCGTTCGCAAGCGAGATGGATGCGTATCTCGATGCGGCCGTCGAAGCCGTCGATCGGCCGGGTGCTGCAGTATCTAGTGCGGACATTGTCATCACGGCGACCAACTCGCCGGAGCCGGTGTTCGACGGTGCCGACCTTCCAGCTGGGGCTCACATCACCGCGATGGGACAGTACCATCCAGCGAAACGCGAGGTCGATGCCACTACCGTCGAGCGTTCCATCTACGTCCCGGACCTCCGGAAACGGGTCGACCAGGACGCGGGGGCGTTCATCCAGGCCCGTGAGGCCGGCCGGGTGACGGACGACCATATCCACGCCGAACTCGGGGAGGTCGTGATCGGCGACGCCACGGGCCGTTCGGGGCCGGACGACATCACGCTCTTCGACAGCGGCGGCACGGGAATCGAGACGGTCGCCGGGGCGAATCTCCTGTACGAACGGGCTGAGGCCGAAAACGTCGGACAGACGGTTGCCTTTGATCCCGCGAGCGAGTCCCTGACCGGGCAACAGGTCTGAGGTCTGAGCATCGAGGGGCGCCGGGGCCTAGAGAAACGGCGCCAGGCCGAGAGCCTCCACGAACGACACGCCCCCCGCAGTTGCTCCGAGGAGATATCCCAGGATCGAGCCGCCATTGAGCAGCGGGAGGCCGGCGTGCGCCCGGCCCTTCAATACCATCCAGAGCAGTCCGAGCAACCCGGCGAGGGTGCCGATGATCGCCCCCAACGAGGCCATCTCGATACCAACGAGGGTCGGTGTCTCGAGGAACGCCGACGCACTCGCCACGAGGATGGTGGGGATGACGGCGTCACCCAGTCCGATGAAGAACGCGTCTCGGTCGAAGGGGCCGTCTTCACCACCCTCTCGTCCTTCGTTCCCCGCGTGCTCGGGTGTCGCTTGCACCGCCTCCTTGGACGCCCTCGAATCCCCGGTTTCAGGCAGATTGTTCTCCTGGCTACTTCCCTCGCTTTCACCCGCCTGACCACCATCCACCTCCGACGCCATCCTGTCGGCCATCCGGATGAAGGAGTACGACGCCGAGGTCGGGATGATAACGATGACCGGCACGCGGAGTTCCATCACCCCAGCGGCGAGGGTCAGCATGTGTTCGGTCCCGTAGACGCTCACGGCGTCGTAGACCGCGAGGACGACGAGAAGCAGGAGCACTGGCAAGACGTCGAGACTGATCCCGAAGAGGGCGGCCGCGCCCATCCCCATGATCAGTCCGGCCCCGTCGATCACCCACCATTCCGGATAGTAAAGCAGGCCAACCACGACGACCAGTGCCCCGAGAACCGCCCCCCCGTGGACCGGAACGCTAATTCCGCCGGTCAACGGCGGGAGGAAGACCGAGAACACGTACGCCGATATCAGGCCGCTGGTGAGGACGATCCCAACCCGGAGGACGTTCGTGCGCTCGTATCGGAAAAGGACCAACATGCCCGCTGTCGCCACCAGGAGGACGACGATATAGAAGAGCGAGTTCGTCGGGTCCTGCGGGTTCTCCACGGCCTGGTATCCGGCCGATTCGAACGGAGAGAGGAGTGAAAGGGCGCCGAGTTGGACCCCGAGGAAGAAGCCGACTGCCCCGAGGACCGCCAGGGCGACTTGCCGTCGTGTTGCCATCGTGGCCTCGTTCCCGCCGCCCCGCCTTGGCCCTTGTGACTTCGGCGACCGGACGGTCCTGGGGCCCCAAAGATCCGTGAATCGGCTCGTGAAAACCTGTAGGAACGTAGATCAGGTCACATACAGGGTGTCATTGAGCAGCGCGGGAGCGTGGACGTCTTCGCCCGGCGTTATCGCGAGGTACGGCTTCGAGGTGGGGCCAAAGACATCCACCACGCGGCCGACCTCCTCGATGTTCTCGTCGACCACCTGCGTTCCGATCGACGGGACCGACTCGGCCGGGGCTTCCACGATGAGGAGCCCCTGTGCGATCCGGACCACGGGTCCTGCCTTCTGCATCAGTCTCTCAGTGCCTGGATATACGCCGCGACAGCCTGGATCATGTCGCTCTTGCCCGCGTCGTCGGCGTTCTGGACGGCCACCCGACCGGTGACCTGTAGTGGCTCTCGTGGGTAGGTCTTCTCGGGCTCGATCGTGGCGTCGTAGCCCACCTGCTGGACGGCCTTTGCGATCTCCTCGAGCGTCGGATCGGTCACGGCCATCGATTCAGGGACCCGTCGCCCCTCGCTCCGGGTTCGGTCGGCGTCGAAGTAGGCCGGCCAGAGGATGTTCTCCACCATTCGAGTTGTCGAAATCCTACCCCCGCCACCGATTAAACCCTGACGGACGGCCGGCGGGAGCAGGAAACGGTCAATATGGCTACGACGGAACTCCTCACTGCCCGGAGAGCCATTATACAGTGAGTTGGCCGTACTCGCACGTCGACCCACGGCCGCTGTGGAGCGACCACCGGGGCGGGATGGGGGGACTCTTAGGCGAGGCCCACCCAGGCCCAGTATGGTGCGAAGACTCGTCGTCGCCACGGTCGTCCTCGTGGCATTCGTGGCCCAACCTGTCGCGGCGGCTGCCGGGCCGACTCCCCAGGAAGCGGAGGCGGGCTTGGATGGGACCTCGTCATTGGCCATCCATCAGACAGCCCCTGATCCGAGAAATCGGTTCGCGGCCACGTCGGGCGACGACATTGTCCGAACCATGAGCTTCTCGCTGACGCCCTCGGAGCCGGGTTCGGTCGACGTCGACCTCGCCTACCAGCTTCCCGACACGGTGGTTGAGTTGCGGACCAGTGTTCCCACTGTCGCGACGGTCGATGAGACCGTCGGATTCGAGATGGACGATCCAGGCAATTACACCTGGGACGGGCACACGCCGAATCCGACGATCCACTTCTCGATGCCCGCCAACCGGACCGGCGCGTATCAATACGAGCAGGGTCCGGATGGTGCCCAAACTGTGTCCGATCGGGTACCAGGTCCGTGTCTGGACCACGATGATTCACGGGGTCTCCTCTTCGCGGATACGGGTTCCTGGGCCCTCGTATCGGTGCCACCGGTCTCGGTGTCCTGGTCCTACCGGGGTCAACCCGCTCCAGGAGTGGTCCGCCAGGTGGCGACTGACGGCGAGGGCGTGGCCGGTCGGCAGATGGTCTTTTTGGGGCCCCATTCGCGAGAAACGAGGACGATCGACGACCAACAGGTGACGCTGGTCGTCCCGGAGGGGGCGGCCCTTGAGCCGTCCGTCGCGGGGGTCTTCGATTCGATCGATCAGGCCTCCGCGTCACTACAGGTCGGGTCGAAGCCCGAGCGGATGGTACTGATCGCGGCCCCGACAACGGTATCGTGGGGTCCGTACGGCCTGGCCCAGCGCTCTGATGCGTGGATACGGGCAGATCAACCGTTGGACGATCCGAACAATGTGTGGCTACACGAGTACGTCCATATCCTGCAGGGCTTCGAGACCTCCGAGGACACACGGTGGGCTCGGGAGGCGATGGGGGAGTACTACGCCGCCTTCCTCACACTGCAGCAGGGACGTATCGGATTCGAGACCTTCCGAAGCCACCTCGCGGCGGGCACAGACACCGAATACGAGGACACGGTCCTCTCGCGACCGCAGACCTGGGCGAGGCTCGGCAACTACGTGAAAGGCGGCCTCGTCTTCGGCTCGGTCGACCGAGAGATGCGACTGGCGACGAACGGTCGGGAACCAGCCAGTCACCTGGTCAGGGCGATGAACGAACGAGCGGAGCCTGTCGACCACGCGTTCATGGTCCAGACCGTCGAGAGACTTGCTGACGCCGATACGGCGTCGCACCTGGATCGGTATGCAACGACAGACAGTACCCCCGAGATGTGGACGCGGTCAGAACATTCGACGGCGTTCTCGCGCCTTCCGCCGCGTCTCGTCACTGAGGCATCCGGCGAGGTGAGGATCTCTGGCCCGTATCGGAATCGAACCGTCCTGGAGGTCCCGACACTGGTGCCTGGCGAGCAGGTGGCGTTCACCGTCACCCTCGAGAACGTCGGTGACGCCGCCGGGGACTATCGGACCGAACTGTTGGTGGACGGTAACCCGGTCTCGGTACGGTCCGGATCCCTTGACGGTGGTTCGTCCACGATCGTGACGCTGAACTACACCCTGAATTCTACGGGATCCTTCGGAATCGGGGTTGGCTCGACCACCTGGAACGTTACTGTCGCCGAGCCGGCGGAACCGACAGTGACGGCTCTGACGGTGGGGGCTGAGGCGGTCCGGGCAGGTGACACCGTTCCAGTCTCCGTGACGATGACGAACTCGGCCGAGCGACCTGCTGTGGGGGAGGTCTCATTGCGTATCGATGACGCGACGGTCACAACCTGGACCCAGCGGCTTGCACCGGGTCAGACGACGACTCGGACCGTAGACGTGGCCCTGGACGAAGCGGGTGAACACGTGCTTCGGGCGGGCTCGACATCCACGTCGGTATCGGTACCACCCGTGGACCCGACGACCACCGGATCAGGATCGACGACGGGGAGTCACACCGAGACAACCGGGGCCGATGACAGCGGCGGGACAGTCCCCGTCGAAACGCCGGGTATCGGTTTCGTCGGAGCGACGCTCGGGATCACCCTCGGCCTCGCCACGCTGCTGGTCCGTTACCGAGGCCGTGATAGGTCCTGATAATGTACCCCTGTCCGGAGACGATTTTTGGAAACTCCCCGCCTCCGGCCGGGCGATGCCGAAACCCTTATATCGGACTACAATTCTACCTCCCACTGACGCATGTCAGGATCAGGTTCCTCTCAGCGGATGCGCGGTGGACAGCCAGTATTTATCCTCAACGAAGACGCCCAGCGAACCCAGGGGCGCGACGCTCGCACGTCGAATATTGCGGCCGGGAAGGCGGTCGCGGAGGCCGTCAGGACCACGCTCGGTCCCCGGGGCATGGACAAGATGCTCGTGAGCGACGCGGGCGACGTCGTCATCACGAACGACGGAGCGACAATCCTGGACGAGATGGATATCGAGCATCCGGCCGCCCAGATGCTCGTGGAGGTCGCGGAGACCCAGGAGGAGGCCGTCGGCGACGGAACCACCAGCGCAGCTGTGCTGGCCGGACAGCTCCTCTCCGAAGCCGAGGATTTCATCGATAACGAGATCCATCCGACCACCATCGTCGAGGGGTTCGGCGAGGCACGCGATATCGCCCTCGAGACGCTCGAGGATCTGGTTCTCGATGTCGACCTCGACGAGGACATCCTCGTCCAGGTGGCCGAATCGGCGATGACCGGCAAAGGGACCGGCGGTGTCACCGCCGAAGCCCTCGCACGGAACATCGTGAAAGCGGTTCGACAGGTGGAGGAAGACGGCGAGCTCCACGACGAGGACATCCAGATCAAAGCCCAGGCGGGCGAGTCCTCCAGCGCGACGGAACTCGTCGAGGGGGTCATCGTGGACGAGGACCCCGTCCGCGATGATATGCCACGGACGGTCGAGGACGCGACGATCGCTGTCGTCGACGCGGACCTCGAGACCCGGGAGACGGAGGTCGACGTGGAATACAACGTCCAGAGCGCGGACCAGCTCGACACGGCCATCGAGTCCGAACAGCAGGAACTTCGGGCGTACGCGGATGCCCTCCAGGAGGCTGGTGTCGACGTGGCGTTCGTTACCGGCGACGTCGCCGACATGACCGCCGGCTTCCTCGGGAATATGGGCATTTTGACCTTCGATTCCCTCAGCGACTCCGAGGCCAAATCCCTGGTGCGGGCCGCTGGGGCGACCCGGCTTGCGACGGTAGAGGGCATCGAGGCCGACGACCTGGGCCACGCGGATAGGATCAGCGTCGAACATTTCGGCGAAGACGAACTGGTCTTCGTCGAGGGCGGTGCGGCCACCGAGACGGTGAGCCTGTTCGTTCGCGCCGGCACCGAGCACGTGCTGGAGGAACTCGAGCGGGCCGTCCAGGACGGCGTCGACGCTGTCGTCGCCGCGATCGAAAAGGGCGGGGTGGTCCCCGGTGCCGGTTGCACCGAGGCCAAACTCTCCGACGCGATCCGGTCGGCGGCGGCCGGCGTAGAGGGCCGCAAGCAATTGGCGGTCGAAGCCTACGCCGACGCCCTCGATTCACTCCCCCGGACGATCGCCGAGAACACCGGCATGGACCCGATCGACGCCCTCGTCGATCTGCGGGCAGCCAATGAGAGTGGCCGTGGCGGTATCATCTCCACCGAGGAGCGGGGCGAGATCGAAGACCCTGTCGACCACGGCGTCCTCGACCCCACAGCGGTCAAGCGTGAGCTCTTACAGTCCGCGACCGAGGCCGCCACGATGATCGTCCGTATCGACGACGTCATCAGCGCCGAGTAATAGCGATCCGCTGACCCGTTCGTTTTTTTTATTTATCCTCAGCCCAGTTTCTTCGCCAGCGGAAATCCCCCCATATTCCAGGATTTGGACCGGTGGTGTGCTGGCACAATCAATACGACTCCTCGAGGGAAGTCGAGAGACGGGTTCTTCCATCGATCACATATCAGCGGGTCAGATAGCAGATTTCAAGCGGCCACTACTCGAGTGATCCGGGCTAAGTGCCCCTCTAATCTGGGGCTAGCTCGATTTCCTCGACCACGAACCACCTTTGTGTATGGGTACTCGAGGACGCAGGCGACTTGATTCCGAGCAGGGGAAGTGGGCAGTGGGCCATGCTCGACGGATCGTAGACGGCGTCGTCGAGACGGGGTCGTTGCCAGGGCCTCCGGACAGCGTGGATCCGGTCTTCGAGGCCGATCGCGGGGCATTCGTCACCCTGGAGAAGGGCGGCGAACTCAGGGGCTGTATCGGCCGGCCGGAGCCGGAGCAATCGGCGCTGCAGGGGATCCGGGAAGCAGCCGCCGAAGCAGCGACAAACGACCCACGGTTCCCACCTGTCGGTCCATCGGAACTGGATGCGCTCACGGTCGAAGTAAGCATCCTCACGGCGCCGGAACCGATCGAGGTCACAGAATCGGGGAATATCCCGGGGGAAATCACCGTCGGCGAGGATGGACTCATCGTCAGAGGCGAGGGCCGGTCCGGGCTCCTGTTGCCCCAAGTGCCGGTCGAGCAGGGATGGGGGGCCGAACGGTTCCTCGCTCACACCTGTCGGAAAGCCGGGCTCGAGCCGGTATGCTGGCTCGATGCGGAGACCTCCATCGAGCGATTCTCCGCCCAGGTGTTCGGGGAGACCGAACCATATGGCTCCATCGAGGAAGTCCCCCTCACCGAGGGGGCGGAAGTTTAGAGACCTGCCCGACACGGTGATAGTATGACCAGCATCCGCTCACCGGCCGTCGCGGGAGACTTCTACGAGGGAACCGCCGATGGCCTCAGGGACCAGATCGAATCGACGTTCAGACACGACGTCGGCCCCGGCGACATCCCGTCGGTCGGCGAGGGACAGGCCGAGCTTTTTGGCCTGGTGTCGCCACATGCCGGGTACCCCTATTCCGGCCCGGTCGCTGCCCACGGATTCGGGGTACTCGCGGAGTCCGGCCGCCCCGAGTCTGTGATACTCATCGGCCCCAACCACAGTGCCAGGGGCAGCGACGTCGCGGTGACGGAGGCCGACGCGTGGGAGACTCCTCTCGGGACAGTCGATATCGACGACGAACTCCGCCAGGCGGTCCTCGGCGCCGCTGACAACATCGTCGCGGACGAGCCGACCCACGCGGGCGAACACTCCCTCGAAGTCCAGATTCCATATCTCCAGTACCTGTACGACGAGGTCCCGGCCATCCTCCCCATCGTGATGACTCGCCAGAACGAGGACGTCGTCGCGAGTCTTGCGTCGGCCCTTGCCGCAGCCCTTCGGTCAAAGGTTCGTCCCGTGCCGATCGTGGCTTCGACGGATATGACACATTACGAACCACAGGCCGAGGCCGAACAGCAGGACCGAAAGGCTATCCAACGGATGGAAGCCCTCGATGCGACCGGACTCCTCCGGACGGTCTCTCGTGAGCAGATCACGATGTGCGGCTACGGGCCGACAGCGACCGCCATCGCGTGTTCGACCCGGGGTTCTGCCGAGACGGGGGAGCTTTTGCAATATGCCACGAGCGGTGACACGGCGGGGTCACCTCGCGAGGTGGTGGGCTATGCATCCCTGGCGATCCGGTGAGCGACGAGTATTGATTCATATACGCGAATTTTCCGTGATTTGGGATAGGCGCTGGCTTTTATTGCGTGCGGTTCTGGACTCGTATATATGAAACTGACACGACGGGCTGCGATCGGGAGTACTGCCGCGCTGGCCGTCGGTGGCTTGGCTGGTTGTCTCGGAGGTAATTCGGGAGAGACGGTCGATTCCTTACCGTCACCGACACTCGGGCCGGAGAATGCGC
Organism: uncultured Halobacteriales archaeon; assembly: GCA_964594685.1. Lineage (GTDB taxonomy): Archaea > Halobacteriota > Halobacteria > Halobacteriales > Halobacteriaceae > Halodesulfurarchaeum. Next base: position 31,589 of record CAZQNH010000012.1, read on the forward strand.
CAGTCACGGTCCAGGTTTTCGAGGACTACGCCTGCTCGCACTGTGGGACCTTCGCCCTCGAGCATTTCCCGCAGATCGTGTCGGAGTACGTCGAACCGGGGGAGGTCCGCTTCGAACATCACGATTTCCCCTTCGTGGACGGGGAGTGGTCCTGGAAGACCGCGAGTGCCGCCAGGGCGGTCCAGGACACGGTGGGTGAGGAGGCATTCTTCCAGTACTCGAAGGGTCTCTACCAGAACATGAACTCCTACACGCTGGACCTCATCGAATCACTCGCCGAGCAGGTCGATGCCGATCCGGAAACGGTCCGTTCGGCGGCGTCGAATCTGACCTACCGGCCGGTCCTCGAAGCGGACAAGGAGAAAGGAAGCGAGATGGGTGTCTCGGGGACACCGACGGTGTTTGTCGAGGGTGAGAAAGCCGCCGATTACAGCTTCGGGACGGTCTCGTCGCTGATCGAATCGAACCTGTAAGCCCGGCCAGACTGTTCTTCATTTCGGCTCTTTTCCGAGTAATGGGATTTCCGGCGGGTGAGGGTGTACGGTCCGGGCGAGATCAGTACGGGGATACGCTGCAGTATTAATCCCCGCTGTACCCTTCCCTGGGGGTCCGCCACGGCCACGCGAAGGCTAGTATTCAAGCCCTGACTCTGCGAGGATCGTGGTGTATGCAACGTATCGTTTCCGAAAAGGCCGTCCGGGGGCGGTCGAGTCGATGAACCTCGCAGACCTCCGTGCGGATATCCCCGCGCTGACCGAGACCACGTATCTCAACTGGGGGGCGAGCGGTCCGAGTCCCCGACGGGTCGTGGACGCCGTGAGGGGGGCCGTCGAATACCACGAATTCGAGTCCCCCGGGGAGGACGGCATGTACCATGCAGCCTTCGAGACCTTCGAGTCGGCCCGAGCAGCAGTCGCTCGCCTCCTGGGTACGGACCCGTCGGCAGTCGCGCTGACCCAGTGTACGACGGATGGCCTCAATCGCGTGGCCACGGCGATCGACTGGAACCCGGGTGACGTGGTCGTGACGACTGCTCTCGAGCACTCGGCAGGCCGGCTACCATGGGCCCGCCTGGGGCGGCGGATGGGTGTCGAGACCCGGGTCCTCGAGGCGGAATCGGGAACGCTCGACCCGGTGGCGATCGAGGAGGTGGTCTCCGGGGCCCGACTGTTGTGCGTGAGCGCGTTAGACTGGAAATACGGCCGCGTCCATCCGATCACCGAATTCGTCGAGCGCGCCCACGAGCAGGGGGCTATGGTGCTCGTCGACGCCGTCCAGGTCCCCGGCCAGCGACCGATCGACGTCTCGAACTGGGGCGCGGATTTCGTGGTCGGGTCGGGACACAAATGGCTCATGGGTCCCTGGGGTGCCGGCTTTCTCTACGTGGATCCGGATATCGTCGAGACCATCGCACCGAATCACGTCGGGTCTCGAAGCGTCGAGGACCCGTACGCGGCCGAATACGAGTTCAAACCCGACGCGCGACGGTTCGAGGTGGGGACGACCAGCCCCGCACCCTACGCCGGGATCGTCGAAGCCATCGAGACGATCGAGTCGGTGGGCCAGGAACGTATCAGCTCGCGGATCGAGTCCTTGACCGACCGGTTCAAGGATGCCATCCCGGCGGACCGTCTACTCAGTCCCCGCGACTATCAGTCGGGTCTTGTCACCCTCCGCGTCTCTGACCCTGCGGATGTTGTGGAACACTTCGCGGCGGACGGTATCCAGATCAGAGCGTTACCGATGCCCGGGACGGTGCGGTTTTCCTTCCATGGGGCCAATACTGAGGGGGACGTAGACGAGGCCATCTCGGCGATCGAGCAGCAGTGGACGAGCGCCGAGTAGTCCTCATCGGAACGACGCCGGAGGGAACTCGAGGCCACGGCGGGACGGAACTCGGGCCCTCGGTCGGAACAGCCACCCGTGGGAGGGGTCTGCAGTGGCCTCGATAGCGCTGCTACTATTGTGCTAAACCACCTGCCGAGCAGTAACTGGGCGACACCGGTCGAGGAGAGCTACCAATATACAATGGCGTGCCGGATCAGGTTCGAGGACGTCGATGGCTACGGGTTGGTAAGGCAACGGTGCGGTCCTGGGCAGGCGGTATCGTTACGGAACGGCGAGTAGGTATTGTGTAATATATACAGAACCGTTAAGTGTCCCCGCCGGCTACCAACCCACGACATGAGCGAGTCTTCGGAGTCTTTAGACGAGATACGTGAACGCAAGCGATCGGAGATCCAGAACCGACTTTCCGACGGCGAGAGCCGTGGGGAGGACAGCACGAGCGAGGCGCCGGACGAACCCATCTATATCCGGGATGCCGATCATTTCGAAACGGTGACCCAGCAGTACGACGTCGCCCTCGCTGACTTCTATGCTGACTGGTGCGGGCCGTGCAAGATGCTCGAGCCCATCGTCGAGGAGCTGGCGGCCGAGACCGACGCGGCGATGGTCAAAGTCGACGTCGACCAGTTCCAGGGATTGGCCCAGGAGTATCGGGTCCAGGGGGTCCCGACGATGGTTCTCTTCGCCGACGGTGTGGTCGCCGAACGCATCGTCGGCGTCCGCGAAAAGCACAATCTCGAACAACTCATCCAGCGACACGGCGGCGCCTGAGTGGGTCAGCCCGAAACACCCGATTACGCGCTCTCTCGGCCTGAGAAAGGAGGTCGTCGCATTCCTTACTTGTCCCCGATCTCGGCGGCAAACCGGTACGGGAGCCGACTATAGATCTGGGCGTTCTGTGAAAGGGCTGCGCTGGTGATGAACTCATCAACCGCATGGACGGTCTCCGTTCCCACCCCGAACTCGACCGTCGAGATGCCGGCGTTTCGCAACCGCTTTGCGTCACCACCACCGGTGGCACTCCGGAGGAAGACTCGTTCCCCGATGACCGCGGTTGCCGTCTCCTCGGTGGCCCTGACCAGTGGGGCGCCGGCCGGTTCGTAGGTCCCGACGCTCCAGCTACTCTCGGTGATGCGGACCCCTTTGTGGCGGTCGAGACAGGTCCTGATATCCGCAAGGACGCTCTCCGTGTCGACGCTGGCCGTCAATCGCACGTCGAGGCCCGCCTCGGCGCGTTCCGGGACCGCATTTATGGACTCGCCGCCGGCGATACGACCGAGGTTCACCGTGGGATATCTGAAGAGGCGTTCGGCAGCCGCCTCGCCGACGGTCGGCTCGTAGTACTCGATGGATTCCTCGATGGTCGGTTCGAGGGCGGCGTCGATCTCGATCGGACGTTGGGCCAGGGACGTCCTGAGATCCTCGACCGCCCGGTAGACAGCGTCGATGGCATTATCACCCATGACCGGACGTGAGCCGTGTGCGGCCTCACCTGTCGCCTCCAGTGTGAGCCAGATGCTTCCCTTGTCCGCGACGGTCAGTGAAAACCGGCCCGCTTCGCAGGTTGTTTCCCCGATGACGCACGCATCGGCATCGAGCATCTCCTTGTCGGAGAGGGCCCCGACCCCGGCCTCGCTTGGGACCTCCTCGTCACTAACCACGGCGAGGGCCAGATTCACCGGCGGTTCGATCGACCGCTCCGCGAACGCCCGCATCACCGCCAGCATCGCTGCGAGGGGTCCTTTCATGTCCGTCGCCCCCCGCCCGTAGATCCGGTCGCCCTCGACTGCCCCATTTGGGTCGTACTCCCAGGCTTCCTCGTCGTAGGGGACGGTATCGAGGTGTCCATTGAATAAGAGGGTCGAGTCCCCCACTCCGGGTATCTCGGCGACGATGTTCGGCTTCGCGGGATCGACGGTCACCATCTCGGTCCGGATGCCCGCGTCCTCGAGGTAGTCGCGCACGAACGCCGCCATCTCCGCGGTCTCGCCTGGAGGATTCTGGGTATCGAAGGAGAGCAGATCGAGGGTGAGTCCCTCGAGGGCATCTGTCCTGCTGTCGAGATACGTGGAGAGTTCCGGGGGGACATCCGTGTCTGGGACTGTCATATATCAGGTTACTGGTGGTGGGGACCCGATGTCGGCCTCACCCTCGCCGTACTTGTTCCGGAACCTGGCGATCATGTATCCGATCTGGGCATACCAGTCGTTCACCCGTTGCTGCATCTCGCTTGCGACCTGGTCCGGGTCCGCGATGTGATAGACGTGGTAGTACCCGCCCTGGTCGTAGTTCACCTGGTCTTTCTGTACCAGCCCCGCACCGAGTAGCCGCTGGACCGAGCGATAGGCCGTCGAGCGCTCGCGACCGACGGCGTCGGCCAGTTCGTCGATCGTGAGCGGGTCCTCGGCCTCCGAGAGGACGTGGAAACACTCCCGGTCTAGTTCGTTCAGTTCGTAGAGACACTCGAGGAGCCCCTCGCACTCGAGGTCTCGCTCGAGATGGCGATTTAACGCCTCGACCATGTTGGTTCGCCGTTCGTCACGTGGGACCAAAAGACTTGCGCGAGTTTTTCAATACTGCCGACCGAATCGTGTCAATCAAGTTTGCTCGAAAGCACCTTCGCGGCCGTAAGGACTGGATCCCAGGTCGGCCCGAAGGGGGGTGCATACGACAGGTCGAGATACTCGACTTCCTCGACGGTCATCCCCCCGTGGAGGGCGGTGGCGATGGTGTCGATGCGCTTTGCGACACCCTCCTCGCCGACCATGCTCGCCCCAAGGACCCGCCCCGTTCCCGCATCCGCGACGAGACGTATCTTCACCGGTGAACCACCGGGATAATAGCCGGCTCGGGATGCGGAGGTGATCGAGACCGAGACCGGATCGTACCCCCCGTCCTCGGCGCGCTCCTCGTGGATGACACCGGTCCGAGCGGCCTCGAGGTCGAAGGCTTTGACGACGGCGGTTCCGGCGATCTCCCCCACCGGGGTCGGCGTCCCAGTCACCGTTTGCCCGATCGCCCGTCCGGCACGGTTCGCGGTCAATGCCAGGGGAACGTGATCCGGCTTGCCCGTCACCACGTTCGTCGCCTCGGCACAATCGCCGGCCGCGTAGACGTCTTCGGCGCTCGTCCGGCCGAATTCGTCCGTTGCGATGGCACCCGTCTCGCCGACATCGATATCCGCGTCGATCGCCAGGTCCGCGTTGGCCTCCACGCCGACTCCGAGGATAACCATGTCGACTGGGATGGTCTCGTCCCCGGTCCTCACGGCATCGACGCGGCCATCGCCTTCGAATCCCTCGACGGTCGTCTCGAGATGCAGTTGGACCCCTTCCTCGTCTAGTTCTGTCTCCACTCGCTCTCCCACCATCCGGCCGAACGGGGCGAGCACGGTTGGAAGCATCTCGAAGAGGTGGACGTCGAGCCCCTGTCCTCGGAGTGCCTCCGCCATCTCGATCCCGATGTATCCCCCGCCGACGATGCCGACGCTTTCCGGTCGGTCCGGGCCCGATGATTCGATCTCCGTCCGAATCTCTTCGCCGGCCGGAAGGCTGTGAAGCGTATGGACTCCCTCGAGATCCACGCCCTCGAACGGCGGAACGATGGCGCTTGCGCCGGTGGCGATCAGCAAGGACCCGTAGGCCTGCTCGAACGTCTCGTCCGGACCCTCGACCCGGATCGTCTTCGCTTCCGTGTCGATTTGGGTGACTTCGTGATGGGTCCGCAGATCGATGTCTCGCTCCTGGCGGAACTCTTCGGCGGTGACCGAGACCAGGTCTTCCAGTTCGGTTATCTCTCCTTTCACGTAGTAGGGGAGACCACAGGCTCCGTATGAGACCCAGTCGCCCTTCTCGAAGACCACGACGTCGAGATCAGGGTTCTCGCGTCGGGCTTTACTCGCCGCGCTCATGCCGGCGGCGTCGCCGCCGACGATGACGAAGGGGTCGGTCATCAGTGGTGCTACCCGACGCGGAGGTTAAAGAATTGCGAATCTAGCACAATATAAAGTGCCAGCAATAGTGGACTCCGGGCAAGGTTCAAAGGGGTCGATCGCCGAGTTACCCTGTGCCCACGATCGAACCATTCCAGGAACACACGGATCGGTACGAATCGTGGTTTGAGACCTACGAAGCGGCCTACCAGTCCGAGATTGCGGCTCTTCGTTCACTGCAACCCTACACGGGCCGTGGGCTTGCGATCGGCGTCGGGACTGGTCGATTCGCCGAGCCACTCGATTTGACGTTCGGCGTCGATCCCGCCCCCGACATGCTCGCTCTGGCGCAGGATCGAGGTATCTCGGTTACCCGGGGGGTGGCGGAGTCGCTCCCGTATACGGCCGAGAGCTTCGATTCCGGACTCATCGTCACGACCATGTGCTTCGTCGATGACGTGGACCGGACCCTCCGCGAGGCGGCCCGTGTCCTCCAGCCGGGTGGTCATCTGCTCCTCGGGTACATCGACAAGGAGAGTCGGGTTGGCCGACAGTACCAGGCCATCAAAGACGAGAATCCCTTCTACCGTGACGCGACGTTCCTGTCGACGGAGGAGGTTAACCGCTCACTCGAAGCCATCGGGTTCACCGATGTCGAGATCAGACAGACGATCTTCCGGATGCCGGATGAGATGGACCGTTCGGATCCGGTACGAGACGGGTATGGGGAGGGGTCATTTGTCGCCTTGCGAGGGACCTGGCCAGCGGACGAGTAAGACCGCGCGGGTCGGCCTTCGTGACGGGAGGACCACAATGACTATCGAAGTCGAATCTTCAATACTTCTGGGACATGGACCGGGTCTTCGTTCGAACAGTCCCGAAGTTTTCTGACCAGGCTCACTTACTCTCCCACCAACGCCGGGTCAGGATCATAGGGCGCCGCTGAACAGGATGGAGAAGATATCCCGACCGAACATGATGACCAGCAGGTTATTCGCGAAGATGAACAGCCCGACCGCGATGAGCAGCCCGACCCACACCTCGAAACCCAGCGCGATGATGGCGTCGTAGGGTGCTGGCGTCTCTCTCGTCAGGCGGATCAGTCCATAGAAGAGGACCACAAGAAGCCCGAGGGCGAGGAGGTTCACGCCGATGAGGTACCCAACACCGTGAGCGAGTGCCCATCGCACGATGGGATTTGCCTCGGCTCGCGCCCCGACCACGCCGGAAGCCAGAATGGTCGTGAGCAGATCGACAGTCAGGAGGAGGAAGAGGGCCACGGCCACCCAGGACCAGTACTCCTCGAGTCGGTCACGTCGGCGGACAGGCACCTCCATACGATTCGATAGCTTCCCATGTTCTTAACGGGTCTCCCTTCCGTTCGTCGCCGCGGGGCCGCTTCGGAATCCGACCCTCCACGTACGCAGGAATGGGCGACTACCCGAATTCGAAGGCGGGCGTACCCATGTCTTCTGCGTGTCTGCGGGCCGTGCAATGCTCGACCCTATCGACACCGAAACCATCGGCTAATGCCGCGGCGACCGCGGGCCGGAGCTCCTGCTCGGGGGGTGCGACCCGGATGCGGCCCTCGACCCATGCCTCGACTGCGACGTCGTTCAACCTGGGTACCATCCCCTGGAGTTCGACGGCCTCGACAGCGACGATGGCGTCGATTCGGCGGACCATCGCCGCGACGCCCTCATCCAGCGTACCCCCGGCGTCACGGGGAACCTTGACGCGTAGCTCTGCCTCGAATCGGAGGGTGGGTGCTTGAGCGTGGTGCATACACTTCCGGCACGGTTCGAACGTGCGTCGCGCGTGGCGACCACCTCGACCGGGGACCCGGTCGCGGAAGTCACAGTCGGCACCACCGTTGCCACGAACCGTTCGGTACGGCGCAGAATGGATCGCAATCCGGTCCACCGGGAAAGACCCATCGCGCCGCCGAACGCCTTACGCGGCGAGGGTGGACCCGGACTGCAAGATGGCGACCAGCGACGACGAATCCGTGGGCACCCCAGTCTTACTGGGCCGGGTCCACTCGCTTGTGGGACGAGCGAACTCCGGTCCGGAACGGATTGTCGTCATCCTGGTCACCTCGTGCCCGAACGTGTCGGGTTGCGAGAACGATGTGAACCCCTCATATTAAGTGTTGTTGGGATTTGCGAACGCATGCCATGGGGAAATCCCGGACCAGTAGACGCCATTTTCGTTCGGTACTCTCAACGGATGGTATCCAAGACACGGAACCGGTTGAACGATGTGGAACATACACTTCGCCGATCGACAACTCGGATACGGATAAGCAACCCTTTTGCTCGTAGTATTCAAATCTCTACATGCAATGTCGGACGATACGCCCCAAGATACCCCACGGCTGTCACTGATCGGTGACCGGTTTCCTGATCTCACAGTCGAGACGACCCACGGAACCCTCCGCCTTCCCGAGGAGTACGAGGGCGAGTGGTTCGTGCTCTTCAGCCACCCCGGGGACTTTACCCCCGTCTGTACCACCGAGTTCGTCGCGTTCGAGCAGCGTCGCGAGGAGTTCGAAGCGATGAACGCAAACCTCATCGGACTCTCGGTCGACCGGGTCCATTCCCACATCAAGTGGACGGACTGGATCGAGGCGGAACTCGACGTCGACATCGGCTTTCCCATCATCGCCGACGAGACCGGTCGGGTCGGCACTGAACTGGGGATGATCCATCCGGGTGCCGGCACGAGCACGGTACGGGCTGTCTTCCTCGTCAATCCCGAGGGGGTCATCCGTCAGATCCTCTATTATCCGATGGAGGTCGGCCGGAATATCGACGAGATCCTCCGATCTCTCGAGGCCCTCCAGTTCAGCGCCGAAGAAGGTGTCGCGACCCCGGCGGACTGGCCGAACAACGACATGTTCGAGGACAAGGTCCTCCTCCCACCACCTGGTACCGACCAGGCGGCAGCTTCCAGGCTCGCAGAAGCCGCGGAGAAGGGCTACGACGCCCGCGACTGGTGGTTTACGCTGCGGGATCGGTGACCGACTCCTCCCACTGCGCGATACGCAAGGTCGCGTTTCGCCCCCCGTGATCGGCAACCCATACTTACACGTGGGGATGGGCGACCTAAGTTCCATGTCCCGAGATCGACACCAGCACTCTAGCTGCCAATGTGATCACCAGTCACAGTCGGCTTGTCGGGAGACCATTACGATACCCCGTTCACCGACGTGTTTTCGACCAGGAATGTCCCAAACGGTCCGTTCCCGTCCCGGTTGGTCGGTGGCCTTATCAATCGCGGGCCCCACCCGAATCGTGATGAGCGATCACCCCGACGTCGCGGGTGCCGAGGAGTTCCTCCAGGAGTTCATCGACGACCACGGGTTTCTCTCCTTCATCGATCTCACCGTCGAGGAACTCAAGCCCGGCCACCTGGTGATGCGGATCCCCTACGACCGGAAATTGACGAATAAAGGCCCGGGGAACGGCAACGTCCACGGCGGTATCGCCTCGACCCTCATCGATACCGCCGGTGGCCTGTGTATCCACAGTGCACTCGACGATCCTCTCGCCTCGAGTGTGGCCACCATCGACCTCAACGTGTCGTATCTCCGCCCCGCTCGTGGTGACCTCGTGGGCACCGCTGGTGTCGTGAGGGTCGGCGGGACCGTTGGCGTCGCGGAGGTCTCCGTCGAAAGTGAGACCCCCGATGGCGACGTCGACGAGGTGGCTGTCGGCCGCGGGTCCTTCCGGATCTTCCGGCCGGAGGACTGACCCAAAGCTTCTCTGCCGGGGGCCCATGGAGTCAGTATGGAACCCCCGGCGGCATCCACCCTCTTCTGGCATCGACGGGACATCCGGACTGTCGATAATGTCGGCCTGAGACGGGCGGGTGAGTCAGGTGGAATCGTGCCGATCTACGTGGTGGACCCGGCACTCCTCTCGCTTGCCGGCCAGGAGCGACTGTCCGTTTTCCGCACTGCCCTCCGTGACCTCCAATCGACGTACCGCGAACTGGATACCGATCTCCTTCTCGGACGTGGGGACCCGACAGCTGAGGTGCCTCGTATCGCCGCGGAGACCGATGCGGGGGCGGTGGTCTGGAATCAGGACCATTCGAAGTACGCGCGGGAGCGGGATATGGCTGTCCTGGAGCAACTCGAAGATGTCGGGCTCTCGGCTACGGAATCCCCGGATCAGACTCTTCAGGAACCCGGGTCGATCCTGACGACAAACGGCGAGCACTATTCCGTCTTCAGCTACTATCATCGGAAGTGGACCGACCGCGAGAGCGGAGCGCCGAAAACGGTCCCGGATCCCGGGCGATTCGTCTCATTCGATGCCCCCGATATCGGGAGTGTGGTCGATGACTGGGGACAGATGGACCCGCCCATCGAAAGCGGCCGGGAATCGGCCAGGGATCGGCTCGAAGCGTTCATCGACGGACCGATCTACGAGTACGCGGAGCTGCGAGATCGGCCCGCGGCGGCCGGAACGTCGCGACTCTCGCAGGATCTGAAGTTCGGTACGCTCGGTATCAGGGAGGTCTACGCGGCCACTGAACGCGCCATGGAGGCGGCACATTCGGAGTCCGACCGGGAGAGCGTCGAGGCTTTCCAGCGACAGTTGGCCTGGCGGGACTTCTACATCCAGGTCCTGGCTGCCAACCCGGAGACGGTACAGGAGAACTTCAAAGACTTCCCGAATCCGATCGAGTGGCGAGAGGACGAGGCCGCCTTGAGGGCCTGGAAACGAGGTGAGACCGGATATCCTATCGTGGATGCGGGGATGCGCCAGTTGCGGGCCGACGGCTACATGCACAATCGCGTGCGGATGATCGTCGCCTCCTTTCTCACGAAGGACCTCCAGATCGACTGGCGGCGAGGGTACCACTGGTTCCGGGAGCGTCTGATCGATCACGAAACCGCGAACGACGTGGGCGGGTGGCAATGGGCCGCCTCCACCGGGACGGACGCCCAGCCGTACTTCCGCATCTTCAACCCGACCACCCAAGGTGAACGCCACGACCCGGATGCGGAATACATCCATCGCTACGTGACGGAACTGGCAGGTGTCGATCCGGAGATGATCCACACGTGGCCCGAACTGTCGGTAGCACGGCGTCGCGAAGTCGCCCACGAGTACCCGGATCCGATCGTCGACCATGGGGAGCGACGCGAATCGGCGATCGAGATGTTCGAGCGGGCCAGGGGCCAAGATTGAGCAGTTTCCGCCGAAAGCCTTCCCACGGCCTTTGACCCTCCGGGAAGGGTCCTTGCATGCCCCGTCCTCAAGATTTATCATATCGCCAAGTGTTGTCTCATGTGGGGAATTACCATGACAGAACGTTCAGCTCCAGAGCTACCGCCGTTGCCGTACGACTATGACGCCCTCGAACCGCACATCTCCGAACAGGTGTTGACGTGGCACCACGATACCCACCATCAGGGGTACGTCAATGGGTTGGATAGCGCCGAAGCGACCCTGCAGGAGAACCGCGAGGCCGGTGACTTCGACGGGACGCAGGGTGCACTGCGCTCGGTGAGCCACAACGGCTCGGGCCATTACCTTCACACCATGTTCTGGGAGAACATGTCACCCGACGGTGGCGGCGAACCCGAGGGTGCGCTCCGCGACAAGATCGAAGCCGACTTCGGATCCTATGACGCCTGGAAACAGGAGTTCGAGCAGGCCGCGTCGTGGCCAGCCGGCGGGTGGGCGCTCCTGGTATATGATCCGGTCGCAAAGCAGCTCCGCAATCTGGCCGTCCAGAAGCATAACGATGGAGCGTTGTGGGGTGCACACCCGATCATGGCTCTCGACGTGTGGGAGCACTCCTATTACTACGATTATGGACCCGACCGCGGCGGGTTCGTCGACGCCTTCTTCGAGGTCGTGGACTGGGATGAAGTCGCCGCCACGTTCGAGAAGGTGCGTTCGCGGTACGAAGGCTAGGTAAACCAACCCAGTTTCTTTGCGAGGACTTTTTCCGGAGAGCGACGCCCCTAGCTGTATGCCCATCCCGAAAGACGAATTCGACCAACTCCACCCGGCGACCTTCTACGAACCCGCCGAGTTGCTCGAACCCGATCAGATGTACACCGTCTACGAGATCGCCAGACTCCTGCAGGAACTGGATCCAGACGAAGCCATCTCCCCCGAGACCGAGGACATCCTCCTGGACTGGGCCATCCCCTGGATCATGGTCAACGCCGACGAACTCCTCATCGCCGAGCCTCGCACCGACGATGAACCGGGTTATTACGGCCTCGCCACGGACTGAATCGGTCGCTATTTCTGGGCGGATACGGCGGTGGAAGCCTTCGCAGCACCCCTTACATCCGGGCCGCGCGGAGCGCCATCCTGATCTGTGCCTCCGGGTCTTGCCCGACACTCGGTCCGTGACCGCAATACATCTCCCTTACCGACCCCTCGACGCGATCGAGAACCCGTTCGATGCTCCCGATCAATACCTCGCGATCCCCTTCCGTGAGATCCGTCCGCCCAAAACCGCCGTTCTGGAATACGAGATCGCCGGCGAACAGTATCCCCGGGTCCGGGGCAAAGAAACAGAGATGATCGTCCTTGTGACCTGGCGTATGGAGTGCCTCGAAGTCGTGGTCGCCGAGTCGGACCGTCTCACCGTCTTCGATCCCGTGATCGATCGCCGGATGGCCCGTATCGAAGCCCCAGGCATCGACATCGAACACCTCGGTCACGGCGTCGGAGTTGTCTACATGGTCGGGGTGGGTATGAGTGAGGACGACCGCGTCGATGTCCCGTACCTCCTCCTCGATGGGTCCGATCACGTCGAAGTTCGCCCCGGGATCGACGACGACGGACCGCTCGCCCGCCACGAGGAATACATTACTCGTAAAGGCGTGGACGGCGGCCGCGAGATTCCGGATACGCATCGTCTTGGGATGTCGGCCGAGTCCTAATTGAGTCTTCCCGTCTCCGCCCACGGTGATCGGGTTTGGAAATTAGCCGGCCGGTGGTGGATCTTCAGTCCGCGACGGCCGCGGAGTCCTGGAAAGCGCTCGGGTCGAGTGGGGCATACCTGACGAGCGCGTCGAAGTGGTCGATCGGCAGGGTCTCGCCATCCATAATTCCCCGGTCCTGGGGTGACGCCAGGTCGTCGATGATGAACCATTCTGCGACGTGAGCCTCTCTCGCGTCCCCAGCGTCGTCTAGACGCCGCTGGCCTTTCGCAAGAAGGGTACTTGCCGTCACCACGTCGAAGACGAGGTCTGCGAGCTCTTTGGCTTCATGCTGGGCGTACTCGTCGTCTTCGGTCGCGAGAGTCAGCAGCGCCTCCTGCAGCGTTTCGTAATGGCCCCTGACCATTTCGGCGAGCGCCTCGAGCCGTGGGTGTTGGACTTCGTCGAGGTAGTCGGAAATGAGCGGCAGAAGGACTTCGTGGGCGTCCTCCTTTTCGAGAGCCCGTAGGAGGTCGAGTGAGAGGATGTTCGAGGTGCCCTCCCAGATCGGAAGCACCTGGGCGTCTCGATAGAGTCGGTTGGTGACGAAGTCGTTGACGTACCCGTTCCCCCCCTGTATCTCCATCGCGTAGGACGCCGTGTCGATCGCCATCCTCGCCGTACGATGCTTCGCGACGGGTACCAACGTCCGCATCAATTTGAAGGCCTCGCGGTCGTTGTGGTCTCGCTCGTATCTGTCGAGGTATCGACTCGCCTCCATGGCGAAGGACAGGGCCGCTTCGAAATCGACCTGCATGTCCACGAGGTCCCGCTTCATCAGTGGGAACTGGTCGATGGTCTGGCCGAAGGCTTCGCGATTCGCGGCGTAGATCTTGCTCTCGATGAGGCTCCGGCCCATGATACCGACCGCGCCAGTTGCATTGGTCACCCGCTCCCAGTTGAGCATCGTCGTCATGTACTTGAACCCACATTCTGGCTCGCCCACCAGGTACCCTACTGTGCCATCGAACTCGACCTCGCCCGTGGGCACGCTGATGGTCCCGAGTTTGTCTTTTAACCGGCGGTAAACCTGTGGGTTCAATTCACCGTCCGGAAATTCATGCGGAACGAGGAACAGGGACAGGCCGTCGGTTCCCTCCGGCGCCTCCGGTCGTCTCGCCAGTGCCAGCGTCCCCTGCCCGTCGATATTGGAGCAGAACCACTTCTCGCCGGTGAGTTCGTAGGTGCGTGACTCGGGGACGCCCCCGTCCTGTGCCGCAGTGGCAGTGCCCGTGTCGACCTCGGCGGCCATATCGGGGACCACCACCCGTTCGGCCACCGTCTCGTTCGCCCCGACGTCGCTCCCGCCCTGTTCCTCGGTCAGGAACATCGCTCCCTGTATGAGGTCGGCGTAGTCCCTTGTCGTGAGGTCCTCCAGGAAGTCGGTGTAATAGCCGCCTTCGTCGTGATTCCGGAGGACGAGCGCCGCACCGGCCGTCATGGAGACGGGACAGACGAGCCCAGCATCCACGTAGGAGAGGATGGTCTGCATCATCAGGGTATGGATGAGGCCCACCGGCTCCGCTCGGTTCGGCGGTGGCTGAAAGGCATCCGCCACCATCCCGGTCTCGTAACTCAGCCGCTCGTTCTCGAACTGGGCCGGGTGATATTCCACCTCATTCAGGAGATCGCCTCGCTTGTCGTAGGTGTGCAGTATCGGACCGTGGTCGTCGACCGTATCGGCGTTGTCGGCGATGGTCTCCCCGACGATGCGACCGTAGGCCTCCAGGGTCGGTTCTGCCCACTGGTATTCGTCTTCCGTGTACACCCGCCTGGCTTCCCTGGCCAGTGCCGGTTCGAGCGCCCAGTAGTTGAGGTGACGGCCTTCATCGAACTGGCCGTACTGGAAGGGAGGTTCTGTCATATGATATCAATTTGCAGGTGGGTCGCTTAACAGTTCACCAAGACGGATCCGACTCGGTTCGACCCCACTGTGGGGCCGGACGGTCGGTTCGTATCCCGTTCTTCGACGAATTTCACGAACAGCAGCAAGACCAAACCGGAGAAGGGCCAATGCACATTCGGATGGGGTGTGCGAGGGCCGTTTCGGACGCGATGGACTGACATGGAGGGGTCGAAACAAAACCGTTATACCCGAAAGAGGAATACGGACGACTGCACGCTCCGTTAGTGTAGTCCGGCCAATCATATTGCCCTCTCGAGGCAATGACCAGGGTTCAAATCCCTGACGGAGCACTCGACCCCGCT
>CAZQNH010000013.1:0-12260 GCA_964594685.1 uncultured Halobacteriales archaeon
CACGCATCCGCACCGCCGCGGACTTCCTCGCGAACTACGACCCCGAGCAGGTCCTGGTCACCTCCTCGCGGCAGTACGGCCGGTTCCCGGCCGAGAAGTTCGCCGAGGCGGTCGGGGCCCGCGCCCGGACCGGACGCTTCATCCCGGGGACGCTGACCAACCCGCAATACGCCGGCTACATCGAACCCGACGTCGTCGTGGTTACGGACCCCATCGGCGACGCCCAGGCGGTCAAGGAGGCCATCACCGTGGGTATCCCGGTTATCGCGATGTGTGACTCGAATAACTCGACGAGCAACGTGGACCTGGTCATCCCCACGAACAACAAGGGCCGTCGCGCCCTCTCCGTCGTCTACTGGCTGCTCGCCAACGAGGTCCTCGACCGCCGCGGGGCCGAACCCGTCTACGCTCTCGAGGACTTCGAAGAGAGCGAGATCTAAGGAGAGAAAGATTCTTCGGCGAATCAGGTCCCATAGCCCTGACTATAGCGACCGACTATTCCTCCTCGTCACTCGGTGTCGGACGTGCCAGGCCCCATACAAGTGCTCGTGACCAATTCTCGACTCTGGCCGATCTGCGCCGATGCTGATCCGGCCAAAGACACGAGTAGTATATAGTGTAGGTATCGGCTGAGCGCCCGCGCCAAAACGGCGGCCGTCCGCGCGGGAGTCGTGACGATTTTCTGTCGGTCGAACGAGTCAGATTCCGGGCAAACGGCGATTCATGGATTCGCAGAACCACCGTATGGGCGGCCCTGTAGAAGGGTCTCACCGGATACAGTATCGGTAGGAACCGACCTACAAATACCGGCGGAAGAGGTACTCTCAGCAGTGATAATGAGGGATTGGTGGTCGAAACTGGCTCCATCTTTAAGGCGATACCCCGAGTGTGTCACGCCGGGGCATCCGCATGTCTGAGGACAGGACCTTCTCGAATCCGTTGTACCGACTTTACACCCAGTACGTGGGGGAACCACGTTCGAAGAAGGACGTGTACGGGTACTGGGTGCTCCTCGTCGGGTACCTCTTGGCCCTCCTTGGTATCCTTACGTTTCTCTTCGGGCCGACCACCCAGATCGACCCGGGAGCCTTCCTCTTCAGGAAGATCGCGTACACGCTCGTCGCCCTGGGCTTACCGTTCGGGCTGCTCGGCATCGTGCTCATGCTCCCGGTCCGCGGGTGGGGCATCGTGACCGCGGTTATCGGGGTGCTCGTCTCGGTGGGAGCCGTCTACCTGTTCACCACGCTGTATCCCGAGTCCTGGGCGCTGACGGCGTCTGGTCTCGTTTGGATCGACGTCGCAGTCTACGCGCTCGGCGTGGGACTGGTTGCGGCCGTGGCAGCGCTCGTGCCGGTGGTCACCGGGGAACGGAGTGCGCTCGTGGAGACGCCCTCGCCAGAAGCCGAGGAAGGACAGCCGGAGATCATGCTGGGGGAGACCGACCGCGATGGCGTCTATGCGGTCTTCCAGTCGGAGACGGCCAATTGGGAGTGGCGACTCATCGACGAAGAGGCCGTCGCCGATGGGGGGGACGTCTTCGCTTCGCGCATCGAGACTGAGGACGCGGTCGAACGGACCCGGAACAACATCGAGGACGCCGGGTTGCTCGAGATCAACCACCCCGCCTTCCGGCTACACGAGTTCGAGGACGCGGAATGGCACTGGCTGCTGGTAGACGCCGATGGCGCCGTCGTCGCGAGAGGACAGCAGTCTTTCGGGGAACGCGAGGACGCCGAGGCTTCGGTCAGCCAGTTCAAGGAGTACGGTCCCGACGCCTCGATGCTCACGGTGGAGGGCGCGGCCTTCGATTACTTCCGCGAGGGCGATCGGTGGCGCTGGCGGCTCCTCGACGAGGACCGATCGGTGCTGCTGGAGGGGCCGGACCGATACGAAGACGTCGGGGCGGCCCGTTCGGTCACTGACCGGATCGCGGCGGAAGCCGGCGACGCCGGCATCATCGACATGGACCCGTTTGCGATCGAACTCTTCGACGAGGCCGGGGACTGGCGCTGGCGCCTCCTCGAGAACGAGGAGCCAATCGCCACGAGCGAGGGCGCCTACGAGTCCCGGGGAGCGGTCGAAAACGCGGCTCACGATGTGATCGACGAGTTCGAATACGCGGCCGTCCGCGACACTACTTCGCCGGGTTACGAGATCACCGAACAACAGGTCGGTGACTGGGAGTGGCGGCTGCTCACGTCCGGTTCCGAGGTGGTTGCCCGGACTCACGAACCAGCGCTCGACCCGGGCACGGCCGAGGAGACCGCACGGGCGTTCCGCGACGGGGCGATGTCGGCTGACGCCTTCGTCCTCGAGGAAGCTACCTTCGAGACCTTCCCAAAGAACGGGGAGTGGTACTGGCGGATGGTTGACGAGAGTCGCACACCGATCGCGGTGGGCGAGACCGCATACGACGACGAGGAAGCGGCCGAATCGGCCGTCACGGAGATCCGCGAACTCGCCCCGAGTGCAGACCTGATCGAGTTCGAGCAGGCCGCCTTCCAGATCTACGAGGCCGGAGACGGCGACTGGCGATGGCGCCTCATCGACGAGGACGGCGACGTGTTGGCTGACAGCGGGGAGGATTACTTCTCGCGCAACGAGGCCGCATCCGCCATGACAACGGTGAAGGAGAACGCACCGGACGCCGACCTCATCGAGATCGAGACCGCGGCTTTCGAGTTCTATCAGGACGAGACCGGCGAGTGGTTCTGGCGGCTCATCGACGAGACTGGCGAACTCCTCGCGCGCTCCGGTGAGGGGTATCCGTCCCGGCAGGCGACAAAACGCTCGATGAATCGCCTCGTCGACGGCGCGTCCGACGCGCCAGCTCGCGAGATGGCCTCCCCGGGCTTCCAGGTGTACACCGACGAGGACGACGATTGGGCCTGGCGCTTCGTGACGGTGGACAACCGGATCATCGCCGATGGGACCAGCACCCACGCGACCCGCGATCAGGCGATGACCGCCGTCGAAGGGATCCGTGAACCCGCCGATTCGGGGGAGATCACCGTGGTCGAGGAACTCCTGGTCGACCTCCTCGAGCGCGACGAGGAGTGGCGGTGGCGAGTGCTCGACGCCGACCGCCAGCGGATCGCCAACGGCGTCCGCACGTACCCGAGCAAGGAGGAGGCCCTCGGCATGGTCAACGACATCATGAACAATGCCGCGGAGACCATCGTCTTCGACATCGAGGGAGCCGCCTTCAAGCTCGAAAGCACGGATGATCGGACTGGCTTCGCCCTCATCGACGAGGAACACGAAGTCCTCGGCGCGAGCGCGGAGAGGTTCGCTGAATCCGACAACGCAAGGACCGCCATCGAACGCGTCCGCCAGTCTGCGCCGGACGCCGGCGCGATCGAATTCGAGGAGGCCGCCTTCGAGGTCTACCAGGACGAGGTGGGCTGGCGGTGGCGGCTCATCGACGAGCGACACCGCGTCATCGCCGGAGCGGCAGATCCGAGTGATACCCGCGAAACAGCCAGAAAAGAGGTACAGACGGTCGTGGGCATGGTTACGGAGGCGAGCATCCTCGAGATCGATACCTCGGCCTTCGAACTCCACGAGGACGACGGGCGGTGGTACTGGCAGCTCATCGACGAGAACGGCCAGACACTCGGCCGGAGTCTGGGGGATTTCCCGACGCGGGAGACTGCCCGGGAAGCCATGATGGCGTTCAAAGAGCTAGGCGCCGACGCGCGAGTCGCGGTCGCCGAATACGAGTAGGGCGACCCGCTCTCCGAGGCCCTCGCACAACCGTCCGGTTCGACCGCGGCCTCGGATTGACACCCTTTTTATCCTGCCCGGCCAGCCTACCCGTATGGCAACCTCGAGCGCCCCCGGGAAGGTCTATCTGTTCGGGGAGCACGCGGTGGTCTACGGGGAACCCGCAGTCCCCTGTGCCATCGAACAGCGGGCCACCGTCTCCGTCGAAGCCAGGTCCGACGAGCGGCTTCGGGTGGCGGCCGAGGACCTGAGCCTCGACGGGTTCACCGTGGAGTACAGCGGCTCGACGGACGAGACGCCCGAGGTCGACGTCCCGCAGAACCTCGTCGACGCGGGAATGGGCTATATCAACGAGGCCATCGAGCAGGCTCGGCTGGTCGCCGACGCCCCGGACGCCGGGTTCGACGTGTCTATCGAGAGCGACATCCCACTGGGTGCCGGACTGGGATCGTCCGCGGCGGTGGTCGTGGCGACCATCCACGCGGCCACCAGGGAACTCGGCCTCGAGATGGACCGACGGGAGCTCGCGGATCGGGCCTATCAGGTCGAATACGAGGTCCAGGACGGCCAGGCCTCCCGGGCCGACACGTTCTGTTCCGTGATGGGCGGAGCTGTCCGCGTCGAGGGTGCTGACTGTTCGGTCATCGAAGCACCCGACCTGCCCTTCGTGATCGGGTACGATGGTGGCGCCGGTGACACCGGGGCACTCGTGTCGAAGGTGCGGTCGCTCAAGGAGGGCTACCCGTTCGCGGCGGACACCGTGGCAGCAATCGGGGACATCGTTTCCCAGGGTCAACGAGCCCTCCGGGAAGGCGACGTCGGGGAACTCGGTCGCTTGATGAACTTCAACCACGGGCTCCTCGTGGCCCTCGGAGTCTCCTCGCGCTCCCTGGACGCCATGGTCTGGGCGGCCAGGGAGGCCGGCGCAGAAGGTGCGAAGCTGACCGGGGCCGGTGGCGGCGGATGTATCGTCGCCCTCGACGAAACCCCGGCGACGGAGACCGCCCTGGCCTACACCCCCGATTGCGAGGAGGTCTACCGAGCCGAACTCGACACCGACGGGGTGCGCGTGGAGGAATGACGACCATCCTCAAACTCGGCGGGAGTCTGATCACCCGAAAAGACGAGCGTGAGACAGTCGAAGAGGCGGGACTAAACGCGGCCGCGGCGGCTATCGGCGGGGCGCCGGTCGAAGAACTGGTGGTGGTCCACGGTGGGGGTTCCTTCGGCCACTACCATGCGTCGGACCACGGGGTCTCCATCGAGTCCGGCACGACTGACGTGGGGGCCATCCGGGAGATCCATGCCGCGATGGGTCGGCTCAATCGCGCGGTTCTCGACTCTCTGGGCGCCGAGGACGTTCCAGCCCTCCCGATACGACCGCTCTCGGCGGGATACCGCACGGGCGCCGGAGAGGTCTGGCACGCCTCTGCGCAGGTATGGGCGATGCTCGAGGAGGGTTTCGTGCCCGTCCTTCACGGGGACGTCTTCACGACCGAAGCGGCTGGCGCGACGATCGTCAGCGGTGACGAACTCGTCGTGTCCCTGGCGCGATCCCTGGACGCGGATGCGGTCGGCCTCTGTGCGTCGGTCGAGGGAGTACTCGACGATGAGGGGTCCCTGGTCCAGGAGATAGACCGGTTCGAGGACGTCGCCCCATTCCTGGGGGAGGCTGCCTCGACTGATGTGACCGGGGGGATGGCCGGGAAGGTCCGTGCCCTTCTTGAACTCGAGTCGCCGGCCCGCATCTTCGACCTCGATGGCCTCCCTGCGTTCCTGGCTGGCGGAGAACCCGGAACGCTCGTCCGCGGGGAGGAAGCCTGATCGGATATTGGGCTGCCTCGCGAGAAGGCGTAATCCGGCTCTTTATACGACCCGGGTACATAACCACCCTCAAACCGGTCGCCACGGACGATGACGTGGTGACGCCCGACGGCTGCAAGACGCCGCTGGCTGTCGCCGAGGAGACCGTGGCAGGTTTCAGTACTGAGCGTGCCCGTACGGGCTTTCAGTGATCAACTATGGAAATCGAAATCGCGACAATCGGCGGCTACGAAGAGGTCGGACGGCAGATGACCGCCGTCCGAGCTGGCGACGACGTGGTCATCTTCGACATGGGACTCAATCTGTCGAAGGTCCTCATCCACGACAACGTCGAGACCGAACGGATGCACAGTCTGGACCTCATCGACATGGGGGCCATCCCGGACGACCGCGTGATGTCCGAACTCCAGGGAGACGTAAAGGCCATCGTGCCCACCCACGGTCACCTGGACCACATCGGCGCCATCGCAAAGCTGGCCCACCGGTACGACGCACCGGTGGTCGCTTCGCCCTTTACGATCGAACTGGTGAAGGGCCAACTCGAGGGCGAACAGAAGTTCGGCGTCGACAACGAGTTGGTGAAGATGGCAGGCGGGGAGACAATGGAGGTGGGCAACGGCCTCGAACTCGAGTTCGTCCACGTCACCCACTCCATCATCGACGCGGTGAATCCGGTCCTTCACACGCCGGAAGGGGCCATCGTCTACGGCCTGGACAAGCGCATCGACTTCGATCCGGTCATCCAGGAACCCTTCGACATGCAGCGGTTCGAGGAGATCGGTCGCGAGGGCGACGGCGTCCTGGCATACATCGAGGACTGCACCAACGCCACCAAGAAAGGACGGACCCCGAGCGAGTCCGTCGCCAGATACCAACTTCGTGACGCCCTCCATACGATGGAGGATTACGACGGTGGCATCGTGGCCACCACGTTCTCCAGTCACATCTCCCGGGTCCGAAGCCTCGTCGAGTTCGCGAAGGAGATCGGGCGCCAGCCCATCCTCCTGGGTCGTTCGATGGAGCACTACTCCGGGGCGGCAGAGCGGCTTGGGTTCATCGACTTCCCGGACGACCTCGGGATGTTCGGCCACCGGAAGAGCGTCGACCGGGCGTTCAAGCGCATCATGAACGAGGGCAAAGGCAACTTCCTACCCGTGGTTACCGGCCACCAGGGCGAGCCACGCGCGATGCTCACCCGGATGGCTCGTGGGGAGACCCCATACGAACTCGAAGGCGGCGATAAAGTGATATTCTCCGCCCGGGTCATCCCGGAACCGACCAACGAGGGCCAGCGGTACCAGGCCGAGAAGCTCCTCCAGATGCAAGGTGCCAGGATCTACGACGAAATCCACGTCTCCGGGCACCTCAGGCAGGAGGGGCTCTATCGGATGCTCCAGGCGCTGCAACCACAACACGTTATCCCGGCCCACCAGGAGATGTCCGGCTACGCCCCGTACGTGAACATCGCCGAAGAGGAGGGCTACAAAGTCGGACGCGACCTCCACGTGACGAGGAACGGGAACCGCATCCAGCTCGTCGAGTGATGAACCCCGACGCGAGAGCGGAGACGGTCCGGGAGGCCATCCGCGCTCGACGAGAGATAGTCAACGGGGCCATCGACACGTATCTCCCCCTGGAGGACCCCGAGCGGTTGTATGAGGCCTCACGCTACCTCCTGGAGGCCGGCGGGAAGCGTCTCCGGCCGACCGTCTGTCTGCTCGTCGCCGAGGCACTCACCGATACCGAGCCGCTCTCCGAGCCCTATCAGTCGTTCCCGACCTATCGATCGGATGGGGACCCGATCGACGTCCTCGCGGCGGCTGTCAGCGTGGAGGTCATCCAGTCCTTCACGTTGATCCACGACGATATCATGGACGAAGACGACATGCGGCGCGGCGTCCCGGCGGTCCATGTGGCCTTCGACCAGGAGACAGCGATCCTGGCGGGCGACACACTCTACGCCAAGGCCTTCGAGATCATGCTCGAGTCCGGCGCCCCGTCGGATCGCGCACTCGAGGCCCTCGACGTCCTGGCCTCGACCTGTACCCGGATCTGCGAGGGACAGTCACTCGACGTCGGCTTCGAGGACCGGACCGACGTGTCCACCGACGAGTACCTCGACATGGTCGACCGGAAGACGGCTGTCCTCTACGCCGCGTCTGCGACGATCCCAACGATACTACTCGGGGCCGAGGAGGCGACCGTCGAGGCCACCTACGAATACGGACAGGTGGTGGGCCAAGCCTTCCAGATCCAGGACGATATCCTGGATCTCACCGTGCCGAGCGAGACCCTCGGCAAGCGGCGGGGCAGCGACCTGATCGAGGGCAAGCAGACGATCATCACTCTCCACGCTCGGGAACATGGAGTGGACGTCGATGGCCTCGTTCCCGAAGACGACCCGGCGGCCGTCTCGGAGGAGACGATCGAGGAGGCAGTCGCCGAACTCGAGGCCGCGGGCTCTATCGAATACGCCCGCACCCTCGCCGGCGACCTCATCGGAGAGGGAAAGGAACACCTCGAGGTCCTCCCGGAGAACGAAGCCAGGCGACGACTCGAACAGGTGGCGGACTTCCTCGTCGAACGAGGATACTGAGACCAAGCAGGTCAAGAAGTCGGACATGCGGTGCTCCCGGCTAGTTGCTCGCGGGGTCACTGCCCATAGCTCTCCGTGGTGAGCGGACATGCCACGACCGAGGGTGAAGCGGAGGGCTTGGGTTTCGAAGAGAGGCAGTCAGTGTATCGTCGCGTCCAGGACGATCTCGCCGCCCTCCCGACGAACCTCGACGTGGACACGGCCGATCGGGACGTTCTTCCGCCGGGCGAGTTCGCGTTTGACGTTCCGCTTCCACAGGGTGAGATCGGAGAGACCCTCGATATCCGGCCCCGCCTCCCCGCCATCGCTGTAGAGCGCGTTCCGAGCGACCATTGGATGTGGTCATTTGTCCGAACGGGTAAAGAAGGTTTTCCCCAATCGACTCGCCGCTTGCCTTCGATTCTGACGAGTGTCCGACGGTAAGAGGACGTTTCCTCACATGAAACCAATATATTATATATTTGGTACGTTGTCCCCACCGCTGCCCTCACGGCCAGGCCGGCAACTCGGGCTCCACCGGGATACGTGACCATCGCCGTCGAGTCCGGGAGAGAGGAATCCCAACCGCTATGGCCGGCCGCCGTGTGTGTCCCCGCAATGGACGACGAGTTACAAGACCGCGTGGCACGGGCGGCGGAGAAACACGCGCTCTTCAACGCCCTCAAACACGGTTCCAAGGCCCGAGTCGGAGCGATCATGGGGCCGTTGATGGGCGAGAACCCCGAAT
The DNA here is from genome assembly GCA_964594685.1 of uncultured Halobacteriales archaeon. Lineage (GTDB taxonomy): Archaea > Halobacteriota > Halobacteria > Halobacteriales > Halobacteriaceae > Halodesulfurarchaeum. The sequence goes on from CAZQNH010000013.1 coordinate 8,874, forward strand.
TCAGGGAACATGGAGACGAGATCCCGGGGATCGTCGCGCCGGTAGTCGAACGCGCGAACGAACGTTCGGACGAGGCCAAACGAGAGCGCCTGGCGGAGATCGCCCCGGAGGCCCTCGAGGAACTCGAAGCCGACGATGAGGAACCCGACCATCCGCTCCCCGACCTCCCGAACGTGGATGCCGACGACGCGGTCAGGATGCGTCTCGCCCCGAATCCGAACGGTCCGTGGCACCTGGGTCACGCCCGGATGCCCGCCGTCATCGGGACCTACAAGGAACGGTACGATGGCTCGTTCGTGTGCCGCTTCGACGACACCGATCCCGAGACCAAACGGCCCGACCTCGACGCCTACGACCAGATACTCGCTGACATCGAGTATCTCGGGTTCGAACCCGACGAGGTGCTCCGGGCCAGCGACCGGCTCGAGATCTACTACGACCACGGCCGGGAACTCATCGAGGCTGGCGGGGCCTACACGTGTTCCTGTGAGGCCGAGTCCTTCTCCGAGCTGAAGAACGCGGGCGAGCCCTGCGAACACCGGGATAAAGACGTCGAGACGATCCGTTCGGAGTTCGAAGCCATGGTCGGCGGGGAGTACGACGCCGGCGAGCTGGTCCTCCGGGTGAAGACCGATATCGAACACAAGAACCCCGCGCTGCGGGACTGGGTCGGCTTCCGGATGATCGACCGGCCCCATCCCCGTGAGGCCGCCGCGGCGTACCGGTGCTGGCCGATGCTCGACTTCCAGTCAGGGGTCGACGACCACCTGACCGGCGTGACCCACATCATCCGCGGGATCGACCTGCAGGACTCCGCCAAGCGCCAGCGTTTCCTCTATGAGTACTTCGACTGGGAGTATCCCGAGGTCATCCACTGGGGTCACGTCCAGGTGGACGCCTACGACGTGAAGATGAGTACCTCGCGGATCAAGGAACTCATCGAAGAGGGCCGGCTCGACGGCTGGGATGACCCGCGAGCCCCGACTATCATGAGCGTGCGACGGCGGGGAATCCGGGGCCAGGCACTCGTAGACGCCATGGTCGACCTTGGCACCTCCACCAGCAACGTCGATCTCTCGATGAGTGCCGTCTACGCCAACAATCGCGAGTTGATCGACGACGAGACCGACCGGCGATTCTTCGTGCGGGACGCATTCGAGGCGCGTTCCCCGGCGGTCGAGCAGTCCCTCGAAGCGGTAGAACTGCCGCTCGAGGGAGGTCCGACGGCGGCGAACCCACCCATCCACCCGGACCACGATGAGCGCGGCACGCGAGAGATCCCCGTCGGAGACGCGGTCCTGCTCGAGACGGATGACCTGCCCGATGTCGGCGATCGGGTGTGGCTCAAGGGCCTCGGCTGTGTTCGATACGAGGACGACCGGCTAGCAGCCACCGATGACGACATCGAGGTGGTTCGGTCCGGAAGTGTCGATGTCGTCCAGTGGGTGCCAGCAGCGGACAACGTTCCCGTCAGGATGCCCACCATGGATGGGGACGTCCTCGGCCGAGCGGAGCCGGGGCTGGCCAGGTACCACGAGGACGACATGGTCCAGTTCGTGCGCGTCGGGTTCGCCCGCATCGATGAGGTGGGCGACGATGAGACGGTGGCATACTTCGCGCATCCCTGAGCAGGAAAGGTGGTCGGGCAGACGGACGGACAGCGTCGAAGCCCTGACCCCGAACCGGCCACGCACTACTCGAGAAGGGGCTTACAGGCATCGAACCGCCCGGCCGATGAGTGATGCACTCCCGCTGACCATCGACCGGTGACTCCGCCGATCACACGCCGGGTTGGCCCGGTCTTGTGGGATAAACCTTCGCCCAGGAATCGGACGGGTCGTGAGGGACAGCAGCCGAAGGATGACGCCTGGTCAATACCGGGCGGCCTCCTCCAGGGCCTCCGGAGCCCCGTATTCTTCGACGAGGGGTTGCAGCGCCCGCCCTAACGAGCGCATCGCCGCGGACGCGGAGACGTATGCGAGTTCCTCGGCGACGTCCTCCCAGGGCTGAAGCTGCAGGAGCTTCCGGACGAGCAGCCGCTCCTCGCGAGCGGTGAGGTCGAGTGCCTGACCCGACGTGAAGTGATGGATCACGAGTTCGCGGAACGGTGCCGGGTCCACACTATATAATGCAGGCCCGAATGAGGCTGCGGCCAGAAGCCGCCAGTTATCCGCGGAGAGGTGAAGCGGGGCCGGTTCGTCACAGGCCCGGAGGGCGGCACGGACGACATCCGGGTCCATATCCGTGAGCGCATCGCCCAGAACGTCCAGGATGCGGGCCGCGAACCACCGCGAATGGGTCTCGTGGAGTTCCTCCCCCGCCGCCGAGGTCGGGTCGAGAAGCAGGACGGAGTATTCGCCGCTGGATTCGTTCCTGGTCGTAGCCAAGTGGATGGCTCCGTAGCCGTTCGTGCGCCAGAAATCGACGAGTTCGGGTGTGGCCCCGAACCCAGTTCCGAGCCAGTCGACCGTCGGCTCGAACTCCGACCGGATCTCCGAGAGGAGTCGGCTCCCGAGGCCTCGTGAGCGAGCATCATGGTGGGTCGCGATCCGCATCACCCGGAGGCCAACTGGTTCCCCGGCGTCCTCGTCGCGAAGCTGGCTCATCAGCACGTCCGGAAGCATGTTGCCGCGGATCCGGCTACCCTCGTACACGTTCCGGCGCGTCTCGGCATCGAGACCGCCCTCTCTCGCGAGTAGCGCGATGGAGACGACATGACCGTCTTCCATCAGGGCCCTCGCCGTGAGGTTCGGCGCGTCGAGCAGCCTGGCGAGGTCCGCGGGTTCCGTCCGGTAGTGTGCCGAAACCAGGAGGCCGAATGCCTCCCGGAGGAGATTCTCGTCCTCGAGCAGCGTTCGTGGGGACAGTTCGCGATAGGTCGCCGTGTCCGGGCCGGCGTCGGCGACAAGGTCAGCCGCTGCCGGGCGGGCATCCAGGAGGAGCGCCCTGAACGCCCACACCTCCACTGGGTCGCCCTCGGCGTACCGGATCGGCTCCGACATCGACACCTCACTGACCTCGTGACGAGCCGAGTCGAGATAGTCCCGGAATCGCACCTCGAAACCCCGACCTGTCCCTTCGTACCCGTGCACGGTGGTGGCGAAAGCCACCCGATCGACGGCGAGGAAGGATTCGAGGACTCGGACGGGGAGCGCGGCGGCCTCGTCGACGATGAGGACGTCGATTGACGCCTGGGTGTCCTCTTTCGATGAACCAGGCCCCCCTGGGCCCCCACCGAGGGATCCTGCAACCGCCGTCGGGGACTGGAACCGGATCTGCCCACCCGAGGGGGTGCGGAGGGCCCTGGGTTCTGGGTCTGGCGATCCGTCGAGTTCATGAGGTGTTTCTCCCTCGAGTTCATCGGGTGTCTCTCCTTCGAGTTCATCG
>CAZQNH010000013.1:12360-42466 GCA_964594685.1 uncultured Halobacteriales archaeon
TCGAGTTCATCGGGTGTCTCTCCTTCGAGTTCATCGAGCGTGTCGAGTAATTCGCTGGCGCGGGCCAAGACCGCCGCTGCATTGCGATACCCGGGGGCTGTGACGAGCACCTTCGAGCCCTGGGCTGCGAGGCTCGCTGCAGCCAGTCCCGCGGCACTCGACTTGCCCCGGCCGCGGTCGGCCTCCAGTATCACCGCGGCGGGGCCCGACCGGAGAGCTTCGAGCCGTTCGACCGCGTCTATCTGATCCTGGGTCAGACAGGCATCGTAGGCCTCCTGCGGGAAACGCGCCTCGACAGGCCTCCCGGACGGAGGCGGCGAGTGGCGGGGGGCGGGGTCCGTGAGCCCGTCCCGGACGACGGTGCCCGCCTCGAGATCGACAATGGCGATCCCCGGGTGCTCGCCGAGAGTCTCGATGAGTCGGGTCCGAAAGTTCCCGGTGACGTCCGCGACTGTCTCCGGAGGAACGGCGATCGTCTCGTCGAAACCGTCCCGTTGCTCCGCCCAGGACGACAGCGGGGGGACCAGTAACACGAGGAGTCCACCGCCATCCACACTCCCGACCACCCGCCCCAGGACGTTCGGGTGGCATGCCTCGTGACAATCGACGACGACCGCAGACCGGGTCGTCCCGAGGAGGGTCTGGGCTCGCTCGGGTTCGATCCGTTCACACCGTAGCCCCGGTTCGGGCCCCACCAGCGTCGTCTCCTCGAAATCGATATCCGCACCCTCGAGCGCTTCGGCGGCGGCCTCGAACCGGTTCGACGCCCCACCAGCCAGTACAAGGAGTCGCCGCTCGTTCACGCCCGCGGCCTCCGCCCCGAGGGTGCCGGCAACCTCGCCGAGCATCACCGGAGGTTGCGGGGGAGTGGCTTTGGGCGTTTCCATCACCGGGGCCGAGGAACAACGGAACCAGTCCCGCGACCGGCGTTCCACCCGGACCGAGTTCGACGGGGGTCCCGCCACCGGATGTCCACGCCTCGCAGGCCCGACGGGGTCCCTCCACCGGGTTTTGAACACGCTTTTAAGCACGGGGTGCCGACCATGGTGTAACCCTCGCAGGGGTCGATGATGCTCCCAGCCTCAGGACCCGGACGGCGGGGGAGCGCAAGCCCCTTGCGAGAACACAGGTAAAACTATGCCAGTATACGTAGACTACGACGTCCCGGCTGACCTCCAGGAACGAGCGCTCGAGGCCCTGGAAGTCGCCAGGGACACCGGCCGGATCAAGAAAGGAACGAACGAGACGACGAAAGCCGTGGAGCGAGGCAACGCTGCGCTCGTGTACATCGCCGAAGACGTCTCGCCCGAAGAGATCGTGATGCACCTGCCGGAACTCGCCGACGAGAAAGGCATCGCGTACGTCTTCGTCGAGACACAGGACGATGTCGGCCACGCGTGTGGCCTCGAGGTGGGCAGCGCCGCCGCGGCCATCGTCGATTCGGGTGAAGCCGAGTCCGACGTCGAGGACATCGCCACCAAGGTCGAGGACCTCCGGTAGACCAATGAGCGCAGAGGACACCGAAGAGGGCTCCACGCCCGCCGAAGTCATCGAGGTCGTCGGCAAGACCGGGATGCACGGCGAGGCGATGCAGGTGAAGTGTCGCATCCAGGAGGGATCGAACCAGGGCCGCATCATCACGCGGAACGTCCTCGGCCCCGTCCGGGTGGGGGACGTCCTCCAACTCCGCGAGACGGCCCGTGAAGCCGACGCCATCGGAGGCCAATAATGCCACAGACGCGTTCCTGTGATTACTGCGGGTCGGAGGTCGAACCCGGGAAGGGCACGATGTACGTAAAGACCGACGGGGAGACGCTGTTCTTCTGCTCGTCGAAGTGCGAGAAGAACGCCGACCTGGGCCGGGAACCCCGCGACGTCGAGTGGACCGAGTCCGGCGGTGGCGGCGAGGGACAGTAAGCATGGAACGGACCTTCGTGATGGTAAAGCCCGACGGCGTCCAGCGAGGGCTCATCGGCGAGATCATCTCCCGGCTCGAGGACCGCGGGCTGAAGCTGGTCGGTGGGAAGTTCATGCAGATCGACCACGACCTCGCCGAGGAGCACTACGGCGAGCATGAGGACAAACCCTTCTTCGATGACCTGGTCTCCTTCATCACGTCGGGGCCCGTGATGGCCATGGTCTGGGAAGGGCAGGACGCGGTCCAGCAGGTCCGGACCATGATGGGCGAGACAGATCCAGCGGACTCCGCCCCGGGCACCATCCGTGGGGACCTCGGCCTCGACCTCGGTCGCAATGTCATCCACGGCTCCGACACGGAGCCCGGCTCCGCGGAGCGTGAGATCGACCTGTTCTTCGAGGAGGACGAACTCCTCGAGTATGACCGCATCGACGAGGATTGGCTATACGAGTAACTGTTTCTGGCAGTGACTCCAGCGTCGAACAGTCTGAGCGGATTGGATAGATATTGCTGCTGCCCGCCGTCGCCCGATCAGCCACCGTTCGTGCCGGGACCGGGATATCGGGCAAACACGAGCGAGACAGGCAATCCGTAGAGGGAGTACTGTGTGGTCTCGGTCACGTCGTATCCACCGCTGTCGAGTAGGCGGCTCGCGGGTATCGGGCGGCAGTCGAGCTGTGTCGGAAAGAGGTCACGGAGCGAGCGGTAGAGTGTCGTACCCGCCGCTTCCGTGTCCGCGAGCGAGACGATCGCCACCTGACCCCCGGGCCGGAGCACCCTGGCAAGTTCCGCGAGTGCGGCATCGATGTCAGTCGGGGAGAGGAGATCCAGGACGAAACTGCAGGTCGCGACATCCACCCCATCGGTCCCGAGCGGGAGCTCGGTGACGTCTCCACACACGACCGCCGCGTTACCCCTAACGTCGGCATTCTCGATAGCGTCCCGAGTCTCCCGACACATGCCAGCAGCGAAGTCGACTCCCAAGACCCGCCCCTCAGGGCCCAGTCGCTCGGCGATCGTCCTCACCGCGCGACCGGCGCCACAGCCGAGATCGAGGACTTGATCCCCGGGCGTGATATCGAGATTGTCGATAGCGATCGCGGTCGGCGGGAACTCCAGGTCTTCCATTACGAGCGCATAGAGGCTGCTGGCCCGGTCATACCACTCCCGCGTCTCCGTCGGGGTCCCTGGGACGGTATCTATCGGCTCCCCTCCACCAGCGCCCATACCTTTCTATTGGTCCGGCCCGCCGAAAAGTGTCGGCCGCATATTCTACGTTCCGATTCAGACCCCCACGAGGTTCCTGCGCAATTCCCAGCACTCAGAGCTTGGAGGATCCCACAGTCCTAACCGATCCCCCCGGCCCAATCAATAACGGATATCCTCACAAAGAGATACGTATGAATGTCGAAGTGATCCAGGGAGACATCGCCAAGCAAACCGCGGATTGCCTGGTCAACGCTGCGGGGACCACCCTCAGGATGGGTTCGGGGGTGGCGGGTGCCCTCCGTCGGGGTGCGGGCGAGGAGATAAACGAAGAAGCGGTCTCGAAAGGGTCCGTCGACCTGGGGGAGGTGGCGGTGACGGACGCCTACGACCTCGACGCGGAATACGTCATCCACGCGGCAGCGATGCCACACTACGGCGACGGGAAAGCTACCGAAGAGAGCATCCGCGACGCCACGCGGAACACCCTCGAACGCGCCGACGAACTCGAGTGCGAATCGCTTGTCATCCCGGCACTGGGCTGCGGCGTCGCGGGCTTCGACCTCGGCGAGGGTGCACGGGTCATCGCCCAGACAATCGACGGATACGAGCCGGAGACCCTCACTGACGTGCAGTTCATCGGCTACAGTGAGACGGAGTACGAAACCATCGACGGCGCCGTCGAGGAGGTCACCGAGTCTTCACAACAAAGCTAGAGTCAGAGTTCCCCAGGGGAGAACAGTCGAAGGGCCCGGGCGAGGTGAGCGCTCACGTTCGTTCGCGGTTATCTAAACCCGACTCGTGTTCCGGCCGACGATGAACGAGCGAAATACCGGCGGAACTGATCGGAGTGCCGGGAATGAAGCACCGTGCGGTCCAACCGAGGTGTCGATGGCACTCAGCGCTCGCAATCGTCTGTCCGGCACCGCGGAGCACGTCGAAACGAACGGGCACATCGCGGAAGTCACCGTGGAGATCTCTGACGGGGAGTCCCTTGGGCCACGATCACGACCGCCTCCGTCGATCGCCTGGTTATCGCCGAGGGGGCGGAAGTCGAGGCAGTGATCAAGGCCTCGAACGTGATGATCGAGGCCTGACGGCCCGACCCGGATTACCCCGTCGCGTCCCTACGGAGTTCGAAGACGACCAGGGTCTCGAAGGGGAAGCTCTCGCGGGCCACCTCGTCGATCCTGAACCCGGCCGCTGTCGCCCTCGCCTCGATCTCGTCGAGACCCGCCAGCGAACTCGCCAGAAGCAGGACGGTGCCTTCCGAAGCCAGGACTCGACCGACGCACTCTAGAAAGGCCTCGATGACCACCCGGCCCGACTCCCCGCCAATAAGGGCCACCTCCATCCAGTCGTCCCTCGACGCAGCATCGTGTTCCGGGAGGTAGGGTGGGTTGCAGACCACCATGTCGAAAACGTCCGCCCGGAACGGTTCGACGAGGTCTGCTCGCACGACCTCGACCCCCCGGCCCCTCGCCGCCAGACACGCCTTCGGATTGATATCGGAGCCGACGATCCAGCCATCGTGGCTCGCCAGCAATTCCGCGGCGACGTATCCCGATCCGGTGCCGACCTCCAGGACCGTATCGCCAGGGGCAAGTGACTCGCGGGCTGCCTCGAGCAGGAGTTGAGAATCCTCGGCCGGCTGGTAGACCTCGGTTTCCATGCCCCGGCGTTCGGCCAGATCAGTCATCTCGGTGCCCCCAGGCGACACCGGTGATCACCGCAAACTCCCGGGATTCGAGAGAATCGGGGCGTTTCGACAGGACTGGATCGGAGAGTTCGGCCACGACCGCCTGGCCGTCCGAGATACCGGAGATGTGGACGGTATTCCGGATGGCGTTCCGGACGGTCTTCCGACGCTGGGTGAACAGCGCCTTGACCACGTCGAGGAAGAAGTCGTCGTCCGGGACCTCGTAATCCGGTTCCCGAGACGTGAGCCTGACGATCACGCTATCAACTGCCGGTTGGGGGTCGAAAGCCTCGGGTGGGACCGGTTCGACCAGTTCGACATCGGCGTAATGCTGGGTCGCGACGGAGAGTCGCCCGTACTCGGCTGTTCCCGGCTCGGCGGCCATCCGTTCGCCCACCTCGCGCTGGAACATGAGGACCGCAGGTCGACCGAGCGGGAGCAGCCGGAACGCCACCGGCGAGGCCGCACCGTAGGGCAGATTCGAGATACAGACGCTAAACTCCGGGAGGTCGACCGAGACCGCGTCGCCTTCGATCACGGTGAGCCGACCGTCGTCGATGGCGGCCTCGAACTCGCGGTCGAGGAAGGCGGCCAGTTGCCGGTCACGTTCGATAGCGGTGACGCGGTCGGCCACTGCGAGCAGCCGGTCGGTCAACGCACCCGTCCCCGCCCCGATCTCGAGAACGTGCGTGCGGTCGAAGTCCACCGCGTACTCGGGGATCCGGTCGAGTACCCGCTCGTCCACGAGGAAGTGCTGGTCCCGGGCCGGATCGCCACGGCCAGCCCGTCGGATCAGCGCATCGGGGTCTCGAGGGCTCATCGGTCACACTATCATCGGACCGGATTTACGGCTTACGAGCGACCGAAGAGGGTGTATTTCAGGTCCGCTGCCTCGGTCAGTTCCTGGAAGATCCGGTCGACGATGATCCCTTCCGGGTCGTGGAGCCCGGAGACCCGCTCCTCGAGTTCCTCGAAGCTCTCGAAGGGGCCGCGCTTGCGCTCGTCGAGGATGTTATCCCGCAGCTTGTCACCGATCCCCGGAAGGAGATTCAGTTGGTGGAGACGGAGTGAGACCGGTTGGGCCTCGTTGAAGAAATCCACGAACCGTTTTTCGTCTGCCTCGACGATCTCCTCGATGACGTAATCGAGTTCCGAGCGAGCGCCGTCAGAGAGGTCCTCGTATGCGACCTCGCGTCCGCGGTTCAACCCCTCGGCAAACGATGGCCTGATCTGGACCCGGTCGCCGATCGAGATATCGGCGTCGTCCTCGACCGTGAGTTCATAGAGCGTAAACGAATCTTCGGCGACCGCGTACACCACCGGCGATCTCCGATACTGGGGCTCATCGGCGTCGCTCCGACCGTGGGGGAGGAAATCGAGGATAACCCCGTACTCCCGCGAAGTCTCGCCGGTCTCCTCTGACATACCCTCGGCTACGCGGAGATAACACTTAAACAATGGTCCCTGACCGCGTTACCGCGGGCCGCTCGGTCCAGAGAATTTTAGATACAGTCACCGGCGGCGCCGGTCGAGACCCAAATCCGGACCGTCTGGACAGGCGAAGGGTCGGACAAACACTACCGGACATCGAGGGGTCGGACAATTGCGGTCAGGTCAGACCGATCCACAGAGCCGTGAACACAGAGCCCGGAACGTCCATCCATCCCGGAGAAAATCTGCCCTATCCCCCTTCGACACTGGTACCCTGTTCAGGCGTATTTCGCGACGACGTCGAGTATCTCGTCGAGTTCGTCGCCCTCGAGGGCGTACCGTTCCTGGGCGAAGACCGCCCTGAGTTCGGTGCGGGACTGCGGAAGCAGGTCGGCGATCTTGTACGCAACCGGCTCGTCGACGAATTCAAGCTCCTGTAACTCCTCGACGAGTTCTCGTGACTCCCCCGGATCGAGCACCGCGAAGCGGTTGACGTGCTCGATGGCCCGGGCGAGTTCGTAGCGGAGTTCTCGCTCCTCGTCCCCGGCTCGCTCGCCTTCGACCTCGGATAAGAGTTCTTTGGCCTCGGCGACCGTGAGCAATTCGGACTCGACAGTCTCCTTGAAGATGGTCATGTCAGTCCTGCTGGGCGCGGAGGTGAGCGGGTCTCGCGATCAGGGTCTTTTCTTTCCCGCGGTCGGTTATCGCGATCTTGTAGGCGCGGCCTTGCTGTTCGATGATCTCGCCCGTCTGGCCGTTGAACCGCGGGTGGAAGCGGCCGTCCGGGACGCTCGGGTCGATGTGAAGATGTACCTTTTGGCCCGGCTCGAAGGACTCCACGGCCCGCTGGGGTGGCGAAGTTCCTCGCTCCCGTGGCCGGTTAGAGAGCTTCTTCCGGGTCCCTCTCAGGGGTCCATTGGATTTCGGCATAGTCGTAGTATGGGTTACCCCCGTGTCGGTTAAAAAAGGCACGTTCCGCAGCTCGGAGAATACAGTTCCAGATTTCGGCGACTGAGCGGAGTGTCCGGCCGCGGCCCTGTCCGGCTCCCCGGTCGAGATTCGCCATCGCCTGCTCGTCGGTCACCTGTCCGAAGTCCTGGTAGAAGCCGCCCACGGCCCGGAAGTGGCTTGGGCGTTCGACGACGACCGATCTATCGACCCGGTCGGCCAACTCGCGAAGGGTATCGGTGGGGCCGACTGGGATGGCGACGGTGACGCCGGCTGGGTCCGCATTCCGCACCGCCTCTTTACAGGCCCGAAGGGTCGCACCCGTCGCCACGCCATCGTCCAGAATAGCGACCCGGTTCCCGGACAGCGTCGGCGGTTCCCGACCCGCTCTGTACCGTTCGGCCTTCTTCCGAGCGGTCGCCATAGCCGTTCGCCGCTCGGACTCGACGTACGCCGAAGCGATACCACGGTCCGACACCAGGTCCTGATTCACCCAGACGCTGCCGTCCGCAGCCGCGGCCCCGATGGCGAGTTCCGGGTTCCCCGGTGCACCCAGCTTCTTCGTGGCCACGATGTCCAGGGGAACCTCGAAAGCGTCAGCGACGGCCCGACCGACCGGAAGCCCGCCTCTGGGAACCGCGAGAACCAGATCAATCCACACCCCGCCGACCGTATCTCCTTCGCCAGCCGCTCCCCGGCCCGGGTCCGGTTCTCGAACATACACCATCCTCGGTCCCACCGATACAGAGAGTCTGTGTCGGCGGGACTCCGGTCGGGAAAGCGTTAGTGGAGGCTCACGGCCTCGCGAGACCCTCCTCGATGCCGACGTTCTGGCCAGAACCTCGTCGATGTCAATCTCGCTTTGGAGGGGGAGCCAGGAACCTACCAGAATTCGCGACGGACGCGGCCGTCACTCGGCTCGGGGTCCAGGTTGGAGAGTTCGTAGAAGTGTTCGTCACACAACGTGACAGTTTCCGGGCCGATATCGTACACGACGTCACCGACCACGCTGCCGTCCTCGTTGCGGGTTGCCGTCGGTTCGCCGACCGGCAGCGCATAGAGACCGTCCCTTGCACACAGGATACAGCCCTCGGTCTCGCGGAATCGGCCGCGTTCCAGACTACGGCCGAACTCCGCGCGTTCGCACTCCCGACAGAGACCCCCGACACGGCGGTCCTCGAGGCTATCGACGACGGCCCGATGGTAGCCCGCATCCTGTCCACACACGATACAATCCATGGCCACACCTGTTCGGACGAGAACCATCGAAAACCTGGTGCATATACTTCAGTAGTCGGCTGAAAGTGATGCCACCTCGGGGGACTGATACGGGAGATCCGTCTGACTGTGCCGGAGTTGGTCTTCTCATATAATATTGATGAAATAGTACAGGATAAAAGGGACAACACCGTCTCACTCATTCGCCGCTACCAATATTTTGTCATTCCGCCTCAAATCTGGTTCCCAGGCCGGTCCGTCGAAGCATTCGACACCGGACCTGTTTCTGGCCTTACGGGAAGACCCCTTCGTTTCAACTGGAGACCGACCGACAGACTGGTGATGGACTTCGGGCAGAGGAGTGTTTCGTGTGGAGTCCACTCTATCCGAGAACAGGGCACACGGCGCTCAGCCCTTCCCGCGTCCATCCGACCGCTCGTTTCAGGAGAGATTTGTCTCGGAGAGTAGCTATAATCATCCACCGTGTTGCCGGGCGGACCGAATAACCCGGAGGATACGGTCCCGTTTTCGCCACTCAGATCGTAAACAGGTGGCCCTCGGTGGGAACCGAGAAGACACCGAGTCTGGCTCCCGCATCGAGCCAGGCGTGACCGTACGAGAACGCGGCCAACGCGTTCACCGGGTCGTCCTCGGCCCGGAAGTGCCGACCGTCCTCGAGGTAGGATTCCGCCATCTCCCGGAACTCGTTTGCTGCAGTGCCGAGTGGGGTCTCCGGGCCGGGGACGAGATCCGCCGCCTCGAGGGCGTCTGCGAGCAACGTCTCGTAGCGTTCGACCTTGGACTCGAGTTCGGCTGCCATGTCCGGACCCAGGACCGAGTGACTCCTAAGGGTACCGACCGATTCCGTTCCAGAGGTCCCATTGCGCAAGGTAAATAGGTCCCTCAGCGACTTCGATAGCACATGGACCCAGATCCGTCAGCGCCCGCCCCCGAAACCGATGGAGGGGACGATGAGATCGAGGAGCACCGCCGGCTCATCATCGCCGGCTCTGGCATCGCGGCACTCACCGCGGGCATCTACTCGAGTCGGGCGAACAACGAGCCACTACTGTTCGAAGGCGACGAGCCAGGTGGACAACTTACCCTCACCACCGAGGTGGATAACTACCCCGGGTTCCCCGAGGGGATCAACGGCTCCGAGCTCATCAATCGGATGAAAAAACAGGCAAAGCGATTCGGGGCCGAGATCGAACACGGCATCGTCGAAGACATCGACGACACCGTCCGACCATTCGAGGTGACCCTCTCGAACGGGAAGGTCTATACCGCCGACGCCGTGATCGCGGCCAGCGGGGCCAGTGCCCGGACCCTCGGCATCCCGGGAGAGAGTGACCTGATGGGCTATGGCGTCTCGACGTGTGCGACCTGCGATGGCGCCTTCTTCAAGGACGAGGACATGATCGTGATCGGCGGTGGGGACGCCGCGATGGAGGAGGCACACTTCCTGACCAAGTTCGCCGACACGGTCTACATCGCCCACCGCCGGGAGAACTTCCGGGCGGAGGATTACTGGGTCGACCGGATCATGGAGAAGGAAGCCGAAGGAGACGTCGAGATCCTGAAGAACACCGAGGTCACCGAGATCCACGGGACCGCGGCGGACGGCATCGATCACGTCGACCTGGTCCATCACCCCGACGGCCATCCGAAGGACAAGCTTTCCGAGGATGAGACCGCCGAGGAGGTCGACGAACGGACACTCGACGTCGGGGCTGTCTTCCTCGCTATCGGCCACACGCCGAATACCGAATATCTCGAGGACACGGGTGTCGAACGCGACGATGAGGGATACATCATCACCCAGGGCGGCCGCGGCGGCGGCCAGACGAAGACAGCCGTCGAGGGCATCTTCGGCGCCGGCGACGTGGTGGATTACCACTACCAGCAGGCAGTCACGGCCGGAGGGATGGGCAGCCAGGCTGCCCTCGACGCCGACGAATGGCTCTCCAGCGGGGCGGTCCCGACCGCGGAGAGTGGCGAGGCCGCGACCGCGGACGACTGACCGTCGACGTATTCTAGAATCCGCGACGGGTTCTGATCGTGAATTGCAGACCCCGCGCCGAGCGTGGGGGACAGCGTGAGCTATCGTCCGGAATAGACACCTTTCTAACACGGGGTACCCAAACGCGTGCCATGGCCGATTCACTGATCGTAACCGTCGATGTCGGCGCCGAGACCGAAGAGATCGAACTCCCCGCGGACCTCGTGGACCTCTACCGGGAGGAGGCAGACGAGAGCGACGCGAAGGTCGTCGCGGACATGCTCGTGATGGCGTTCTCGGAGCGAGCCCACGCCATCGCCCACCACGGAGAGGGCGGAGATGAGGAGACGATCGAGGCGATCGAAGATGACATGATGGAACTGTTCGAAGAGCGGTTCGGCATGACTTACGCCGAGGCCACCGGCCACTCCCATTAAGATTCGAGCCGGCCCGGCCTGCAGGCGGTAAGCGAGCCCGCTATCCGCAACGATTCCCAGAGAAGCTAGCCAGCAACCAGCCTTACTGACGAGTCCGATCCATGGAGGCTGGCCACGTCGGCAGGACCGGCGCCCGCGCGGTGAACTCGTACATCACTTTCTTGGCGGCGCCCTTCGCGTACTGGCGGACCGAGCGCCCGATCGGTGATCGGCGACCCTCGATGGCCGTCTCGCCATCGCGGATCCGTTGGATCACCACGTCAGGGTCGACGGAGGCGGCGTCGGGCACCGGATCGACCAGCGTGACCTCGGTATAGGCCCGTCCCACGTTCGGAAGGTAGTGGGCATCACTCGCGCCCACCTTCGGATACGAGTGTTTGACGGCGTAGACGTTCGCCCGTCGGTTCCGGTACCCGGTGAACAACATGGAGTTGTAGACCTCGATAGCGTCGGCGTCGGGGATGTTCCGTCGCCTGACACCGTGTCGACTCCGCTGAAACGGATGGGGCACTATCGCGACACCATCCATGTCCCACACCTGCGCTACCGTCTGCTGGATCGGCTGGCCGGGCTCGGGCGGCGTCTCCACGCCGATGGCGAGGAGGTGGCCATTCCCGGTGGAGACCTCGACCCCCGGGATCCCCACGAGACCGTACTCGTCGGCGATCTCGGCGGCATACAGCGATCTGTCGATGGTGTCATGGTCGGTGATGACTACCCCATCGAGACCGATCTCCGCCGCGTGTTCGAGGATAAGTTCGACCGGCTCGTGCCCGTCGTAGGAACCAGTAGAATGAACGTGAGGGTCGATACGCAGCGTGGAACGGGCCATCGTTCGAGCGATTCTTCGAGAGCACCGGCTATAAGCCTGGCCGATGGGGAACATCTGGCGCTTGATTCCGGTCGGTTACCCGTGGCGGGGCTCAAACGTCGTATCGGAGGAGGACGCCATCGTCGAGTCGTTCGACGGACTCGAGGTCCGGCTGCGGAAAAGACCGCGTGAAACCGGCCCCGTCGACGAGGGTCGGGGCATCACGGCCACCGACAACCATCGATCCCACGAAGACCGACAACTCGTCGACCAGGTCGGATTCGAAAAGCGAGAAGATGAGTTCGCCCCCACCCTCGACCATGAGTTCCTGGATACCCTGGGACTCCAGTTTCTCGAGGCCGCTGACGAGATCGACCTGGTTCTCGCCCGCCATTACGATCATCGCGCCAGCGTTCGAGAGGCTGCTCACGTGCTCCTGCGGGACCGCCTCGCTGACCAGCACGTAGGTCGGCGCGGCGTCGTCCAGGATGGCAGCGTCTGGCGGGGTCCGCGCCCGCGAATCTGCGATGACCCGGGCCGGGTTTGGCTCCGCCCCTCGGTCACGTCGCTCCGCGACTAACTCCGGGTCGTCCAGTGTGAGCGACGGGTCGTCCGCGAGGACCGTCCCGACGCCGACCATGACTGCGTCGTGGGCCGCGCGCATGCGGTCGACCCGGGCGAAGTCGGACTCACCGCTGATATCGAGGGGTTTCCGCTCCCGCGAGGCCAGCTTGCCGTCGACGCTCATGGCGGCGTTCACCGCGACGTGCATGGGGAGGCGTTGCGGGGCACCCTGCAAACGGGTTTCGTTCTCGGGATCCAGGTCCCCCACCCTTTTAGCATCACCCCGCGGTATGGGCACTCAATGAACATCGAGGACGAAGCCGAGGCGCTCGCCGCCGACCTCGAGGTGGAGAAGTCGGCGGTCGAGCAAGACCTCGAGAACCTTGTCTCGTACAGCGTCCCGATCGACGAGGCTCGCCGAAGTCTACGGCGGAAGTACGGCGACGGGGAAACTACAGAGAGCGGTCCGCAAACGTTGGACATCGCCGATATCGACACCGAGGCTGGTTCGGTCACCGTGACCGGCGTCGTGTTGACAGCCGGTCGTCGGCGGATCAGGTATCAGGGCGAAGACCACGAGATCCGGGAAGGGGAGATCGCGGACGACACGGGACGGATATCCTACACGGCCTGGGAGGACTTCGACGTCGAGCCCGGGGACGCGGTCACGCTCGGCAATGCCTCCGTCCGGGAGTGGGAGGACAACCCCGAACTCAACATCGGCGAACAGACCAGCGTCGAAACCGCGGAGGAGTCGTTCGACCTCGACGCGACGGTCGGGGGCGACACGGACCTCGCGGTCCTGGACCCCGGCGATCGGGGTCGCAACGTCGAGACCCGCATCCTGGAGGTCGAGCACCGGACGATCGAGGGACGAGACGGGGAGACCGAGATCCTGAGCGGGGTCCTCGGTGACCCCACCGCGCGACTGCCGTTTACGGACTGGAACCCGCACGAAGCCGTCGAGGAGGGTGCCTCGCTCCGATTCGAGAACGTGTACATCCGGGAGTTCCGCGGGGTCCCGTCGGTGAATATCACCGAGTTCACGACCATCACCCCACTTGATGCTCCGGTTGACGCAAGTGAGCCCAAGCGGATGTCCGTCCGAAACGCGGTCGATCGGGGCGGGGCGTACGACCTCGAGGTGGTGGGAAACATCATCGATATCCGCGAGGGCTCGGGCCTCATCGAACGATGTCCCGAGTGCGGTCGGGTTGTCCAGAAGGGCCAGTGCCGGACTCACGGCGATGTGGATGGCGTCGATGACCTCCGGGTAAAGGCCATCCTCGATGACGGGACCGGGACGGTCACGGTCGTCCTCGACGCCGAGCTCACGAAAGAGATCTACGGCGGAACCGTCGAAGATGCGAAGGATGCCGCGCGGGACGCGATGGACCAGTCGGTCGTCTCCGAGGCCATCGCCGAGCGACTCGTGGGTCACGAGTACCGGGTTCGCGGTCACCTGAGCGTGGACGACTTCGGCGCGAATCTCGAGACGACCGAGTTCGACCGGGTCACCACCGACCCGAAAGCCGCTGCCGACGGCCTCCTTGAGGAGGTACAGCCATGAGCAGTTCGGGGCCGCGTCGGGAGGTCGCCTACCGGGTCTTCGCCGACGAGTTCAACGACGCGACCCACACCTACGCCGAGAGCGACGAGGAGCGGGCGCCGAATTACCTCGTGACCCCGACCGGTGCCCGCGTGAACCGCCTCTTCGTGGTCGGCGTACTCACCGAGGTCGAAGAGGTGAGCGACGACGTGGTCCGGGCACGCGTGGTCGATCCAACCGGCGCCTTCGTGATCTACGCGGGCCAATATCAGCCGGATGCACTGGCTTTCTTCGAGCGGGCCGACCCGCCGGCGTTTGTCGCCGTGACCGGGAAAGCCCGGACGTTCCAACCCGAGGGGTCAGACCGGGTATTCACCTCCCTCCGACCCGAGACCGTAAACCAGGTCGACGCCCAGACGCGGGACCGGTGGGTGGTCCAGACAGCCGAGCACACCTTGGAGCGGATCGCGATCTTCGCAAAGGCCCTCGCCTCGTCCCTGGAGGGCCAGGAACTCGAGGAGGCGCTGGCGACGGCCAGCGTCCGGCCGGGCATCGCCGCGGGGATTCCCCGGGCGATCGAAGCCTACGGGACGACGACGGGGTACCTCGCCTCCATCCAGTCGTTGGCCATCGACGCCGCCAGGTTGGTCGCGGACGAGGTGGACGCTGTCGAACGTGAGCCCCTGGCACCGGACGAAGGCGGGGACGCGGCCGTCGATACGAGTTTCGCAGCGGACGTCGTCCTCGAGCCGCCCGCCGATAGGGAGGCAACGACGGAAGAGACGCCGGCTTCCGCCACATCGGACAGGGGGTCCGAGACCGAAACCCGACCCGAGGAACCGGCCGAGGCGGATGCCGACTCCCGAGAGGATAGCCGCGAGCCCGAGGAAGGCGAACGCGAACCGCAGGCCGGGTCAGAAGAAGGCGCGGCCGTGGAACCTGAAGGGGAACAGCCATCCCCGGGTGAAGAGGAACAGCCACCGGCAGCAGTGAGGGAGGAAGGAGCCGGAACGAAGACAGAGCCAGAGGCCCAGGAGAATGCAGAGATGGAGGCCGAGGCGGAAGACGAGGCGAAGGCAGAGACGGACCCCGAGGCCACTGACGAGATGTACGAGCTCTCGGAGGGCGAACGCGAGGAAGTAAAGGAGAAGTACGATGTCGGCTTCGAATCGGGGGCCGAGATCGGCGAACCAGGATCGGCCTCGGGAGACCTGGAGGCAGAAACGCCGGCAGAACCCGGGGTAGACGAGGGTGCGGTGGAGTCGGAAGCTGTCAGTGACGAGAGCGAAGGCGAAGCTGTGGTCGGTGAGGACGAAGCCGAGACGGAGGCAGTTAGTGAAGACCTGGAATCCAAGGCTGCACTCGGTGCAGAGGAAAGCGACGTGGAATCTGATGCAGCCGAGACCACCGAGCCGGGTGAAGAAGCTATCGAGGAAGCGTCTATCCAAGAGGAAACACCGGCAGACGAGATGGCCGATGAAGAGCCAGCCGATGAATCCGAAGCGGAAATGGAGTCAGGAGCCGCCCCCTTGAGTTCGGATGAATTAGAGGACGTTGTGATCGAGACGATGAAGGCCGAAGCCGGTCAGGATGGTATCGACCGAGGCGAACTGGTCGAGGCGGTCCAGGCCGAGTACGGTATAGCCGAGGATGAGGTCGAGGCGGCCATCCAGGACGCCCTTTTGGGCGGCCGGTGCTTCGAGTCGGGTGAGGACCGCCTCAAGCCCATCTGAATGGCCCTGGTCGAGCCCATCCAGGGCGAACCCGCAGCCACCGCGACGGTCGGCGATGAGACGGCACTGGTGGTCGCCGATTACCACGCCGGCATCGAGCGGACCTTCCGACGGGACGGAATCGAGGTCGGAAGCCGAGCCGACGAGCGTCGCGAACACCTCATCTCGCTGGTCTCGGAGACTCGTGCCGATCGAATCGTCTTCCTCGGGGACCTCGGGACACACATCGGAGAGCCGGACGGGAGCGAACTCGAGGAACTCATGGATCTCGAGCACCATCTTCGCGTCCCCGTGACCCTGGTTCCCGGCAACCACGACGGGCGGGTCGGGGACATCCTCGACTTCGAAGTGACAGCGGGTTCGGGGATCCGGATGGGCGACGTGGGATTCGCCCACGGACACAGTTGGCCGGGAACGGAGCCACTCGAAGCAGTCGTCTTGGCGGTGGGCCACGAGCATCCCTGTGTCCGTCTCCAGGACGAGGTGGGCGGCAGTCGGATCGAACGGGTGTGGCTTCGGGGCGACCTCGCGAACGAGCCCTTCGAACAGCACGCAGACGGGTCGGTCGATGGGCCGACGGAGCTAATCGTCTTCCCAGCCTTCAACTCCCTTGCGGGGGGGACCTGGGTCAATGTCGAAGGCCAGGCGTTCCTCTCGCCGTTCCTCCCGGAGGGGGTGCCCGACGCGGAGGCATACCTCCTTGATGGGACGAGACTCGGCCCATATCACTCGATCTGAGTCGACTTCAGGACCCTTGCCGGGACTCGGGTCCGAATCATCGGCTCCTCGAAGGTCATCGTGAGCCCGTCAGGTGGCGACCGGCCGGCCTTCCCTCCAAAGCGCATCTCGAGAGCGGTGTGTCCGGACTCCGGACAATCTACCGGAATGAATGCTGCTACATACGCTGGCCCCTTACAGGTGCCCGTCTCCGTCTGAGTGTCGATCCGGGGAGACGGTGTCACGGCTGCAGTCACACACCCAGCCAAGATGCGAGTGTCGTCGATCCTCCCCCAGACCCTTGCACAAGGTCTTTGCCTTCCTCCCAACAGGTCTCTCCGGATCGAAATTCGTCAGGGTCGAATCGGATGGCCTCGACAGCCCCCATGGAAACCTCGCCCTGCATCGTCTCGAACATCCCCGCACTCCCGCGTGCTGTAAAGAACTCCGCCTGGTCTCTATCGGTTTGGAGCCGCCAAGGAGGCCCCCTGATTCGATACCGGAGTACTCGAGTGCGAGGTCCGGATCCAGAGCGATTGGGTCAGCCCGTTCCGAACAGTCCCGTCGTCGGTGCGAACTCGCTATCGGCGTCGAAAACCGGACACGCAACGGTCGGAAAACCACATGCCTGAACCGGATCGACGGCGGCGGAATTGACAGGAGGCCATACGAGCGATTGGATGGCCGAGGGCGGCCGAGCCGTCTTAATCAGCTGACTCGGTCGTGGTCGTCGCGACATCCACAGGGTGTTCGATGGTTTCCAGCCCGCTCCGCCCAGCATACCGGATGGTGAGCGTTCCCCCGCCAGCGTTTTCCACATACAGGAGGACGCCGGGGCTGACGGTCTCGGACCGGGCCTCCCCTGCTGAAACGGTGAAGGTCACGATGTCTCCGCCACTGAAATCCGCCTGGGAGACCCGGGCGATGAACCGGCCAGCCCGGTCGCCATCGTTTCTTACCGTCAGTTTCAATACGAGGTCACCCTCCTCCCGAGGGACGGAGACATCCTCGATTCGGAACGAGGGTTCGCTCCCGAGGGACCGGCGGATATCGGCGGAAAGGCTCCAGGCGAACGATCCATCCCCAGTATCCCAGCGTATCGACGCCGCCTCGGGTACCCGGGTCGGGACCGGGAAACCGTAGCGACCTGCCGCATCCGCGACCGAAACCGGGCTCGACTCGGGAACTCGCTGCCCCTCCATCGTGGGGAAAAGCCGGAGGCGATCGAGTTCAGCGGCTGGCTCCCCATCGATACGGATGTCGACAACCAGGAACTGTCCAGGTGCGGAATCGCCCCCCTCCGTGATGAGTTCGGGCGTCACGAGGCGTGTGTGAACCCCTCGTGTCGCGATCACGTTCCTCACTCGTAGGTTCCCTACCGTCACCGACAACTCGTCGTGGGTGACCGTCTCGCCCATCGAGAGACGATGGAGTTCATCATCAGTGGACGTCGTGACGGTTGTCGGGGACGCGACAGTACTAGTGGGCTCCGTGCTGTCGTTCGTATCGCTCAGGGAGGGCTGTGCACAACCGGCCAGGGTCGTGGTGCCGAGACCCACCAGGGTGAGATACCGGCGACGGTGCATATCTACGTACCAAATTGTTCGTCGTAAGTGCCTTCTGGGGAGACGGGTCGCACGAGCGGGAAGGACGGCAGGTTGCGTGTGCGGGGAAATTCGTGCTGTATGGGGAGGGACAACGGCGTGTCTCGGGTGAAGACCCCACTGGCTCTCCGAGTGAATCACAGCACGCTGCTCAGTTCCCACTCCCGGACTCCCCTCGAACAACGGGCTTAACCGACCTTCCCGACTACATCCGCTGATGACCGAGACGGGTGGGGCCGCTGCCTTCGCGACCCTCGGTACCCAGGTCAGGCAGGCCCTCTCCGAGCGCGGATTCGCCACACCCACAGAGCCGCAGCAACGGGCGATACCGCCGATCGCGAGGGGAGCGCACTCACTCGTCGTGGCCCCGACGGGGACGGGGAAGACGGAGACGGCGATGTTGCCCATCTTCGACGCGCTCGTCTCCGAGGAACCCGAGGGGTTCGGTGCGCTGTACGTCACCCCGCTACGGGCCCTCAACCGCGATATGCTGCAGCGCCTGGAATGGTGGGGCGAGACACTGGATCTCGCGGTCGACGTCCGCCACGGCGACACCACCCAGTACCAGCGACAGAAACAGGCCGAAGACCCGCCTGACGTCTTGATCACGACCCCCGAAACCCTCCAGGCTATGCTGAGCGGCTCGAAGCTCAGGGAGGGGCTCACCGATGTCGAGCACGTCGTAGTCGACGAGGTCCACGAACTAGCGGCGTCGAAGCGTGGTGCACAACTCACGGTCGGTCTCGAGCGGTTGCGAGAACTGGCCGGGCCGTTCCAGCGGGTCGGCCTGTCGGCCACGGTCGGTGATCCTGCGGAAGTCGGGAAGTTCCTTACCGGCGATCGGGGCTGTTCGATCGTGGAGGTCGACGTGACGAGCAAGGTGGATTTCCGGGTCCTTCAGCCCGAGATCCAGCCCGCCGACGAACACATCGCCTCGGAGCTGATGACCACCCGGACAGTGGCAAGCCACGTCCGGGTCATCGAGGAGCTGGTGGCGGCACATGACTCAACCCTCATCTTCGTGAATACACGGCAGACGGCCGAGGCGCTGGGCTCGCGATTCAAGAACCGCGGGGCGAACATCGGGGTCCATCACGGGTCGCTATCGAAATCGGCGCGGATCGAGGTCGAGGACGACTTCAAGGCGGGAGCGCTGGATGCCCTCCTCTGTACCTCCTCGATGGAACTCGGCATCGACGTCGGCCGCATCGATCACGTCATCCAGTACGCAAGCCCCAGGGAGGTTGCCAGACTGCTCCAGCGCGTCGGCCGGGCGGGCCACCGGAGCGACGAGGTCTCGAAGGGTACGATCATCACCGGTCACGCCGACGACACGCTCGAGGCCCTGGCGATCGCACGGCGGGCGAGCGAAGGGAAGGTCGAACCCGCGAACATCCACCACGGGAGCCTCGATGTCGTGGCCAACCAGGTCGTCGGACTGGTGATGGACGCGGGCCAGATTTCCGCCCGCGGAGCATACGAGATCCTGACCGGCGCCTATCCCTTCCGAAATCTCCCGCAGGAAGATTTCAAGCAGGTAGTACGGGAGCTCAACGGGAACTACGTGGTGTGGCTCGATGAGGAAGCAGACCGCATCGAGAAGAGTTCGAACACCTGGCAGTATTACTACCAGAACCTCTCGATGATCCCGGACGAGGAGACCTACGAAGTCTACGACATCGCCGGAGGTCGCCAGGTGGGCACGCTCGACGAGCGTTTCGTCGTGAATTTCGCCGAACCCGGCGCGACGTTCATCCAGCGAGGGGACATGTGGCGTATCGCCGAGATCGACCAGGAGGAGGGGCGCGTCGAGGTCTCGCCAATCGAAGATCCCGCAGGAGAGGTCCCATCGTGGATCGGTCAGGAGATTCCGGTCCCCTATGACATCGCCCAGGAGGTCGGGGAGATGCGAGGGGTCGCTGAGCGGCAGTTCACGGACGGCGCCACGGTCGAGTCGGTCGCCAGTGACTTCGCCGACCGCTATCCGGCCGACACGGATACCATCGCGGCGGCCCTCGATCAGGTCGCAAAACAGGTCGAGTCCGAGAGTCCGACCCCGACCGCCGACCGGGTTGTGATCGAGGTCGAGGGGCGATCGATCGTGGTCAACGCCTGCTTCGGCCACAAGGCAAACGAGACGCTGGGTCGACTGATCGCGGCACTCGTGGGCCAACGGACCGGATCTTCGGTCGGGATCGACGTCGATCCCTACCGGATCGAGTCCGAAGTGCCACGGAGCATCCGCGCGGCCGACGTCCGCGAGGTCCTCGAGACGACGGATCCCGACCACCTCGGCCCCCTGTTGGAGTTGAGTCTCAAACATTCGGAGACGTTGAAGTTCACCCTCTCGCAGGTCGCGGCGAAGTTCGGCGCGTTGAAGCGCTGGAAGGGCGGTGATAGTGTCTCGCTCGACCGGGTCATGGCCGCACTGGAGGACACCCCCATCTACGACGAGGCGATCCGTGAGGTCTTCCACGAGGATCTCGACGTCGACCGCGCCGTCACCATACTCGAGTCGCTTCAGTCCGAGGACATCGAGCTCACGGTCCACGGGCAGCGAACGCCGGTCGGGCTTGCGGGGCGGTCGAGCGGGAAGGAACTGTTGACACCCGAGAACGCGGACGCGAGCGTCATCGAGACGGTCAGGGAGCGGATCCGGAAGGACCGGGTTCGGCTGGTGTGTCTCCACTGCGGGGCGTGGGACCAGGAGACGAAGGTGAGCAGGGTGCCGGACCAGCCGACCTGCCCCGAGTGCGAGTCGACGTTGATAGCCGCATTGAGCCCCTGGGCCGACGAGGTCGTGGCGGCCATCAACGCCACCGAGAAGGACGAAGAGCAGGAGCGGATGACCGAACGGGCCTATCGGAACGCGAGTCTCGTCCAGGGCCACGGCAAGAAGGCGGTCATCGCACTCCGTGCCAGAGGCGTGGGCCCGCAGAACGCCGCCCGGATCATCAACCGCCACCGCGAAAGCGAGGCGGATTTCTATCGTGACATCCTCGAACGCGAACGGGAGTACGCCCGGACGAAAGCCTTCTGGTGAACCGTCTCGGGGTCAAGCCCCGAGGCACTCGGCCTGCTCCGCCTGTAGAACTGTTCTTGCAAGACGCTGTTGTGCGCCAACGGTTCTTGAGAAAAACCGCCAGCGAAGATTTGCTGGCCGGTTCGAAAGATGACCAGCCGGGCGCCAACCCGAATAATGGTTGGGAGACCCAGCATATTCTGATTGGACCACCATCCCGGATCGGAGCCCTTTGCGAGATTTTATCGCGGAACACCGGAGCAACGCCTCGTATGCGCTGGGAGATCGCCCCGGACTGGTGAGCGAGCGTACGGCGTCCGGTTCGGGACCGTTTTTGCCGTCTGTTAGCCCCTTCTCGTGAGACAGTCGACTCAGTCCTCGGCAAGCTGGGCGAGGATCTCGGTTCGGAGATCGTCCGGATCGGTGACAAGGACTGACGCCGGTGACCGGTCGACGTGGTCGGCCGCACCATCGGGTGCGTAGGCGATGGTGTATGCCCCGGCAGCTGCCCCAGCGGCGATACCGTTCTCCGAGTCCTCTGCCACCACCATCCGGTCGGGATCGACACCGAGTCGTCTGGCCACCGTCTCGTAGATGTCCGGTTCGGGCTTCCCTGGCGCGTCGAGGTCCGCCGCACTCACCACCTCGTCGAAGTACCCAGCCAGGTCGTGTCGTTCGAAGACGATGTCGATCCACCGGGGATAGGACGACGTCGCGAGCCCGATCGGGCAGTCGCGGTCCTCGATCATCGAGAGGAGGTCGTGGAAACCGGGCATGAGGTCCGCCTGCTCGTAGACCCGTTCGGCCCGTCGGTCGAAGCCGTCGAAGTACGCCTCGCGGTCGACCTGCATCTCGTAGGAATCCGAGAGCATCTCGTACTGCTCGTGGACGTTGATGCCGGTGATATCGTGCGGGTCGACATCGTGGCTCTCTGGCAGCGCCCGCTCGAGGATTGCCTCCTCTTCCTCGACCCAGTACTGCTCGGTGTCGACGATCACGCCGTCCATGTCAAAAACGACCGCAGCTGCCATGGCGGCCCTTCGACCTGACCACAAGAGTATGTGACGTCTCGACTACGGGATCGCGGCACACCACCGCAGGACGGAATCGCGTGGAGTTAGTCCTCGAGGGTCGAGGATTCCGGTTCGACGGTCTCCTGCGCCCCGCGGAAGTGCGCTTGAGTGATCGTCACCGTCGCCGCAGAATCGGGGGCGGCCTCGCGAGTCCTGACCGTCTCGCGGATTGCTTCCATCGAGGCCTGGCGGACCAGCGCCTCGATATCCGCGCCCGTATACCCGGTAAGCTCACTGGCCATCGCCTCGAGGTCCACGTCAGCCCCGAGGGGCTTCTCTCGCGTCTTGACGTCGAGGATCTCGCGCCGTGCCGCCTCGTCCGGTTCCGGGATATGGACGTGGAGTTCGAGCCGACCCGGGCGAAGCAACGCCGGGTCGATGATCTCCTTTCGATTGGTGGCGGCGAGGACCACCAGGTTCGGGTCGTCGGCCGCGGAGTCGAGTTCGGCCAGGAGCTGGGACACCACGCGTTCGGTGACCTCGTGGGTCTCGCCCCCGCGGGTTGCCGCAATCGCGTCGAGCTCATCGAAGAACACCACCGTCGGTGCCGCCTGTCTGGCCCGCTCGAAGACCTCGCGGATCGCGCGTTCGGACTCGCCGACGTAGCGATCGAACAGTTCCGGGCCCGCCACGCGGATGAAGTTGACGTCGCTCTCGCTGGCGACCGCTCTCGCCAGCATCGTCTTCCCCGTTCCGGGCGGCCCATAGAGCAGGATCCCGGCCGGTGGATCGGTCGCCGACTCGTCGAAGAGGTCCCGATGGACGAGCGGCCACTCCACCGCCTCCGCGAGTGTCTGTTTCGCTTCCGTCAGGCCGCCGACGTCATCGAATGACGTCTCCGGCAACTCCGCGACGAACTCTCGCATGGCGGAGGGTTCGATGCCGGAACGGGCCCGGTCGAAGTCGGCCTGGGTCACCTCGAGTTCGGCCTCGTTCTCGTCTCTTGTCCGGCGAAGCGCCTGCATGGCGGCCTCGGCCACGAGTGCACGGAGATCGGCCCCGACGAATCCGTGGGTGCGCTCCGCGATCGACGCCAGGTCGACCGCCTCCGCGAGTGGGGTCCCACGGGTGTGGATGTCGAGGATCTCCCGCCGCCCCGCCCGGTCCGGGACCCCGACCTCGACTTCGCGGTCGAACCGCCCCGGCCGCCGGAGCGCGGGATCGATGGTGTCGATGCGGTTGGTCGCGCCGATGACCACGACCTCCCCGCGGGCCTCGAGTCCGTCGAGCAGGGATAACAGCTGAGCGACGACGCGACTCTCCATATCACCACCCTCCTCGCGTTGGGACGCGATGGCGTCCAGTTCATCGAAGAAGACGATGCTGGGGGCTTCTTCAGACGCCTCCTCGAAGATTCGGCGGAGCCGCTCCTCGGATTCGCCCTTGTACTTCCGCACGATCTCCGGGCCGGAAACGTGGATGAAGTGCGCGTTGGCCTCGTTCGCCACGGCCCTCGCGATGAGGGTCTTGCCGGTCCCTGGCGGTCCGTACATCAAGACCCCCTTCGGTGGTTCGATACCGAGCCGACGGAACAGCCCCGGGTCCGAGAGCGGTAACTCTACCAGTTCTCGGACCGCCTCGAGCTCCTCGTCGAGACCGCCGACGTCCTCGTACGTGATCCCGACCCCGGAGGCGGGTTCGGCCGCGGTGTCCGCAGGACCGTGTTCGACTTCAATCTCGGTCGCGTCGGTGACCCGAACCGTGCCTCCGGGTGTGGTATCGACCACCCTGAACTCACCCACGTCACCCAACGAATCCACCTTGACGCGTTCGCCGGCATGGACCGGGCGGTTCTCCAGGGCCCGCTCGAGGGTCTCGCGGACGGCGTCTGCCTCACGGCCCGGATCCACCGTCGGCACCATCCGGACCTGTCGGGCGTCCTCGATCTGGACCTTCGTCACGGTCACCGTGTTACCGACGGAGACTCCGGCGTTGGTCCGGATCTCGCCGTCGGCCCGCAACTCGCTAGCGGAGAGTTCCCCCCGCCCCGGCCAAACCCGGGCAACCGTGGTCCCCTCGCCCTCGACCTGGATCGTCTCGCCGCTGAGGACACCCAGTTCGCGCATCAGTCCTCGGGGGAGCCGGACGATACCCCGGCCCGCGTCGCGGGGTTCGGCTTCCCGGACGACCACCTCCCGGGACCGCGTCTCGTTCATGGCATGGAGTACGGGCCCCCGGGGAAAAGGATGGCGGGGTAACGCCTTTACAGCGGGCGAGCCGACTGACTAACATGGTCGAGGAAACGACGAAGGACGGTCAGACCTGGTACGAATGCGAGCGCTGCGGGCTCATGTTCGACACCAGCGAGGAAGCCCGCCAGCACGAGGAGAACTGCGACGCGGAGGAGCCCTCCTACCTCCAGTGACCTGATCAATCCTCGTCTTTCGGCCCCGTGATCTCGTACATCGCCTCCCCGAGTTCATCCTCTTCGAAGACGAATACCCGACCGCCTGCTGTGTCGGGGTCTGCAGAAACTTCGATCGCCATCCCATCAACCCGGGCGGTGACGCCCTCGAAGAGTTCCGTCGCCTCACCCGGTTCTAGGAGCACACGACCCACGCCACTGGATTCGAGGATCTCGTCGGTGGTCTTGCGTTCGTTGACGTACGTCATCACCCCCTCGGTCCCGGACTGGTCGGTGACGAGCACCTGGACTTCCTTGCCGGGCCGGCACCGAACCGTCCCCTCGACCGGCTCGGGGATCCCATTATAGAAGACGCGTCGATCGTCCCGATAGGTGACGTAGATCCCCCCATCGTCGAGTTCGACTTGCAAGGGTTCCGGGGGGACCTCGTTGTGGACCGGCATCGACTGGAGGTTCCGGCCCGGCTGGCAAAAGCCCGCGGGTTGGGAACGGAGTGAGCGATCGGGGACTCGCTGCGCCTATTGACCGACCGAAACGATTGACCCGACCGCCAATCGTAAGTGAGGGGTACCGGAAGGAAGCGCATGGACGGACGTGCTGTCGCCCCCGCTGCGGCAACGGTCCTCAACGCCCTGGCCACGGGGTACGGGGCCGCATTCGCCATCGACCAATTCGTGGCGGCGTCGGTGGAACTCGGGGGGACGGCCTACGGCGGTGAGATCGAGGGGCGACCGGATGGGGATACCACCCTCATCGAGCGGAGTGTGGCCAAGGTCTGCCGCCTCTTCGACGGGCCCGCGGGGGGATACGTCCGAACCGAAAGCGACGTTCCCCTCGCGTCCGGGCTCAAGAGTTCGAGCGCGGCGGCAAATGCCACGGTCCTGGCCACCCTCGACGCCCTCGGCCTCGCCGATGAGGTGACACGCGAGGAGGCCGCACGGATCGGCGTCGAGGCCGCGCGAGAGGCGGGGGTGACAGTCACCGGGGCCTTCGACGACGCCAGCGCCAGCATGCTCGGCGGGCTCACGATCACACACAATACGGAGGATGTCCTCCTGCAGCACGATAGCGTGGACTGGGCGGTGGTCGCGTGGGTCCCACCGGAGAGAGGGTTCAGCGTGGACGCGGACGTCGGTCGGTGCGAGCGGATCGCGCCGATGGCCGAACTGGTCCGGGAACTCGCCCTCGAGGGCCGATACGCCACGGCGATGACCGTAAATGGCTTCGCGTTCGCCGCGGCGCTCGAGTATCCGGCCGACCCGATGGTCGAGGCCTTGCCCGACATCGAGGGGGTCTCCCTTTCGGGGACGGGTCCGAGTTACGTCGCCGTGGGCGAGCCAACAGCCGTCGACCGAGTGGCCGAGCGGTGGGGGAACCGAGACGGACGGACAATTCGAACCGAGACACAAACTCATGGAGCCAAGATCGAATGACCGCTGATAGGGGATACCGAGCCGACGAGCCGGTGACAGAGGAGATGTCACTGGAGGAACTCCGCGACGAGATCGAGGAGATCGACCGGAACATCGTGGAATTGATCGCCCGACGCACCTACGTAGCCGACACGATCGCCTCGGTGAAAGCCGACGCGGAATTGGCCACGACTGACGAGGACCAGGAACAGACCGTGATGGAACGGGCGGGCGAGAACGCCGAACGGTTCGGCGTGGATTCGAACCTGGTGAAAGCCATCTTCCGGTTGCTCATCGAACTCAACAAGATCGAGCAGCGGGAGTACCGGTAGGAAGAATCCCGTGCTTCGCGGGGGGACGCTATCAGCTGTTCTGGAGGTTCTCTCCGGGTCGCCCCGGCTGGGATGGTTCGGGCGACCGTGCTCCTGACATATCCCTGCGGTGTGATCCCCTGACCCTTCTGTCGAGTGGTCGGTCTACCGCTCCGCCCGATACCGCGTCGCCAGTCCGTCGAGCGTTTCCTGGTGCTCCGTGGTATGGGGAGCCGTAAGCGGGGAGACGCTCACCTTCCCATCGAGGACGGCCCGGCGGTCGGTGTCCGGATCGTCAGCGAGATGTGCCTCGTCCATTCGGTCCCACATCCGGTCCCGGAGGGTCACCCACTCCCCGTTCCGCTCGGCTGTCATGTCGTAGGCCCTCGACGGTCGCGTCACCGCCATCCCGGTCGGCTCCGTCTCGGGATCAGGCGCGTTGACGTTGAGGTAATCGGCCCGGTCGAAGACCCCGCCTTCGAGGGCGTTCTCGACCAGGAACGAGGTGGCCCTGACCGCTTCGGCGTATTCGGCCTCCTCCGTGGGTTCTTGCCATCGATCGCCCGGCAGGAACAACGAGATGGCGATCGCCGGCACGTCGAAGAAGGCTGCCTCGACTGCGGCGCTCACGGTCCCCGACCGTCCCAGGACGTACATCCCGAGGTTCGCCCCCTTATTCACGCCCGCGACCACGATATCGGGATACGGCGCCAGCGATTCGATCCCCGTGACGACGCAATCCACCGGGGTCCCCTCGATGGCGTAACCCAGCTCGACCTCCCGCACACGGACCTCGTGGGAGGTCGCTCGCCCGACGGCGCTCTTGTTGTCAGCCGGCGCGACCACGGTCACGTTCCCGACTTCGGCCAGCCCACTCGCAAGTGCCCGTATCCCGGGGCTATCGATCCCGTCGTCGTTCGTGAGGAGGATTTCGGGGGACCCGGACATATACAGCCAGTCCGCAAGCCCCCCGCAAAAACGCACCGCCTTCCGTCCGGTCGTATCCGGCCGACGTAATCGACGCTAATCACGAGGCAGTGTCGACCAACGTCTCCTCATCGACGACCAGGTTGTAGGCACCTTCGTCCTCGTTCCAGAGCGCGAGGACCTGCTGGAAGGAAAGCAGGTCGCCGTAGTCGGCCGTCATCAGGTCCCGGTTGAGTTCCGTCTCGGTGACCAGGACCGCGAAGTGGTTCTCGCGCTCGCTCCCGTCACTGACCTTGTATAGTGGGTGTCCGTCATCGGCGAGATTCCGTGAGAGTTTGGCCGCCACCAGGTCGATCCGGTTCGACACGTGGCGTTCCATGTCGGCCATCCTTGCAACGTCGGCGGTGTCCAGTTCGAGGTCCCACCGCCGCATGCCGTCCGTGCGCAGCACCGAATAGGAGTACTTGATCGAGGTGTTCACCATCTCCGAGGGTCGGTCGGCCCCCGTCGCCAGCCGCTCCTGGACCGGGGGTACCTCGATATCCGGGCGTTGGTCGAAGGACCACGAATCGGTCGTCGGTCGTTCCCCCGGCCAGAGCCGAACAGTGGGGCCGTACACTGTCGCACCCCGGGCTTCCACCCCTCGTTCGACCTCCCGGAGCTGTATACTCGTGTTCCTGTCGGCGGGGGCCACGAGGACCATCGAGCCGTCCGGCGCGAGGGCGTCGAGATATCGATCGACCACGTCGGCGGGCCGCTCGAGTTCCGAGAGCACGTTGCTGAAGAGGACGAGGTCGAACTCCCCGGCTGGCTCGAAAGACTCGGCTCGTTCGCGGTGGACACCCCAGTGGAAGTTCGGTCCAGTGGGCTCAAGCATCGATTCGAGGACGTCGGCAGCCTCGCTCGGCTCGACGGCAGTATAGTCTACGAGGGCGAGCCGTCCACCGTTCGAGGGAGTGGGGTCCGCTGGCGTCTCCCCGTTCCTGTTTCCAGGTTCGTAGAAATCTGCCAGGCCGAGTGCCGGACCGCCGACGCCGGCCCCGACGTCGAGGACCTCGAGCCTGCTCGGGAGCAGGCCATCGCCGGCCAGCTCAGCCAGAATGTACTGCATCGTGGCGTAGTAATCCGGGAGGTGGTAGATTGCGTACGCGAGTGCGACGTCTTCGTCGTAGGCGACCGACGCCTGGCGATAGTACTCAGCCTTCAGCCGGCTGATCCGCTTCCGGATGGCGACCCCCGACTCGCCCTCCTCCCACCGCGGCCCGTACGCCGCCACCAGCAGGTCGATGAGACCGTCCGAATACTCGGTCGGCAACGATTCGACGCCGTCGAACGCGGGTCGGTACGGTCCTTCGGCCGCCGGGACGAAGGCCCCGTCCGTCCGTTCGACCAGGCCCAGCTCGACGGCTTCCTCCCGGAGGACCTGCGCGACGACCCGAGGGTCCGGTTCATCCGGGACGTAGTCGGCGATCTCCAGGGGGTCGATCGGCCGGACCTGCCGGAGGTATTTCGCGTTTGCGACGACCGCCTCCCGGTCAACCGGCATCGTCGTAAAGACCCTCGAAGTCCGTCGCCTCGGCATCGGCCACCCGGCGGGCGGCCGCCTCGATGTCCCGGGCCCCGTCGAACATCTCCTGGATGTCGGCATACACGCCCGGCGTGCCGTCCGTGACCCGCTCTCGCACCGCCTGAAGCTGTTCGAACACGGGGGTTGCGAGTTCGGGCGGTACCTCCTCAGCTGCCAGTCCAAATGCCAGGACCGCGGCGTGAGCCCGGCCCTGGATGGTCACCATCGCCTCGTCATGGACCGCGGGATCGATCTCCACCAGCGTGTTCCCGGCGGCTTCCAACCGGTCGCGGATCCGGTCGACCGTCGACCCCGCGTCGCCGACCGATATCGCGACCCGCCCGGGTGCGTGCTCGGGAGCGAAGAGCGGATGGAAGCTGGCTCGTTCCGCCTCCGGGGCGGCTGCCGCCATCGCCTCGAGAGGCTCGGTCATGGAGCCAGTAAGGTCGATCACTGCGGTGTCGACCCGGGAAGCGTGCTCGTGGATGGCCGCAGTCGCCGCACACATGGGGACCGCAACGACCACGAGGCCGAAGCGGTTCTCGTTGTCCAGGGAGACAGCCCGTCCACGATCACCGACGGCCGCGGCGGCCTCCTCTGCGGCCGACCGGTCGACGTCGGCGAAGGCCACCGGCCAGTCCAGGCGGTGGGCGAACCACCGTCCCATGGCCCCGGCGCCCACGATCAATGCGTCCATTGCCCGGTGATTTCCGAGCCGGCGACAAAAGGATTCGCTCTCGATGCCGGAAAGGGTTTTATGTGGGCTCTCCGTGGTAGCATCCGAAAATGACGGACCGGCCGATGGTGGTGATCGTAGAGGACGAGCGAGAACTCGCGGACCTCTACGCCGAGTGGTTGGGGGAGGAATACGACGTCCGAACGGCGTATCAAGCGGACGAAGCCAGGGAGGTCATCGACGAGGACGTCGACGTCCTGCTCCTGGACCGTCGCTTGCCCACCGCCTCCGGGGACGAGATCCTCGCGGAGGTCAGGGAACGGGGGATCGACTGTCAGGTCGCGATGGTGACCGCCGTGGACCCGGACTTCGACATCCTCGATCTGGGATTCGATGATTATGTGGTAAAGCCACTCGACCGGCAAGACCTCCACGAACTCGTCACGAATCTATTGACACGAGGACTCTACAACGACGAGGTTCGGGAGTACTTCGCGCTGGTTTCGAAGCGGGCGAACCTCGAGACGGCGAAATCGCCCTCCGAACTCGCCGAGGACGCCCGGTACCAGGAACTCAAGACGGAGATCGTGGAACTGGAGTCACGCCTCGACGATATCGTCGAGCAGCTGGAGGATACGGACTTCAGCGCCGTCCTCCGGACTCTCCAGCGGGCGGACACGTCGATCGGCACCGACTCCGACCAGAAGTGAGTCCGGTGAATGCACGGGTGACTGATTTCTCGGTGTGAAACAGGCGAATCCTCGCCATTCTAGAATGTAACAACCACGCCCATTCGAGAGCTTGCATCCTCGGCCCTCATTCGCCGTTCCCCACCATCCACTCCCGTCCTAGACCCTGGACCCTCGTCACTCATACGAGCCTAGACCCCCGACCCACTCGCCCGCACCTCATTCTA
>CAZQNH010000014.1:0-29567 GCA_964594685.1 uncultured Halobacteriales archaeon
AGCTTTGGGTGCTCGTGACCCCGGTTCAAATCCGGGCGGTCCCACTTCTGGGACAATCACCGTTCGAGCACCGCGTAGCGTGTGCGAGGGCGTGAATTCCTGGCTTGGGATGTTGGTAAGCCAGATCGGATCCACACTGATACAAAAATGGATATCGTCTACCCTTCAAACCGGGCAGATAAGCAACAGGATACACGGGGTGGGGCTGCTGAGGCTGCGGGTGAAGCCAATAACCCAGCCCAGGCCCACGATCATCGAAGCGGAAATTATCGGAGACATCTGTAAAGAAGGGCTATGTACGATAAGAATGCTCATCAACGGCTCTATCCCAGAATCGGAACAATCGGAAACCCGGCACGACCGCCTTTGGCCACCGCTCCCCGACTCGCATCCGATGGCGGGCCGACGCCGGACAGACCACGCGGACGAAGGGATCGAGATCGACACCCGGTACGCCGCGGAGCGCTGGCGCTACATCTGTCCGATGGGGCACATCGACTGGCGGGTGACCGAGGAAGGGTTCGTTTGTCCCGCCTGCGAACAGACAAGAGAAGACGGTCGCTTCTCCGCGTTGCTCGAACGGCGGTCCCGCGAGCGCATCCCTCGCGAGCGGATCAGGGTCGTCGAGACCGCCGTCGCGGCAGCATATGAAACCGGCGGGGGAGAAGCCGATTCGACGCCGGGCGGGGACAGCTCGCAGGTCGGGAGCCTCCCTCGATAGACACGAACAGCCTGGAGCCGTCAGTGGCGAGAGTCTCCGGCTTACTCCCACGGTTCCGGTGCCATGTCGAAATATCGGAGCACCGGCGGATACGCGGTCCCCATGAGGATGGCGATGGCGGTCTGGAACCAGATGTTGATCTCCGGTCTCGCCAGCCGGACGGCGACGAGCACCACCGAGATGAGCACCACAAGGATGACAAAATGTGGGAGAAGTTGACGGAACGTACTGCTGGCCATACGGGCTCTTCGGCCGGGACCGGCAAGTGTGTACTGGGTCTTTGAAGGTGTTTTTTCTCGGAGCGAGCGTCGATGAAAATTTGACCTTCGAAAGCCGCCACGTGATAGGTGATCGGCGGACCCGACCATCCGCTCGACCCCTTCGGTATTCCCACCCAGCGATAGGACCAATCCACTACACGCGGCCCCGACTCCGCGTATGGCTATCATATCGGGACCGTCATTGTATATTGTGAATTTGTCATTCGAATCGTCGTATCTCCCTTATACGGGCTGATTTTCCGTGAGCGTCTCCTTGTTGTCTTTTCTTTCGTTCATCGTAGCCAGACGTAGGACCGGATCAGGCCACGGGCCGCTGTCCGGTGGGCGGTCGGTCGGGAACCCCCGACAGGAGCGTCTTGCGGATATCCGGGAGGGTGCCGCCCACCTCGACCCGGAGGGTCGGGCGGACCGCCCGGAGTCGATGTTCCTCATGGGCGTCCTGGGCCACCTCGATCTCACACTCCCAGATCTGCAGGTCGAGTGGGTGTTCTCCATGGACGGGGAGCGCGAAGACGAGGAGGTTCTCGAGAGCCTCAAGATCGCCGAGCAGCGGTGCCCTGCCGTCGAGGCGGAACTCCGGTCGCTGCGACGCGACACCCACGAGACTGCAGTCAAGCGATATCGCCGGGAGACTCACAGTCGCCATCCTGGAACCTACTGAGGAAAGGGCAATTTCGGCAGGACAGACAGGTCTACAGGTGGCAGTGGCTGTGAAGCGGGGTGCCCCGGGTTCGGGTGGTCAATCCTGCCAGGAGCGGTTCATAACGTACCGAAACCCTGACCAGATACCGACCAGCACGACCAACAAGAGAACGAGCGGCCCGGCGAGGGTGAGGGCCAAATACCCCGAATAGGCCAACCAGCCGGTCGCCGTGGAGATTTCCAGGACGATTACGACCGCCACCACGGCGACGGCGAGCATGACCGTCCGTGATGTCGCCATCGGGATGCGGGCCATACAGCCAGGTCGGTTCCCACCGGGAAATGGTTTCGCACTTTGGGGAACGCAGGGATACCTATCATCTCATACCCCGTCGAGTGAGTCCTGGCTCTTCCACCCCGCGGACCGCAGATCGGAGGCAGGGAAGGCGAAGGGGAAGTCGGAAATAAGATGCCGCCTGCAACCCGGAGAAACAACAGCCGATATTTGAGTCTCCCGGAGGTTGAAAGATTGCCTGGTCCTATTCGAAGATATGGCAACTGACGCCTCAGACCCGTCCGGAGGTGAGAGCGGCTGTCCAAAGTGCGGCCACGTCGAGACCGAGGTGGGACAGATCTCGACCACCGGCGGCGGACTCAGCAAGATGTTTGACATCCAGACGAACCACTTCCAGGTAGTCTCCTGTACGAACTGCGGGTACTCCGAATTGTACCGGGACGTCGCCGACGGCGCGAGCGACGTCGTGGACATCTTCCTGGGCTGAGATGGCCTCGAAGAGACGCCGACCGACGCCGAGGGCCGCCGACGAGCGGATTCATCTGACGGAGTGACTACGATGGGAGCATCTGTGGGTGGGGTTCTGGTCCTCGGCTTCATCGTTGTGATCGGTGGGTCGCTATTGCTCTACATACTGGTACAGCAGGAACACGACCGCAGGCCGCGCATGGACCGCGAATCTGCGGAACAGACGGCTCGGAAGGATAGCAAAGAACGAGACGGAGAACGAGATGGGGACCGAGACGTGGACCAGTAGCGGGAGTGGGAATGGAAGTGGGAGCGGAGTGGGACCGTAACCGGCAGTGTAGGGTCGGGGGTATCGGAGGCTCAATCGAAGAGCCGAGAACAGTGCTGGGCTTCGACGTCGTAGCAGTCCGGACACGTCTCGGGGAGATCGACGAAGCGGTCCAGGCGCTCGGCGATGTTGTCGCTGATGGCGTGCTCCAGTCGACAGGCCTCCTCGTGGAAACCCTCGGTCACCTCGAGTTGTTGGACCAGGAACCGCTCGATTCGGCAGTGCTTCCGGAGCAACCCGACCGCCTGTTCCTCACCGGGGTCGGTGAGGTCCGCGCCACGGTGTTTCTCGTAGGTGACCAGCCCCTGTTCAGTAAGGTGATTGAGGCGGTCTGTCACGCTCGGCGGGGAGACGTCCAGGCGGTCGGCGATGGCGCCGGTCTTCGCGGGCTCGCCGTCCCGCGAAAGGAGATAGATCTCCTTCAGGTACATCTCCACGCTCTCACTGTATTCCTTCTCGTGTTGGTGGCTCATTCGAGGGTCACGTCCCTGGCAGGTCTCGTGGTCGGCGGTAGGGCCGCCGGGCATATGGCCGCTTTGGCCGGTGTACGATCCGCCGAAGCCCCACGAGTCGGCGACTCCGGCAGGTGGGAGCCGTGCGTTCCCCCTGGAACCCGTCGGATCCAACTAGAGGTCGTGGGCGGCGCTGGGAAGCCCTTCGGGGCGATTTTCACCTCCTTGGAACACGCGACTGGCTTTATTTAGTGCAGACTAAACAGTTAGATACGCCTAAAATTAGGGGGGCCAAAATGTCTACAAAACTGGATGAAGTTGCTGCTGGTACGCGATTTCGTCTCGATCGAGTCCCCGACACCGACCTCCGAGCGCGCCTGCTCCGATTGGGCTTTCTGGACGGCCGGGTGACCTGCCGCCACCGCATCCGGAATGGCCCGGTCATCATCCAGCGCGACGGGACGGAGCTGGCGATCGGTCGATCGATCGCCACCGACATCGACGTGGCCGAGGTGGGCCCGGCATGAGTCACGTTCCGAACGACCCAGCGGATGACGCCGACATGCCGGAGGACCTCGTCGCCATCGTCGGTGCGCCGAACGTCGGAAAGAGCGTGGTGTTCAATGCTATCGCGGACTCCTACGTCGACGTCTCGAACTATCCGGGCACCACGGTGGAGACAACGCTTGCCCGAACCGAGGACTTCGCGCTGACCGATACGCCTGGCGCCTACGGCATCTCTTCCTTCAACGAGGAGGAGCGGGTGACCCGCGAGATCGTCCTCGAGGCCGACCGGGTCATCAACGTGGTCGATGCCACCCACCTGGGACGGGACCTTTTCCTCACGCTCCAGGTGCTCGATATGGGTATCCCGACTGTCGTCGCGCTGAACATGATGGACGAAGCCCGGGCCGACGGCATCGATATCGACGTCGAAGGCCTTGAGGCCG
Source organism: uncultured Halobacteriales archaeon (assembly GCA_964594685.1). GTDB lineage: Archaea > Halobacteriota > Halobacteria > Halobacteriales > Halobacteriaceae > Halodesulfurarchaeum. The sequence goes on from CAZQNH010000014.1 coordinate 4,138, forward strand.
CACTCGGCGTCCCGGTGGTGCCGACGGTCGCGACCGAGCGCGAGGGCATCGACGAACTCGAAGACCGGGTGGAGGAGGCCACGGCCCCCGAGGAACCGAGTATCGCCACGTTCTTCGAGAGGTTACCCGACGGTCTCCAGGCGAACCGGCGGGAGAAGACCCTGCTAGTCGAGGCCGACGAGGCGACCGCCGTCGCGGTCAGCGACCGCGAGGCCTCGATGGCAGACGGGGGCGTCCCCGGGTTCGTCGAGCCGACAGTGCGGGAGGAGATCTACGAGCATCGACGCGAACGGGTCGGTGCCATACTCGACCGGATCCAGTCGAGCGAGGAGCGGACCGGGTCCCTCGGCGAGCGAGTTAGCGACCTCATGTTGAACCCGCTCACCGGCACGCCGATCGCGCTTTTCGTGCTCGGGTTGGTCTATTACGTCATCGGTGACATCGTGGCCCAGCGCCTGGTCGATTATCTCGAAGTCGTCGTCTTCGGGGAATATTACGTGCCCTTCGTCCAGGACGCGGTCTCGGCCGCGTTGCCAAATGCGGCGTGGGTCGAACCGATCGAGTACGTCTTGATCAATGGCAACCTCGGCCTGCTCACCGTCACGGTCCAGTATATCCTGGGGGTATTGCTGCCGCTCATTGTCGCCTTCTACCTGGCCATCGGCGCCCTCGAGGACTCCGGAACGCTCCCACGGCTCGCGGTCCTCACGGACCGGGGGCTCTCCCGCATCGGGCTCAACGGCCGGGCCATCGTCCCGATGATCGTTGGCGTCGGCTGTGTCACCATGGCGGTAATCACCACGCGGATGGTCGGGTCCCGTCGCGAACGCATCATCGCCACGGGGCTCCTCGGCCTCGCGATACCGTGTTCGGCCCAGCTCGGCGTGATCCTCGGTCTTCTGGCAGGGCTCGGGCTCGTGTGGTGGTTCGGGTATCTCGGCGTCTTGCTGCTCGTCTTCGGGCTCGCGGGCGTGGCTCTGGACCGTGCCCTCCCCGGTGAGACCCAGGGCTTGGTCGCCGAACTCCCGCGGATGCGCATACCGCGACCCACCAACATCCTCCGGAAGACCGCGAACCGCACCAAGATGTTCCTCGCGGAGGCCATCCCCCTGTTCGCCGCCACCGCGGTCGTCATCTCCCTCCTGGACTACCTGGGAACCCTCGAGGCGATCAAGGAAGGGATGGGACCGGTCACCAGCCTCGTGGGGATGCCCGCCGATTTCGCACAGGTCCTCATCCTGGGGCTCATCAGGCGTGATTTCGCCGCAGCCGGGATGACCGACCTCGCCATCACGCCGGCCCAGACATTCGTCGGCCTGGTGGTCGTGACGCTGTTCGTCCCCTGCATCCTCTCGATGGTGATGATCGTCAAGGAGCGGGACGTGACCACGGGTGCCCTGATGTGGATCGGGTCCTGGATCGTGGCCTTCGGGGTCGGCGGCCTGCTCGCTGTGGTGATGGGCATATGAAGTGTCCCACCTGCGAGTACGAGTTCGACCCCGCCGAGGGCCTGGAATGTCCCCGATGTGGGGACTCGTTCAACTGTGCATCGCTGTCCTGTGGCGACTGTGGCGCCTGCCCCACGATGGTCGGCAGCCTCCGCTCGGTGTATGCCAGACTCACCGAGTCGGAGAGCGAACCGCCGTCCCCGACCGAGGTCGAATCCCAGACAGAATAGCCGGGGAGTCATCCGCCGATGAGACGCCGGTGGAGATTCTTCGTTCCAGAGAAGGAAGTCGAACATTCATCCCGGACCCGACGGTAGCCAGGCACGATGGAGCGCCGGCAGGCTCTCGCGGTACTTGGAAGCGCCCTTGCCTCGATCGCGGGCTGTACGAGCCTGGAGACCGGTTCGGGAGCCCCCGCTGGGGAACCAAGTTCCGGGACCGGAGCCACTGGCCTCGAGGACCGTCAGTTCTCCACGTTCGAGGACTATGGCCCCGCGGGCGCGAAGGTACGCCTCGCCCGAGACGACATACCAACCATTGTCGAAGGGGACCGTAATGTCCGCATCGCCGTCTCCGCGCGTCGATATCCACGAGGCCAGGGTATCCGAAGGGGGGAAAGCGAGGTGATATCGGCGTTCGACAGCCAGGACCAGACCGTCGAGGTGGAATTCGAATCGAGGCTGGACTCGAATCACGTCGGCGACCACATCCACTACCTCGCTGCAGTGCGGCCCGATTCATCGGCGGCCGGGGCCGATTCCGACGACGGTCCCACCGCCGATCGACCGCCGCTCGTGGCCAAGACCGACCGTCTTGTCGCCGAGACCGACCGCCTGATCCTGGGGGAGGATGGATCGCTGACACCCGACCCGCATCCGGAGACGGTCGGGGAGGCGTCGAGAGCTGGCTTCGAGCGAGGCGCGGTCGATGGGGCCTATCACCTGGCGATCAGCGGCGATGGGGTGGACTGGACCCTTCCGGTTCGGGTTTTCAAATCCGAATACGTCCATGGGGCGACCGGGTGGCATGGCCACGAATACCCACGCTATGTCGAACGGGCCAGGGAGTCGGGTCTCGCCGGCCGGGTGACAACGGAGATTCAACGGGCGGCCACCGCCCTCGACAGGGATCTCATTCCGTTCGCCATAGAGACCGTTCAGCGGTTGCCATACGTCGCGGAACCGGAGACCCCGGCGGACGAGTATATCAAGTACCCGGCCGAGACCCTGGTCGACGGGGGTGGAGATTGCGAGGATTCCGCGCTGTTGCTCGCGAGTCTCCTCACCGCTCGACCCTTCGACCGTGACTGTGCCATCCTCCATCCGCCGAATCACGTGGGACTCGGCCTGGCGGGCGAGGGATATGTCGGCACGTTCTATGCCCACGAGGGCACGGAGTACTTCTTCGTCGAGACCACGGCCCCCGGGTGGGACATCGGCGAATTGCCGGAGGCATACGCGAGCGACACCGCACTCGTCTTCCCCGTCTGATAGTCCCAATCACGGTGATGCAGGACGCTTTGCGAGTGCATACTACGACCGGAGAGAAACCCACTGCCCTATTCCGCGTTCGCCTTGGCCGCTTCCAGGATGTCCGCGAACCCGTCCGCGAGTTCCCTGGCTCGATCCAGGTCCCTTGCTTCCGCGTAGATCCGGACGACCGGCTCCGTGCCGCTCGGGCGGACCAGGACCCAGGCGTCACCGTAATCCAGCCGATAGCCGTCGATGGTGGTGAGGTCACCGTCCTCCGCCCGTGCCGTATCCTCGGCCGACTCGAGGAGCGCAGCCCGCTCGGCTTCGGTCTCGTACTCGATGTTGATCCGGACGTTCTCGTAGCCGTCGTACGGGGCCACGATCTCGCTCGCGGTCCGGTCGGCGACCAGCTGCAGGAACCGGGCCGCGGTATACGCCCCGTCGCGGTTCTTCCGATAGTCCGGGAAGATCACCCCACCGTTGCCCTCCCCGCCGACCGGCACAACGGCCCCCTCCTGCTCGAGTTCCTGGATCCGGGTCAAAATGCGCGTACTCCCGATCGGCGTCAGCTCCAGCTCCGCCCCCACGCGGTCGACCACGTCGACGAGCCGCTGGGAGACGTTCACCGCCGAGACGATGGTATCACCCGACCCGAGGGCCGATTCCGCGAGCGCAGCCAGCGTGGCGTCGCCCTCGATGTATTCACCGTTCTCGTCGAAGAAGATTGCCCGGTCGGCGTCGCCGTCGTGGGCGATGCCGACGTCGGCGTCAGCAGCCCTCACCAATCGGCCGAGGTCGGCAAGGTGCTCGCGGATGGGCTCAGGTTGCCGCCCCGGGAAGTACCCGTCCGGGTGGGCGTTCACCGTGACGACCGAGCAGCCCAGCCGGCGGAAGAACTCGGGGCTGGTCAGCGAGCCGGCCCCATGGCCCGGGTCGAGGGCGACCGTGATCTCGGCCTCGGCGATCGCTTCCCGGTCGACCGCGGCGAGCAGCTGATCGAGGTACCGGCGGCGGGCCCCGTCGACGTCGCGGTCCTCGCCCGTGCGGTCCCACGAGACCGGCGACTCGCGCTCGCCGAGAAAGATCTCCTCGACGCGTTCGAGCCGATCGACCGGTAGCTCGACGCCGTCGTCGCCAACCAGCTTGACGCCATTGTACTCCGGCGGGTTGTGCGAGGCGGTGATCATCACGCCAGGGACCGCCTCTTCATCGCAAAAGGCCTGCAAGCCCGGCGTGGGCACCACCCCGAGGCGCTCGACGTCGGCGCCGACCATCGCCAACCCGCTCGCGGCGGCGTTCTCGAGCATTCGCCCCGTGGTACGGGTGTCCCTGGCCACCGCGACCTCATCGGCCCGCCAGACCGTCCCCGCGGCGGCCGCGACCCGGAGGACGAACCCCGGCGTGAGGACCTCGTTCGCCCGCCCACGGGTGCCACTAGACCCGAATATCTTCATCGGGTATCTCTGGGTGTGCGGGCCCCAAAGTGGTTCCGACACGGGGTCCCCCGGGCGACGGACCGCAACCCTGAAAGCGTCCCCAGGCGGGCATTCCCGTATGACCACCCCCGAGGATGAGTCCGTATCGGCCGGCACGGCGGTCGAGGCATACGTGGGCTCGAAACACGGGGTCACCGCGATCGAGATCGTCGGGGACGAAGTCGTGGAGTACGCACTCGTCCACGATTGCACGACCCGGGACCTCACAGCGATGGCCGATGGGACCGTCGCTGTGGCAGCATCCGAGGACGTGTTCGTCGAGGTCCAGGAGGACGCGGAAGCGCTGGCCGATGAGCCGAGGACCGATGGATCGGAAACCGAGGAATCCCGATCGACCGAAGACGCAGCGAACGGTGAAGCCGAAGCGGATGAGGAAGATGGGGCTGCAAACGGGTTCGTGGAAACCGGATTCGGGTCAGCCGTGGCGGTCGGCGGCGACCCGCTCCTGGCAGCGTCGCCGAGTGGGGACATTGCGGAACTGATCGACGGCGAGTGGCACCCGGTCGGCACCCTCTCGACCTCGGTCAACGCCATCGACGGGGACCTCATCGCGACCGGCGAGGGTGTATTCCGGGTGACTGAGGGCGGTATCCAGCACGTCGGCCTCGAGCGAGCACGGGACATCTCCACCGCGGGGGTCCCCCACGCCGCGACCCAGCGGGGGCTCTTCAAACTGGGGGCCGGGTGGATGGCCGTCGCCGAGGGGACGTTCACCCTCGTCGAAGGGGACGTCACGACCGCCGATGCCGGCGTGCTCCGCCGGGCGCATGCCGCGACCCCGGACCAACTCTTCGTCTTCGACGGTGACTCCTGGGGCCCCTGGCACATCCCCGTCGACGCCCCGGTGACCGGCATCGGGTACGACGACGCGGTCTTCGCGGTCTCCGAGGATGGCACCCTGATCACTGCCACCGGGGGCGAGTGGCAGACCAGGCACCTGGGCCTGAGCGGCGTCTCGGGTCTCGTGGTCCGGTCCGGTGGAAGCCAAGAGTAGCACGACCACGTGCACCCTTCCACGGGATCGATCGGTTGAATCGGTCGCGACTCCGAAGCGCGGAAACTCCACAGAGAAATTGGACAACGTATGGGAAATCGGATAAGCTGCACTAGCGGGGTGAGAGTTCGAAAGAGGCCGGGCGCTCGGTGCCTTTGGTAGTCACCGTATCACGGCGACACGAGAAATGCGTCCCAGACACCGCCGGTACATCGAGGAAAACGTGTAAGCCACACCCCCGTGATATCCCGACCATGATCGTTCCCGGTTCCTCGTCCCAGTCGGTGGCCGCCGCGCTCGCCGCGGAACTGGGGGAGCCGCTCGCGCAGGTCGAGTATAGCCGGTTCCCGGACGGCGAGTTGCTGGTGGAGGTCCCCGCCCCTGTCGACAGGGCAATCGTGGTGGCGTCCACCGTCTCGCCCGCCGCGCACCTCGAACTCCTCCTGCTGCAGGACGCGGTCCGGGAGGCGGGGGCCGGATCAGTGACCACCGTCATCCCCTATATGGGCTACGCCCGCCAGGACGAGGCGTTCAAGGACGGACAGCCCGTGTCGGCCCGCGCCACGGCCCGTGCTGTGAGTCCCGGCACCGACCGAGTGCTCACAGTCAATCCACACGAATCCGCCGTCTGCAGGTTCTTCTCCGTCCCCGCCGAGCCGGTCGACGCGGCGGGACGCCTGGCCGAACCCCTTCCAACGGAACTTGCCGATCCCATCTTCCTGGCGCCGGACGAAGGGGCCCTCCCGATCGCCGAATCGGTGAGCGCTGTCGCGGCCACCGGGGAGACGGACTTCTTCGAGAAACACCGGGACATCGATACGGGCGACATCGAGATGCGCCCCAGCGAGGTGAACGTGACTGACCGGGACGTCGTGGTCGTGGACGATATCATCGCCACCGGCTCGACGATGAGTGAGGCAATCGATATCCTCCATGAGCGGGACCCGAACCGGGTGTTCGTGGCCACAGTCCACCCCCTGTTGGTACAGAACGCCCGCTCGAAACTCGCGAACGCAGGCGTGGAAGCCATCTTTGGGACCGACACGCTCGAACGCGCCGTCTCCGAGGTCAGTGTCGCCCCGGCCGTCGCCGAGCACCTCGACTGAAAGTGGTTATATAGTGTCAGGCGGCAGATCGTACTGGCGCCACTCTTCGTCGTCTGTCTTGGATCCAAAACCAATACAGCGACCGGTAGACCTCCCTACCGAACCGGATCGATAGCGAGGTCGACCCGCGTTCCCTCGATATCCCAGGTCTCGCGATGGCCGTCGTCGACCTCGCCGATGTCGTTGGCGCGGACCTCCTCGGCGATCAGGTCCTCGTGCCGGGCGACTAACTGACCCACCCGGTTGTCGAAGACTACGACCTCGAGGCGGATGCGCTCGTCCATGGCCAGATCGAGATCTTTGCGCATCTCCTGAACCCGGCGGATCACCTCGCGGGCGTAGCCCTCGCTCTCGACGTCCTCAGTGAGTTCGGTATCGACGTAGACCACGCCACCGTCGAACTCGGCACCCGTGACGTCCGTCGGCGGGACGCGGTCGAATGAGACCATCTCCTCGTCGAGGTCCACAGGCTCGTCCAGTGCCTCGTTCACGGCCTGCTGGAGCGCGTCGAGGTCAGGTTTGGCGATGCGCGCGCCGTTGAGCGCCTCCATGACCGCCTGTGCACGGTCCCCGAACTCGGGGCCGAGAAGGCTCATGTCGGCGGTCGCCGTGTACTCGAGGTCGCCCCAGTCCTCGCCGGCTGGGATGACCGCGACCTCGCGGGCGTTGAGGCGCTCGGCGAGCAGATCACGGTGCTCGACCAGCGCGTCGACGACCGCCTCTTCCGCCGCGTCGACGACGACCCTGGTGACCGGCCACCGGAGCTTCCGGCCGGCGTCCTGCCGGGCGTGTGACCCCGCTTCCTCGATCGCCCGGACCTGGGCGATCGCGGCTTCCAGGGTCTCGTCCCGAAGGTCCTCGTCCGGCGTCGGCCAGTCGAGCATGTGGACGGAGTCAAAGCCCTCCTCGCCGGTGAGCCGCTGGTAGATCTCCTCCGAGATGAACGGAGCGTAGGGCGCAAGCAGAGCAACAACCGCCTCGAGGGCGTTGGACAGCGTCGCGTAGGCTGCGAGCTTTGACTCGCTTTCCTCCTCGGCCCACATCCGCTCGCGGACGAGCTGGATGTAGTAGCGGGAGACGTCCTCCACGACGAAGTCGAGCAGGGCGTCGAGGGCCCGATGCTGTTCGTAGTCCGCCCAGGCATCGGCCATGGTCGCCTGGACGGTCTGGAGCCGGGAGCAGAGCCAGCGGTCGGCCCGTTCGAGGTCGTAGTTCCGGACATCGAGATCGGTGGGGTTGACCCCGTCCATCTCCATATACGGGAGCGGGAACCGGAACGCGTTCCAGAGGATGTTGAGGTCACGTTGCATGTTCTCGGTCTCCTCCCAGGAAAATCGCATGTCATCACCCTGCGGGGTGACCGAGAGGAGGAACAGCCGCATTGGATCGGCCCCGTGGGCATCGAGAACCTCGCCGGGCTCGACGGTGATGTTCTTCGACTTCGACATCGCCCGACCGTCCGGCATCAGGGCGTGACCGTGCATCAGCACCGTCTCGTACGGGATCTGGTCGAACGCGGCGGTCCCCATGCCGAGCTGGGACCAGAACCACCCGCGGGTCTGGTCATGGGCCTCCATGATGAGATCCGCCGGCCAGAGCGCCTCGAATTCCGACGTCTCCGAAGGGTAATCCAGGGTGCCCCACGTCGCGACCGAGGAGTCCAGCCACACGTCGAAGACGTCGCCCACGCGGGTGTAGGTCCTGCCCTCCTCGGTGATGGTGAGGTCGTCGACGGTCCCCTTGTGGAGATCGACGGTCTCGGGATCGACGTCCTGGTCCACCCGCTCGGCGAGCTCCTCACGGCTGGCGATCACGATGGCTTCGTCCATGTCGCCGTTCCAGCCGCCGGCACCGTCGGAGACCCCTTCTCCGTCAGCCAATGGGTCCCCGGCAGGCGTCCAGATCGGGATGGGGATGCCCCAGTAGCGCTGGCGCGAGACGTTCCAGTCCGGCGCCTCCTCGACGAAGTCCCGGAAGCGGTTATCCCGGGCCCAGGAAGGGTACCACTCGGAGTCCTCGATGTTCGACAGCAGGTCATCCTTGATCTCCGAGATCGTGATGAACCACTGGTCGGTGACTATCTGGAGGATGGGCGTGTCACACCGCCAGCAGTGACCATAGGAGTGGTGTTCGGTGCCGCGGGCGAGCAACAGACCCTTCTCCTCGAGGTCCGCCATGATCTCGGCGTCGGCCTCCTTCACGAACTGGCCGGCGTACTTCCCGGCCGATTCGTCGTAGGTCCCGTCCTCGCCCACCGGGCAGTAGACCTCGAGTCCCAACTCCTGACCGCGTTCGAAGTCGACCTCACCGTGTCCCGGCGCGGAGTGGACGAGCCCCGTGTCCTCGGCCTCGACGTAGTCGGCGGTGTAGACCTGGAGTGCGCCATCATAATCAGGTGCGTCCGGAACCTCCTCGCGCAGCGGGTGCTCGTATTCCCATCCCACCATCTCATCCCCCGAAACCTCCCCACGGACCTCGTAGTCCGCATATCGGCCCGCCGAGAGCACTTCTTCGACCAGGCTCTCCTCGACGTAGAGGAGGTCGGTCTCCCCCTCCTTCTCCGCCTCGACAGCGTGGTAGGTCAACTCGCCATCGACCCCCACGAATGTGTTCCCGGGGATTGTCCAGGGCGTCGTCGTCCAGATGACGAGGTAGCCCTGCCGGTCCTGCAACGGGAACTTGACGTATATCGAGGGGTCATCCACCATCTCGTACTCGACTTCGTTGTTCGCGATGGCGGTCTGGCATCGCGGACACTGGTTGATCGAGCGCTGGCCCTGTTCGACCAGCCCCCGTTCGTGGACCTGCTGGAAGGCCCACCACGCAGCCTCCATGTACTCCGGATGGACCGTCTTGTAGGGGTCATCCCAGTCCATCCAGACGCCGAAGGACTTGAAGTCCTCCTGGAGGCCCTCGAGTTGTTCCTCCGCGAAGGCCCTACACTCCTCGATGAAGTTCTCCTCACCGAAGGACTCGATGTCTTGTTTGTTCTCGAAGTCGAGTCGCTCCTCGACCTTCGTCTCGATGGGCAGGCCGTGCATGTCGTAGCCCGGCCGGTCTGTGACGTCGTAGCCTTGCATCCGCAGGAAGCGGATATAGGAGTCCTTGAGCGTCTTGTTCCAGGTGGTGCCCATGTGGGCCGCCCCGGAGGTGTACGGCGGGCCGTCGACGAAGAAGAAGTCCTCCCCGTCCTCTCGATGGGCCTTGGTCTTCTCGTAGGCGTCCACGTCCTCCCAGTACGCGAACACCCGCTCTTCGACTGCGTGCGGGTCGTACTGGTCCGGGACGTCCCCGTCGAAGTGTGTCATACGAAATGGCTCACGCTCCCCGGTAAAATGGTAATCGGTCCTGCAGCCAGGAGACGCGAACGCAGTGAGCGTCTCCGAACGAGCGAGCGGTCGAGCGGAAGGGGGGCTTTCGGCACCCTGGCTTGCTCCCCGGCAATCAGTTAGACGTCGCTGACCTCGCGAGCCTGAATGATGAAAACACAACCACGGAGATCGAGAGAACCAGCCACCCGGACGAAGAAACTTTCATGCGCCGCGGGGCGGAACTCCGAGGTATGCCAACTGGCTGTATCTTCTGTCGGATCATGGAGGGGGAGGCGCCGGCCAGAATCGTCTACGAGGACGAGGAGACTATGGCCTTCCTGGATGTCAACCCGCTTTCCGAAGGGCACACACTTGTCATCCCCAAGGAGCACTACAAGACGCTGACGGACCTCCCGGAGGACGATGGGGCCGCACTCATGCGGACCATCCATCGAATCACGCCCGAGATCGAGGCCGCGGTCGACGCCGACGCCTCGACGGTCGGCTTCAATAACGGGGTCGCCGCGGGTCAGGAGATCGACCACGTCCACGGCCACATCATCCCGCGCTTCGAGAAGGACGGCGGCCGGCCGATCCACGCGGTTGCGGGCCGGAACCCCACGCTCTCGGACGACGAACTCGACGAGATCGCCGAGGACATCGAAGCCACCCTCGCCGCCCTCGAGTAATCCGCGCGTTTTTCACCCCGAGCCCCATCCACTCAGCCATGGCCGTCGAGAGCGTCGCCGTCGTCGGAATCGTCGGTGGAGTCGGAACCACCCGAACCGTGCTGGAACTCGGCGGGGTCCTGGCCAGGGGCGGCCGGTCGGCCCTCGTGCTCGACCTAGACTTCGCCACCCAAGGCCTCGAACGATTCCTCGAGGACCGGATCGAAGCCGATGCGACCGCCCTTCTGGCCGACCCCGATGTCGAGCTGGCCGACGCGGTCCACGACCGGGACGTCGACGGCGACGGGCGACTCGGGCTCGTCCCTTCGTTCGCCCCGTTCGCGGAACTCGCCGAGGCGAAGACGGCTTCTGCGGGAGCCAGCGTCGCGGACCGACTTGCGGAAGCCGGTGAGACATTCGACCACGTCCTGCTCGACGTCCCGCCGGTGGCCTCGAATCAGGCTGTGGGGGCCGTGACGGCCGCCGAATCCGTCGCTGGCCTGATCCCGCCGACGGAACGGGGTGTGGATTCGCTACAGCGGGAGCGGGGCCGGCTCGCCGACGTCGGGACTGCGTTCGACCACGTACTGGCGGTCGACGCCTCGGCCGACGACGCCCCACCCGACGCCGATCACGCCATCCCGACGCTCCCCGAGGACGCTTCATACCGCCCGTACACGCTGGAATCGGCCGGTGGTTTCACCGAGCGGATGGCTCAGGTTGCGGACGAGGTATTCGAGGTCGACGTGGCCACGTCGATAGACGCAACCGGGTCGCTACTGGGGCGGCTCGGATCCGAGATCAGGAACTGAGGGGGGACGGACCGTCCGGCTTCCGGTATGAAACGACAAATCGAGTGGCGACCGGTCGGTGGGAACCGCAACAGTGGCGAGGCCAACCCCAAGACTAGCCCGACAAGAGATCAGTCGAGGCCGACATCGTCTCCGCGAGGGCATCGCGCTTCTCGACCATGGCGTCCGCGTCGCTTGCCAGGGCGTCCTGCACGACCTCGCTTGCGCCCTCGATGGGTTCGTGGGTCTCGATATACGCCCCGAGCGCGAAGCGCTCCTCGCCAGCGTCGATCAGCGAGCGTGCTTCGGTGCGGGTGATTTCGGCCGAGAGCCAGTCCCGGCAGATCTCCCGCTCGAGCGGCGAGAACGGAGAGAGCCCCTCGAAGCCCAGCCGGTAGAGCGTCTTCGATGCCGTAATGGGTGGGACCCCAGCCGCGGCCGCCGCGTCCCCAACGCTCGAGACCCCTGCATACTCGCGGACGAGGGTCGCAGCAGCCGACGCGGGACTCGGAAGCGTCGATGAGAACGGTTCGAGGGCGTCCGCCAGGGACCCGTCCGTCCGGTCCACGACGGCGACCCCACGGTCGCGTTGCCGCTCGGTCGTCGCCAACCCCTCGGCGATGTCCGACAGCGCCATAGCTGGCCGTTGCCCGTCCCCCCCGATAAAGCTTCGTTTCCGTGGTTGGAAATCTGATGGGACCGCGGAAAACGTAACGGTAACCGTTACGTTAGATACCGCATTCGTGCGGTTTTCACCCCCGGTAGGGTCGAGCATTAAATACTGGATCGCGACCAAGTTCGAGGTGTGATGAGTTTGAGTGATGCCACCGCGGTCTGCCCCGAGTGTTCGGGGTCGTTGCGCACCGAACAAACCGAGACCGTCTGTACGAACTGCGGGCTGGTCGTGGCCGAGGATCGACTCGACCGCGGCCCGGAATGGCGGAGTTTCGCGGACGGTCCGGATCGGGAACGGACCGGTGCGCCGCTCTCGCGCTCCCGACACGACCGCGGCCTCTCGACGGAGATCGGTCACTCGACCCGGGTGAAGGGCCGGAAACGCCGGCGGCTCCGCCGCATGCGCCGCGAGCACGATCGTGCGAGAGTGGGGTCGACAGCCGCACGCAACCAGATCTACGGGTTCACCGAGATCCGGCGAGTGGTCGGTGCCCTCTCGCTCCCCGACGACATACGGGACCAGGCCTGCGTGCTCTTCGAGTCAGCCCAGGACGCCGACCTGTTCCCCGGCCGGTCCCTCGAGGGATTCGCGGCTGCTTGCGTGTACGCGGTCTGCCGAACGAACGGATTGGCCCGGACCGTCGAGGAACTCGTCGAGGTCTCGAAAGCCGACCAGAACGAATTCCAGGCGGCCTACGACGCGATGAACCGTGACCTGGGCCTCGAAACCGGACCCATCGATCCCGCCTCGTACCTGCCCAGGTTTGCCACCGAACTTGGGCTGGACCCCGGATGCGAGTTAGAAGCCGGGCAGCTGCTCGCGGAACTCGCCGCTGAAACCGTCAGCGGTCGTAATCCCGGCGGGCTGGCCGCGGCTGCACTCTACACCGCTGGGAAGGGGGAGCCCGGAGCCCCGACCCAGAAAGAAGCCGCGGCGGTCGCCGGCGTCACACCGGTGACGCTACGAGCCGCCTGTCGCGTGCTATCCGCCTGATCCGCTCGGCGAGGTCTTCGAACTGCTCGATGACGGTCGCTTCTCCGTCGTGATATCGAACTGGCAGCCCAGCCCGTTGTGCACGCCTGATCGCCGGTGATTCGGCGAGGGCAACCTGCGGCCCGCAGAGACGATCCGTGACCGACGGTCGGGGGTCTGCCGCCCGGTTGAGAACGACCGCACCGATCCCCGCGCCCAATTCCCTCGCGAGCGTGTGTGTCCTGACCGCGTCGGCCAGCGCCGCGGGTTCCGGCTCCGTCACCAGGACGACCGCGTCGGCCGCCGCGATCGGGATCGCGACGTCCGCCGCGAATCCGGCAGGTGCATCCACGATCACGAACTCGTAGGCCCTGGCAAGGCGCGCGAGGACAGAGTCGAGTCGATCCATGTCGACCGCTCGTGCGCCACTCAGGGATCGACCCGACGGTAGCACGCCCACGGCCCATTCGGAGCGGACTGCGTCCCGCGGCTCCACCCGACCGGCGAGGACGTCGTGTAGCGTTGGCCCCCCGTCGGTGGGAAGGTCCGCCATCCCGACATCCGCGTCCACCAGGACGCCATCCAGATGGGCGGCGAGGTTCAGCGCGATTGCAGACCTGCCGACGCCACCCTTCCCCCCGGCGATCGTGACGATCAGGACCACTCACCCGATTCGAACCGGCACACAGCCAACCCATCGCTACCATCCAGCTCCTCGTTCCAGGGGCCAACCTCGGTCCACCCCAGGTCGACGGCCAGCCACTGTCCGGGGTGTGGCGCCGGTGAGAGGACGTCCCGAGGTGGACGTGGGTCGGTGTACCTGCGTGCCGCTCGCTCGGGGCTGCTCTGGTCCGGCCGCTCGTCCACCGGTTCCACCCACTCGAGGACCGCAGATGGGTGCTGTGGGAGCGCCGGAGTCGCGTACCCAAGTCCCATAGCATCCCGCGGCCCGAGGACGCCCTCGTAGCCGTTCGCATCCCAGCCGGCCTCCGGACGGCCGTTCCGCCGCGGCGACCACACTGGTCCGTCGAGTTCGTTCGCGACACGGAACCACGCGGCCTCGGCGTGTGGATTCTCGACCACCAGCGAGACCAGTGTCACCCCGTCCCGGCGAATCGTTCGCGTGGAAAGCTCCATGGGCTTAGGTGGTCCGGTCACCAGGTTTAAACTCTCAGATGAGGATGACCGGCGCGGCGAGGGCGGCCCGGGCCCGGAGCGGGGAATCGAAGCAAGCATCCACGAGCACGACCGGGGCCGTGACCCTGGCCACCCGGAGAATCCCGAGGGCGGATCGAGGCGAGCCGCCGTCCTGGACCCCCCGGATCTGTCCCTCCCTCGGGACCCCCGGAAGAGCCGCCAGGGCTGTCTCCACGAGACCCTCCGCGGCCTCGATCAACCATTCACGCGCCTCGCGCCGACGGTTCTCCCGGCGGTCCACGAGCGAGAGCCGCTCTGCCCGACGGCCACGGGCGGCCCGCTGCTCGGCTGTCGCCAGGGCCTGCCGCGCCGCGGCCGCGTCGGTCTCGACCTCCGTCAGCTCCCGTGTCGCATCGGCCAGGGCAGCCTTCAGCTCCTCCGTCACCTGGCCAGCCTCCCGAGCGGCTTCGAGCCGTCCGCTCAGCCGCGCGACGCGTTCACGGAGAGCCTCGACCGATGCGGCGGTTTCGGCGGCCCGCTTTCGGGTAGCCCGAAGGTCCGGGTCCTCGGGAGTAATCGCCTCGATCCGCGTGTCCAGGTCGGCGATCGCCTCGGCCTGCGGTGGTTCCAGTCCGATGGACCGCGCCGCTTCGAGAAGCGCCCGGCGGCGGTCGAAAGTCATCCCCCCGCGGACCACCCCGATCTGCCGGTGTACCGACGACGGCGGCGCACAGTCGAGCAGGGGGTCCGCCGGGTCGCCGATGGCCGCTTCGAGTCTCGACGCAACGCCTCCGGGCCCCGTCCCGGGAAGGCCGGCGCTCCTGAGATCGATAGCCGTCCCGATGATGGTGCCGTCCCCGAGGTGGAGCCTCATAGCCGCTCCAGGTGATGGATCATAACTCCTCCGGGCGGTGACTCATAACTCCTGGCCGCGGAGCGCCTCCACCGACGGATGCCGGGTGCCAGCAGCGAAGTTGTGGTAGGGCGTGCTCCGTTTGTCGCGGTCGGCGTAGGCCCGCGCAGCTTCCCGAACCCGTTCCGGAACCGTCGAGAACTCGTTGAGCGGTTCGGTCCTGGCCAGCTGCACGTCGGGGCCATGTCGCTCCCGAAGACGGAGCCCCAGCAGGGCCCCCAGTTCGGTCTCGGAAAGCAGCGCCGTGCGACCGAACCGGCGAACGAATACGTCCGCGTGGGCATGCTCGAGGTTCCGCAATTGCTGGCGCGCGGCCGACGAATAGGCAATGACCAACAACACAGTTGAACCCGATGCCGTCCCGCGGAAAAAATGATACGATTGGCGGGTCACTCGACGGGGTCGACCGGTTGGGTACTCGAAGTATTCGACTGATTGTTTACTCCCCCGGTTCGATGGGCTGGTTACTCCACTGGTTCGACGAGTAGATCCGGCAGAGGCCCGTCATCCCCGTTTACCTCGACGAGATCAAGCACGCGCTCGCGTGCCGTCCCAGCAGAATCAGCGACGACGATCACCCCATCGACCCTCGGGTCGCCGCTGGCCCGGTAGGCCCGCAAGGCCCCCTCCTCGAACTCGGTCGCGTAGGTCCGGAGAATTCCCTGGACCCGGGACTCCATCGTGGCGAGGTCGACCGTTCCGCGTTCGAAGGCCGAAAGCGCCTCCTCGACGTTCCGCAGGGCGGCGATTCTGTCCATTCGTTGTCCCCACCCACTATCCGGACCGGGATGAGCGTGACGACTCGAGATCCGGTGTGGAGCACGCCGGCGGGCGGAGACGTTCGCCGAATGGACCGTGGACTCGTGTCAGGTCGTCCGCAGGTGATCGGTCGTGGGCTCGTAGACCTCGCCCTGTTTCTTGAGTTTCTCGATCTCGTGTTCGGCCTTCTCTCGGTCCATGTCGAGCTCTTCGGCGCGAGCGAGCACCTCGTCTATCGGCGCACCCTCGTCGAACTCCGACTCCATGTCCGCGATGAGCTGGCGGATCGAGCGGATGCGGTCGCGCTGGGACTTCGACCGGCCCGTCTCGATCACGTCGGCGTCGTATTGCCCGGTCTCGGGGTCCATCCCGATCTCCTTGAGCGTCGTCTCGACGATCTCGAGGGCGCGTTCGGCGTCCTCCTCCTCGACGGTGTCGGAGAGCCGAACCCGGGCCGAGGCTTCTGCCAGCCGCACGATGGCTTCGAGTTTACGGGCAGTGACTGGGACCGGGGAGTCCTCGCCGGTTCCCTGAGAGCGGAGGTTCACGTAGAACTCCCGGATCTTCTCCTCGGCGGCGTCGTTCATCGTCGGGAAGCAGGTCGAGCGGGCGAAAGCCACGTACTTCCGGAGGATGTCTGGCTTGATCGCGGGCGCCACGCTTCGGCTCGCCTCGTCGACCTCCTCGTCTGTGATCGAGGAGGTGGCCACGCGTGTCCGCTGCGTGTTGAGTTCGCCGGCGTAGTTGGTCCGGAGGATGTGCCTGGCGAGGTTCTTGTCCTTCTCCTCGTCGGGTTGATCGGTGACGGTGAAGATGAGATCGAACCGGGAGATGAGCGCGGGTTCGAGGTCGATCTGGTTGGCAGGGGTTTCATAGCGGTCGAACCGGCCCAGTTCGGGGTTCGCGGCCCCGAGGAGCGCACACCTGGATTTCAGGGTGGCGTTGATCCCGGCCTTCGAGATACTGATGCTCTGCTGCTCGAGTGCTTCGTGCATCGCCGAGCGATCGTCCGGGGCCATCTTGTCCAGTTCGTCGACGGCGGCGATGCCCTTGTCCGCGAGGACCAGCGCCCCCGCTTCGAGGGACCACTGCTGTCCGTCTCCGAAATCGTCCCGCACCGCGGCTGCGGTGAGCCCCGCTGTCGAACTGCCCTTGCCGGAAGTGTAGACTGACCGCGGGGAGATATGTCGGATATATTGGAGTATCTGCGATTTCCCGGTCCCGGGGTCTCCCACCAGCAGGATGTGGATGTCCCCGCGGATTCGCGCCCCGTCTGGGAGGTGTTTTGTGACGCCCGCGAACAGCTGGAGCGCGATGGCCAGCTTGGCCACCTCGAAGCCGTAGATGGTGGGTGCGATGGACTCGACGATCTGCTCGTAGATGTCCTCGCGCTCGGAGAGCCGGATGATCTCCTCCTTCTCCGCGTCGGAGATCTCCATCTCCTCGAACTCCTCGTCCTCGAGTTCCACGTGGGTCCCCTCGAGATACATGTCGAACACGCGGGAATCGGCCTGGTCGATGTCGCTCTCGTCGAGTTGCAACACGCCGGTGGCAGTCACGTGATCGCCGGGGCTCACGCCGCCGGTGATGTCGTCCTCGACGTGCATGTCGATGCTCTCGGGCGTCTCGCCGCCGCCCAGCCCTTCCGGGCTCTCCTGGATGCGGAGCTTCTGGGAGTCGATGAACTCCGTCTGGTTCGAGTCGGTGAGGAACTGAAAGGGGCCTTCGCGCTCGCATCCGTCGCACTGGTACGGGTCCTGGAAGCTCCCGTCGGCCTGTGGGACGACCGTGACGGTGCCACACCGCAGACACTCGAAGGCCGCCTGCTCGATCTTGGGCTTCACGCTGGTCGCCTTCCGCACGATGCCCTGGACCGAGATGAGCGTCCCGAGGTGCTCCGAGCGGATATCCCGGATTTCGGTGGCCTCGGGCAGATTGTGAACGCGGACGTGTGCTTCTGAAAGCGTGACATCCACCGGAAGGTCATAGAGCCGCAAGGCCTCCTCGGCAGCGTCGAGGAAGCGTCGCGGGGAAGAGATGAGATCGTCGGCGAAGTCGGGGTCGAAGCGGAAGAGTTCCTCCCAGTCCACCTCGAGGGACTTCTGCTCCCGCGGGTACTGCCTCGCGAGGTTCGCGATCGCCTCGCTTTCGTACCGGCGGAAGAACGTCTCGAACCGATCGACGAGCTCCTGGTCGCGGGCCTGCGCCATTCGCTACGAGGTACTGGGTGATCGGTTAAGAAGGTTCGTACACCCGACGGCGTCGGGGGCCGCAAGCCGGCGGCGGGGTGGGGTCTCGACCCTGCGGATGAGGAGTGCTGACTGGGGAGCACCTTGATCGGCGAACCGAGATTCCAGTGGCGGAGTATCAGGCGGTGAGGACATGGGATCGACGACCCCCGGAGAGACAGACTGATCCACGGTCTGCACAGGTTTCACACCTATCCACGGTAGCCATCGGATGTGGCTCTCCCATCGATAGCCTCGGAATGTGGAACTATCGTCGGAACTATGTCGAATGGGCGTTTCCTATCCGGTCATGAGAGCGTCTACCGGGTGCCGGGGCATGGACGAGTTGCTCTCGGGCGGGTTGCCGCGCAGCCGTCTGTTCGTCATCAGCGGACCGCCCGGCAGCGGCAAGACCACCTTCGCCTCCCAGTTCATCACCGAGGGAGCCAGGCGCGACGAGGAGTGTGTCTACGTGACGATGCACGAGACCAAAGCCGAACTCGTCGAGGACATGTCGAGTTTCGATTTCGGGTTCAAGCGCGCGATGCGGAAGAACAATCTCAAGTTCCTCA
Organism: uncultured Halobacteriales archaeon; assembly: GCA_964594685.1. Lineage (GTDB taxonomy): Archaea > Halobacteriota > Halobacteria > Halobacteriales > Halobacteriaceae > Halodesulfurarchaeum. The sequence continues at coordinate 22,681 of CAZQNH010000014.1, forward strand.
ATCTCACCTCGGAGGCTGCCCGGCGCTCGCTCACGAAGTACGGCACCGGCGGTGGGCTGCGCAATAGGGTGACCGCCATGCTGGAGGAGATGGAGGTCGATCGGGCCGTGATCGACTCCACGATGTTGCTCAAGCACTTCGTGGATGACCCCGAAGAGGTCCTGACCGAGTTCATCACCCGGCTCAAGCAGACCGACACGACCCTCCTGTTAGTCTCGGAGATGACCGACCCCACGGCCTACGCCGACGAACACTATCTCGCCCACGGCGTGATCTTCTTCCACAACTTCCTCGAGGCCGGCGGGATGACCCGTGCGGTCCAGATAATCAAGATGCGGGGGACCCCCATCGATGCAGACATGCGCGAGATCGAGTTCACCGATAAGGGCCTCCAGGTGTTCCCCGACCGCAAGCTCGAGGAGAGCTACGGATAGATGTATGAGGAGCACTTCGATGGGGACTGGGACTCGTTGACCCAGGAGGAGGCGATGTTCCGGGCCTACGCGCTGGGCGTGGACGCCGCATTCGGCAACGAACATCCGGAGGAACGCCGGCGTCTCCAACGCGAATTCCACCGGGGACTCGTCCAGATCGCGTTCGACGAGGGCAAAAGCCGGGCGACCGACGTGATGGATGAGCAGGGATACAATCCCGAAGACGCCAGTGGGTTCGAGTTCGAATCGAGCGAGTTCGACTGGGAGCTCTGGGAGGAACTAGTCACGGAACGACGGGAGGAGGAGGGCGCCTTCGACCCGGTCCGGATCGAGCGATCCAGGGACTCACTTCCGGCCTCCCTCGACCGACCGGACTTTCTTGATCGGCCGTTGGATCGGGCCGAAAGTCTCTATCTTCCACGCTTCTTGCTTCGGTAACGTCTCTTTGGCCCACCATTCCTTCTTCGGTCACGTCTCTGTGGCCCATCATTCCTTCTTCGGGAAGGGTTCTTGCGTCGAAAAACGCTGATCGCGAGCCGTCCGGAAACTCAATCATCGAGTGCCGCTTCCAAGTCTGCAAGCCGTTCCCTCGCCTCGGCCAGGTCCGCCTCGACAGCCCCCGCTTCGAGCCGTTCTCGCTCCTCGTCGGTGAGTTCGATCCGGGCCCGGGTCGCCCGTCGGAGCCGGCGGTACCGGTCTTCCTGGCGGGCGAGGTCCCGAACCTCGTCCAGGGCGGCGACCGTCTCGGGTGGGGCAAACCGATCGAGCATCGAGACGAGTTCCTCGGCTCGCCACAGGAGGGTCTTGGGTGCCGGTGGTGGCCATTCGATCGTGTAGGGATCTGCATCGAGACGCTCGAGGTAGGTCCGATTGCCCCCGACGAGGCGCTGGAACGTCGCGGGGGCCTCGACGTAATGGGAGAGCTTCGAACGGGAGAACTCGGTGTATTCGAGGAGCGTGGATATCGGCTTCGACCCGGCCTCGGCGGATTCGAGGAACTCGTAGAGGTCCGTCGGCGGTTCCCCGACGTCGACCAGCGGGTACTGCTGGGCGGTGACCACCAGTCCGAGCACCTCGCGGGCTGGTTCGGTGTCCCGAAAGCTCGCAAACGCCTCCCGGACCGACGCGTTGTAGGTCTCGACGGGCTCCCGGAGGTCCTCCACGGGCGCATCGAGGTCCGCATCCCCGAGGGACTGGACCGTCTCGAGTCGGTCGATCTCGCGGTGAGTCTCGTGTATCGCGTCGCGGATCTGTCCCTCGAGGCGCTCCAATCGGGTCGCGGCTTCGCGGCGCTCATCGAGGCGAGCGACCAGCTGCTCGACCGGAGCCAGGTCGTCTCTCGCGGCCTCGAAGTCACGTTGGCTGAGTCGGCGCTGCTGTAGCCGCTCGTCGATGCTCTCGAAGACCGCCCGCTCGGGGAGATCATCGGGGAGGTTTTCGACCAGCTCTGAGAGCTCCCCCTGGAACTCGACGAACGCCTGGAAATCCCCCGACCCGGTCGCCCGCTCCTCGTACCGACCGAGAAGGGAGGTGAGTTCCTCGTGGGCGTCCCGCAGCTCGTGGAGTTGGTCTTCCCCGATGGCGTCGACGCGTTCTTCGGCCCGTCGTCGCTCCTCCCTGGCGCCGTCGAGCTGATCGATGAGATCGGTATCGCCGTGTCGGTCCATGGGTGTTTGCATCGCTTTGATTTCAGTAGACCGCATCCGGGTCGAAGACGACTTCGCCTTTGTCGGTACCGTCAAGCGTGCGGTAGAAACACGAGTAATGCCCGGTGTGACAGGCCCCGCCGGACTGTTGTACCCGGTAGAGGAGGGCGTCGCCGTCGCAGTCGACCCGCACTTCCTCGACCGACTGGGTGTGTCCCGAGGTCGCGCCTTTCTCCCAGAGTTCCGCGCGACTGCGCGAATAATAATGAGCCCGGCCGGTCGCGACGGTTCGCTCGACCGCCTCCCTGGTCGCATGGGCCAGCATGAGCACGTCCCCCGAATCGACATCCTGGGCGACGACCGGCAGGAGGCCGTCCTCGTCGAAAGCGAGATCCACCTCGAACTCCGTCATATCCATTCGAAGGAAGGGGGTCCGGATACTCCTTTCGTCACGGACCCACGAGTCCCAGAGCCCGGAGCGCGACAAAAAGCACGTCCCCGGCGGTAAGGGCCACGAGCAGTCCCACGAACGTCGGGACGATGAAAGGGACTCCAGGCGACACCCAGACGGTGTCGGACTCGACCACCACGTCCAGGCCATCACGGAGCGATTCCGGCGTGGTCCCGTAGGCGGACGAATCGATGTCATCGAGGAACGCGGCCGCCCCCCACCGGTCCTCGTCGCTGTCTTCCAAATCGACATCGCCCGCTTCGGCCGCGTCCGCGTCATCGGCTTCTTCAACCGCTTCCTCGCGGCCCTCATAACCGACGTCGCCCTCCTCGCGGTCGACCTCCCCCGTCTCGCGGTCGACCCCCTGGTCCTCACTGTCTACCTCGCGTTCTTCACCCTCCTCCACCCGGGCTTCCTGATCGACGTCGGGTTCCTGGACATCGATCCACTCCCACCCTTCGAGGTCCTCCGTCGGTTCAACATCCGCCACGGATTCCCATGACCAGTCCTCGGGATCCTGATTTCTGTCGTCGGGGTCGTCGGTACCGCCATCGGAAAGGAGGGTGGCATCGTCGGCAGCCAGGATGCCCCCATCGGCCGAGACGGCCCCGTCGGTCGGGTCGTTCGGTTCAGCCGGCAGCGTGGCCGGGTCGGCCAGCCCCGGATCCGAGCGGATCGCCGCGAGGTCGAGGCCCCGCCACCGTAGGTACATCCGCAGCGCATCCAGGTCGAGGCCGCTCGTCGTCAGTCCGGTCGGCGTCTCGAGGAGCGTCCCGTGGCGCCGTGGGAGTTCGGCGACGGGAACACGGTGCCCGAGCAACATCACCCAGGAGACTTCCCCGTGGAGGAGGTTCCGAGCGGCCAGCGCGAAGGGGAAGACCAGCCCGACGAGCACCGTATTCGTGAGCACGGACAGCGAGAAGACGCCGAGGTCGGTCACCACCAGCGGAAGCGTCCAGCCCAGAAGCTCGTAGGTAGGGTAGGTCGGAAAGAGGACCGCGAGTACCATGAACGCCTTCGCGTCCGCGCCGCCGAACCCGCCGAGGTACCAGAAAGCGTAGGCAAGCGGCACCACGATGCCGATGCTCAGTCCCAAGCGGAGGAGATAGATCCGGAGGACGGACTGGCCGTTCCAGAGCTGGGCGACCTCCCAGCCCACCAATAACAGTCCGAGGACCAGAAGCGGCCACCAGACCTGGTTGGGGACCCGCCGAGTCCTAACGTCGCGCACGGCTGCCCAGCCGAGGAGCGGGACCGCCACGAGTCGGAGGATGTCGGGTATCGCTGCCTGCACGCCCGATAGGTCGCCGGGACCCGTTTTAGGTGTTATCGTTGGCGCTGGCTATCTGACCGTCCTTCACCCGGGGTCGTGAGGAACCCATCGGGTTGCGGCCTGCTATTGTGTGCAGGCTCGATTCGGCGACCGCGAAGAAAACGCAGTGTCGGGCCTTCAGATAACGCGGTCCTGGAGGTAATCCAGATGCTTGGCGTTGTAGACGATCTTGACCTCGTCATCGGCGGCCGAGCCGATGCACGTTAGGCGGACGCCTTTGTCCTCGACCTCCTCGTCGGAGAGGATCTGCTGCATGTCCATATCGATCTCTCCCTCCTTGACGATCGCGGCACAGTTCGCACAGGCACCGGCCCGGCACGAGAATGGCCAGTCGAAGCCCTGAGCCTCGGCGGCCTCGAGGATGTACTCGCCGTCGGCGACGTCGAGGGTTCCGTAGTCCTCGTCGGAGAGGCCTGCGTCGGCCGCTTTTCCGAACAGGTCGTCGTCATCCATGTCCCAGCCATGATCGTCCAGCACTTCGAAGTTGAGGTATTCTACCGTCGGCATCAGGGCGAGAGTTCGAGGGCATTCGGGATAGTATTTTCCTTTCTTCTCGCCCGCTAAGCCCCATCGAGCCCGTACAACCGTCTGTGAGGGCCTACCAAAGGTTGTGTCGTCCTGTGCCAACCCGTCGATGCGACGGCGGCGGTATCCACCGCGACCGGTTGCCGATTCGTTAGCTGCGGAACTACCTGCCCGATCGCGATCGGTTACCGTGTGACAGCTGATCGCCAGCCCGTCGACGGCTTTCCGGGAGACGGAGATGATAGTATAAATATCCAACATTTTCGCCACTTGATGGGCGTCGAACAGGATGGGCTGGCGAGCGAATGGCCCACAGTGGGGCAATTCTCGACTGCGATAATTGCACCCCCAGCCTTATGTAGGAGGTCAGGTAACTCCGCAGTGCCGGTCGTAACTGCGGGCTGTCGGTCGACGATGGCTTCGGGGCGGCCGGAACCACCAGTTGGACATTTCCCCCTCTCCCCCCTCCCGCTCCCCACCGAGTTCGGTGGTTTCCGTCGGCCGTTGCGGTCGACGGTCGACTGGTGGCTTTTTACATAACCGGACGACGCCGGCGCAGTCTCTTCCCCCCGGTCGTGTCCTCGCCGGATGCGTCGATATCGCTATCGCGCCGGTATCGAGACGTTAAGGACGCTCGCCCGATAACCCGGGCCCATGGCGTTCGAGTCCTTCGAGGTGATCCCGGCGGTCGACGTGAAAGACGGAGCCGTCGTGCAGCTGGTCGGCGGCGAGCGCGGGACCGCGACCGAGTACGGTGACCCGGTCGAGGCAGCTGAACGCTGGGTGGCAGCGGGGACAAGAACCCTCCACCTCGTGGACCTCGACGGCGCTTTCGAAGGGGAGCGAGTCAACGCCGAGGCCATCGACGCCATCGTCGAGGCGGTCGATGTGCCCGTCCAACTCGGCGGTGGCATCAGGACCGCCGAGGGTGCCATCGACCTGCTGGACAGGGGGATCGACCGCGTGATCCTCGGGACCGCAGCGGTCGAGAACCCCGACATCGTGGAGACCGTGAGCGACGAATATCCGTCCGGCGTCCTTGTCAGTCTCGATGCGAAAGCGGGCGAGGTTGTCGTCTCGGGTTGGACCGAGGAGACCGGCCTCGAACCGGCGGAGGCAGCGTCTCGATATGAGGCCCTCGGCGCGGCTGCCATCCTGTTCACCGACGTCGACGTCGAGGGCACCAGGGAGGGGGTCCGGACCGAACCCGTCCGCCGCCTCGTCGAAGCCGTGGAGATCCCGGTCGTCGCCAGCGGTGGGGTGGGAACCCTCGACGACATCGAGGCCCTCGCCGAGGCTGGAGCGGCCGCAGTGGTCGTCGGCACGGCGCTGTACGAAGGCGCCTTCACGCTCGCGGCGGCGAATGAGCGAGTCAGCGAACTGTGATCGAGCAGGGGCGAAAGACGGGCTCGGCCAGTATGAATGAGGTGCGGGCGGATTTCTCTTCCCAAGGACCTCATTCGCCTTCATGAGGTTGTGGAGCCTAATTTCGCCGTCATCTGGAGCGGGTGGGACTTCGAACGACCCGACTAGGTGGTCGGCGAGCCGACCCCCGACAACGTGGTGGCGAGCAGCCACGCAGCGCGTGCGTCTCGGCGGCCCAGATCGTGACCGACCCAAGTGAGGGAGTGATATCCAATCGAGAGTACACGAGCGGTGGGATTGGTCCCCAGGGACTTGCCGGATTAGTGAGCGGCGTCGCCGCGAAGAAAGGGTCCCTGGGCGTTCTCCCAATTACTAAATAGTGCCATGCCAGAGTTCGAGGATCGAGCATTCGAGCCGGTTATCGTATCGCCAACAGAGACACCGTCGGAGGCGGAACGGCCTTATGGGTCCGCCGAATGGTGGGTCGTATGAGCGAGCGGCAGGCCGCCGTGCGGCGCGAGACGGTCGAGACGGACGTGGAGGTGACGCTCACCGTCGACGGGGACGGCGAGGCGACGGTCGACACCGGCGTGGGATTCCTCGATCACATGCTCGAATCCTTCGCGGCACACGGGTTGTTCGACCTCACGGTCCGGTGTGAGGGCGACCTCGACATCGATGAGCACCACACGGTAGAGGACGTCGGGCTCGTGCTCGGCGAGGCCTTCGACGAGGCTCTGGGCGACCGACGTGGAATCCGCCGGTTCGCTGACCGGGCGGTCCCGATGGACGAGGCTATCGCGGAGGTCGTCCTCGACATCAGCGGTCGACCGTACTTCGAGTTCGAGGGGTCATTCTCGCAGGCCCAGGTGGGCACGTTCACCAGCGTGCTCGCCAGGCACTTCGTCCGGTCCGTCGCCACTCAGGCGGGGCTCACGCTCCACGTCTCGGTCGACGGTCACAATGCCCACCACGAGATCGAGGCGCTGTTCAAGGCCCTGGCAAAGGCCCTCGATGATGCCACCCGCTTGGACGAACGACAGGCCGGCACGCCCAGCACCAAGGGCGAACTCTGATCGTCCCACACCGAGGGCGAACTTTGATGGTCCGACCGTGACTCCGACCTACTAACA
>CAZQNH010000014.1:29667-32048 GCA_964594685.1 uncultured Halobacteriales archaeon
GTCCCACACCGAGGGCGAACTTTGATGGTCCGACCGTGACTCCGACCTACTAACACCCATGTCTCGCCAGCTTCCCTCCGGTCTCGACCCCAGTCACCCGTGGGGTGGCCGAGGCCCGGGACCGGACGGTGTTCGATGATGTTCCGGGAAATCATGGACAAGTTCGAGGGGAGTCCCGGCCAGCAGGCGGTCATCCGGCTCCTACTCGAGCGGGGCTTCTCGGTCAACGAGCAGGGGCGGGTGGTCTCGGGCTCTATCGAGATCCCAAACACCCAGATCGCCAAAGAGGTCGGGGTCGACCGCCGTGTCGTGGATTCCACGACCGACGTCATCCTCGACGATCCCGAGTTGGAGCGGATCTTTCGGAACATCTCCCAGATCCCGAGCCTGATGGACCTCGCGCCGGTCCTCGATCTCTCGGTGCTCACTGTCGCGGTCCAGAGCGCCGACGAGGCGGGGATCATCGCGGAGGTGTCATCGCTTCTGGCCGACCGGGGCATCTCGATCCGACAGATGATCAGTGAGGACCCGGAGTTCACTAACGAGCCGCGGCTCTACGTGATCACGGACGAAGGAATTCCGGGCGAGGCCATCACGGAACTCACGAATCTCTCCTTCGTCAGGTCCATCGAACTCTCCTGACCGTTCTGGCCAGGACGATCAAAAACTGGTCTCGTTCAGCTTTTCCGGTCCCACACACCGTACACAACCAGTACATAGCCCAGGGTCTGCAGGCCGTAGTTGACGGTGAGGATGATCCGCACGCCTTCGAACTCGGAGAGGAACGCGGTGACGGTGGTCGCGATCATGGCCGCCACGACGAAGGTGAAGCCCATGGCGAGATAGAACAGCTCCTGGCGTTCCGTCCGCGCGTACGCTTGCGTGGCCATCGCCACCAGCATCAGGCCAACCACGGACACCACGATGCTGAAGATCGCATAGAGCGTCTCCAGTATCCCCTCCGCGACCATTATGCGACATACTGACGGCCCACCCGATAATCCTTGCCCCTTCGAGACGGGATTCGACCGTCGTGGTCGGTCGTCCGTCTGCCGACCGGCATCCAGGACTCGGCCTCGGGTCCGGCTGCCGGCCATCTTCCCCCCCCCCACCTGGCTCCCGTCGAGCCGCCGAACCGGAACGCCGAAGGCTGCCCCCGACCGACCACCACCGATGGGCGCCGAGGAACCGTACCTGACCGTCGCGGGCCGCGGGGAGGCACGCTTCGAGATCCGGGGGTCCGAATTCATCGGGCACGTGGCGCGGGTCCGGAGCCGAGACGCCGCCGAAGCCTTCGTGATGGAGGTCGAGGCCGCGTACGACGACGCCACGCACAACGTCCCGGTCTACAGGGTGCGGGTGGATTCGGGAGGCGGCTACATCCTCCGAGAATACCAGTCCGACGACGGCGAACCCACCGGGTCGGCCGGGAAACCCGCGCTCAACGTGCTCCAGCAGGAAGACCTCGAGAATGTGGTCGGGGTCGTGACCCGGTACTATGGCGGTACGAACCTGGGTGTCGGCGGCCTGGCGCGAGCCTACAGCCGCGGGATCAAGGACGCGGTCGAGGACGCCGGGGTAACCGAAGAGCGCCCCACGGAGCAGTTCGACATCGAGGTCGAGTACGATGATTCGGGGACGGTGCGGGGCATCCTCGAATCTGCCTCGGTGGAGTTCGATGCCGAATACGCCGAGCGGGTTTCCTTCCAGGTGCGCAGCCCGAAAGCGGACGCCCGCGATCTCCGGGATCGGATCAGGAGCGCGACCAGCGGGCGGGCGGAGATCGACATCGACCAGGGATAGGGCCGTTTCATTCTAGCATGTCAGAAAAGGGTCAGCGCAATAGCCTTCGTGCGATTGGTTCTCAGGGGTGTCACGCGGACGAACAGTTACCTGCCAAGAATCGGGCGGACAGACAGTTGCTTGAAGGATTCGGACGGACAAACAGGTGCTCCACAGCCCGGTGTCTCGATCGTATCACCGTCGTGAAACGGGCGCGGTCGGACTGCTGGCGGTCAATCCACGATGATGTTGTCCTCGCCGTCCTCGGTGACGACCGGCTCCTCGACGGTCGGCTCGGACTGCATCTCGGTCTCGTACCGGTTGATCCACTCGGCGAAACACTCCGGACATAGTCGCTGGGCGTCGATCTGGGAGCGGTCCACCGACAGCCGGACCGTCCGCGCCAGCGCATCGGAGACCGGATCCCCACACGAGTCACACCGGTCGGCGTCGCTCATGGGGCCGAATACCGGTCGGCAAGATATATAGCTTGGTCCGATTCCCGGTGTCACAAGGGGTGGATCGGGGCCCTCGCTGTTTGCGATGGGCCCTTCGGTGGGCCGACGTGGAGAGTCGGCCTCGAATAGTATATTGAGGGG
>CAZQNH010000014.1:32148-37003 GCA_964594685.1 uncultured Halobacteriales archaeon
TTCAATTGTCCGTTCCAATTCCTCCCAGAGTAGTTATGATTTTGCTAGGTCACAGCATTTATGCTGGAGAGAACTCGCATAGTCAGCAGTCATCTATCGTACCCGAAACCACGCTCCGAAAAAGTTGCCGAGAGCGTATGTAACATTGCCTGACGGATGTCCTTCGGATTTGTACTGTGGCGTCCCGGTACCATTCGTCCCCGCCGTTTCAACCTGGTAAACTGCTGAGACAAATGCGATTTTGATCCTCCGGGGGTTTTAGTACATTCTCCGAGAAATCATCTGTCGTCTTCCGGAGAATGAACGGGGATTCGAACGCGTCTCGCGTCTTCTTCCTCTTCTTCGCGGGAATGTTACTCCCCGTAATCGGATCATGGCTCTTCCATGATGTGCTCTCTGTATATCTATCCGGCCGCGAATTCACTTATGTCGTTGCCATCGCGTTCAGCTTGCTTGGCTGGGTGTTCCTTGCGGTACTGGATCCAGATCGACTGGAATTCATCTCTTGGGCTCTCATTTCCCCCTGGATCTTCGTCTTCGGGATGGTGGTCTTGGTCATCTCGACCGACCGGCCCACCGGTCTGACGTACATATTCCAGTCGGTGGGGGATCTGCTCGCGTTTGCGGGCTCGTTCACCCTGGCCGGTTTCGCATCGGTCGTGATTCGAGAACGGATCGAACGCCTCTCCCAACGATACCACCGTGTTCCGTCCTCACAGTCGATTGCGTACGGTATCCTCAGTGTCCTGGTGATCGCTATCCTGGCCGGAGGCGGAGTGCTCACCGTCTCCGCGATGTCAGCGTCAGTGTCGGATGTCGAACCGGGGGTCGTGGAATACAGGTCCTCCCACTATTCTGCCCTCAACGTGACAGTAGAGGGAAATCCCACCGAATTACTCCTCACGGTCACTGGCCCTGACGGGAACGCCTACACGAAGCGAATCCCTCGAACCGTGATGCAGGGAGACTCGGTAACGGTCCCCGTCGAATCCCATTACCTCGACGGGTATCCGAAGGCCGGGACCTATCATGTCAAAGTATCAGCAATCACCGGCGTCACCGTCGACAGGGCGACGTACACCCTCGATAATCCACCGTCCCCTTCAATCGTGTCTATCGAGACGGCAGGTCCGGGAGAGCCGATCGACCTCGGACTACCCTCGAACGCGGTGGGAGCCCGACGGAGTACTGTCCCGACCAATCAAACGCGGGTTGGCGTCGTAATCGAGAACGAGGGGGAGGTCGGCGATGACTTCCTCATCTATCTGCAGGGGGATACGATCGCGATTGAGTCCCGGAGTCTCTTCCTCGAACCGGGCCAGCAGGGTTTGAGAATTTTCGCTGTCCCAGACGAGCATGGCGAACGGATCCATGCGGAGGAGAATGGCACAGTGACTGTCGAAGTTATCAGAGAAGGGATACGGATCAAAAAAGACGTAAAACTGCCCAACTCCTGATGAGTGGGCCTACCCAGTCCATGAAAAGTCAGCCAACCGTATCTTCCTGAAAGATGGGACTTAGAATACGCACCCTGTGTTCAGCACGATGTTCGATCGATTCAGTTGCTGGCAATAGACCCATGCTGAACTGAGGGCGCGAATCATGCACAATGAATAGTCTGATAATGGCGTTACCGTGGCGACGCGTTACTCAATCTCTCTGGAGTCGATTGATGAGTGCAGTTAACCGATCAACCGACGGACTCGTAAGGAGATTCACAAGCTGTTGACTTCGATTATACATCTGTTGCATCTCCTGAATCTTTTCGAGGTCTTGCTCGGCTTGCTTTTTGTCTACCGCTTGAAGCTGATTCTCTGCGCTAGCAAGCGACCCCATCATTGTGTCGATTTCGCGCTGGACTTCGCGCCGAAGGAATTCTTGCAGGACCGTCCAGAAGTCCTGCTCAGCCTCGTAGAACGCTTTCTTGCCCTCGCCCTGAATCGACCGTCGGTGCACCAGATGCAGCCGTTGCATCTCTTTCATCGACGTACTCACCGTTGACTTCGCGTACCCACTCTTCTCAACGAGCGTGTCTAATGACACCGGTCTATCCGCGAAGAACAGGAGTCCATAGAGGCGTCCATAACTCCGGTTCAAGCCCCATATTTCCGCGGACCGCTCCATCGCTTGGATTACCTCTTCACGGGCGTCTTCAACCTTTGTGTCTGCGTTCAGTCCACCATCGTCATTATTGACATTCATTGGCGGCGATTACGAGGCGATAAGGTTAATACGTTTTGTTCCGAATATTCGCCTAATACCGAATATGTTTGCCAGTACCGACCAAGACCCTTCCGAAACGGACTCCCGGGTGGTGCTCCGGGCGGCTAACCTCGAAAAAACCTACGACTCCCAAATTCCATTCGTCGGCCGGACAGTCACCGTGTTGACTGGCGCGAACATCACGTTGTATCCCGGTGAAATTGTCGGAATCGTCGGCGAAAACGGCTCCGGTAAATCTACCCTGATGAAGATCCTTGTCGGCGCGGTTCAACCGGATGGTGGTGACGTGTCCCGTGACGTAACGGTCGGCTGGTGCCCACAGGAAACACTGCTTTACGACCGGCTCACAGTCGAGGAGACCTTCGCGTTGTTCGGCGAGGCTTACGATATGAGCCGCGAGCGCGTCTGCGACCGCCGGGACGAGTTGGCCGCCAAACTCGATTTCGAGCGGTTCCTCGGCTACCGGATCGATCACCTCTCGGGCGGCAATCGCCAGAAAGTCAACCTCGCTATCGCCCTCCTCCACGATCCAGATGTGCTGTTGCTAGACGAACCCTACACTGGCTTCGACTGGGAAACCTACCTCGCATTCTGGGAACTTACCGAGGAGCTCGTGGCCGACGGGACGACGATTGCCATCATCTCCCACCTCATCAGCGAACGCGAGCGCTTCGACCGGATTCTCGAACTGCGCGACGGGAAACTCCACGAACAAAACGAGCCGCCACAACAGGCCCGCTCGACGGCTCATAACTCCTCAGCAGTGACCGACCCCACGGGTGAGACATGATGGGCAAGCTCATTACCGGCACGCGGCTCCGTCTCGCGGAACTCACACGGGAGCCGCTGACATTGGTCATGCTACTCGCATTACCCCCGGTCGTGATCGAGATGTACGGCATCGCGGTCGCGTCGTTTCCCCAGCTACCCTCGCTGGGAGCCCAGCCGGCGACGGTCGGACGGATCACCGGCACCTTGTTCGCGGTCGCGTTTCTCGCGGGGCTGGTCGGCCTATTTCAGATCATCAGCGCCCGAAGCGGGGACGAACGCGCCGCTCTCGCGGGGTTCCCGCGCCGGGTCATGCTGGCGACCCGACTGTTAACGATGACTGTAATTGCACTGGCCGGTGCGATCGTCGCGTTCATCGTTTTCACCATCCAGGTGGAGGTAATAGCCCCACTTCTGGCGTTTGGGACGCTCGCGCTCGCCGGTATCGTATATGGCCTACTCGGGGTGATCATCGGGACGCTCGTTCCCCGAGAACTGGAAGGCTCGATTGTGCTGGTATTCCTCGCGGATCTGGATAATGCCCTCTCCTCGGGCCTGTTCCCACTTACGAAGACGTTCTCAGCCCCTGTTATTGGCGATGTACATATCACCGACGCCGTCCCGCTCTATCACCCTCACAAGTTGTTCGTCGCCGCTGTACTGGATGGAAACCTCGCAGATGGTCACTTGCTCCCCGTGATCGGGTGGATCGTCGGCCTGCTACTCATCGCGTTCCTCGCGTATGGACGTTCCACGGGCGACGGGCGGTACGGACTCGTTCCGGAGGAATCAGCATGACCCGCGTCGGGACTCTTTTTCGATTAGGCGTAACGGAACTTCGGAGGACCCCTTTGCTGTTGGCCCTGCTGGTCGTCGGACCGGCATACGTCATTTACGTGTTCACTCTGGTTGCTCCCAATGGCCCTGCTATTGTGTATCTTGGCGAGGAAACCGTCCGGACGACCCTGCCGAAGGCATTTCCTGCGTTCACCACGCCGATGACGGCGGCGTTGTTGGCGGGGATTGCCGGGCTGTTCCTGATGCAGACGGCAGAAACGGCCGACGCGCGGCTCGTTGTGGCGGGCTACGAGGCGTCCCAAGTGGTGCTAGCTCGGCTTGGTCTAGTCGTCGGTGTCGCATTGATCGCTACGGGAGTATCTGTGAGCGTGATGCTCACAGCTTTCCAGCCGGAACTCCTCGGCTGGTTCGTCTTGGGGACTGTGCTAACAGCATTGATCTATGGCATGGTCGGACTCCTGGTCGGTGTCCTCTTGAACCGCCTGCTGGGCGTCTACCTAATCTTGTTTGGGTCGATGATTGACCTATTTATCTTCCAGAACCCGTTAGCGAGCGATCCGCCGGCGATTGCGGCGGTATTACCGGGGCATTACCCGCTCCGCCTGGCAATCGAAGCTGGATTCACAGGAAACATTGCGCTGGGAGATATCGGGTGGACTCTGACGTATCTCACAGCCCTAACAGGATTGGCGATTCTAGGATTTTACAGCGAGATGGAGATGGCATAGGTACCCGGATCGACAGAGGAGGTGAAAATTTTCATCTCGGATTCCCAGTTGAGCCAGGTCACTGACCCGAAGACTGATTGGCCGATGATACCTGAACCGATAGTACGCTGAGAGTATATGCGGGATGCAGACCCTAAGTGGCCAGTAAAGAGGGGGTTCTGGGAATTGGACACTGAATTTAGGGAGCTAGAGAGGCTGTGACGTCTGTTTATATATGAAAACACCTTCTTGCGGTGCCCTCGTCCTCTGTATCTCGCAGTCATTTCTTCTAATCTGGGAATAGTTCGACCCAGTCCATGCAAGATATATGCTCTGAGGGCACAGGAGAAAGGGGTGGT
>CAZQNH010000015.1:0-23792 GCA_964594685.1 uncultured Halobacteriales archaeon
AATAGCCGCGAACGCATTCGTAATAGTCGAAATAAGATAGTTTATTTCGGTAACTACAACTTATTAGTACCGTTGGTGAGAAAACCGGCCCATGTCCGGCCAGGAGGCGGTCGATACCGAACGGACGGTGGTGACGACCTACGTACCGTCCTATCAAAAAACGACGTGGGAGGAACACGCCGAGGAGTTGGACATGTCCCTGTCAGAATTCGTCCGGACGATGGTCCAGGCCGGACGACGAGGATTCGGCGCAACAAGCGATGAAACCACCCCCGAGGAACCCCATTCTGGGACCCCATCCCCTAGGGTAGACGTCCGCAAACGGGTCTTGCAGACGCTCGAACGGGAAGGCCCCTTGACTGGACCGGCCATCGTCGACGAGATCCTCGACTCGCTGAACGAGGATATCGTCGAAGCGGTCGAGGATCTGAAAGCGGAGGGCCGAATCGAACGGCCGGGCATCAGTAGCAAGTTCGAACTCATCAAGGAGTGATCATGTCTCAGACCGCAGACCCGATCGAGTTCTTCCTTGAGGATATGTCCTACCACGGGCGCTCCGAACGGACGAGGGATGCCTACGATCGCGTCCTCCGGCAGTTTGGGGCCTTCCTGACCGATGAGACGCGTAACCCCCGTGGCGAACAGATCCGTCTCGCTAACGCGACACATCGTGACTGCCTCGCCTGGCTGTCGAGTCGCCGTTCGGACCTCTCCGAGAGTTCGATCGCGAGTTACGCCTCCTACCTCCACCGCTTCTATGCGTACATGAACGAGGTGGGCGAGTTCGACCACAACCCCATGACCCTCGTGATGGAGGAACTCGACGAGCGTATCGCCACCGACCCCAATCGGCGGGATATCTCCGTGTCTCAGATGGCCGATTTCGTCCAGGCTATCCGTCATCCACTCCACCGGGCAATCGTCGTCGTATTGCTCAAAACGGGCGTCCGTGCCGGTGAGCTCTGCAACCTCGACCGGCGGGATATCTACCTCGAGAACGTCCCCGTCAAGACCGGCCCCCATCGGCCACAGCTCGACGGCCGGCCTGACTCACTCTACGTCTCAGCCGAACCCCAGGCCGGGACGGTTGTGAACGGCGAGGAACGCGAGGCGTCGAACAAACGGATGCGGGACACTGTGATACCACTTGATGAGGAGACGAAACGTGTGCTCACGGAGTGGCTCGCGGTCAGGCCCGACCCGGTCTCAAAGGCCGAGCCACTGTTCACGAGCACCGATAGAAAGTGGGGCACACGACTCACTGGAACGGAGGTCCATCACATTATTACTGCGCGCGCCCGCGAGCGCGGGTGGTACGAATCGGGAGCTGGGGCCGGAGAGAACGTCACGCCACACTATTTCCGACACTTCTTCACGACACACCTGCGGGACCGAACCGGGGACCGTGGGATTGTGAAGTATCTCCGGGGAGACGTGGCCACGGACATCATCGACACCTACACTCACAACTGGGGTGATCGGGTCCGTGACGTCTACGAGTCACACATTTACTCGCTACTCTCCCGACCTGGAAGCCCGAACGACGCCATATAAACCGTATGTCGCTATATCAAAACGGAGGGGTGCCATAGTGGTCCATATCGACCACTGTCGGCGAACAGAGCCACCGAATCGTTTCCGATTGTTGCCGAAGGCTCTCTCCTGAAAGCGATTGCCAAACCCTCTATCGATCACTCGCGCCGTCTCACGAGCTCTGGAGAGCCCTCAGTTCGAGCTCATCCTCGATGACACGGGTGGAAGATGAGGAACCAGCGGGAAACAACGCCACGCAAGGACGAACGAGTCGTCTACATTCAGGAGTCGGCGCTAGTCGACCCACCGTCGTCTCCGTCGAGAAAGCCATGAAAGGGACACTCGTATTCGTCCCGGATGAGTTGTTCGTCGACGATATCGAGCCCGAGCGCGTCGAGTTCGGTACTGATCCGGTTCAGGTCGTCGTGGTCCTTGCCGATGGCGTTCACGTAGAGGTTCCGTTCGCCCGTCATGATCTCACGGACGGCCGTAACCCCGTGGATGTCCCTCACCTGGTCGGCGAGGACATCGCGTTCCGGGATGGGCGCTGTACAGATAATCTTGGTATACAGCGGATATCCCGCGAGATCGTAATCGATATCGATATTGTAACCACGGATGATCCCACTGTCCTCGAGTTTGTTCACCCGGGTTCGGACGGTACTCGATGACACTCCCAACTTCTCCGCGATGTCGCTGGAGGAGGTCCGTCTGGCGTCCTGCTGTAGATGGTACAGGATGCGCCTGTCGATGGAATCCAACTCGTGGTCTTTCATCGGTTGAAGAGACCCGTACGGAACCAATATGAGTCTTGTTCTACCCGGTCACATTCTCCGTCCACCAAGGACCACAATGAACCGGCAATCGGTGACGTTTTCGTTCTTTTTCGACCTGCTATTGACGGTTCGTGATTTTAAGCGACTACTTTATAGTGTTCCGTCTATTGTAGGCAGATAACGACCGGCAACGAGCGAAACGAGAAATCCAGGTGAGACAAGCCATGAGATCACTCCGATACACACCCGAAGAAACTGTGAGGCGTGACCGAGGATCGGACTTCGTCGTGCTCGGCGGCGGGCCCATCGGTTCATCGATCGCCCGTCGGCTCCATGCAGATAACTACACGGTACACCTCGTCGACGAATCGAACGAGTCCACTGATATCCCGGGATCCCGTGGGAATCCTGCAAACGTGCGAGATCTGGAAGAAGCCGATATCTCGAACGCATCGACAGTCATCATCGCGACACAATCCGACCGACGCAACCTGCTCATCGCCCAGTTGGTCCGGGCCAACTTCGATGTCGACCGCATCGTGGTGTTGACGAACGACCCCGAACGGGAGGAACTCTTCGAAGCGGCTGGCCACGAACCAGTCTGTGCAACCACCGCGATAACCTCCGCGATCGCCGAATCGATATGAAAGAACTCGAACGCGACCTGGGCCTTCCGTCAGTGCTCGCGATCAGCATTGGGGCGATGATCGGCAGCGGTATCTTCATCCTGCCCGCACTCGCCCTCGAGATCGCTGGACCGGCCGTGATACTCGCCTACGCCCTCGCTGGCATCCTCGTGATCCCCGCCGCACTCTCGAAATCTGAGATGGCGACCGCGATGCCCGACTCGGGGGGAACCTACCTGTATATCGAACGCGGTATGGGACCCCTTCTCGGGACGATAGCCGGTGTCGGCACGTGGTTCTCGCTTTCGTTCAAGGGCGCACTCGCCCTCGTCGGCGGCGTTCCGTATCTGCTCTTACTCTTCGATCTTCCGTTGAAACCCGTCGCACTCGCACTCGCGACGCTGCTGATCTTGGTGAACGTCCTCGGCGCGAAACAGACTGGTCGGTTACAGGTCGCCATCGTGGTCATCATGCTCGCGGCCCTGGGTTGGTTCGCGGCCGGAAGTGCACCGAGCGTTCAGACGCCGAACTACGCGAACTTCTTCGCGGACGGGATCGGGGGACTCCTGGCCGCCACAGGCCTGGTCTTCGTTTCCTACGCCGGCGTGACGAAGGTCGCAAGTGTGGCGGAGGAGGTCGAGAACCCCGGCCGAAATATCCCAGTCGGTATCCTCGGCTCGCTCACGTTCACGACCATCCTGTACGTTGCGGTGGTCGCGGTCCTGGTGGGCATCACCGACCCGGGCTCAGTGGCCGGAACGTTGACCCCGGTCGCCGTCGCAGCGGAGGTGACCCTCGGACAGGTGGGTGTCATCGTCGTCATCATCGCCGCCATCCTCGCACTGGTCTCGACGGCGAATGCGGGGATCCTCTCTTCGTCCAGATATCCCTTCGCGATGAGTCGGGACCAGCTGGTCCCACCCTCGCTCTCGAGTGTGAGCGAACGGTTCGGAACGCCCGTGACGTCTATCACACTCACCGGCATGGTCCTCCTCCTGCTGATCGCCTTCGTCCCGATTCTGGAGATCGCCAAACTCGCGAGCGCCTTCCAGATCATGGTGTTCGCCATGATCAATCTGGCCGTCATCGCGTTCCGCGAAGGAAGTGTCGAGTACGAGCCGGAATTCGCCTCCCCACTCTATCCGTGGGTGCAGATATTCGGGTTCCTCACGGGCATCGGCCTGCTTACCCAGATGGGGGCCCTGGCACTGCTGGGGGCGGTCCTGATCATCCTCGGAAGCACCATCTGGTACGTGATCTACGTTCGCCCCCGGGTCACCAGAGAGGGTGTCGCCACCGACGCGATCCGTCGGCAGGTCAGCAAGGACGCGTTGACAGATGTCGAATCCATCTCGGCCGAGCGGACTCACGAGGTACTCGTCGCGCTCACCAAGGACGTAAACGAGGACCGAGAGCGGTCCCTGGTGGCGATGGGCGCAGACCTGGTCAGGGGACATGACGGTCGGGTCGTGGTCGTACGGTTCGAGGAGATTCCAGATCAGGCCCCACTCACCCGACGAGCAACCGTCCAAACGGACGAGGACATCTCCTTCGAAACCCGGGCAGAACAGTATGCTACGGAATTCGAAGTCGACATCGAGCCCGACGAGATCGTCAGCCACGACACGAAACACGCGATCGTCAATTTCGCCGACAGGCGAGGGTCCGACGTGATTCTGGCGGAACACGAGCCGCTCCGGCTCCGGTCCCGCCTGTTTGGGGACCCGTTCGATTGGGTCGTCCGACATTCGCCGAGTGACGTGCTCCTCGTCGACAACCTGGGGTACGACGACCCCGAACGGATCGTCGTCTCCCGTGGGGTGGGACCCTACTCCCCCTTGGCACTGAACGTGGCTGAAGAGATCGCCACGGCCAACGATGCGACCATCTCACTGTGGTACCCGGACGACCACGACGCATCGGAGAAACACAGACGGTCGAAACTCAACTACGAGATCGACCTCTCGGAGATGCTCTCGGTCCCGGTGGAATCGAGGTCCACCAGGACCGACGGTGGAACCATCACTCCCCCTGACCTTCATGTCCAGGAGGGGCCCGACCACAGATTACGCGGTGCGCTGTTCGATAGGAGACCGGTGATACCGGGGTTGGGCAGTACCACGGTGACGGTCTACCCGAGGGAAAGTCGCCGTCCACCCCTCTGGCGGTTATTGGTCGAACGCTACCTCCTGTAGGGGGGTCCATCTGGTCCAACTTCCGATCTCGGATACGGGGTTGCAGTAGACTGTTAGCTCGGCTTCGATATCTCCAGAACCCTCATTACCGGTCCGGTCGGGGTGCCGGTATGGATAGGGTGGCAATCATCGGTGCCTCGATGATGAAGTTCGGGGACCGCGACGCCTGGATCCGGGAACTGCTAGCCGATGCGGGACTGCAAGCCTTGGACGATGCCGGTATCTCGGGATCGGCGGTGGAGCACCTGTACGTCGCGAATATGGCGAGTGGCGAATTCGAGGGACAGACGGGAGTGATGAATGCGCTCGCCCACGACATCGGCGCCATTGGTGCGTACACCCAACGTATCGACCAGACGAGTGCGAGCGGCGGGGCCGGACTCTACGCCGCCTGGCAATCCGTCGCGTCGGGAGCCAGCGACCTCACACTCCTCGTCGGCGGAGAGAAGATGACCCACGAATCGACCGCGGTCGCCACCGACGTCATCGCGTCGTTGACCCACCCGGAAGAATACAAACACGGGGTAACACTCCCTAGTTTCGCGGGGCTCACCGCGAGGCTGTACCTCGAGACCTACGATGCGCCCCGCGAGAGCCTGGCGGATATCGCGGTCAAGAACCACCGGAACGGCGTAGACAATCCGCACGCTCAATTCCGGAAAACCGTCACTCGCGAGCAGGTGCTGGACTCGCCAATCGTCGCCGACCCCTTACGACTCTATGACTTCTGTCCGATCACCGATGGGAGCGCCGGGTTGGTGCTCACATCGGAAGCCCGCGCCCAGGAGTTGGGCGTCGAATACATCACGATCGCGGGAATCGGTGGTGCGACAGACACCCACGTCGTGCACGAGCGATCCGATCCAACCACGATGAAAGGGGTGGAGAGATCCAGCGCCGATGCCTTCGAGATGGCGGACGTGGGCCCCGAGGACGTCGACGTCGCCGAACTCCACGATATGTTCACCATCCTCGAAGTCCTGCAGCTCGAGGATCTGGGGTTCTTCGAGAAAGGGACCGGTTGGCGGGCGGCGTCAGAGGGGATTACCACGAGAGATGGGACGTTCCCGGTAAACACCTCGGGCGGATTGAAGTCCAAGGGTCATCCCCTCGGGGCCAGCGGCGTCGCTCAGGTGTACGAACTCTACGTCCAGCTGTTGGGACGGGCCGGAGAGAGACAGGTCGATGCCGACGTGGGACTCGCGTGTAATGTCGGTGGGTTCGGCAACTGTGTGACCACGACCATCCTGGAGGTGGCCGGATGACGCTCCCGGCCTACCGGTGCGAGAACGGCCATCTCCACCGACCCGAACACCCGGTCTGTCCGGAGTGTGGCAAAGAAGTCATTGGGACGTTAGATCTCTCCCAGCGGGTCGGGACCGTGGTGACCTGGACCACCGCAAGCGCAACTCCGCCAGGAGTGAGGGAACCGAATCACCTCGCGATCGTCTCCTTCGAGGTCGAGGATGAGACCGTCGAGACGCTGGGCCAGCTGACGACAGGGGACATCGAGATCGGATCGATCGTCGAGCCGGTGTACGTCGAGGAACTCCGGGACCCGGAAGCGGGTATCCGCCACCCCGATAGCCAGGACTGGGATGGCTATCGATTCGAACCCGTGGATTGAGCGGCCGGGGGCCGTTGAAACCCTGCTCGGCTCAACCAGTTGAGTCCCAGACTCTACATTCACCTCGCCAGCGTAGCATCGGGTGCAGCGTTCAGCGGTCCGTGCGCACAATAATACTGTGACCTCTCAGAAGCCTTCGCGAAGGTACACAGTCCGCTCAGGAAAGGCGCTGCTCAGGGCTTCGAAGCCGGCTTCGTCCGCCACCTCGACTCCATCGGTTTCGGCCCGGAGCTCCTCGAGAGGCCGGTAGCCCACGAATAGCTGGGAAAGGCGTCCGACCTCGATGGTCAGATCAGGGTCGGCATCTGTTCGTTCGACCAGGGCCTCCCCCTCCGAGATGTCCACAGCGAAACTATCGTCGTTCCAGTCGGCAATCGAATCGCGAACCCGGATCGTCATCCTCGTCTCGAAGGATGGCGGATAGGAGATGGCAGAAAGACCGGCTTCCACGTCCACGAGACGGACCATCGGCCCCGACCGCAACGTGGACGTTAGTTTGGAGGCGTCCGGAACGAGATCGATAAGACTCTCTTCGGGATGGGTCACCAGCTTCACGGAATCGATCTGGTCTTCGTGGTTGGCGAAGAACCGCAGCAGATTAAGGCGGGCCCGGTGGCTCGAGTACGCGAAGTCACGGACCTGTATCTGTGAGGACCCGTCGTCGGTCTCTTCGACGTCGTAGACGACGTATCCCTCGACGGATCTGCCATCCTCCCAGGCGTAGACGTACGGGTCGGATTCCCATCCGGCGAAGACCCGCTTTTCCCACCACTCGCGGGTCCGTTCGATTGCGAGTTCGTAGCTCGATCCGTGGGTCAGCAATACGTCGTGGAGGGCCTCCCAGTCATCGGGCTCGGCCTCGAAGAACGAGCCCGCTTCGTGCTCCCGGGCGAAAGCAAAGGCCGACGGAGGTGCTTCGTGTTGAAGGATCTGATTCGCCGTTTCCCACCCGTATTGCGCGTAGAAGGGATCGCTGAATGCCCACAGGGCCGACACGAAGAGGCCACGGTTCCGGTACTCCTCGAGGGTTTCCCCGAGCATGCGTTCAGTCAGGCCCCGTCGTCGATACTCGGGCGGGGTGGCGACCGCAGAGAGGCCACCCAACCCGTACCACTCCCCGCGTATGCGCGCAGTGAAGATGTGGTGGGCACACACTGAAAGTAGTCGGTCCGTATCGTCGAAGAGCCCCCGACGTTCGCCCACAGTCGCCGGCGTCGGGAGTTCCTCGCTTTCCGCTGGGTCGTAGCGCTCTCCCGTCGGGTTGAAAGCATACGAGACGTACCGTCGGTACCGATCGAGGGCCGAATCGGGGAGCGGGCGGTACTCGACCATATCTGACCCCCGACCGGCCGCAGCGAAAAACCTTCGCTACCACTTCAAATCTCCTCGGAGGCTCGGAAATCGACTCGCGGATGGCCCGAAACCGAGGGTAGGACCTATAGGGAACCGAGCACACGACCCCATATGGACCCATACGACGAAGTGGCAACCTTCATCGACGAACACGGCCTCCGGACCGACCCCGAATACCGGATCCTCGATCTTGTCTCGGAAATCGGCGAGGTCGCGAAGAACGTCAATGCCTCTACCGGCTACGGCGAAGAACCTGACGGCATGCGCATCCAACCCGACGAACTCGGAGATGTTCTTTTTGCCACCTACGCCCTGGCCCACGAGACGGGCATCGACCCCGAAACGGCACTGGCCGAGTCTCTCGACAAATATCGAAACCGGATGGGGGTCGGCGGCGACCCCGGTTCCGGCAAATCTTAACCCATCAACATTCTAAGGTGACTAAATCCCCATAAAATCCCTCGAAACCTCACGTATGTTCCTTATTGTGAGAGATTCTCACTCAAAGGGCCGTGGACGTGCCCACCTTTATGCCCACCGCGGGAGAACCGTCAATTGACGATGATACGTGGAGCGCGCGGGCTATTCGCCCCAGACCGGGTCGCCGTGGTGGGCGCCACCGAGCGAGAGGGGTCCATCGGCCAGGCGATCATGGAGAACCTCCGGGACTTCGACGGCGAGGTGATCCCGCTCAACCCGAAACGCGACGAGGTATTCGGGATCCCGGCCTACGACGACATCACCGAGGTCGAGGAGCCGGTGGACCTCGCCGTGATCGTCGTGCCACCGAAGGTAGCCGTCGCCGCGACCCGCCAACTCGCCGAGCACGGCGTAGAGAACGTCGTGGTGATCACCGCCGGATTCGGCGAGACCGGTAGCGAGGGCGCAGCCCGCGAACGGGAGCTTCAAGAGATCGCCGAGGAGTACCACCTCAACCTCGTCGGTCCCAACAGCCTCGGGGTGATGAGCACGCCATCGGACATGAACGCCACCTTCGGCCCCGAGGCTGCCCTCCCCGGGTCGATCTCGTTCATGAGCCAGTCGGGGGCATTCATCACGGCGGTCATCGACTGGGCCACCGACCAGGACATCGGGTTCAAGGACATTGCCTCCCTCGGGAACAAGGCCGTCCTGGACGAGACCGACTTCATCCAGATCTGGCACGAGGACGCGGAGACCGATGTGATCCTCGCCTATCTCGAAGGGATCGACGACGGTCGCGAGTTCATCGATACGGCACGGACGGTGACCAAGGACACCCCCATCGTGATGGTGAAGTCAGGCCGGACCGAGGCGGGGGCACAAGCTGCCTCCTCGCACACGGGAACCATCGCCGGAAGCGAGCAGGCCTACGAGGCCGGCCTCGACCAGGCAGGGGTGCTCCGGGCCGAGAACGTCCAAGAGCTGTTCGACTTCGCCCAGATCCTGGAGGGGCAACCGGTTCCGGACGGGAATCAGGTCGCGGTCATCTCGAACGCCGGCGGCCCGGGTGTCATGGCCACCGACGCCATCGGAGACTCGAACCTCGGGATGGCCGATTTTACCGACGAGACGCTCCGCCGGCTGGGAGAGGCCTTGCCCCAGGGCGCCAACATCTACAATCCGGTGGATACGATCGGCGACGCCGACAACGAACGGTTCAGGACGGCGATCGACATCGTACTGGACGACCGCAACGTGGATGCGGCCATCGTCCTCTCCGCACCGGTCGCCGTGTTGGATTACGACGAACTCGCCAGTGACCTCGCAGACCTGCAGGAGGCCTACGGAAAACCCGTGGCGGCCGGATTGATGGGTGGGGAACGGACCGAGGTCCCAGCGGATATCCTCCGCGAGAACGGGATCCCCAACTACTTCGACCCAGCACGTGGCGTCCAGAGCCTCGACGCACTCGTCAAGTACCGCGCCATCACGGACATCGACTACCAGGAACCCACCACCTACGACGTCGACCGCGACCGAGCCAGGACCATTCTCGAGACGGTCGAGGAACGGGACACTAATCGACTCGGTGTGGAGGCGATGGACCTCTTCGAAGCGTACGGGATCCCGATCCCGGACGGAAAAATCGTGGATACGGCCGGCGACGCCCAGGCCATCGCCGAATCGATCGAGGGTGACGTGGTCATGAAGATCGTCAGTCCGGACATCCTCCACAAATCCGACATCGGGGGCGTGAAAGTGGGCGTCGCGGACGAGGACGTCTACGACGCATACGAAGACCTGGTCACTCGGGCACGGAACTACCAGCCCGACGCCTCGATCCTCGGCGTCCAGATCCAGGAGATGATCGACCTCGACGCCGGGACCGAAACGATCCTGGGGATGAACAGGGACCCGCAGTTCGGCCCGCTGATCCTCTTTGGCCTCGGCGGTATCTTCGTCGAGATACTGGAGGACACGACCGTCCGCGTCGCCCCGGTCAGCGAACGCGAAGCCGATGACATGCTCGAGGAAATCGAGTCTGCGCCGCTCCTCCGTGGCGCCCGTGGCCGCGATCCGGTCGACGAAGCCGCCATCAAGGAGAGCATCCAGCGGCTCTCACAGCTGGTTATCGACTTCCCCTCGATCCTCGAACTCGACATCAATCCGCTGGTGGCAACCCCCGACGGCGTACAGGCTGTGGACATCCGGCTCACCGTGGACCCTGATCAACTATGAAAACGCTACTGCTCGCCTCGACACGAGAGAGTACCGGGAAGACCGCCGTCGCGCTCGCACTGGGCCAGTTGGCCCGGGAGGACGACCGCGCGGTCGGATATATGAAACCGAAGGGCACGCGACTCCAGAGCAACGTCGGCAAGACACTCGACGCCGACCCGATGCTCGCCCGGGACCTGCTCGGGCTCGACGCGGAGATGCACGAGATGGAACCGATCGTCTACTCCACGACCTTCATCGAGGGGGCCATCCGCGGCCAAGAGGACCCCACGGAACTCCGCGCCCGGATCGGGGAGGCCTTCGAGGGCCTCGCCGAGGGGAAGGACCTGATGATCGTGGAAGGGGCCGGATTGTACACGACGGGCGGGATCGTCGAGCTCGCCGACGACGACATCGCCGACCTCGTGGATGCGGGCGTCCTCCTTCTCGAACGCATCGATACCGTCGGCGACCTCGACCGGATCCTCGGGGCGGTCGACCGACTCGGCGACCGCGTGGATGGCATCGTGTTCAATGCCGTCCCGGACTCCATGTTCGATCTCGTCGAGTCCGACATCGTCCCCTACCTCGAGACCAGAGGTGTACCGGTCTACGGCGTCATCCCCCGCAACCGGAGTCTGGCAGGGGTCACCCTGACGGACCTGACCGAAGAGCTCGGCGGGGACGTCCTCACCGGCGGGAACGGAGACGCGTTCGTCGAACGGGTGTTGGTAGGAGCCATGAGCGGCGAGTCGGCACTGTCACATTTCCGTCGCACCAAAGACGCAGCGGTCATCACCGGCGGCGACCGCGCGGACATCCAGCGAGCGGCACTCGAAGCCCCGGGAGTCAAGGTACTGATCCTCACCGGCGGATTCGATGCGCCCGGTGCCGTCCTCGGCAAAGCCGCGGAGCGAGACGTCCCCGTCGTCAAGGTCCAGTCCGACACGCTGGCGACCGTCGAACGAGCCGAAGAGTTGATCCGAGGTGGCCGGGTGCGAGACGCCCGCACCGTCGAACAGATGCGCTCACTCCTCCACGATCACGTGGACATCGACGCCGTCCTGGATTAGCGGGCCCCCCACGTTCCACAGTGGATTTCTCTTCGGCGTCGACATGCCAGACGTTTTCGAAGCCATTGGCCGGGATTATTCCAGCAGGGCGGCAGGCTCCACCCAGATGACGAAGCGGTCGTCGCGTCGGATGACTCCTTTCGTGGTTTCGGTCGCTGCCGTCGTGTCGGTCGCCCCCGGCTCGACCGCTTCGACCTGGTGGACGTCATCGATGAGGAGCCCTTTCCCCACCGAATCCGATAGAACAATGATCCGACTCGCGGTCATCTCCGCTTCGACCGCGAGTTTCACCGTCGGGTCCACGATGGTCGTGGTCTCCCCTCTGAGATCGACGACGCCGACGACATGGGCGGGGGAATTCGGTATCGGCGTGATATCCGACGGGGCGTCGACGATCTCGTCGACATGTGAGATATCTAGACAGTACCGGCCATCGCCGAGGGAGAACTCGAGGACGTTCGTCTCATCCGCCGCCATATAGCCGAGAAATTCAGGCCGACGAGGATAAACATTGTCTCTTGACGGTAACTCTTTTGCCCCCATCACCCATGGGTTCGCTCAATGGAGCCGGTTGAGGTGTTGCGAGTACTTGGGAACAAGTACAACGCCGAGATTTTGCAAGCCACGAATACGCCGAAATCGGCCCAGGAACTCTCCGAGGAACTCGATATCCCGATCGCCACGAGCTATCGCCGTATCGAAGAACTCACCGAGAACGACCTCCTGGCCCTCGAGGGCAAGGAGGTTTCGACGGAGGGACGCCAGACCAAAGTATATCGACGCCAGGTCGATGAACTCACGATCGCGTTCAAGGGCGAGGAGTTGAACATCGATCTGCAGGAACGCACAGAGGCAAAGAACCAGCTGGTGGACGTGTGGTCCGATCTGGGTGGTGGGGACTAATTATAAAATCTCATAATCGGGTGCATAGTTTTATGGACCGGTTCCTAACATAAGCAGCTAAGGTCAAATGGTTACTATCGTCGAGGCCCTGTACGTCCTCTTCAGCACCACACTGACGGTCGCGGGTCTCTCAATGGTGGGGCTGGCAATCCGCGCGTACGCCGACACCGGTCGGCCGTCGATGATGCACCTGTCGGTGGGGTTCGCACTCGTCGTCGCTGCGGCCGTCGGTACCACGATCAGTGCCTTCAGCACCGGCTTCGGCAACGCCCGAAGCCTGCTGACGGTCAACTACGTCATCACGACGGTGGGCTATCTCTTCGTGATGTACAGCATCGTCAAGACCAGCTAGGGCCCCATTCCCACCGGTGTAACCCTCGCGCGGGCTGTCAGGAGAACCGAGATCTGACGCGATCGAGCAGTCTGAGTCGGCGTTCGGCGGCTTCTTCTCCGTCCTCCAGGCCAGCTTCCTCGATAAGTTCGGTCAGGGACACCTCGGTCTCGACGGGCTCCTCGGACTCAAAGAAAGGGTCTTTTCCTCTTGGGGCGCGGCCACTTTCGGGGTCGACCCACTCGAACCCGTGGTCAGGCGCATCCACGCCGGGTGGTTCGATGCCGAGCGTGTCCACCAGATCGGCGCCGAGCCGTCGATATGCCCGGGCGGCCTCGCTTTCGGGGTCGAGCATGACCAGTGGCATCCCCTTCCGGATGCTCAACTGGACCCGGTCGTCATAGGGTACCGAGACGGTGATCGCTTCGGTGGTGCCGAGTGCCGTCGCGATTCCCTCGACGTCGTCGAAGGACCCCTCACCGGTGCGAGTGAACACCGCACCAAGGACCGGCCGGTCCAGCCGCTCGACGAGTTGGCCGGTCTTGGAGGTGTCCGTGAGCGAGGAGAGGTCCGAGGTGGTCACGAGGATCACCGCGTCCGCCACGCCGATTGACATCGCGATGTCGTGATTCAATC
This sequence comes from uncultured Halobacteriales archaeon, assembly GCA_964594685.1. GTDB lineage: Archaea > Halobacteriota > Halobacteria > Halobacteriales > Halobacteriaceae > Halodesulfurarchaeum. The sequence continues at coordinate 13,694 of CAZQNH010000015.1, forward strand.
CCGCACCCACGTCGAGGAAGACGAAGTCCTTCTCTGCCCGGAGCGTATCCACGATCGCTGCGAGTCGTTCGGTCTCGGCCGAGGCAAAACTATCGAGATCTGTCGAGCCGGGGACGACAGTCAATCCATCTGCGGTGTAACTCGCCGCCTCGAGGGGTGCCTCCCCGGCGAGAACGTCGTGGATCGTCGCACGGGGCTCCATGAGACCCACGAACGCCCCCAGATTCGCCATCCCGAGATCCACGTCCGCGATCGCCACCTCGAATCCCGCTTTGGCGAGGGCGGCGCCCAGGTTCACGACTGTCGTCGTCTTCCCGACGCCGCCCTTCCCGGAGGCGACCGCGAATACCGAGGTGTCCTCGGGATCGGCCATTCCTCTGGGAATTGGATTGGTACGCTACTTAAGATTGGCTCCGTAGATCCGTCACCGGTACCGAGACCGATGCTTCCCAGCACCGGCGCTAAACCAACGCGGGCCATGGGGCGGTTACGTCCTGCCGGTGCTGGGCGCAGTCCACCTGTCAGCCTCGTGCGGTTACCTGCTGGCAGTGTTGGGCCTCTTCCACGTGTCAGTCTGGAGTGTCTACCACGTGACAATCTCGGGCTTATACCACGAGGATCGTATTCACGACCTCGATGGTGGCGACGGCGACGATGGCGGAGATCCAGGTCAACATCACGAAGTGCATGTAGGAGTTCACCTTGTGGCCGCCGTCGACGACCCTGATGATCAGCGAGGAGAGCATCGCGTTCACCAGGATGGTTATGGTGAGGAGGTACTCGATGAGGCCGACGTCGTAGTTCTCGGTGTGGATCAGCGTCTGGAAGTCGAAGGAGGCGGTATCGAGATTCACGTTCATCTGCGCGAGTATAATGACGATACCCAATCCGATGAAGAAGGCGAACGTCGCGGCGGCCGTGATCCCGTACAGCACGCCGATGAGGGTGAGCGTCGACTGGTCGCGCTGCTCCCGAAGTTGCAGCACCTCGTTCATGTTCCGCGCGATGAGCTCGCCAAGGTGCTTCGGGTCCCCACCCATCGCCCGACCGATGAGATACATTTCGCTGAACTTCTGGATGAGATAGGAATGGGCGTCCGCGGTGAACATCCGCCAGGCGGCCTCTTGGGAGAGCCGCATGTTGAGCCGCTTGTAGAGGTCACCCACCACCCCGGTGAGCGGGCCGAAGTCCTTGGTACGGAGTTTCCGGAGAACCTTCGTCGTCGTGGTCTGCTGGGCGGATTCGCTCGACCCCAGCGCTCTGATGAAGCTGACGTACTCGTCGTCTCGGCTTTTGACGTCCTCCTCTTCCTCCCTGGCGACGAGTCCCGGGATGAGAAGGGGCGTCGTCGGAACTGCAGCATACATCGGGAGCGGGATGCTCTGCGGATCGATGCCGGTGAAGCCCATCATCACGAAGAGTGTCCCGACCACCATCACCAGCGAGAGCGCCATCCCGATGGCCGTCCCGATCTGGAGTTTCCGTTCGGTCGCCGTGGTCCGGTCGGCCGGGAAGTACCAGACGGGGTCAGTCGGAGAGACCGTGTAGATGGCGAAGAGAAACCCGGCCTGGATGAAAGTGTACATCACGACGACCGACGCCACCGTGAGCGAAGCATTCGTCCCAGAGAGCATCGGGAGAACGGTCGCGAATACCAGGGCGAAGGTCACCGAGAGCACCATCGAGAGGTAGAGATCCTTCATGATCTCGAGGTTCTCGAGTTGGCCCTCGTACACGGTGACGTAGTTCTGGATGATCGTCTCCTGTTCGTTCACCAGGTAATCCGAGAGGGTATTCCCCGCGTTGATGGTGTAGGAGAGGCGGTCGAAGAAGTCAGAGACGTGGTCTGCCGGCACGTGTTTCGCCCGCATCCGGCAGGCGTCGTCGAGTGACTGGTTCCAGGTGTCCACCAGTTGAACGATACGACGGGTCTCCTCCGCGAGGGGGCCGTATTCGTCCTCGTGAGCGACCCGCCTGAACACCTCGACCCGGTCGATGTTGGTGGTCGAGAGCGTCGTCATGTGGGTCACGTAGAGGTGGAACATCTCCTGCATCCGCTTCCGTCGCTGGTCCCGCTGTATCTTCGGGTAGAGGACCGCCGACCCGAAGATCAACAGACCCAGCAACGGGATCGGCGCACGGACGACAGCCGGGAAGTCGATAGAGACAGCCACGACGATACTGCCGGCAAAGAAGAAAAGCGAGGGGAAGACGATGAACAGCAGATACCGGGTGACCGGCATCTCCATCGCACTGTAAGCTTCGAGGATCGACTGGAGCGCCGAGGAGACGTTGACGTCTTCGAGGGTGGTCGTATTGACCGAGTTGCCCCCGGTGTCAGTCTCCGCGGCCATGGTCAGCGATCCCGTTGAGACATGGTCAGATGGCTCGATGTGACATGGTCAGATATCCCGCCGTGGCATGGTGAACGGAAGCCCTTCGACGCCGTCGCGATGGAAGTCCGCGATCGTCTTGTTGAACTCGTGATAGTCGATCAGGTCCTCTTGGATGATCCGTTCGATGATCTCCGCGCGGTAATCGAGTTCCTCGTAGATCTCCCGGGTGTCCTGGTACCCGAGAAGCGTGGCTATCTGTTCTTCGAGCACGTAGGAATTGTTCCGGCCCTGGAAGACGATGTCGTCCTCGACCGGGTCCCAGTAGAAGGCCTGTCTCGTGACGACCCCGCCCATCTCCTTGGAAAATCCTTCGATCTCCTGTACACTCGTAACCCGGCGCAAAACGTCATTACCCTGCTTGACCCGGTTCTGGAAGAGCGCAACGTCGGCATTGTCCATGAACGTCTCGGGGACGTTGATGGGGTCACCGGTGAACCGCTGGATCATCGACACGATGTCGCTGGCGTGGAAGGTCAACATCACCGGGTGGCCGGTCTGGGCCGCCTGGAAGGCCATCCGTCCCTCCTCACCCCGGACCTCCCCGACGATGATGTAATCCGGACGCGAACGCAACGCGGCTGCCACCAGGTCGAACATCGTGACGTCGGCGCTCGCTTCACCTTGCCCCTCCCTCGTCAGGAGTTGCTGCCACGTGTCATGGGGCGGCATGACCTCTGCGGTGTCCTCTGCAGTGTAGATCTTCGAGTCCCGGGGGATGAACGCCATGATGGAGTTAAGCGTCGTGGTCTTGCCCGAGGCGGTCTCCCCGACCACGAAGACCGTCTGCTCGTTCTCGAGACACAGCCAGAGATAGGCCGCCAGCTTTGGGGACAGGGTGCCCCACTTCGTGATCTGTCCCACCGAGAGCGGGACCTCGTCACCCTGCCGGATGGTGAGCGAGGCTCCCTGGATACTCACGTCATCGGAGTAGATGATGTTGATACGTGACCCGTCCGGCAGCGTCGAGTCGATGATGGGGTCTGTGTCACTCACCGGATCGCCCATCCGCTCCCCGATGTTGCGTAGCCAGTTATCGAAGCGCTCCTCGGACTCCCACTGGATCGTCGTCGGGAGGAGGCCGAAGGTCCCGTGATCGACGTATGTCTGCTCCGGCCCGATGACGTGGATGTCCTCGTTGTACGGGTCCCGCATCGCCGACTCCAGCGGGCCGAGACCGACGATGTCTCGATTGAGCCGGTACCGCATCGTGTCGTAGGTCGTCTCATTGACCGGGATCCGCCCGTATCCCATCGCCTCTTCCAGGGTCTTCTCCCATTCGGGGATCCGTGCCTGGATATCACTCAGGGTCTGGGCGGGCTTCCGGGCGATATCCTGGGCCCGGGTCAGCCAGCTTGGGCCGGATCGGTCCCCACCGGAGCCCATCGAGAGCTGCCCGCGGGAACTCCCGCGAAGTTCGACCGGAAGGTTCCCGCCTGCCAGTTCACGGACCTTGTTGACGATCCCCCGCTGGGACTGCTCGGTTCCCCCTTCCTGGATCTTCACCGTCTCCTCGAGGAGTTCCTCGATGCGGTCGTCGTACTCGGCTTCGACGTCCGGGGCCGGCTTCCGGACCGACTTCTCCAGGATCCGGTTCCGCACCCGGTCGAAGAGATTCCGCTCGGGCTCTGAGAGTTCGGGTTCGATAGTGTAGTACTTCGTATCCTTCCCGACGTCCCCGTAGATGTGGACGAAGATGGGTCCCCCGACGCTATAGACGATGTTCGGCCTGGGGACCTCATAATCCGAAGACGGTTCCTCGATCAGCTCCGGGAACTCGCCGGTGAACTGCTTGAACCGCTGTAGATATTCCCGCAGGTGTGGGTACCGACTGGCCTGCTCCCTGAGTTCGTGTCCGATCTGTCGTGTCCCCTGATCTGCCATGGATTCTCCCGGTGTCCGCCGGCCAACTGGCCATCGCCGCCCGACCCGGCGATTGCAGCCGTTGACCCCCCGTCCAGACCCGTTGTGATTCGGGTCGCGGTTCCTGTACACGTTCGATGCCTAAAGGCATCCCGAATCGTACCACTGGGTTTACATATGATTTCTGAACGGGTGGCTTTTCGTATCGTTGTGCGTACCTATGGGCCGGCATTAGTCAAAAAGGTACGGATTTTCGGGGGTCTATTCTGCGTTTTGAGCGGGCATAAACACGTGACAGGGAGCGAATCGTCATCGGATCGTCTGACGGGAGGCTCAGCCTATTCGATTCATCACCTACCCGAGTTGTACATCCGTCCGACGGGTGTCATACGGGATCGTATCAATTATATAATCGTTGAGCGACGCTTTTCTCTTAAAAATTATCCCTGACCTCTGTTGAGTCCTACCCGATGGAGTGGGTGGTAGCCAGGGCCTAGTCCACCCGGAACTCGAAGGACTCGCGGTCGTCATTCACGATGACGACCACCCGGTGGGAACCGCTGTCGAGTGTCTTGTCGACGGTGACCTCCAGCACCGCTCCCTTGGACCAGGACTCCTCGCCACTGACGATACGGGTCGATACGGGCGTCGCGTACTCCCCATCGATGATGATGTCTATCGTATTAGCGTCGGTGCTCAACGTCCGCGAGCCAGTGTTCTTCACGAGGAGGGACACGTTGGTCGTCGACTTATTGTACGTCGCATTGCTACCGGGGTCACTGATGATATCGATGTCGGTCCGGATCTCGTTGGCGACGTCGAGACTCCGATCATCAAGCGCGTCACCGAGTTGTGAAACTCCAGTTGTCATCGTCCCGGCGACGCTCGCGGCGACGAGTATCGAGGCGATGAAGATGATCAACGTGGATGCGGAGACGCTCGCCATCTCACCCGCTCACCTCCTGGAAATCCGCCAGACCGTGTTCGGTGACCACTTTCAACCTGACCCCGCCACCGGTGTAGTCCGTCTCCATCGTCAGGTTCTCACCCGGTAGCCACAGCGTGCGGTCCGGGTCGCCGTCGACGGTGGTGGTGACGGCCTCCCGGTAGGTCCCGTTTACCAGCAGATCAGTATTCCCGACCGTGATCTCCGAGGCGCCCGTGTTCTCGACGGTCACGTTCAGCGTCGAATCCGTGTCGTTCATCTCGACAGCAACGATCTCGATGTCGGTGTTCTGCTGGCCGAGCAGTTGGGCCTCCTTGTCGTCGAGGGCAGTGTCCACGAGTTCGAAGCTGTTGTACGCCGACGTATACAGCATCCCGAACCCGACGAAAGCCGCGATGAAGATGATCGCTGCCGAACCGCTGACGCTGAATCCCATGGTTACCTCGAGATGGTCTCCAGACGGTCGGCGATCTTTCGGTCCAGATTTCCGGAGGACAGTTCCTCGATGTACTCCAGGCTCTTCATGTGGTCACTCATGGTGAGTTCAGTCGTCCCGAACTCATCGCGATAGAGGTAATCCGAGTCGGTAAGGCCCATCAACACCTGGATGAGGTAATCCCGCATGTCCTGGCCGATCCAGCCGATACGCTGGTAGTAGTTGATCGACCGGACGGTGTTCCTGGCATCAAAATCGCTCAACAGGTAATCCATCCACTCGAGCACGACGACGTCCGCGAGGTACCCGTTCGGCGGCGAGTCGAGGTAGGGGCCATCCGCCTGTGTGCCCGACCCGGTGGCAAACTGGAACCCGCCGATGGACTCGTCCGTCCCGGTGGACCGCGCGGAGGTTTCATCGATGGCCTCCTCTGTCACTGTCTCGGCCGCTGGTCCGTCGGCTTCCTCAGAGAGCGAGCTTCCGGCTTCGGCCGTCGCTGGCTCATTCTCAGCCATTTCGGTAGCCTCGTTCGTTTCGGCAGCCTCGGCCGCTTCGGTGTCCGAATCCTCCGCGACGTCACCTGAATCGTCAGCCTCCGCGTCGAGGAGGTCTTCCTCTTGGAAGAGGTCCTCTCCGGAGTCCTCGGCAGGCTCCGCTTCCTCGTCGAATCCGACGTCTTCGGCGTCCTCGATCTCGGTCTCCTCCTCGGTCGCCAGGTCTTCATCGGCCCAGTCCGCGTCGCCCGATTCGTACTCCTCTTTCAGCTCCTCGAAGGAGGTGCCGCCGCCCCCCGAGTCCCCGTCCGTCTCTTCTTCGTCCATGTCGAAGTCCTCCATGTCCTCGCCGAAATCGTCGCCCATGCTCTCCTCCTCGTCCTCGAATTCGTCGAAGGCATCGTCATCGAAGAAGTCCTCCGCATCCGCGCCCGCCAGATCCTCATCGAGATCCTCCTCGTCTTCGCCGGATTCCTCGCCCGTGTCGTCGAAGAGGCCGAATCCGCCGGAATCGGATCCACCCATCCCCATATCGCCGCTGACGTCGTCGACGAAGGGATTGACACCCCGCGTTACCATCTCGTAGATTTCCAGGAGTTTGCGGACGTTCTCCTGAACCTCGTCGACCTTCTCGCTGATCTGTTCGTTCTCGCTTCTGACCGTATTTGCCGTCGAGGAGACGTTCGCGATCTCGTTTTCGAGCTCTTCGATGCGGCCTTCGAGTTCCGTCGCGGAGGCTTCACCGCCCTCCATGTCGTCCATCCCGCCGAAATCGTCGTCGAAATCGTCGACTTCGAAATCATCCTCCATCCCGAACTCGTCGTCCTCCTCTTCGGGTTGGGCTCCCTCCTCGTCGCCATCCAACCAGCTGGCCATCCCCAGGCCAACCAGTCCCAGCGGCGCCAGTGAAAGCAGCGAGGGAGCGAGGGGAAGCGTTGGCATTGGGAGTAGGTCGGCTTTAAACGTTAATTAATCTTCGGCTATTTCGGCCGGTAACTCGACGAGGAAAGCGGACGAGCGTCTGACACGAAGCAAACGACGGTTGCTGGATTATCAAAGGCGGTAGACGCTTATGACGATATTACCCCTCAGAGAAGCGGGAGTTCCTCGGTCAGAATACGCAACACCAGTCGAAAGCAAGAATAGCGGAAAAACCGCTCTCAGAAGCTACTCCATCGAGGAGAGCCGGGCAATATAGACGAGGCTCAGGACGTGATCGGGGACATCGAGCGGGGTGGTGGCTGCGTCTTCCGGCAACGAATCGAAGGCCCTGACGTGGTCACGGAGTTCCTCCGCGACCGAACCTCCGATCCAACCGATATCCGCGTAGTATTCGAGTGCCTCCAGCGTCCTGCGGACGCCGCCCCGCTGGAGAAGGAAATCGAGCCATTCGAACAGGGTGAGCCGTGCCGCATACGCGGTCGGGAGTGAATCGAGATACGGCCGCTCGAGGTCGGCTGGGTCAGTCCCGCTCTCCCTGAGGAGTAATTCCTTGACCTGACTGGACCTGAGTGCATCTTCGGCGTCCACACTCTGGTCGTGCTCGGCGATCCGTTCGCGGAGTTCCCTGAGGTTTCGGCCCCCCAACTCGTCGTTCGCCGCACTTCTGAGCTCGTCGGGGTCATAATCGCTGGGATCGAGAGGCATAGGCGTTGGTTCGTACGAGAGCGATTCGGGCGCGGCTACTTAATACTTCCAGGGCTGTCCCTGTCTGCGGGTCGTGTCCGGATACTCCGACCAGACCATCGAAACCGAGTCCGTCGGAAGACGGTGTCTGACACGCCCAGATCCGTATGACTTTTGTCATACACCAGTCGATACTGAAGAGGACAGAATCCGACTGAAAGAGTCCCAGACGCCACCTGAGGGCAATTTTCACAGTTGATAAACGGCCCCGTAGGTTTATACGTGTGTTTGGGCAATCGCTTCCGTACGAGCCCCCTCCCTGGAGCGGGAGTTGGGGACAAACCCAACCATGTTCGAATTCGTCACAGACCCCGAGGAACGCGGCCAGGTCGGCATCGGGACCCTCATCGTGTTCATCGCGATGGTCCTCGTTGCCGCAATCGCGGCGGGCGTCCTCATCAACACCGCCGGCTTCCTGCAGACCAAGTCACAAGCGACTGGCGAGGAGAGTACCGCACAAGTATCGAACCGGGTCGTCGTCGTTGATGCGACCGGCAACGTGACCGACGACGAGACAATCGACTACGTCAACATCTCGGTCATGCGCTCGGCCGGGTCGGACAATATCAACCTCTCACGGGCCACGATACAATGGATCGGCCCGCAAGAAGCGACCACCTTGACCCATGAGGATGTTGATGCCGTCAGCACTTTGACTGGTGAAGGGTTCACTGCCGTTGACATCCGTGAAACCGCCAACGAGGGCAAGGTATTGGCGTCGGAGGACTCCCGGGCAAAAATCGTCATCAATGCCTCGGCCGTCGAGAGTAACAACGGTCTGACCGAGGGGCAGAACGTCGAGATAACGATCACGACGCAGTTCGGCTCACAGACCCCGTACCTGCTCAACGTGCCTGAATCCCTGCAGGGGAAGAACGCAGTTGGGCTCTAATTCGGGGACAGCGATCCCCGGCCCGTCAGGGCTTGGCTCGGTTCCACCTTCCAGGCCGCAGCACGCCAGTATATAATGCCGGGACCGACTGCTATCGCGGCGATTCCCTATCAGGCATGCGGTACAGTTAAGGAGCGAATCCTGTTCTTCTGAAGCGTGCCCTCGTTGTTCGAACTGGAGCGGAACAAGGATGTCGAGGCCATCGCAGAACTGGTCTCGAAGAGCGACAATCCAACGATCCGCGCCAGGGCAGCCAAGATCCTCGGGGAAATCGAAGAGACCACGGATTCGAAGACGGCGTTGCAGCAACTCGTTGCGGCCGTCAGGACGGACGATGTCGAGAGCGTGAAAGCGGCCGCGATCGACGCCCTCACGAACCTCGAACAGATCGATCTACTCCTCGACGCGCTGGGACTGGACGTGGAGGACGATGCAGCCGATTGGGCAAAGGCCGAGTCCTTCGTCCAGGATCTGGACGCCGACGAAGCCGCTCTCCGGATGGCCGCCGCAAACGTCCTCGGGATGATGGGTTCGAAGAACGCGGTCCAGCCCCTACTGGATCATCTGGATGACCCGAATCCTCGCGTCCGTGCACGGATCGGCAGAGCCCTGGGGAAGATTGGCGATCAGTCCGCGGCCAGCGGGCTGGTCGCTCACCTCTCCGGGGAACCAGTCGGAGTCCGGCGTGAGGTCGCCGACGCCCTCGGCTACATCGGCGGCGAGGTCGCCCTCGAGGGGCTCCTCAAAGCGGCGAACGACGACAGTGAAGCGGTCCGGCGGACGATCGCAAGTTCGCTCGGTCAGTTCGGAAACACGAGACCCATCGACACCCTCCTCGACCTCCTCGAGGACCAGAGCGACCTCGTCAGACGGGCCGCGACGTTCTCCCTCATCGAGATCCTCTCAAACGTCTCTACGGAGCGCTCGGACCAACTTCGCAACGAGATCGTGGACAAGATGAATGCGATGGAAGACGAAAGCATCGTGGAGTCACTCGTGGAGATCATCGAGGAAGGGACCCAGATGCATCAGCGCCGGAACGCGGTCTGGATGCTGGGAAGGGTGACCGGGGAGGGGCGCTCCGAGGCGGCCATCGATGCGTTGATCGGGGCCCTCGAGGATGAAGACCACCTCATCTCGCAGTTCGCCGCCACCAGCCTCGCGGAAATCGGCGGATCGGAGGTGGAGACGGCCCTCATCCACCACCTCGATACCGCCCACCACGAGGAGTCCATCGCGATGGCCGCCTTCGCCCTCGGGAAGGTGGGCGGGGAACGGGCCAAGAGCCGGCTGGATCGACTCGTCGATGAGACCGATAGCGAGGAGGTTCGCAGTCGTGCCTTCTCCGCGCTGTCGAAACTCGGCGGCAGTGGACCATCGTTCTAATCG
>CAZQNH010000015.1:23892-34615 GCA_964594685.1 uncultured Halobacteriales archaeon
CGTTCTAATCGGCAGCGCGTGGCCGTCTTAATTGGCCCGGACAGTCAGTCTGATTCCGGACCCGGCGGATCCCGATGGACACCGACCCCGATTTCTCGGACAGCATCCCTATACTATACAGTACAGGGGGCCAGGCCAGTACCCCAGCAGGACAAAGCGTTAAATATCGATTGGGGGTTAGAACACCATACATGAGCGGGCGCTGGCGTCGGCAGGACGGTCCGGAGACGGACCCCGCAAGGATGTCCCCGGCACCAGCGGCGTGGAGGTCGTAGTCTGCCCCTATGAGCCAGTCCGAATACAAGATCGCCGATACGAAGGGCCGATTCCTGCAGGCGGTCAAGAAAGGGCGTCGACTGAGCGACGTCGAGTGGAGCACTGGCCGAATCATCCTTTCGAACAAGCGGGTTATCCTGGTGAGCAACGACGGTAAACGGGCGCTCCCGCTGTCGAAGGTGGCGAGTCTGACGGGGCGGTACGACGTGAACCAGACCGTCGCCGAGGTGTCCGATTACGTCTCGGTGCGGCTCCAGAACGAGAGTGTCTACCTCATCTCGATGGGGGACGGGACCGAAACGTTCGAGTTCAAGCTCTTCGGCGCAATGCTCGACCAGATACAGGTGACCGTCAAACACCCGGCGGTCAAAGGCGGGGTGATCCAGGACGGCGAGTACGAACGCGCCAAACTCAAGATCAATACCGAACCGGATACCCCGGAGCTCAACGTGGCCCTCGAGAGTGGCACGCTCGTGACCATCGAGATCGACGACGTCGGCCAGATCGATACCGGGAAGCAGTCGGTCCAGGGGACCGACCGACCGATCCTCAAGGTCGAGCACACGGAGGGCGAGACCAGCGTCCAGACGTACTTCGCCGGCAAGTCCCACACGATGGCAGTCCTGGAGTCACTATTCAACAAGGGGATACGCGAGGCCCAGGGATCCGTCGAGCTATCGGAGACTGAAAAGCAGGTCCTGATGGGGTTGTACTCCGGTGTCTCCCCGTTCGAGATCCCTGATTTCCTCGGGATGGATGTAGAGGACGTCGAGGAGATCTACGACCGTTTGGTCGAGTTGGACGTCCTCGAAGAGGTTCGGACGAGACGCGAGGTCTCACTGAAGACCCGGGGCCGGAACATCGCGAGTGAAGTGATCAACGAGCAGTGACTTCTCGGTAACGAACGGTGGATTGGTATCAACCGACCAGGCACAAGCAGAGACCCAGGTGGAGGCGAGCGCGGGTGCTTCAGGTATTGATCTGCTCGAGATTGGAACTCACCGCTAGTTTCCCGAGCGACGTCAGTTCCATCCCGGCCTCGCTCTCTTCGACGAACCCTTTCTCTCGTAGCTGGTTCAGCAGCATGGTGACCTGGTTGGATTCCATCCCCAGCATCCCGGCGAGGCTGGCATCACCCGCCCCCGAATAGAGTCCGACCAGCGCCTGCGTCTCGCGGACGCCGAGGTCCGCGTCCTCATATTCGTCTTTGAGCTGTGAGTACTCGATTCGGAGGAACCGTCCCAGGATATTCATCTTGCGCTCGTTGGGCAAGGTGATCTCGGTCGTGACCGGCTCCATCTCGGGTGCGTGCCGGACCGACAGCACCGAGCGTTCCGCGCCGCGGATCTCCCGGGAGAGACGTTCGAAGTGAGTGACCGTCGAGATTTCGAGATCGAAACGCTCGTTCCCGGAGAAATGTACCATCCCCGGTTCGATCGCGACAGTCATCGGTGTGACACCCGCATCGGTGACTCGCCCACCGACTCGAGCTGGATGCGTGACCAAGGCCTCCGTTCCGTTGAGGATGGCCTTGAAGAGCAGGGTCGTGAACCGTTCGACCTTGTCGTCGGCTCCTTCCACCAGTGCGACGCTCCGGCCCGAACCCGTGTTGAACGCGATGGTTACGGTGGTCTCGAAGAAGCGGCGGAGTTCCGCGGGAGCGCTGCCATACGCCAGGTCGAAGACGTCCTCGATACGGATCGAACGCCTGGTCTCCGCCGTCGCTATCACCACACGCTCCTCGCTCATGAGGACCCGTCCCCTTACCGGTTCGGTGTACTCGGCGGTGTCGGGGATGACGTCCGTGGTGAAATCGGCAACGACGGATTCCGTCATCTCGTCAACTCGATGGTATTCGGAAGGGCTATTATTCCTTTGCGGAATCGGCCAGCCGATACACTCGAAGCCTGGGGTCGGCCGCTTCGAATCGCTCCTTGATGTCCGGTGGGAGGGTCTCTGTCTGGCCCAGGACCAGGAAACCCTCGTCACCGAGTGAGTTGCTCACGGTCTCGAGTATCGGACGCTTGTACTCGGTATCGAGATAGATGCAGACGTTTCGGCAGAGGATGAGGTCGAAACCGGTTTTCGCGTCGCCCGTGATCAGGTCGTGGCGCTCGAAGGTGACCAACTCCGTGACCAGGTCCTGGACGATCACCTGGTCGCCGTCCCGGATGACGTATTCCTCCGGGGTGTCGAGGAACTCGAGTTGCTCGTCGAGATCCGTGGTCCTGGTGCTGGTATAGACTCCCTGTCGCGCCCGGTCGAGTGCCTTCTCGTCGATGTCCGTCGCCAGGATGTCGACGTCCCACCTCGAGAGACCGGCATCCATGGCCAACATCGCCAGGGAGTACGGCTCTCGGCCGTCCGCGCAGGCGGCACTCCAGACCGAGATCGAGCCTCGTTCCTCGACCAACGTTTCGAGGGTCTCCCGCAGCCTCGACCATACCTTCTCGTCCCTGAAGAAGCTGGTGACATTGACCGAAAGCGTGTCCAATAGCTCCTCGCGTTCGGCCGCGCTCTCTTCGAGGAGGTCGTGGTAGTCGCGGTAGGTCTCGGTCCCCGTGCGTCGCATCCGCGCGGAGATTCGCCGGTCGAGATACGACTCGTCGTAATAGCTGCTCGCGAAGGTGGTCTCATCCTCGATGAAGGCGAGCAGCGACTCGAAGCCAGTCATATGTCCTCGACCTCCGCGTCGACCCGTTTGATCCGAAGGTTTCCGGTCCCGGGGCTGAACGCAACCGAGCGGCCGGAGGCGCCACCCGTCTCGTCCGCCACGAGTTCGATGTCGGCGTCAATCAATACGTTCCGTGCGGCCTCGACGTTCTTATCCCCCACGGGTTTGTCCTCGCCGAGGTCCAGCATCGAACTTCCGCCCGTAAGCTTCGCTTTGACCGAATCTCGGTCCGCGCCAAGTGTCTGCATCTCTTCGAGGAGTGTCTCGACCCCCGAATCCACATATTTGGTCGGATTGTCCCCGTTCTCAGGGGCCTCGGGGAGCATCGCGTGGAGCAACCCGCCGACACCCTTGTGGTCGTACAGTGCGATCCCCACGCAGGACCCCAGTCCGCTGGTGACGATCGTCTCGCCCCCGTCTGTTGCTGCGGCGTCTGCGACGCCCACGCGGATGCGGTCCGCTGGATCTGGGGTCATCAGCTCAGAGTCGCTCCACGGACGAGACGTCGAGATCCGCGTCCAGGGAGGTGATGACGTCTCCCAACCCTGTTTCGTCCGGGAACGCGAATATCCGACAGGACATGGGCTCATCGGCGGTGATGACCACGTCGAATACATAGGCGAACTCCTGTTGCTGGCCAAGTTCAGCCGCGATGGATTCCAGGACCGCCCGTCCCATGTCATCGACGAAGTCCGGGACCGAGTGATCGATGGTGGTCCCGAGGGCGTTCGCCCAGCCGTCGATGAACCCACTCGCGGTGATGTTCCCGAGTTCCTCGATTGCCCCTCGTTGACGTGCCGGATCGTCGGCGGCCCCGGGCATCATCGCCTCGGCGACCGAATCCGCGGTGGATTCGTCGAAAAGGACCACGAGGAATCCCTCCATAGGCCCCTCGAACCGGAAGATGGTGCCGGTGTACGTGCCGGCGTCGATGGCGTTCGGGACCTTCTCGACCGGGACGAAGTTGAGGTGTGAAACCGACACCTCGGCGTCGATCCCGGTCAGCATCCCCAGTTGCTCGGAGACCGTTCCCGCACCGGCTGCTGTCAACCGGAGGAACGCCGTGAGTTCATCGATATCGACGTCGAGGGGCGTCCCCGCACGCGACCCCTCGCGCAAGGTTTCGACGAAGCTCCGTGGCTCCGGGACGAGGAAGAACCGACACTCGTGTCCACCCTCCATGCCGATGGTCGAGGTGAAGAGGAACGAGGACCCGTCGAGGGCTTGGCCCGGAGGGACAAGCGGTTGGTCGGGATCGAGGGCACCGGGGGTCGAGATATCGATCGTTCCATGGAGATGTTCGGCCCATCCGTCGATGAAACTGGATGTCAAGATGTTCGCAACTTCGTGGAGGTACGCCGGATCCGGATCTGACCCCGCCCCCTGGAGATTTCCCAGGACGTACTCCCCACTTTCCTCCTCGAATACGAGCAGTGCTCGGCCTTCGAGGGCGCCACCGAACTCGATGGCGACCTGGGTCTCCTCCCCGTCGAGGACCGCGTCGACGTGTTCGACCGGCGTGAAGTTGATCGCCGTCCGCTCCACAAAGGTCTCCCCGCCAGTGAGTGAGGCGAGGGCCTCGGCCGCTCGTTCGGCGCCTGCACTTCCGATCCGGTTGAAGGTTCCAAGCGATTTGAGATCTACGCGCATTGTTACATATCGTTGATGAGGGAGACGAATGCCTCCACGTCCGGGAAGGTGTAGATCGTTACCTCGATATCAGCGTCCGGCGCCTTGAGGGTAGAGTCGAAGACCATGGCGATCTCCTGGCCTCCAGCGTCGACGCAATGGTCGACGATGTCGTCGCCGGAGGCCCGGAGAAGCTGGGGTGTCGAGATGTCGATCGTCCGGCCGAGGACGTTGGCCCACCCGTCGATGAAGCCGCTGGTCATGATGTTCCCGACCTCTTTAATGGCCGAGCGCTCCATCGCCGAGTAGCCGGGGCCGTCAGCTTCCGAGCCGCCTGTCATGATGCTTGCGAGTTTCTTGGCGCTCTCGTCCCCGAAAAGGAGCAGTACCGATCCGTGAGGTTCCTCGAGAAGTGGGACGTTCACGCCCACCCGTTTGTCGGTTCCGAGATGAGCGCCCAGGTCCTCGACGTCGATGACGTTGATCTTGGTGATCTGCATCTCCGTCTCGACGCCGAGGAGCTGTTCCAGATGGTCCGCAACCGTCTCGGCACCGGCCTTGGCCAGCCGGTTCACGTCGCGCAACCGTCTGATATCTATCTTCGTGCTCATAGCTACAGGGTGCCCACGTCGAGGATCGTCACGACCTCGCCTTCGCCGAGGACGGCCGCACCGCTGAGACCCGGGATGCCCGAGAGAATCCCTTCGAACGGTTTGACCACGACCTCCTCCTGGCCCCGGACCTCGTCACAGTGGATCGCTACCTTCCGTTCGGCCTCTCGGATCTTCACGAGCATGCCGCCGCCATCGGCCGTGGTCCCGGGGACCTCGAGGGCGTCGCCGAGCCGCACCAGGGGGTAGACTTCGTCACCGTAGGTGACGACTTCCGCCCCGTCCACGGTCTTTACATCGCGCATCCGACCGATCTCGTCGACCGATTTGATGGGGATGCCGTACTCTTCCGGGCCCGATTCGACGAAGAGGACCTTCACGATCGCCACCGTCACCGGCAGCGCGAGTGTGATCGTGGTTCCCTCGCCGGGCTCGCTGTCGACCGACACCTGACCGTCGAGCCGAGTCACCGTGTCTCGGACCACGTCCATCCCCACCCCTCGGCCGCTGACGTCCGTGACCTCATCCGTGGTGGAGAACCCGGGGGCGAAGATCAGGTCGGCCACCTCGTCGTCGGCCAGCGCGTCGGCTTCCTCCTGGGTCCGGACCCCTTTCTCGACCGCCTTCCGGCGGAGTGAGTCGGGGTCGATCCCCGACCCGTCATCGATCACCTGGATCCGGACCCTGTCGCGGTCCCGCTCCGCCCGGAGGGTGATCTGCCCGGTGGGGTCCTTGCCCGCTGCCTCCCGTTCCTCGGGCGGTTCGATCCCATGGTCGACTGCGTTCCGGAGGAGATGCATCAAGGGATCGCTGATCTCGGTGAGGATGGTCCGGTCGAGTTCCACGTCATCCCCCTGGATCTCGAAGTCGACCTGCTTTTCTTCCTCCCTGGCGAGGTCACGGACCAGCCGCGGGAACTTCCCGACGATCTTCTTCATCGGGACGAGGCGCATGTCCATGACCGTATCCTGGAGACTCGCGGAGATCTTATCGAGTTCGTCGAGTTCCTCCTCCGCCCGGCGGTTGTCGGGATCGACGCCTCGACGGAGCTTGATCCGTGACGTTACCAGCTGTTCGACCAGACCGTGAAGTTCGTCCAGTTGGTTGACGTCCACTCGTACCGACTGGATGTCCCCGACCGACGAGCCGG
Source organism: uncultured Halobacteriales archaeon (assembly GCA_964594685.1). GTDB lineage: Archaea > Halobacteriota > Halobacteria > Halobacteriales > Halobacteriaceae > Halodesulfurarchaeum. The sequence goes on from CAZQNH010000015.1 coordinate 30,233, forward strand.
TCGAGCTACCCGAGTCCGAACCCGAATCTCCCGCCGTATCTGCGCCTTCACCCGCCATATCGTCTCCTTCGCCCGCCGAATCTGCGCCTTCAACCCCCGTATCTGCTCCCTCCGACGCCGTATCCGCGCCCTCAGACGCCGAGGAGCCACTCGCGGCAGTCCCGTCAGGTTCCTCCCAGAGTTCCGCTTCGCCGGCTCCGGATGTGTCAGCCAGTCCATCGGGACCGACCCCGGCAGACCGAACCTCGTCCGTGATATCAGTGACCGACACGTTCTCGACCCGGCCGAATTCCCCGATCGTCTCCTGGACGTCCGCCGCGTCCGACGCCACGGCGACGTCGAAAGTGTCCGTGTAGTCCCCATCCTCGATCGCTTCCCGCTCCGGGCGGGTATCCAGGATCGCGAAAATCTCCTCGAGTTCCTCGAGGACGAACATGGCATCGACGCCTGGCATCTGGGTCTCTCCGAGGTCGATCTCTGCCGTGTAGATGGGCGAGGTGGTCTCCGACAATCGGGCAGCGTCGAACTGCTTCAGGGCTCCCGGCACGTCCCCGGACTGGTCACCGTCATCGATTGACCCATCACCGGCGGATGGTGCTGTCCCGCCCGAGCGGCCCTGGTCGAGCACGGTACGCAAGTCCTCGATCGTATCCCGGACCTCGCGCTGGGTGTCGCCGGTCTCCGCGATGTCCTCCAGGCAGGCTTCGATCTCGTCGATCCCCGCGAAGACGTGGTCCATGCGGTCGGGAGTCACCTCGATGGTCCCCTCGCGCATCTCGTCGAGGAGGTCCTCGATAGCGTGGGCCAGATCCGAGGCCGCTTCGAACCCCATCGCGCCGAAGTTCCCTTTCAGCGTGTGGGCGGTCCGGAAGATCTGATCCATCGCCGCCTCGGCCGAGGGATTGTTCTCCAAGGTAAGCAATGCGTTATTGAGATCGGTGACGTGTTCTTCGCCCTCGCGGACGAATTCCTCTAGGTACTCATCCATCGTGTATCCCTCCGTATCGTGTCACGTATCGCTTCGGGGATCTCCGAGACAGGAAGGACCTTGTCGACACACCCCGTCTCGATGGCGCGGGCCGGGATGCCGAAGACTGCCGACGTCGCTTCGTCTTGGGCGATGGTCCGTCCCCCCGCCTCTTTTACCGCCTCGATACCGGTCGCGCCGTCCCGACCCATTCCCGTCAGCAATACTGCCGTCATCGGGTCGGAGATCCGTTCTGCGGCTGTCATCATCGTCACGTCGATTGCTGGTCGGACGCTATGGACGGGTTCTGACTGATCAAGCTTGACCCGGAGTCGCCCGTTGCTGTACCCCGAAACGGACATGTGGTAGTCCCCTCGGGCGACCAGGGCCTCGCCGCCGCCGATCCGTGCCCCGTCGGTGGCTTCGGCGACGTCGTACCCCGAGGCAGTATCGAGCCGCTTGGCGAAACGTCCGGTGAACTGGTCCGGCATGTGCTGGATGACGAGGACCCGGAGGTCGGCCGCGGTCGGCAACGAGGTCACGATGTGTTCGACGACCCCAGGCCCCCCGGTCGAGGCACCGATGAGTAGCGTGGGGTTCTCGACGAACTCCGCGGCCCCATCGACCGAGGGAGCCGTCGGGGACGTCTGGGCTCGTGTCCCCGTGGGTTTCGGGTCGGCCTTCGCCGTCCGCTCGACCGCGGCGAGCAGTTCGTCTTTCCGACCCGAGAGCTTCGTCGAGATACTCCCGCCGGGTTTGGGGAACACGTCGATCGCTCCTTTATCGAGGGCCTCGAGCGTAGCGTCGGCCCCCTCGGTGGTGATCGCCGAGAGCATCAAGATGGGGGTCGGGTGGTCCCGCATGATGTTCTCGACGGCTTCGATGCCATCCATCACTGGCATCTCCACGTCCATCGTCACCACGTCTGGTCGGTGTTCGGCAACCAGTTCGATTGCCTCCTCGCCGTTTTCAGCCTGGTCGACGACCTGGATTCCCCCATCCTCGAGCATGTCGCTGATGACGGTGCGCATGAAGTGCGAGTCGTCGACGACCAGGGCCCGCGTCATGCAGAGATGACGTTATTGATGGCGTCCATCACGCTGGGCTTCTGGAACGGCTTGGTGATGTATCCGTCCGCGCCGGCCTTCACCGCCTTCTTCATCTTCTCTTCCTGCCCGATGGAGGTACACATGATGACGTTCGCCCCCGCATCTTCCTCCTTGATCTTCGCGGTGGCCTCGATGCCGTCCCGGATGGGCATCACGATGTCCATCATCACCAGGTCCGGCTGGTGTTCCTTGTAGAGTTCGATCGCCTCGACCCCGTTTTCGGCCTCGCCGATGATGTCGAATTCCTCCTCCAAAATCTCCCGGAGGAGGTTCCGCATGAATTCGGAGTCATCGACCAGAAGAACGTCGCGTGTCATGCTAGGTTGCTGTATCTTCGGAGGTGTTTATAAACTCTCCTGGAGCATTATCACGCGTGAGTATCGGGGTCTAACCCGTCATCCGAGCCCGTCCCTCGCCCTGCCGCGCGATCGATCAAGTTCTCGATATCGATCCAGAGGAGCAGTGCGACCTCTGTGGGATTCCCGTCCTCGTCGAGCTCACCGGTCGGCTTCCGGATGATTCCCTTCAGCAGGTCCGCTTCGAGGGCACTCGATCCGATACCCGACAGTTCCCCACTCTGGTCCACCTGGGACTCGTCATAGGTGCCGACCTCTGACACCTCATCGACCCGTATCCCGATCTTTTGCTTGTCCGACTCGCCGTCGAGGACCAAAATATTCTGTTCCTCGCCATGGCCCCCAACCGAGAGGAACTCCTTGGGATCGATCACCGCGGTCGTCTCGCCGCGGAGGTCCATCACCCCCTCGACCGCATCGGGGGCCCGCGGGACTCGTGTGACCTGCTTCATCTCCACGATGCTATCCACCGCGTCGATGTCGATCGCACAGCGTTCCTTCCCGAGATGGAATTCCACGACATGGGCCGCCTCGGTGCCGAAATCGAACACCCCATCCTCGGCAGTGCCCCGCTTGTCTGCCGCCCCATCTAATGCCATTACCAGAACCCGCGAGAAAGAGACTAATAACTGTTCCGCGGTGATTTCAGGCGTTGAAAATCGGGACGAGCGGGACGAACCGAGCGTATCCGGGTATGATTACTTCACGTCGGGAGGGAACACGAGCCCCTCCGCGTCCCGAATCACGGCGAGCAGGTCGGCGATATCGTCGTCCGGTGAGAGGTCATTATCCCTCAAATACGCCGTTAGCATCTTTGTCGGATACCTGATGCGGATGTTCGACTTCGCCAGGAGGATGCCCAGGGCCTCCTCGACGGAGGTGTCCGCGCCGACTTGCTGGGCATACCACATGAGTAGCCCATCGAAAGCCATCCCGATGTCGTCAGAGGCGAGTTGCTGGTGGGACACTCGATCCTCGGTCTTCGCCGCGATCCGGTAGGCGTACTGGCTCTCGGTCCGTCTCAGCTCCGTCGTGATGAAATCCTTGACCTCCCGCCCGGTAAGTCCGGACCGGGGCCGACCGGACGCACCCCTCGGCTCGCGTTCCTCTGCGTGGTCGGATGCGGACCGCCTCTCCGCCGGGGAGGGCGTCTCAGATGGCTGGTTAGACCCCGGTTTCTCTCCTTCCGTGGGTGGGTCCTGGGCCGTGTCACTCGCCTGCTGTCCCTCGCCTTCTTCGGGCGGCACCCGAGGGCGGCTGTCCGTGCCGATGACAAATTTTCCCTCGTCGATCTGGGCGACCTTCTCGTCCTCCGTGAAATCCAGATCCTCGGGGGCCAGGACCCGCTCGTCCGGCGGCCCCTCGCGTCGACGTGGCCCGGATACCCGCTCTGGGTCTTCCTCGTCCGCCTCCTCGTCGGAGTCCGGGGACATACGCCATCCTACTTGGTCTGCGTTGATAAATGTAGCCTGTGTACCGGTGAATCCGGGGTACTGCGGGAGTTGCTCCGAATCCGTCGGAGCAGGTGTACGCCCTTCCATGCGGAGCTCCCGACTTGGTGACATGGACATGTCTGACGAGCGTCGTTCCAACAGTTAAGAGGGTCCGTCGCTTTCCACGCCATATGGACGAGGATCCCGAGGAGATCACCAGTCTGGTCGGGCGGGAAGTCTACTCGAACAACGGCGTCTTCGTCGGAGAGGTCGAAGATCTCAGACTCAATCTGGACACCGAAGTGGTCAACGGGCTCGCCCTCGCGGCCCTCAACCCGACGCTGTTCGAGGACGCAGAGACGGGGGACAAAGGCGTCATCGTCCCGTACCGCTGGGTGCGCTCGGTCGGCGACGTGGTGCTTATCAATGATGTCGTGGAGCGACTCAAAGAGGAAGACGAAGAACAGGTCGCCGAGTGAACGAGACGTTTTCGAAGGACAGGTCGCCGAGTAATCGGC
>CAZQNH010000015.1:34715-36420 GCA_964594685.1 uncultured Halobacteriales archaeon
ACAGGTCGCCGAGTGAACGAGACGTTTTCGAAGGACAGGTCGCCGAGTAATCGGCGGAAAACTGGTATCCGCACCGAGTGCTCAGCCGCCGTTGCTGTTCTCCTGTTCGACCCCCATCGCGTCGAACAGTTTGCGGGTGACCGCCTCTTCCGTGAGCGAGAGCAAGGTGGCGCGGTTCTCGGGCGTGGTCTCGATACCGGTGAACAGGCCGAGAGGGATCTCGGCACTGGCCTGGGTCGAGTGGCCCGCCGCCTCGCCGATGTCCTCGAAGGCCTCCTGAAGGACGTTCCCGATGTTGAGTCGGATGTCCTTCGAGCGGGCCGCGAGGTAGATCGTGTCGTCAACGATGCCGAACACCGCCGTGGTGGTGATTCCCTCCAGATTGAGGAGTTGCTGTGCGGCCTGCGTGAGTGGATCTCGGGAGTTGATGAACCCGGCGTTGGAGACGAGATGGCTTCCCTGGACGTCCCGATTCGAGATCGCCTCCGCGAGAACGTCAAGGGTCTCCGGGCTCATATTCGGCGATTCGACCTGTTCGAGGGTGTCGTGGTTCGCGAACGGGTAGAGATACGCCGCGGCGGTCAGATCCGCCGGCGTGGTGTCCCGCCTGAAGTCGAGGGTCTCCGATCGGATACCGTATAGCAGGGCGGTGGCGACCTCCTCGCTCACGCTCAGGTCGAACTCCTGGATGTATTTCGTGAGTATCGTCGAGGTTGCACTCACATTCGGCCGTACATCCACGAACGAGGCGTCGATCTCGCCCTCGATCTCGTAGTGATCGATGTAGATGTCGACCTCACCTTCGAATGACACCTCCCCGGCTTTCGCGGGGTCGACCATCGCGACGGTGTCGTACTCCTCGAAGTCCACGGAATCGAAGTGCGTCAGATCGATATCGAGGAGGTTCACGAACGCGCGGTTCTCCTGGTGTCCGATGTCTCCAAAGTAGAGGATATCGGCCTCCTCGTCGAGATGCCCCGCGATGGACTCGAGGGCCGCCGCGCTGGCGATCGAGTCCGGGTCCGGGTTATCATGGGTGAGGATTGCGACCTTCTTCGAGGAATCCTGGAGGACGTCGGCGAGTTGCCTGGCTTTGAATTCGAGTTCGCCCGACTCGAGTGCTCTAAGCGCGGCATCTGCGATGACCGCCGAGGGATTGATGACCACGTCGGCGCCCAGTTCCGAGAGCTCATCGCTCGTGACCGGATCCGTCGCCCGTGCGACCACGAATTGCTCCTGGTTCGTCTCCCTGATGTTCGAGACGGCCTGTTTGTTCGCTTCGACATCCGAGGCGAGGATGAGGACCACCTCGTGGTCGTCGACGAGCTCGGCGACCTCCGGATTATTGATGTCGGCCTGCTGTGCGTTCAGATCCTGATCCCGGAGTGCTTCGACACGGGACTCATCCTTGTCGAGGATGAGGACATCTTTGCTCCGCTCGACGAGTTCCTCGGCGACGGAATGGCCCACGCTCCCACACCCCAAGATCGCGTAGGAAGACATCGAGGAGATAGTGGCCCGGCTGCTCATGGCACCCATGGATTCCGTGGCTTCGTACTTAATCCTCCCGACACTCTGATACACGGAGAAACCGCTAGCCGGCGGGAACCAATACATATTTTATGCCGCCCCGGATAGATACTGGTGCACGGGCCGGTAGCTCAGTCCGGCAGAGCGTCTGACTCTTAATCAGACGGTCGCGTGT
>CAZQNH010000016.1:0-3942 GCA_964594685.1 uncultured Halobacteriales archaeon
CCGGGCCGACCTGGAGGTCGCGAGGTTTCTCCATGGTCTTGACGGCGTTGTCGTTCTCGACGAGGAACTCCGCGACGGCCTGCGCAAAGGTCGATTTCCCGGCGCCTGGCGCCCCCGCGATGAGGACGCCCCGCTGGTGTTCCAGGAGGCGAGATTTGAGTTCGGCCGCGTATTCGTAGTCCTCAAGGTCGGTCTTCGCGATCGGCCTGACCGCCGTGATCTCCCACCCATCGGCGAACGGTGGCCTCGCGAGGGCGATCCGGTAGTTCCGGAACTGGACGATCTTCATGCCCGGCTCGTCGATCTCAATGAATCCCTCCGGGCTCGCGCGGGCGGTCTCCTCGACGTCGTGACTCCACTCCTTGAGTTGGTCCTCGGTGGCCACGTCCTCGCCGATCCGCTCGTAATGCATGTCGCCAATGTTCCCGCGCTTGGCCATCGGCCGGACCCCGGTCTTGAGGTGGACTGACATGGTCTCCTCATCGAAGAAGCGCTCGATTGCGAGGTGGTCGGTGTCCCGGCCTTTCGGTTCGACGTACTCCACCGCGATTCCCTTGGCCCCGGCGACCTCGGCTTGGACGATGTCGGAGGTGAACAGTTCCGCGTCCCGCTCCTCGGCGATGTCTCGGATGAGGGCATCGATCGCGCCGGACCCGGCCCGACGGATATCGGATTCTTCGGCTCGGCGGCCGACGTACTCGACGGACACCTCGCCGTCGGCCTCGAGTTCCACGAGACGCTGCAGTTCTTCGAGCCCGTCCCATCCGGTATCGCGTCCATCGTTGGCCTGGTGCTCGAGCTCACCCATCACCGCCTCGGGTACGACGATAGTGGCCCCGGTGTACTCGCCGGTCTCGACGCGCTCGGAGAGCCGGCCGTCGATGACCACGCTCGTATCCGGGACGATTTCCATGGGACGGCGTACGCCCGGACCGTTCATAAGGGTGTTCAAGACAGGCTCGCCGGGCTGCTGGCCTCCCCATCGACCCGTCTCACGGATCTGCATCACTCCCGGTCCCACGATTTTTGGCCCCACAGACCGAGACTCCGGTATGCCTGCCGAGACGCTCCAGGAGCTCACCGAGGCGCTGGTAGCCATCCCCAGTTTCACCGACCAGGGCCAACGCCAGGCCGGCGGTTTCATCGCCGACTGGCTCCGGAGCGAGACCGACGCGACCGTCGAACGGGACGTCGCAGGGAACGTGATCGCCCGACTGGGAAGTGGCTCGCCGACGCTCGCGCTCGTGGGCCACCACGACGTGGTCGATCCCGATGAATCCCAACTCGAGGGCGATTCCGTCCGCATCGAAGAACGTGACGGGCGGCTCTATGGTCGCGGGACCGCTGACATGAAAGGGGCCGTGGCCGCCAAGATGGTGGCGATGCGGGACGCTGACCCGGAAACCCAAGTGGTCTTCGCGAGTTTCGTCGGCGAGGAACAGGGCGGGGTTGGTGCCCGCGCGGCGATCGAGGACGGGTTCAGCCCTGACTATGCGGTCGTGGGGGAGGGGTCGGCTTCCTATTCTAGTAAAGGCACGCTCGACGTCGCGATCGCGCATAACGGTCGCCGGGGGAGCACGATCCGGGCGGAGGGGTCAAGTGCCCACGCCAGCGAGCCGGAAGCGGGCAAGAACGCGATCTACCGGGCGACGGATGCCGTGGACGTGGTCCGCGAACTCGCCCCGCCGGAAATCACAATCCAGGGGGACCCAATGATCGGGAGCCTCGTCGTCACCGAGATCGAGGGGGGCAGGGCCTGGAACGTGGTCCCCGACACCTGCGAGCTGACGGTCGACGAGCGGACGGTCCCCGGGTCGCGGGCCAACCTGGAACGGGTGACGTCGATCGATGGGGTGTCCTGGTCGGTCGACCAGGATCTCCCGCCGATGCGATGTGACGACCCCGTGTTCGCAGACTTCGTCACCGAGAGGGGTGCCGAGATCCAGGAGTCCGATCCGAAACAGGTGCGGAAACCGCACGCGACCGACGCCGGCTGGTTGGCCGAGGCGGGTTCAACCTGTGTGGTCTGTGGGCCCGCCGAGCCGGGTGAGGCCCACACGGCCACCGAGAGTGTTTCCCTCGAGCTGGTGGCCCGTTCCAATCGGCTGTATCATCGGCTTGCAAACAGCTGGCCGGGGCCAGTTGGTTGACCGCTTGGGGCCAACAATCCATCTTTCGCGCCTGCGGATAATCGATTGATAGCGGCGCCAAGGATCCATCCTTCGCGTCTGTCGATAATGGATTGCAGGGGGTTTCGATGTCGATCTGTCGGGTCGGCCAGTATTCTGGGTGGTGGGCGGTAATCAGGTGCTCGCTCCGGCCGATACGGAAGCGTTCAAATCCCCGGGTGTGGGATAACCACGTATGGCAACGGCCGAGCCGCCCGAGGCCTACGAAGACCTCCTCGACAGATACGCACAGATCAGCAACCTCTACGGTGCCGAACAGCTCCTGGGCTGGGACCAGCAGGTAATGATGCCAGAGGAGGGCACGCCGGCCCGATCAAAACAGCTCTCCACCATCTCCACGCTCGAACACGACCTCCTCACCGACGACGACATCGGGAAGCTCCTGGACACCGTCGAGGCCGCCGACCTCGGCGAGCCTGAGGCAGGCGCGGTCCGGGAGATTCGCCGGGAGTACGAACGCAGGCGACGCGTCCCCCGCGACCTCATCGAAGAGATCTCCGAGACCAGTTCGAAGGCACTCCAGGTGTGGAAAGAGGCGAAAGCCGAGGACGACTTCGAATCCTTCGCGCCGATCCTCGAGAAGCAGGTCGAACTCAAACGCGAGTACGCCGAACACATCGATCCCGACCGCGACCCATATGCGGTGCTATTCGAGGATTTCGAGCCGTACCTCGGTCTCGAGACCGCAGAGCAGGTGCTCTCGGACCTCCGCGATCACCTCGTCCCCCTCATCGAGGACATCCGCGAGAGCGACGTCGACCTCGCGGACCCGTTCGAGGGTACCTTCGCCGAGGAGGAACAGGAGGCGGTCGCCAGGGCAGCCCTCGACGCGATCGGATACGATTGGGACCGCGGTCGGCTGGATACCGCCCCGCACCCGTTTTCCACGGGCACCCAGTTCGACGCCCGAGTGACCACCCGGTATGACGAGTCCGATCCGCTGGGGTCGTTGCTCAGCACCGTCCACGAGTTCGGCCACGCTCGCTACACGCTGGGCCTCCCCGACGAGGAGTACGGAAGCCCACTGGGCCAGTCCCGCGACATGACAGTCCACGAATCCCAGTCCCGGCTCTGGGAGAACCACGTGGGCCGGTCCCGACCATTCTGGGAGTTCTTCCTCCCGGAGTTCAGCGAGCGTTTCGACCAGCTTGCGGACCTGACGGTCGGGGAGATATATCAGGCCGCAAACCAGGTCGATCCGGACAACCTCATCCGCGTCGAGGCCGACGAACTGACCTATCACATGCACATCGTCCTCCGCTTCGAGATCGAGCGTGACCTCATATCGGGAGACCTCGAGGTCGAAGAAGTGCCGACGGTGTGGAACGACAAGATGGAAGAGTACCTCGGCGTGCGGCCTGAGACAGACGCAGAGGGCTGTCTCCAGGATATCCACTGGTCCCACGGGAACTTTGGCTACTTCCCGACCTACTCCATGGGAAGCGTCCTCGCCGCCCAACTGTTCGCCCAGGCCGAAGCGGACATCGATGGACTGGACGACCAGATCAGGAACGGCGAGTTCGATGACCTGGCCCAGTGGCTCGAGGACAACATCCACGCCCATGGGCAGCGGTTCGAAACCGACGACCTGGTGCGGAAAGCGACGGGCGAATCCTACAGTGCCGAGTACTTCCTCGAGTACGTCGAAGACAAGTTCGGGGACCTCTACGGCCTCTAAGAAGGCGGTGGTCCCACTTTTGGGTCGGAGCCGGTCGGCCAGTCCCGGGTATCTCACTCGTTGTCCCCGTTCCGG
>CAZQNH010000016.1:4042-23798 GCA_964594685.1 uncultured Halobacteriales archaeon
TGGGTCGGAGCCGGTCGGCCAGTCCCGGGTATCTCACTCGTTGTCCCCGTTCCGGTTACCTCACTCGTTGTCCCCGTTCCGGGTATCTCGCTCTGACTCGCTGTAGACCCTGAAATCCCGCGGTGGCCAGAGGCGTCTGGGAATCGGTCCAATTATCAGATCGATCAGTCGGGGCGATAGGATTAAGTGCTTGGTATGAGTTGTCACACCGTGTATGGCGAGCGCTGAGACTCCGGATGACGGAGTGGTCGAACGCTTCCTCGAAAGAAACGGTCACGATACTACTCCCACCACCTGGGAGCGAAGCTATAACAAAAAGCAGTGTCCGGAGTGCGGTGGGCTCCACGACACAAGCGCCTCGACCTGCTCGGTATGCGGTTGGGCCCCATAGGCGCCAGCCACCAGCAGTAGTTTTGTGCCACAAGTGACAGCGTGTATATTCGATCTCGGGATCCGTCGTCACGATCGGCCACGTCCTCGCGACCGAAGGAACAGTCCTCAAGAGCGGATGAATCTGCTCAGTCGGCGTCTGCCGATTGCACGCTCGTCGGTGATCAGAGAGTGGTGATGAAGATGACCCCGACGACGACCAGCACCGCCCCGGCAACTACCCCGCGGGTCACCCGCTCGAGGTCCCGGAGGAGGACCACCGCGAACGCCGCGGTGAATAGCGGCGCGGTTGCCACCAGCGGTTCGACGACGGCGACCCGCGCCACCTCGAGTGCCGCGAACAGCGACACGAGGGCGAACGCCGTGATCGTGCCACTCCCAGTGAAGAACAGGTACGTCCGCCGTGGAGCGTGGAACACGTCACGCCGTCCGGCGTACACTGCATAAAGCGCGAGCGAGACCAGGGCGCCGAATTCGTTGACGGCGACCGCCTCGAGGAGCGTCATGTCCGGAAACGAGAGCAAGCCCCACCGCCGGGCGACGTTCCCGGCCCCGAACATCACGGCTGCGGCGAGCGGGAAGGATAGATCCCTCGGATTCCAGCCGGCGAGGTCGCCACCTTGGGAGAGGGCCAGCATCACCAGCCCGATGACCAGTACCACGATCCCGAAGATGGTGGGCATCCCCACCGATTCGCCGAGGACCACGAACGCGATGGCCGTGGCAAACAGCGGACGGGTCGAGATCGCGGCGCTGTTGATGCTCGCTCCCACACGATCCACCCCAGTGAAGACGGCCAACCGCCCGAGCGCAGTGCCAACGACTCCGGCGAGGAAGAAGAGCGCGAATGCCACGAGGCGCAAGTCCGCGAAGAACGCCGTCCCTTGCCGGATCCCGATAGCGACCGCGAAGAGGGCGGTGTCCACGACGACCACCACCAGCGACGCCTGGAGGGCAGACCCTCCGCCCGCCATCCCCCGCTTGGAGAGGATCGGGGTGAATCCCCACAGGAGGGCCGGAAGCAAAGCAAGCAGGTATACGGACGTGTCCGCCATCTGGCCGAAGATGGAATCGGTCCCTGTATAGCCCTCCCGGTTCCAGTTCCACCCGCGGATGGCCCTCTCCTCCGATACGACGACGCCTGACCGATTCTAGAGTGCTTGACCATTCGATCTGGGAATACAGTACCAGTCGAGAACCCGGGGTCCATCCGACTCGGGGATGCAAGAACGATCCATTCGAGAATGCAAAGCCGATCCTATTCGGGAATGGAAACCGGCAGCATGAAGGGGAGGTTTCAGTCCACCGCTGACAACGGAGCGACCGTACGGGTTCCCCCGGGATATTTCGGTTCCTGTATCATTACTGCAGTCCGGGCTCCCCTCCGAGGGAGTCATCCCTGGGCTATCAGGAGCTGGGTACCAAGATAGCCAGTCGACTCGAAATCGTAATTCGGTTTATACTAGTAATTCAATTACCATTTAGAATCGATCGTTTCGCTTGTCGGAGTCGGCACTTCTAAGACAGGTGAATCACATACCATCTATTGAACACATGCCGGAGTGTCAGAACTGTGGTTCCTTCGTTACCGAGGCGTACGTCAGGGTATTCACCCCGGACGGAGTTTCCCAGCCGCGCGTCTGCCCGAATTGCGAGGATAAGATACGAGACGGCGCAGAGGTCCGCGAAGCACGATCAACCCGTCGCTCGTAGCCACGTTTTTCCACGTCGATTTCACCGTATTTATCTGTCTTTGGCCCCAGTAGGTGTGTAATGACCGACACGCAGCCGGAGGTCACCCGCCTGTTCGGTGGCCCCGGGAGCGGGAAGACGACGGCGCTCCTCGACCGGGTCGAGGAACTCCTCGAACGGGAGGACGTGACTATCCGCGACGTCCTGGTCGTCTCGTACACCAGGGCCGCGGCGGCGGAGGTCAGGGACCGGCTCGCCGAGCGCCTCGACATGAACCCGCGGGCCCTTCGCGGGAACGTCTCGACGATGCACGCGAAGGCCTACGATCTCCTGAATCTCTCCCGCGGCGACGTCGTGGGCGAGGACGACAAAGAGGCGTTCTGCGAGGAGTATGGACTTCCATACGAGGACGAGTACGCCTCCGGCTCCCGTCGGACCGCTCGATCGACCACGCTCGGCAACAAGATCATCGCCACCAGCCAGTGGCTTCAGCGGACCCGCCGAGACGTCGCCGACTGGTACGACATCCCCTTCCGCTGGAACGTCGACGAGGTCCGGCTGCCTCCGGACGAGGACCCAAACGCGCAGGTCGGGAACAAATACACGCCCACCTGGCCCAGCGACGACGACCGGTTCGACATCCCGGAGTCCATCCGTGCCTGGCGGACGTACAAGGGCGATAACGGGCTCGTCGGCTTCGCTGACATGCTGGAGCGGGTCAAGCAGCGATCGCTGATTCCACGCGTCGACCACCTCGTCATCGACGAATTCCAGGACATCACGCAGCTCCAGTACGCGGTCTACGACGAGTGGAAGCCCCACATGGAGACCGTGTTCATCGCGGGCGACGACGACCAGGTCGTCTACGCCTGGCAGGGTGCCGACCCCCGCTTGCTGCTCGAGGAGACGGGCAACGACGTCATCCTGGAGAACTCCTATCGGCTACCGTCGAAGGTCCTCGAGGTGGTCCAGCAGGAGGTCAGCCATATCACCGAACGCCAGGAGAAGAACCTCCGCCCCCGCAAGGAAGGTGGCACGGTCGAGGCGGTCGAGAGCCCCTCTGTCCTCGACCTGGTCCGCAACGTACGCGATACGATCCAGCGCACCGACGATGAGACGGTCATGGTCCTCTTCCGGGCCCGCTACCAACTGTTCGAGTTCGTCGATGAGTTCCTCGGCGAAGGCATCCCGTTCAAAGCGCTCACGGACCAGCGCCTGTGGACCGACCGTCTCGAAGACTACATCCGGGCGGTCGAGGCCATCGATTCGGGGGAACCGATCAACGGGCTCCAGGCCCGCCGCCTGGCCGATATGCTCCAGGCTTCGGCCTTCGGGACGAACGAGCGAAGCGAACTTCGGGACACGCTGGACGAGCGCGAGGAAGCCGCGGAAGTCGAGGACATCACCCTCATCGAGATCGAACCCGAACTCATCCGCGACCACGCCCCCTTCGTCCCGCAACCGCCGGCCGCGGCCGACATGCTACGGAAGGTGACGAGCTATCAGCGCCGGGCCGTGGACGCGTACTTCCAAGGTGAGTATCAGGGCCAGGACCCGGAACGGGTCCGGGTCGGAACGATACACAGCGCCAAGGGGCGGGAGGCCGACCACGTGTTCGTGGCTACCGACCTCACCGAGAAGGTCGTCGAGCAGATGGCTGCGACGGCCGAGGAGGAAGGCGTCCCCGAGGGCGTGGAGTTCACCCAACACAGCAATCCAGTCCCGATCGTCACCGACAACGAGCGACGGGTCTTCTACGTCGGAATGAGCCGGGCCCGCGAACGACTGGTGCTCCTCCAGAACCTCATCAGCGGCGCCCCGACCCTCCCCATCGACGTCCTGCTGTACGGGAGACCAACGGGCAAGACCCTCGAGGACGCCCTCGAGACCGACACGCCCGTCACGTTGGTATAGGGGGTGTGCAGCGTCCTGGTCACCACCCCTGGCCACATTCGTGTTCCTTCGATAGGGCTTTCCGCCATCAGGAAGTACTCTCGACCATGTTCACCGGCATCGTGGCCGAGACCGGGCAGGTCGAGACGGTGACGGACGGCGAGGGGGGTCGTCGCCTCCGCATCCGCACCGAGGAGATGACCGACTTCGACCACGGAGAGAGCGTCTCGGTGGACGGGGTGTGTCTCACGGTCGAGGAGGCGGGCGAGAACTGGTTTTCGGTCTTCACCGCGAGCGAGACCCTCGAGAAGACCAAACTCGACGCGGTCGAGGCGGGCAATGGCGTGAACCTCGAGCGACCCCTTTCCGCGGACGGGTCCTTCGACGGACATGTGGTCCAGGGCCACGTCGATACCACGACCACCGTAGCGGGTATCGAACAACTCGGCGAGGACTGGACGTTCACCTTCGCCCAACCCCCGGGATACGAGCAGTATATCGCCGAGAAGGGTTCCGTGACGATCGACGGCGTGAGCCTCACCGTGGCTGACCTGGACGACGGGGCCGGTACCTTCGACGTCGCCATCATCCCCACCACCTACGAGCGAACGGTCTTCGGCGAATACGGGGTCGGGGACCGGGTCAATATCGAGATCGACGTCATCGCGAAGTACGTCGAGCGACTCTCCAGCTACGAAGCATAGCGGGTGACAGGCTCCCGACGCGGCCTTCCGGATGCGTCCCACCCACGGAGTCATGGGGCTCTGGGAGAAGCCCCTGTGATGGTAATTGCGTGGGCAGCGGGTAACGCGGCCAGGGCGACGACTGTATAGTGAACTCTGGGTTCTGTCCTTATTCTTCGCCCAGCGTGATCTCGAGCCCGGACTCCTCGGCGTCCTCGTAGAAGGATTCGGCTCCGACGTCGTAGAAGACTTGCTTATATCGGCGGATTTTGGCATACAGGAGAGTGAAGAAGAAGCCATCGTAGGCGATGACGAACCCGAAGAAGGCTAGGGTCGGCGGGAGACCCGAGAGTATCGGGACGAAACTCACGACCGCCCCGAGGTTCGAGACGGCGACGTTGTAGGTCCCGTGGATGAGGGCGGCGATGAGGAGGCCCTTCACCACGATCGGCCCCCGATTCGAGGGGTTGAACTTCGCGAGCCCAAGGTAGTAGCCCGCAAATGCGGAATAGATGACGTGGCCCGGCCCGGCGAACGTGCGGAACGCGGCGGTCTGGAAGGTCGTTGTCGTCTGTCGAACCCCTTCCGCCCCAGTCATCTGCAGGTAGTTCTGGGTGATATAGAGGCTGTTCTCGATAGCCGCGAACCCCAGGCCCGCCATGGCTCCGTATATCGCCCCGTCGATGACCGCGTTGAATTCGCGGCTCCGGTAGGCGTGGAGCCTGACCGCGAGAAGCTTCACCGTCTCTTCGACCGGGCCCACGACCAGATAGAAGAAGAGCACGAAGCCCACTCCCCCGAGGACGGCAAAGATGTCCCGGAAGGCGGCGTTGAGCGGGGCCGCGAAGCCCGCGAAGAGAAAGCCCAGGAGGAAGGTCACCGCCAGCTTGTCGAGCGGTTCGCGGACCACCACATCGGATCGCCAGAGTACGACAAAGAGGAGTAGCGCCGGCACAATGGAGAGCACGATATATACACCGAGAAGCGGATCGCGAAGGGTTGCGATTCCCGTGATCACGAACTGTCCCGCCACGATGAGCGCGGCGACAGTGATAATGAGGGCTCGCCCACTGGCCAGTATCGCGCCGTAGACGGAGACCGACACGCCGTCCAGCCATGTCCGGGGCTCCCACGTCGCGACGTCGTAGAGATCTCGTCCTGTCTCCGCCGCCCACTGGATCGGCTCGGGCGGATCGTCCCGGTCCATACCGGCACTGTGTCGGCAGCCCCCATGATGGTTCCGCCAGTGGAACCCCGTGAGAGGGCGGAAGAACGCTCGACCGGAACCGGAAAGTGAAATCCCCCGCCATTCTACGGGTGGATATGGCTGACGAGGTGGCTGGCAGTCCACGCGTTCGGGTCCGAGGAATCTATGCGACGGCACTGACGAACCGGCTGCAGGACTCGCCCCTGGCGGTCGTCGACGCCTCCCCGGCCATCCACCGGCGGTTCGAGGCCGACTTCGCGAGTGGCGAAGCGGACGTCGCGGTCCACATGACGGACGATCGGCAGGGAATCGGCATCCACGGACAGCCCGGCCCGGTGGGCACCGTCGCCTCCGTCATTACGGAGGTGGGACCGGATACGTTCTCATGGCCCGGGGCGGCCCCACGGGGCGCGATCGTGAGCGGCGAGGTCGTCCGGACGCAAAATAGCGGGGCGATCGTGTCGTTCGGGGACGATGGGGAGGGCTTTCTGCCGTTCGAGGCCGCCGAGGACTATCTAGACGTCGGCGATCCAGTCAGCGCACAGATCCACGAGACCCACCCGCCATGGGGATCGGATCGTCCCCTCCTGGGGACCGACATCCGGGCCGAAGGTGGCATCGCGACGCTGGTCCGGGGAGTCGATGCGCTCGTCGCCGGTGCCCCTGGACGGGACCGCGAACAGGAACTCGCCCGGACGACGGAGCTATTGGATATCGACCTGCCGGACAACTGGGGCGTCAGGTGGGAATACGGCGCGAGAGACCAGACCATGGACGTGTTGGAAGCCGCGCTCTCGAAAGCGGTCGAACGGGCGAAATCGATCGAGGCGGCACTCGAGGCGGAGAATGGGACGGAGCTGAACGACGGGGCCCTCGAAGAGGGGAGCCCCGCTTCCGGAGTGCTCGCCCAACCCGAGGAGACCACCTGGCTCTGGTTCGGGCGGGATTCCCGCTTCGCTCTCGACGACCTCCGGGCCACGGTCACGCCCACCATGACCGGCCATCATCGGATGAAGGCCGGGAGCGAAGCCGCGAGTTCCGCCGTGGACTTCGCGGAGCGACTCGGAGCAGGTGACGAAGATTTCCCCTTCGAAGCCGTCACGGACGTCTTCGGACCGACCGAGGGGACGACGGTCACGATCAGGCACGGGAAGCCGGCCGGGCACTGTCTCACCCTCGGCCGCGGGACGGTTACCGACCGCGCTATCGAGAAAGAGCGGATCTCGGTGGAACGGACCATCTCGACCAGCGGCACCTACGACGCCCTCGGAACCGAGCGGGAACCCGGTGACCTGGCCGTGACCCGTTTCGCTGAAGGCCGGTGGTGGGCCCCCACCGTCTATCGAAGCTCGGAGGGTGAGGTGAAAGGCACCTACGTCAACATCTCCACGCCGGTCGAGTTGTTCCCGGACACCGTGCGATATCTCGACCTCCACGTGGATGTTATCAAAGCCCCGGACGGCACCGTCGAGGTCGTCGATGAGGACGAACTCGAGAGGGCTGTCGAGGAGGGATTCGTTCCTGAGCGGGTAGCGGAGAAGGCCCGGGATATCGCTGACCGGGTCGCCGACGCCTTCGCCGAGGAGTGAGGGATCGACGCCTTCGCCGTGTCGTATCGGGTCGACTCGTCCCCAAAATTGAATGATCGACGGGTTCGGTGAGAAGGCGCGAGTAGTGGAGTCCCGGGACGAGACCCCCGGATTCGTCGACTCAGAAGAAGTCGGACACCGGACGACCATTTCCGTGTCCGCCTCGACCGCCCTCATTCCGGTCGATCCCCAGGTAGCTTTCGGCCTGCTCGGTTGCCCAGCCTCCTGATTCATCACCCACGTATTGCACGGACACCGTCTCTATCTCGTCGAACTGGGCGGCCAATTCCTCGTCGAGGGTTTGTTCGGTGGTCTGGCTGATCCCGCAGCCCGAACAGGCCCCACCGAGTTCGACTGTTACTCGGCCCGCATCGGGATCGACCTCCCGGACCGCGCTCGTGCCCCCGTGCATGTCGATCATCGGCATCTGGACCGACAGCCAGGAATCGATGCGCTCGCGCAAGGCGGCGGCGTCTTTGCTCATCCAATATTAATATCCATCACGTCGGTGGAAAGGGTTCCGCTCAGCGCGGGGGTTGCCGGAGGCATCCCGCATCGCCGCCCAGGTCAGTCACCGGCCACCTGGCGAGCGAGTTCGAGGCCGCCCTCCAAGACGGCGTCGTGGCCGAGCGGGGTGGCTCGGAGTTCCGGGACGCGGGTCGTGATCAGCGGCGGAAGCCGGTCGCGGATCGGTTCGATGACCAACTCTGGGTTCTCGAGAGCCACGGCGCCGCCGATCGAGATGAGTTCGGGCGCGTACGCATGAGTCAGCGTCGCGAGGCCGATAGCGTTCCACCGCCCCAGGCGATGGATCAGGATGTCGGCCAAGACGTCGTCGCCGGCCCGGTCGAAGATATCCGCGGCCGTGAAATCACCGTCCTCGAGGGGCAGATCGGTCTCGCCCTCGAAGGACCTCCCCAGCGACCGGGCGTAATCCGGGATGTTGTCTCCCCCGGCATAGGCCTCCCAGTGACCGTCGCGACCGCACCCGCACGGTCGACCGTCCTCGGGATCGACGACGAAGTGACCCACCTCCGCCGCGTTGCCGCCCCACCCCCGCAAGACGTTCCCGTCAACGGCGATGCCCGCACCGACGCCCGTCGAGAAGGTGACGTAGGCCATGTTGTGCGGTGGATCGTCCATCGCCCCGCGCTCGGCGACCAGGGCAGCGATGGCGTCGTTCTCGACCCGGACCGGCGCCCCGATAGCGTCCCCAAGCGGGCCCGCGAGCGGGATCCCCTCGATTGACCCCGGGAGGTTCGGCGGGTTGATGACGACCCCGCTTTCCGCGTCGAGCGGACCGATCGACCCGACGCCGATACCGTCGATGGATTCACGTGACCGGTCCGCCGACGCCAGGACTTCGTCTATCGTGTCGATCAGTTCGTCGGTGACCGCTCGTCCCGTGGGTCCATCCGGCGTCTGTCGGATCGTTCGCTCCAGGACCATCTCGCCCGCGGCGACCGCCACTCGATAGTTCGTCGCTCCGAGGTCGATCCCCACCACAAATCGGTCCGCAGTACCACTCACCATCGTCTACTCCTCCCCTGTCGGTGATCGCGTCGACCCGGATGGCTCCCCATTGTCAATCCTCCGAGACGTGTGGCCGTAGCCAGGCGAGGTACGCTTCGTGGCTCCGGGTCTGGATCCAGACCTGGCCGGGACCCTGGAACCGCGAGATGACCGCCTCGTCCTGGAATACGTTCGATTTGAGTCCTTCGACGGTCTCTAGGTCGTAGGACACCTCGCCGGAGAACGCCACGACGTTGCCAGTGTTGACCGTGACGGTGTCACTCCGGTCGAGTCGACGCGATTCCACCGCGCCGTATCCGGCCAGGAAGGCGGGTCCCGAGCCGGCGAGTCGGAGGAAGGACAGTCCCTCGTCACCGCGTAGCGGCTGGTCGGTATCGGCCGTCGCATCGACCGTCACCGTCTCACCGGCTCCCAGGAAGGAGCCCGACTGGACCACGAACACCGGTTCCTCACGGACCATGGTCCGGACGATTTCCCCGGGAAGCGGGGGCGCAAGCGTCACCTGGCCCGACCCATTCTCGGCGACGAACCTGACCACGCGGACGGCTTCGCGGGAGTCCGTCCCGCGGCGCAGCGACGACAACATCCCGGAACTCTCGCTCCGGGTCGCCTCGATCTCGATCCCGCCGGCCGTCGTCACCATGGCGCCGGCCTCCGCGGTGAGCGCCTCCCCCCGGTCCAGCCCCACCGCCAGCAGCGGGTGGGTCTCCTCGTGGCGTATCTCCGACCGCATTGGAGCCACGTGGGTTCGGTCCGCACGTAGGCGTTCCGGTCCCCCTCGCTTCGATCGGGGGCGCTACCGTGGAGGTCAGGGGGACGAGTCGCGCAGCTTGAGTCCATCGTCGACGGTCCCGCTCCGGGGGCGGACGCATGAACCAGCTCGAACGCGTTAGGACCCGGCCTGAACGGTCGGAATCCCCGGCCGTATCCGGGCCGAGCCGAACCTTCATTATGTATGGCACGCAGAATCGCACCCAGAGATGCATCCGACAGTAGCGTCGTTCCTCGAGGAAGCCACGGCGGCTCACGGGATCGAACCGGACGTCCACGAGTTCGACGAAGGCACGAAGACCGCCGCGGACGCGGCCGAGGCGATCGGCTGCGACGTGGCTCAGATCGCCTCGAGCATCGTCATGGTTGCGGACGGGACGGTGGTCGTGGTGGTCACCAGCGGGGCGAACCGCGTGGCGGAGGACCGGATCGCGGCCCACCTCGATGCTGAGGCGGTGCGGATGGCCGAACCCACCGAGACCAAGGAAGCGACCGGCTGGAGCATCGGCGGGGTGCCCCCTATTTGCCACAAGAACGAGATTCCGGTGCTTTTCGACGAGACGCTCCTCGACCACGACACCGTCTGGGCCGCGGCTGGAACCCCGGACGCCGTCTGGCCCGCCGACCCGGAAGACATCGTTGAGATGGCGGATGCGACGGTGATCGCTGTCACCTGACTACAGCGGTCCGTGCCGAACCCGACAGGACCCAGCGAGGCCGGCCTCGTCGAGGAATCTTGCAGTATATATTGGATCCAGGTTCGATGAGGCTCGTAAACGATGCTGAATCTGGCGCTCGGAGTTCCGCGGACACCCTGGGTCCGGGACCGACAGACTGACGCCCACCCGCCCGCTATGCCGGTCCGATGAGCGAGGACTTCATCGAGGTCCGGGGAGCCGAGGAACACAACCTCAAGGACCTCGACGTTTCTATCCCCCGCGAAGCGCTGAACGTCGTCACGGGACTCTCGGGTTCGGGGAAGTCTTCTCTGGCCTTCGAGACAGTCTATGCCGAGGGACAACGCCGATATATCGAGTCCCTCTCGGCCTACGCCCGCAACTTCCTGGGCCAGATGGACAAACCCCAGGTGGAATCGGTCGAGGGACTCTCGCCCGCCATCTCCATCGACCAGAAGAACGCCGCCAACAACCCACGCTCGACGGTCGGAACCGTCACGGAGCTCCACGACTACCTGCGCCTGCTCTACGCGCGGGTGGGAACCCCCCATTGCCCGGAGTGTGGCCGGGAGGTGGGCGAACAGAGCGCCCAGCAGATGGTCCGCCGCATCCTCGAGTTATCCGAGGGCACCAAGGCGAAGATCGCCGCCCCGGTCGTCCGCGACCAGAAAGGAGCCTTCGAAGACCGGTTCGAAGCACTGGTGGGCGAGGGCTACTCGCGGGTCGAAGTCGACGGCGATGAGTACGTCCTGGTCCACGAGACCCCCGAACTCGACGAGAACTACGACCACACGGTCGACGTCATCGTTGACCGGGTGACCGTCAGCGAGGAGGCCAGGTCCAGGATCACCGACTCGGTGGAGACCGCCCTCGAGAAGGCAGCGGGCGTCCTCAAGGTGATCCTCCCCGACCCGCCTGCGGACAGCGATATCGGTGCGACGGCCCGATCGACCGGGGACCTCGGCGCCGAGGAGGATGAGGCGTCCCTCGCCGTGGAGTTCTCGGAGGAGTTGGCTTGTGTTCACTGTGGGATCGACCTCCCGGAGATCGAGACCCGCTCCTTTTCGTTCAACAGCCCCCACGGTGCCTGTCCCGAGTGTGAGGGCATCGGGGAGACAAAAGAGGTAAGCGAGGACCTCGTGGTGACGGACCCATCGAAGCCGCTGCGATCGGTCTTCGAGCCATGGAGTTACAACCGCTCGTACTACCGTACCCAGATAGACAATGTCGCCGAACACTTCGACGTGAGCGTGGAGACCCCCTTCCGGGCCCTCGACGAGGACATCCAGCAGGCGTTTTTGTGGGGCACCGACGAGGAGGTCGAGTTCGAGAAGCAGACGAAAAACGGGGTGCGCCGCAAGACCGAGCGGTTCGAAGGGGTCGTCCCGAACCTGGAGCGACGATACGTCGAGACAGACTCTGACCGGGTCCGGGACCACATCGAGGACTTCATGTCGGTGACCACCTGTCCGGTCTGCGAGGGGACCCGGCTCAAAGACGAGAGCCGAGCCGTGCTGGTGGAGGGTACCTCGATCACCGACGTCAGCCGGATGAGCATTTCGGACGCCCTCGAACACTTCGAGGGGATGGAGGCCACGATGTCGGAACGGGACCGGATCATCGCCGAGGAGATCCTCAAAGAGATCCGGGCTCGGCTCGGATTCATGGTGGAGGTCGGGCTGGATTATATCACCCTCGACCGGGAAGCCGCCACCCTCTCCGGCGGGGAGAGCCAGCGGATCCGACTCGCGACCCAGATCGGGTCGGGCCTGGTGGGCGTGCTTTACGTCCTCGACGAGCCCTCCATCGGGCTCCACCAGCGGGACAACGACCGGCTGTTGAACACTCTCGAGGAACTCCGGGACCTCGGGAACACCCTCATCGTCGTGGAACACGACGAGGAGACGATGTGGCGTGCCGACAACATCGTCGACTTGGGGCCAGGCCCGGGCCGACACGGGGGCGAAGTCGTCGTCGAAGGCGACGTCGAGGACGTGATGGCTGCCGAGGAATCAGTCACTGGCGATTACCTCGCGGGACGGAAACGGATCCCGGTCCCGGACACCCGACGCGACTGGGAGGACACCCTCGTGGTCCGTGGCGCACGTCAGCACAACCTCGACGACGTCGAGGTCTCGATCCCGGTCGGGGCGTTCACCGCGATTACGGGCGTCTCCGGGTCGGGGAAGTCGACGCTGATGCACGAGATCCTGTACAAAGGACTTGCCCGGCGGATGAACAACAACACCTCCGTCGATCCGGGGGACCACGAGGCCATCGAAGGCCTCGACAACATCGAGACGGTCCGGCTCATCGACCAGTCGCCCATCGGTCGCACGCCACGGTCGAACCCGGCCACGTACACCGGTGTCTTCGACCACGTCCGGGAGCGCTTCGCCGAGACGAAGCTCTCGAAGCAGCGAGGGTACGAGAAGGGGCGCTTTTCCTTCAACGTGAAAGGCGGTCGCTGCGAGGCCTGTGGCGGCCAGGGTACCGTCACCATCGAGATGAACTTCCTCTCGGACGTGAATGTCCCCTGCGAGGAGTGCGGCGGGGACCGCTACAACGACGAGACCCTCGACGTGACCTACAAGGGCAAGACCATCGCGGAGGTCCTCCAGATGACCGTCGAGGAGGCGGCCGAGTTCTTCGAGTCCGACTCCCAGATCCGGCGGCGGCTCGAACTCCTCGAAGACGTCGGGCTGGACTACATGCGGCTGGGCCAGCCCTCGACCACCCTCTCTGGAGGCGAGGCCCAGCGGGTGAAGCTCGCAGAGGAGTTGGGGAAGAAGGACTCCGGTGACGCCCTGTATCTCCTGGATGAGCCGACTACCGGGCTGCACAAAGCCGACGAACGCAAACTTATCGAAGTGCTCCACCGTCTCGCCGACCGCGGCAACTCGGTCGTGGTCATCGAACACGAACTCGACCTGGTGAAGAACGCCGACCACATAATCGACCTGGGTCCCGAAGGCGGCGAGCGGGGCGGAGAGGTCGTGGCGACCGGCACCCCAGAATCCGTCGCAGAAGACGACTCCTCCCACACGGGCCGCTACCTCCGCGACAAGTTGCCCCAGGTGGACATCGAAGGGCCGCGAGCCGGCGAGCGCGCCACTCGACGGGCCAGCGGCGATTGAAACTCGACCTGGCTCCGAGGAGTCAGCAGGGACTGCGAAACGCCTTCCCATCCCCAGACATGGTCACGGACTGACGCTGTCCCTGGATTTGGCGAATAGATGATACTCGACACCGCCCACCAACCCCGCGAGCGCGACCACGGCGAACCACGCCACGAGGTACCCGGTGAATGGCGTGAAGGCGACGCTCATCGCTGCGCCCGTCTCCTCGAGTGTGAGGCGATAGGCCCACGTCTCGACGGCCGTCCAGGTGAAGAGCCCCACGACCACGACCATCGGGGTGAAGAGCCGGTACCGCACGGACAGGAAGGCCGGAATCCCCGCCTCCAGCACGGCCCCGAGCACCATCCAGGTTGTCAGTCCGACCGCCAGGAGGGTCCATCCGCCCCAGCCGAGGTCGAAGATGACGGTTCGTAGCACCACCGCGAGGGCCGCGTGTGCTAGCCCGATGCCCACCCCGAGGCCGACGGCCCGCCGGGTAAGGATGGGGCGTACCCGAGCCGGATATCTGAGCCCGTATTCCACCCCTGCGATCACGAGGAGGGCCACCAGAACGAAGAGCAAGGGAAAGTTCACCGAAAATAGCGTCCCCGGCGAACCGACCGACGTGAACGGCACGGCCACCATCGATATCGGGACGAGCGTACTCGTTACCGGGAGGGGCCGGAACCCCAGACCGAAGAGTGCACCAAGTCCGGCTGCTGGGCCAATATAGCATGTCCATAGCGCCAGGCTGGCACGGTGGGTGCCCAGCGGCTCGGCCAAGCGGGGGTCGGCGATCAGGAGGAGATATCCGGTATAGAGAAGGGGCGTCGCCACCGCAGCGACAGCGACGTGTCCGCGTTGCATAGCTGCCGAATCGCGGCGGGTGCCCAAGTCGCTTGTCCCCGACCGAACCTTGACCCTGCTCGGAACGGTAGGATTGGGTATGCCTACGGTGTTCGCCGCCTTCGAGGACCGGCTCCGCCGTCACAGCGTCGAGCCTCGGTCCGCACCAGGCGAGCCAGATACCTGGACCGACGAGAAGAGGTCCGTGACCGGCGAGCCGGGTCCCTGGACCGGCGAGACGGTCCTAGAGGGGAAAGCCCTTGATGCGATCGCCGCACATCCCGGGATACCGGACCGCATACTCGTTGGAACCATCGAAGAGGGCGTCCACAGGAGTCAGGATGGTGGCGATACATGGGAGCGAGTTGGACGGCAACGTATCGACGACCACGTGACCGCGCTGGCCAGCGACCCGTCCGAGCCGGAGAGATTCTACGTCGGCACGGAGCCCAGCCGGGTCTCCGTGACGACCGATGGCGGGGATGCGTGGCACCACCTCGAGGGCTTGTCAGACCTCCCATCCGCCACCTCCTGGGCGTTCCCACCCCGACCCTCCACCCACCATGTTAGGTGGATCGAAGTGGCACCGCAGGATCCGGCCCACCTCTACGTGGCCATCGAGGCCGGAGCCCTGGTGCGGTCCTTCGACGGTGGCGAGACGTGGGTCGATCGGGTCTCCGGCGGCCGCCGGGACACGCATACGATGGCGACCCACCCCGATGTCCCCGGGCGAGCCTGGACGGCAGCCGGTGACGGCTTCGCGGTCACCGACGACGCCGGTGATACGTGGCGGTACCCCCAATCGGGCCTCGATCATCGATATTGCTGGAGTGTGGCGGTCGACCCGGCGGACCCTGACCGGTTGCTCCTGTCCGCGGCCGATGGGCCGCGTGCCGCCCACACAAGTGGGGCTGCCGAGTCCTACGTCTACGGCCGGAACGCGGAGGACCAATGGACCCTCGCTGGCGATGGGTTGCCACATGGCGCGGGTATGTTGCGGCCGGTCATGCACCGTGGATTCGAACCGGGAGTGGTCTACCTCGCCACAAACATTGGCATCTGGCGAACCGGGAATATGGGCGAACGTTGGGAGGAGATTCACGAGGACTGGCCCGCGGCCCTGGAGTCCCAGACCGTGCGAGGGGTGGCCGTCGTTTAGGAGGACTGTCACAGTGGACGCGTGAGTTACCCGCGGCCCGCGCGGCCAGACCCCCCAGTATACGTTTCGGGGGCTCGCCACCCTGTATCGGTCGACCCGGTCCCCGACCGGAGCACCGGATACCTACTCGTCTCCCTGTTGGGCTTGTGACAGGGCGAGATCCTGCCGACGTTCGGCGGCTTCGAGGTACTCGGAGAGCAGATCCGGGAACTCCCGACCGCGCATGTATCGAAGCCCGAAGTCCTCGGCCCAGTTGATGATACCCTGGTCCTCGGTCACCACGCCCGCCTCCAGCTCGCGAGCCAGGATGAGAAGGTCGAAGTCCTCCTTCGAGTCGAGGATGCCCTGTCGCAGCGTCCGCCGGTACTTGTCCCGGAGATCTGCGATGACCTGGTCGGTCTGAGTCTTGTAATCGTGTTCCTCGAGGGACTCGTCTTCGGCGTCTTGGGCGTCGCGCACCGCACGCTCCGAGATGCGGAGCCCGCGATTCACCCGATCTGACATCTCCTGGACGAACTGATAGACGACCTCCGCCGGGATCATGACCTCGAAGTGGGCCGGATTCTTCCGGATGATCCACGTATTCAGCTTCGCGAGGGTTTCCTCGTCGACGGCCCTGTCCGAAAGCATCGTCGTGAGTTCCTCGTGGATGGAGGGGGGCATGTAACACGAGATGCCGAGTTCGAGTTTGGCATCCGCGATCAACTCGAGGAGCCGTTCCAGGGCCGCCTCGAGGTCCTCGTCGTCCGCCCGGATCTCGTCGGTGATGAAGACGGAGGTATCCAGGACGAACCGCTGCTTCAACGGGAGTTCGTCCGTCATCACCTGAGATAACGCCTCGTGACTTATATAGGGTACCCACGCGGGGCTGTTCGAGCCCCCGATGTCTCGCCCACAGGGCTGCTTTTTAGCGACGACCGTCTATCCCTAGACATGGACGAGGCCGACCTGCTCGGCGTCGATCCGGACGAACTCGAGGGAGTCCTCAACCAGTTCACCCAGGCCACGTTCGAGGGCCGGACCTATCGCCACCTCACCTCGGGGACCCGTGGCATCGAACGTGGCACGGTCCTGATCGAGGACACCGCCGTGCGGGGCTTCCCGAGTATCCCTCGGGTCCTGGTACTCGAGACCGGGATCCCGGCGTATTTTGATGGCCCACTCGCGGTCGAGGAGAAGCTGAACGGCTACAACGTCCGGATCGCCGACGTCGGGGAAATCTTCGCCTTCACCAGAGGCGGGCACGTCTGCCCGTACACGACGCATATAGCACGCCGGCAGCTGGACCTCGAGCCGTTCTTCGAGGCCCATCCCGAGGCGATGCTGTGTGCGGAGTTCGTCGGCCCGGAGAACCCGTATACCGCACACCAGTACCCCGCGGTCGAATCGATAGATGCCCGCGTCTTCGATGTCCGGGACCGGGAAACCGGAACCCCGATGCCGGTCGAGCGTCGGCGCGAGGTCCTCGACAGAATCGACCTCCACCAGCCGGAGTTGTTCGGGGTCCACGACCCCGAACGCGCAGTCGAGGCGGTCGAGACGACAATCGAGGATCTGGAATCCCGACGGCGCGAGGGGGTGGTGATGCAATCCATGGACGGCCGCGACCTGCTGAAGTATACGACCGGCCAACAGCACCATCGGGACCTTGCCTTTGCCCTCTCACTGCCCTTCGATTACGGGCGGGACTTCCTCTTCTCCCGGATCATCCGCGAGGGGTTCCAGGCCATCGAGTTCGACGAGGGCGAGGCGGCTATCAAGGAGCGGGCCCACTCGTTGGGGGAGTCGATCCTCGAACCGATGGTCGAGACGATCCGGGCCGTCGAGGAAGACCAGACCATCGGCGAACGACACACCGTCCGGGGCAGTCCCGAGGCGGTGAGTGGGTTGCTCGGTCACCTCGAGTCCCAGGGCATCACCATCGAGATCGAGGCCGACCGGATAGTGGCGGGCGATCGGGTCGTGGAGTTCGTGAAGATCTCCGACGCCACACGGGACAAGATCGAATACTATCTCGGGGGTGGGACCATCGACGAATAAGGAAATACTTGATCGGCCGGAAATGTCGGGACGAGGATCACCGAGCACAAGACGTTTTTCCGTGGACGGGGTACCCGGACTCGATGTACGACTTTGCGGTCGTCGGGATGGGGCCGCCGGGCGCCCGATTCGCCCGCCGGGCGGCCGAGGCCGGATACGATGTCGTCGGCTTCGAGCGCGGTCGGATGGGCGAGCCCCTCGCCTGCTCGGGTCACGTGAGCCGTGACATCTGGGAGTACGTGCCCGACGTCGCGAGGGGAGAGTTACTCCAGAACGAGATACGGGGGGCCAGGTTCAGACTCGGTGGGCCGGAAGCGACCCCGTACCCGTTCTACAAGCCCGACCCCATCTCGAACGTCATCGACCGCGTCGGACTCGACCGGACCCTGGCAGCACTCGCCGATGGGGCGGGGGCGACGGTCCGGGAGGAGCATGTCGTCACCGACGTCGAAGAGCACGCCCACTCCGTCGAGGTGTCGGTCACCGGCCCTTCGGGGGAGGAGACGGTCGAGTCGAGGATCGTGGTAGGGGCGGACGGTCCCCGGTCGACCGTTCGCCGCCTGCTCGGGCTCCCCGCTCCGGAGGAACTGCTCAGCGGCGTGCTGGTCCACACGGCGGAATCCGACGATGGGGACTTCGTCGACGTGCACCTCACCGTCCCCAGGTTCTTCGCCTGGCGAATCCCGCGCGGGTCGGCCGGGGTCGAGTACGGACTCGCCGCCCCGCCGGAGTACGACACCACTGATCGACTTGATCGCCTCCTCCAGGCGTATGAGGTCGAGGCTGACGGCCGATTCGCCGGGACTATCCCGATCGGTCCCCCGGAAACGGTGACGAGTCGGCGGGGCTTGCTTCTGGGTGACGCGGCCGCGCAGACGAAGCCATTCACTGGGGGTGGAATCCTCTATGGCCTGCGGGCCGCCGATATCGCCGCCGAGACCGTCGACCCGGCGGATCCACCCACCCTCGAGGCTTACGAGACCGCCTGGCGGGACGCCTTGGGAGCGGAGATCCGACTCGGAGCCGCGATCCGTCGCGCGTATTCGTTGCCAGAACCGGTACAGCGGGCTGGGCTATGGGCCCTCTCCGGAGAGATCGGGGTTCATATGGATGAACCCTCGACGCTCTTCTCCCGCGAGCAGGTCGGCGCTCTCTTTCGCTGAGGGCGGAATCGACCCCAGAGCTACAGGATTTGGCCACCAGAGCCTGTCACGCCGCCGCTCGTGATGCCCCTCGTGCAATTCAGAACCCCAACCGGTCGAGGAGCCGCTGGAAGATATCGCTGTTCTCCGCTTCCGGGCTTTCGGACTCCAGGACGTCATCCTGGACGGTGATCAGCGTGCGGTCACCCGAGTCATCGGCGGAGATGAGATCCGCCTCCTGCAGATTCGAGAGTGCCTGCTCGAGATCGTCGATGTCCGTCCCGACCCCCGAACGGAGTTCGAACACCGTCATCCCCTCCTCGTACCGGTCGGCCAGAGCCTCGAGCACCGCCACCTCCGTGTCGTCCCGACGGCGGTACTCAGGGCGCACCCTCATAGTACCGGGTAGACAACCGGGGTTCTTAGCCGTGTCCCCGAGCGGTACCCTTTTGCGGATGGACCGGAAATCCTCGCGCTAATGGGTCTCAGGTGTTCCCTCCTGGGTCACGCCTTCGGCGAGCCGATCACCGAGCGCGAGCGCGAGACGCGGGGGGCAGAGGTGCTTATCACCGTCCGCGAGGTACGGCGGTGCAGTCGATGCGACGCCGAACGAGTCATCACCGAGAACAAGGAGATCAGACACCTGGGTGAGGACGAGGACGGGGGCTCGACCGAGTCGGCGGCGGGTGGACCTCCCGATGGGGCCACCTCGGAGACCACGGACGAATCGACCGAGGAACCGGGAGTGAAACGCGATCACGAGAGCGAAAAAACCGGTTCGGTGGATGCGGAAGCAGGCCCCGAGCAGGCGGAGGCTGGAGCGGGAAAGACCGGAGCGGACGCCGATTCCACAGAAGTACTCTCGGCGTCCGGGGATTCCGACGTCGATTCGGCGGGCGAAACAGATGTCCGACCATCGGATGAAACCCCTGTCCGACCATCGGACGAAACCCACGTCGTACCATCGGACGAAAATGACGTCGGATCGTCGGAGGGGGCCGATTCCGAATCGTCG
>CAZQNH010000016.1:23898-36238 GCA_964594685.1 uncultured Halobacteriales archaeon
ACCATCGGACGAAAATGACGTCGGATCGTCGGAGGGGGCCGATTCCGAATCGTCGGATGAGGCCGAAGTCGATGTGTCCGACCTTGTCGATGCAGCAGAGGAGCCGGACGCAGGGGGACCCGGCAGAACACCGCAGGTCGGGGACGCCGAAAGCGCCGAAGCGGAGGCCCAATCCGACGAGGACGTCGAAATCATCGGCGAGGAAAGCGAGGAGGAGTCCCAGGACCCACGCTCTGAAGCGGCGGCAGATGCCACCGACACTGCGGAACCAGCGCCCCCAGAAGACGAACAGGGTCCCGGCGCGTCCGAAGCAGCTGCGCAGACGGACACCGACGCCGAGACCGAAGCAGGGGACGCTGGTCCGCCGGAGGATGACGCCATCATCTTGGACAACGAGGAGGGCGAGGACGCCCGAGAATCCGACGTCGGGCGGCGCGAACTCGCGGGTTCCGGGAATATGTTCGACCCATCCGCGCCAGCAAAGGAAGGTGCCCGAGAGACGCCGGCGGATCAATCCGGTGCCGACGACACCGGAGTCGACTCGGAGACGTGGCCCGGGAGGGAAGTCGAAGGTCGAGTCGACGAGGCAAACGATTCCGCCCAGCGGAGGGCGGACCCAACCGAGTGGCCGACTGCAGAACCCGTAGACGAAGCCGACGAGACGTCGGATTCGGCCTTCCAGTTCGACCAGGAGCGGCTCGATGAGGAGGCAGAGTCATATGAGAAGACCCCGTCGGGCCTCACCAGCGAGGGGCCAGTCGATGTCGGCGGTGATTCAGACGAGTCCCCGCCGAAATCGGTCGAGTGCCCCGAATGCGGCTACACGGCGGAGGGGGTCGGATCGTCGTTGCGCGCCGGCGACATCTGTCCGAAGTGTCACGACGCCTACCTGGCCGACCGTCGCTGACGAAGAGGTTTTACCCATCGGGGTGTTTCCGTGGCCCATGAAGGAGTACAAGATGCGCCGGGGGGAGTATCTCGAGGACCGTATCCCCGACCTCAAAGGGACTGTCGAGGAGTACTTCGGCACCGTCGCGGGCACGGAGGAGTTCGAAGGTGTCGAGATGTACGTCGTCGAGGAGCCCGATAACCCGGTGTTCGAGCGCATCCTCGTGGGCGCGTCCTCCTACGGCTCGAAGAAGGACAAGCTCGCCGTCCATTTCGAGGAGCGAGACGCCGAAGAGGTGATCGCCGCGGGCCAAGCCGATGCGGCCGCCGAAGCGGTGGACCTGAAAAACGACTTCCTACTCGAGGCCACCGGTCGGGACGCGAAGTCCCGTCGCGAGTCGCTGAAACGGTCGGTCGAGAAGAGCGAAGACGTCCCCGACGAGGTCTAACGGTTCAACTTCTCGCGGCTGATCCCGATACCGCCGGGCGAGATGATGAGTTGGTCGTCGCCCTTCTGGACGATGTCACCACCGACCTCCTTGGCGGTTTGGCGGAGTTCATCGATGACGTGCTCGGTGGTCCGGTCCTCGGTTCTGAGACGGGTGATGTCGGCGATCACGATGTCGCCGTCATACACCGCGTCCTTGATCGCGATGACATCCTCTTGCCCGTCGATTTCGGCTATCTGTATCTGCATCCGCGAGTCGACCTCGGCGGCCACGTCGTCCAGGTCGAGTTCCACATAATCCCCAGTGGTCTTCTCCTTCCCGCCGAGGATGCGGTCCATGAATCCCATAGGAACAGGAACCCGCTGCCTGGCCAATAGTTTTTCCCTCCCGGCCGTCGGGCGTCCTACGAACGGCATACGCCGTTCGGCGAAGGGACCGGTCCTTATCAGTTGGTTGCCATCAGGTGAACGGTTCGGTCAGGTTCCTCGATGGCCCGGTTCGATGTCGTCGGCTAACGGCGGCGTCCCAGTTTCGGCTGCCTGCAGCGTGCTCCAGGGCGCCAGTCGAGAACCAGTATATAGTGTCAGAGAGGTCCCGCTTCGATCGTTCCCGACTGCCTGTATGCGGTTGCGAAAAAGACCGCCCCGCAGCCGCGGGGGATTGTGTCTCGCCGACCGGATATCCCTTGCCCTGTGAACCCTCTACACGTCGAACTCGTAGAGTTCGTCGCCGACGTGATGGATGGAGCGGACCACCTTGCCCTGCTCCCCGAGCATGTCCTCGCCGTCGGTTAGCGCCTCGCCGATCGCTAGTGCCTTCCCGTGGGACTCCTCGACGATCACGACGAGGTCGCCCTCATCGATGTCCGGATCGGTCTCCGTGATCCCCGGCCGCATCACGTCCGCGCCGTCGCTCACGAACGAGATGGCACCGGCATCGACGGTCACCAGCGACCGGGACAGTTCGAAGCTGTTCGCCCCGCGGACCGTGACGAACGGCGACTCGCGAGGATACCAGACGAGGATCTCTCCATCCACGAGGGCCAGGTCGAAGTCCTCGTCGGCGAGATCCACCAGTTCGACGGTATCGGCCTCGAAGTCGATCCCCAGGCGGTCGGCCAGGGCATCGCCGATTGCCCGGACTTCGTCGCTCCGCAGGTGGTGTCGGGAGGCGACCTGCATGCCACACCGTCCGTCGGGTTCGGGGATAAATCGACCGCTCCCGACCAAACCGCTAAGGAGGTCGACCGAGTAGGTTCAGCTATGTCCCCCGACCGGGTCGATCCCCGGGTGACCTGCATCGCCTG
The DNA here is from genome assembly GCA_964594685.1 of uncultured Halobacteriales archaeon. Lineage (GTDB taxonomy): Archaea > Halobacteriota > Halobacteria > Halobacteriales > Halobacteriaceae > Halodesulfurarchaeum. The sequence goes on from CAZQNH010000016.1 coordinate 26,542, forward strand.
TGGGTCGGAGGTCGCCCGCGAGGAGGCGCGGGAGTACGACAAGCACGGGGACCGGTGGGACCGGGAGGGGAAAACCTTCGAGTTCCTCTGCAAGCACTGCTTCCGTGACCTCGTCAAACAGCCCCGGGACGGCCTCGAGACCGAACTCGAGAACGCTGGGGCGGGGCGGGTCCCCGACGAGGTGTTCCTCGAACTGTTCCTGACCGACGGCGAAGACGTCGAGAACGAGCCCGAATGAAACCGGGCCCGACTGCGCCAATAGGACTAACTGCTGGAATCGAGTAAGCACACCCATGTCGAAGGACCAGCAGGCAGCCGCGGGCACCGCCGAGGCACAGGGGCCGGTGGAGATCCACCCCGACCTCGCCCGCCAACTGGAGAACAAACGCGAGGACCTCTTCGAGAAGTTCGAGATCCCCGGGGCGTTCCCCGACCAGGTACTCGAAGAGGCCGAAGCGATCACCACGGACGTGGCCTCGGAGACCGCAGCCGAACTCGACGAGCGGGCGGATCTCCGGGACATGACGACCTGGACCACGGACCCGGTGGACGCCCAGGACTTCGACGACGCCATCTCGATCGAAGAGCGAGACGAGGAGTTCGTCCTCTGGGTGCACATCGCGGACGTGACACACTACGTCCGGCCGGATACCGCGATGTGGGACGAGGCTATCCGTCGGGGCAACACCGTGTACCTCCCGGCACACACGGTCCACATGCTGCCGTCGGTACTCGCGGAGACTGTCTGCTCGCTGGTCCCCGATGCGGACCGGCTCGCCCATACCGTCGAGATGCACCTGGACAAAGAGACGCTCTCCTACGACGAGATCGAGATCTACAAATCCGTCATCCGCAGCGACGAGCGGCTCACCTATTCACAGGCCGAGGACCGGCTCGATGACCCGGAGTCCCCCCTCCACGACGAGATATCGCTCGTGTGGGAGGTCGCCGACCGTCTCCACGAGACCCGCAAAGAGGACGGCTCACTGGTGCTCAATCCCCGGCGGGACCGTGCTCACACCATCATCGAGGAGTCGATGTTGAAAGCCAACAAGGCCGTGACGCACGAACTGATGTGGAACCGAGGCGTCGAGGCCGTCTACCGCGTGCACCCCCAGCCCACGCCGGACGAATGGGACGAGGCCCTCCGCGAGATCCAGGAACTCGACGGCGTCTCGATCCCGGGTGACTCCTGGGACGACCCCCGGAAAGCAGTCAACGCCACCCTCGAACAGGCCCCGGAGCGACAACTGGGCAAGATACAGTGGGCCGTCATGAAGGTGATGCCCAGAGCCAAATACATGAACGACCCCTTCGGCGGCCACCACGCGTTGAACTTCGAGATCTACGGGCACTTCACCAGCCCGATCCGCCGGATGAGCGACCTCGTGAACCACTGGATCGTCTACCAGAACGACGTCCCGGAGAACCTCGTCGAACTCTGTGACCGGGCCTCGGAACGACAGAAGGCCGCCGAGCAAGCAGAACGCGAGTACAAGCAGTTCCTCGAAGAGGTCGGTCTCGACCCCCACGCGGTCAACAACCGCGGCCTCGAGGTGACAGAAGACGCGATAGCCGAGGATTGAAACTGGCGGGTGGCGTCGATTAGGGGCTCCAGCGGTCCTGGACGGGTCGGAGAAACCACGGCCTGGTCGCAGAAAAAATCCACAACGAATCGCTCGGGCTCAGACGAAGCCCGGCAGCAGCAGCCCGACGCCGAGAAAGAGGTTCGTCGCGAGAATCCAGAGGACATTATCTCGAAGGGCGTCAACCGGGACCGAGGACCGGGGGGAGGAAAACGCCCACCTGAGAGGCCGGAGGAGGAACAGCGAGGGTGCCACGCCCAGAAGGGCCCATAGCGGGAACGGACCCACAGCCCATCCGGCGACGATGGCTCCCGGTACGCCGAGGGCCGCGATCGCATAAAGAATGGCAGCCTTCGGCCGTCCCAGACGATGGATCAGGTTCTTTCGATCCCCTTGCTTGTCCGCCTCCTGGTCGGGGAACTCGTTAAGCAACAAGAGATCGAAGGTAAGGAAGGTGGCCGGAATCCCCGCCAGCGCCATGGCCGGCGTGAGCGAGCCGACCTGGACGAGTGCCGTCCCGACGACGGGTAACCCGCCGAGGCCGAGTCCCGCGAAGAGTTCACCGAGTCCGTACTTGGCAAGGTGACTCGTATAGAACAGCACGCTCACCGCTCCGATCGCCACCAGCGGAAGCACTATCAGGCCCACCTCGATCAGGAAATACCCGCCGATGATTGCTCCGAGACCAGCCGACGTGACCGCTAGCCGTTTCGCTGCTTGCGGTTCGAGGTCGCCCTCCGGCAAGGTCTTGCTCCCACCACTGAATGGGGTCGGATCCGTCTCGTGGTCGACGCCCGAGTGGTGGTCCCGATACTCGTTGCGCGCGTTCACGGAGACGTGAAGCGAGACCAACCCGACGAACGCCAGGAAGGCGGCGAACGGATCGAATCCGGCGGATATCGTGGCTGCGGCCGACCCGAGGATCACGAGGGTGACCGGCAGGGCGAGGAACGGCGCCCTGGCGATCCTGAGATATCCCTGGATCCGCTCACTACGGGTACGAGTCATCATGTCCGGGCTATCCGATGGACGCGATTAACGGTTTCTATCGGCGTGGTGCAAGCGGACAGTCTATAATGCGGTATCCACCGCGATTCGACGAAGGGTAAGCCCAGTGATGCACAGTGACCGTGAGCCGCCCGGATCACTCCGGCACCAACCGGTGGACCGTGCCGCTCGTCCCGGTGACAGTACTCGCGCGGGTGGTCAAGATGTAGAGTTCCCGCTCCATATCCCGACCGAAACCAAGGACCATATCATCCGCGGAAACCGAGCCGGAAACCGGAATCGGGGTGATTTGCCACAGTCCATCGCCCTCCGCCCGCGGTGCCACATAGAGCCGCCCGTTCGCCCGCCAGTCCGCGAACACGTAGGCATCCTGCAATCCCGAAATGGCCGTGCCATCGTAGAGGAAACCCCCGACGACTGCGACGCCGCCGATCGGCCCGTCATGGGAATATTCGATGACGGGATCGATCAGTGGATCGCCGTCCGGGGTGCTCGACGGGCAGGAGTCCGGTGGGGCCGAGGGCGAGTCCGTGGAGAAGCAATGGGTCCCTTCTCTCACGTTCCAGCCGTAGTTTCCGCCGCGTTCGACCAGGTCGATCTCTTCGAACCGGTTCTGCCCGACGTCGGCGACGAAGAACTCCCCGTCGGTAACGGACATTCCCCACGGATTCCTGAAACCCCATGCATAGTGTTCGTCGAATCCCGGCTCGCCCACCAACGGATTATCAGGCGGGATCCGATAGGGCGCATCGCCAGACTCGCCGTCCACGTCGATACGGAGGACGCTGCCGAGGAGGTTTTCGGTGAGGTCCTGCCCGTTGCCCCCGGCGTTCGCGTCGTACCAATCCGTCACGTGGCCGCCACCTTGGTCGTTCCCCCCACCCCCATCACCCACCGCGACATAGAGATACCCCTCGGGCCCGAATACGATCGGCCCGGCGTTGTGATTGCTCTGGGGCTGTGGTATCTCGAGGAGTCGTTGCTCAGCCCCCGAATCGGCTGTCAACCGGTCCTCGTCCGCGGTGAACTCCGAGAGGACGAAGGTATGCGAGAAACCCAACGGGGCCTCCGGGGCACTGTATCTGACGAAGAATCGACCGTTTTCCGCATAGTCCGGATGGAGGCACAATCCGAGCAATCCCCGTTCCTCGTACCCCGACAGGGTTACCATCCGATCTCCGACCTCGAGCAACGGCTCAGAACGCCGACTGCCGTCTGCCCCGAGGACCTCGATCCGTCCGGCCTGGTCTGCGATGTAAGCCGTGACGGCGTCGGTCTCCGGCACCACCATATCTAGCGGTGCAGTGAAGCCGGTCGCGACGGTCTCCGCTCGTACTGACTCCGGAAGCGAGTCTGGCACGCTCCCGCTCGTCTCCGTCGTCTCCGACTCGGTAGCGGTGGTGGTATCTGACCCGGTGGTGGTCGTGGTTCCGGAGCCATCGGTCTCCGATTGGCACCCGGCAGCGGTGCCGACCAGGGTCGCGAGCCCTGCCCGGAGGACCGTCCGTCGTGTCGGGGCGCGGGTCATAAGACGTGTAGTGTGTCCGAGCCAAAATGGATGCCGGCTGCGGAACCGCACCGGCTACAGTCGTTCGAAGGTCACGCTGTCGGCTGATAGATCCACGATTGCGACGGTTCGGTGCTCCTCGGGCACCGTCGGGAAGTGCGCACCGGGATTGAGTACCGTCGTCCCGTCCACGGCTCGTCTCACTCGCTCGTGGTGATGGCCGTAACAGACGTACTCGTACTCCTCACTGGCGGCGTGTGCCTCGACCTCGGATTCGTCCTCACCGTGGAGGACTGCGATGTCCGTCCCATCGATGCGGAGCTCGGCGAACCGGCCGTGGAGTTGGCTTCCCTTGCCCAATTCCGAGAAGGCCGCATCGAGACCCGAGACCTCCCCGTCGTTATTTCCGAGGACCGCGTGGACCTCGAAGCCATCGAAGAATGGAACCACGGGCGGGGCGATGACGTCCCCACAATGGATCAGGACCTCGATACCTCGGTCCTCGAAGACCGAGACCGCGTCTTCAACCGCCTCGACATTGTCGTGGGTGTCCGCGATGACGCCGATGTCCATGGGCCTCATTCGAGCCGCGGGAGGAAAAGCCTCGGTCCGCTCCGTTTCGAGTCAGATGCCCTGTGTTTCGAGTTCCGAGGCGACGGCAAAGCTATCCTCGACCCGTTCGACCTCGACGGTGACCGACTCGCCGAGCGTGGCTCCGGGGACGATGACGACGAAGTCATCGACATAGCCGATACCATCTCCTTCGGTCCCGAGTTCCTGGATCTCGATGGTGTAGGAGTCGCCCGTTTCGACTGGCGTCGGGTCCGGACCGGTTGACATCCGTTTGCACTCCCCATACTACCTTAGGGCACCTGGCTCAAATATTTCGTGGGTGCGGAACCGATCGGAGCGATAGTGACGGGGCACCGATTACAGCGATCGGAACCCCTCACCGATGTCATAATCGTCACCGGTGGCCAGGAACAGGATGTCCTCGACGATGGTGGAAAGCTCTGGCACCACCCTGAGGAGGGCCAGGGTGATCACCACGAGGGCGAGGACCGAGGCGGATTGCGCCAGGACCCGGTCGGCGACCAAGAACGAGACCATGTTCGGATCGTTCGTTCCGAAGAGCAGGAACACCGGCCCCTCAAGGCCCACGAACCACTGGTATCCATGGGCTAGGGCGATGAATGCCACCCGGAACACGTTCAGGGCGTAGATGATGGGAACGGCGATCGCCACCCCTGCCAGTCTGCGCCGGAGAGGGGCATCGAGGGCCATAACCAGCCCCGCGACGGTGGCCGAACTCCCGATTCCGGTACACGCGAGGAGGACCCGAGTCGTGAATTTGTGGCCGCCTTCGCCGACGAAGACGAAGGTACTCCGGAGCCCCTCGGGTCCCGTCGTGACCTCGGGATGGTAGCCAAGATTGGCCAGGAGGAACTCGACGTGCCCGGTGACCACCTCGATGGCCCCGCCCCGGAGGAACGCGATCATCTCGAAGGGGAGATATATCACGCCCATGATCGCCACGGCTTCGGTGATCGTCCCGAAGGCGCGGCGTTCGGACCAGATCAGGAAGGCGACGTACAGCGAGGCCGGGACCGCTAGTGCACTCAGGACCCCCTCCACGATACTCCGCTGGGTGAAGGCGAAATGGGGGACCAGAAGCGCCCAGAAGACGGCAAACAGGACCCAGGCGAGGGTCGCAGCCTGACGCCGGTACCCCACGTCCTGGCGGTCGAGGATGGCACTCATCCCGAACGCGGCGATCACGATCCAGGCCAGGACATCAGTCAACGCCGACATCGAATATTGCAGCGAACGGTTCTTCCACAAAAATGTGTATCGGTCCCCGTGCGGGTCTCCCAAAGCCGTCAGAGCAGTCGACGCACCCCGATCCCGACCGCGAGGAGGGCGAGCAACCCGAGGAAGACCGTGACCAGCGACTCGGCACCCAGACGGAGCGGCGGGGGAAGTTCGGACAGCGAGCCGCCGGGCAGTGAATCGATGTCGCGGATATCCCAGGACCGGCGGTCATCGGTCACCGCTCCGTTAGGCGTCGAATCCGCGCTCGACCCGGCGGAGGTCACCGTCCCGGCAGCCTCGCTGTCGTCGGTCCCCTGGTGACCGCCTGGCGAACCGCTCTCGCCGCCGCCAAAGCCTGATGCGGAAGCGGCCCCCTCCGTACCGGTCTCGGTCAGTTGCCCGGTCCGCAGCGGGCTGATACGCTCGCCGTTTGCGGACACCGACACCGTGTAATTGGTCGATGAATCGTACTCAACGAGGTCCAGGGTTGTCTCGTAGGTTCCGTCTTCCTCGACAGTGGTCTCTTCCTCGAGGATGAACCCGCCATCAGGGTCACTGGCGTTGAACCGGATCGTCAGAACGGTTCCAGGCGAGACCGTCGTCGTCCCGTTGACCGGGACTCCGGTGGCCGGTTCGAGGTCGAGACTGCCGTCGTCCGAGACCGAGGAGAAGGTCGCGACTGGCGCCACCGCGGTGAAGTTCCGACCGATCGACTCCCGCTCGACGGCCTCGGACGTGGACAACCCGGGCACGAACGGTGAGGATTCGTTCAGGACGAACTGGGCGCCGTATCGCCTGCCGGGGTGAAGCGACTCGCTGAGGTTCGCTCGAGGTACCGCGAGGAGGTAGACCGTCCCGGAATCCGGATCTGGAATCCGCCGGAAGGCCACCGTTGGAAGCCCACGTCGCGGTCCAGAGTCCGGTCCGGTTGGTCCCACCGAGGCGAACGCCCCCGGCGCCCCCGTGGCTGCGAGCCGCGTCGGTGACGGCGGTCCTGCAACGGGGTCCTCGACCGACGTAGCCGTCGATTCGTTCCCCGCCACGGCGGCGCCTTCAGCGGTGTCACTTCCCTCCATCGTGGCGGTTATCGACCGGTTGATCGAGGTATCGTTCCCCACGGGACCTGCCACCGACTCGCTCCCGTTTGCTACCTGGTGCGCATCCGACCCCGTCCCCGGGCTTGCCTGCCCCGTTGACTCCTTCGGACCGGAATCGGCCCGTGTCGGGGTCGTGTTCCACTTCCGCGGTCGAAGACCATACCCCGCAAGGCCGCTCGTATTCACTGCCAGCACCAGTCGGTCTCCGGCAGCGATCTCCGACCGGGGTGTCGTCAGTTTCCGTATCTGTTCGGCCGAATCGAGTCTGGCCCCCGCCGGGGCCACGAGCGTCTGCACCGAGCCTGACCACTCCGCTGTCACCCGTATCGTCGCCGTATCGGTTACGTTCCCGGTATAATACAGTGATATGTTGTACAGACCCGCGCCGAGCGGGCGTCCTACCTTCTGGGGGATGACCGCAGGCGACGCATTCGACACTGCAGGCACCCTTCCGTCCCGGACCGTGGACCGGGACACGGCCCGTGTGACATCCCGACCCGCCGTACTCTCGTTCAATGACAAGACACTGGTGGCATTGCTCGCCGTCTCGATCCCCGAAACGGCCCGGCCCTGGCCGAGCGCGGTGGTATCGAGGCGGAGGCGGTCGCGGGGGACGTCACTCGCATTCGTGATACAGGCAACATAGAGCAGGCGACCGGTTGGCCCGTCGATGGAGATACCGACCAGATCCGCATTTCGGAGCGTGACATCCAGACCGGCAACCTCGCCCCGCGGTACCGAATACGACTCGTTGGCGAATCGAACCTCCAGAGGTGCCTCGATGGTGAATGCCTCTGTACTGGCGCTCATTCCCGTGTCAGGGTCGGTTACGACGACCCGGAAGCGGCCCGGCCGCGTATCGAAGGAGACCGTCGCCAGACCCGTCGCCGCGGTGGTGGCGTTCCTGGTGGCGATGGTCGAATTATTCGATCGATCCCGGAGACGGACCTGAAGGGTCCGATTCGAGGTATTCGTCTCGATGGTGACAGGGATGGCCCCGGCGGCAGTCGTCAGATTCGGCGATTCGAGACGGACATCGATGGTCACCGGGTCTGGTTCGAGCGACTTGCTTGTTCCACCGCCATCGATCGAGACCGTTTCCTCTTCAACCGTCAAAGTCGTGCCCGGTCCGAGATTGCCCAGGGGGCTATCCTGCTCGAAGAAGACCCCCGTGTCACCGGGATCGTATGTCCCCTTCGTTCCACTATCATTCGCCGGCGGAACCCACAAAGCGACAGTCTCTCCGGCTGTCGCATTCTCCGCCAGGGTGGTTTCGAGAGTGAACTCGGTCCCGTTTCCTGCCGGTCCGAAGAATGCATCGGCCGGATTCGGCTGCAGTACCCACGTTCCATTCGTGGCGGAAGTCGTGTTCACTAGCTCGGTCCCGTTGGCCAGGAGGGAGATTCGCTCGATTTCCGCGTCCAGGAGGCTTCCATTGTTCCTGACCGTGACGGTGGCGAGTCTGTCCCCAAATGTTTGGTCGCCGACGGTATTGTTATCGTTTTCTTGGTAAATAGTTTCGTTCTGATCAAGATAATCGTTCGATGTCGAATCCAGATAACCTAATTGGGATTTGAAATCACGTATTTGTTTCGATGAAATATCCGAGAGGTCTTCATAATTCATTATGGGTGTTATCTCCACAATCGGATTATCAGTTGGATATTTTGCTACACTTTCATTATCGGAGACATATAATTCTATTTTAGAATCCTCATTAGGCATCGATTGATCCAAAAAAGAGAAATCAACAGAGGCGGGGTTTGCATCAGATCGAAAGATGCTATCGTTAACCTCTAATCGAGAATCACCCGGATTCGACGATTTAATTATCGGTTCATTTTGAGAAAACCTCGAATCATTATCGAGGTCAACATATTCTATGTCCGGAGAAAAAGACGATATTGACGATATACTCCCCGGATGAACTATTGTATCCGATGGGGAAAGAACCTCATCGCCCGATTCAACCGAAGTGATGATAGGGTCACTATGATTATATGAACCCGAATAATCTAAATCTAAAAATTCTTGCTTTGATGATATCAACTCCAGGTGTGAATCAGGCACAGTTGTTCCAAATACAACAAAATCCCCCTTCTCCAGCAATTTGCTAACTCCTCCATTTTCTATTACAAGCTCACCTTCATCATATGCCCCAACTCTCCCTGTTGTTTCATCACTGTAAACTAGTGTTTCATTATTATAAGGGCCACTTAACCTGGATAAGTCCTCGTAATAGGATCCTTCATACAAATTACCCTTAATTCCCTGATATGAGGAGTTATTCTCAGCTGCTGATAGTATTTCATCAGATACAGATATATTTCCACCTGAGGAAACATCTCTGACATTGGTCTTAACAATTGGTTCAGACCCGCCATCCGATGAACTTCCATCGGAAGCATCTAAATATCCATTCTGATTCATATCTATGAAGTATAGATTCGTTTCATCTGAAGAATTAATCACAGTGTAATTGTCGGTGGGAATCCCAGGATTTGCTTCGTCAGTGATCGTTAGTACCAAATCCTCACCTGACTGATACCCATCCTTATCCCCACTTTCAATAAAAACAAATTCACCTTGTTCATAAATGGAATTTCCACTCGATGATCCGATGAACACATTCCCGGTCCCAAAGGTGGAAACATTTCTTAAAATTTGCCTCATGAATCCTTTGCCTC
>CAZQNH010000017.1:0-25728 GCA_964594685.1 uncultured Halobacteriales archaeon
CTTGGTCCCCGGCGTTCGTGTACAGTTCGGATACTGGTATCCGATCTACATTCTAGAATAGGGCACGGATTTGAACCGGAATCAGACTCGGCCGTCCCTCACTCGTCTGATAGGGCTCAGATCCGGCCGGGACGATATTCGTCCTCGCTTCGCTCGGACAGAATATGCGTGGGACCGGATTTGAACCGGCGAACCCCTACGGGACAGCGCCCTCAACGCTGCGCCTTTGACCTAGCTTGGCTACCCACGCGAAATTCGGGATCGCAATCCGCCCTTGCCTCCCGCCGATTAAAAGCCCTTTCATTTGCCCGCTTTCGGGTGGTATGCCCCCACATTGCGGCATCACCAATCATATTGTTCGCGCCGCCGAACCCGTACCCATGCGAGCCGTCGTCCGTTCGAATCTCCGGTCGGTGACCCTGGTGCTCTCGGGGCTTGCGCTCGGAATCGTCTTTGCCGCAGTCTTCCGCATCGTTCCCCCCGGGCCACTACCCCGAAGCTCTATCCTGCTCTCGCTCGTGCCCCATCTCAACGCGGTCGTGAGTCTCGCCGCGATCGGCACGATCCTCGCGGGAGTCCGCAATATCCGTCGGGGAAATATCGACGCCCACCGCCGCTTCATGCTGACAAGTACGGCGCTCTTCGCCACGTTCCTGGTGCTCTATCTCTACAAGATTGTCCTGGAGGGCCAGACGAGCTTTGCCGGTCCGCTGACGGTCGAACAGTTCGTCTATCTCCCGCTGCTTGCGGTCCACATCCTGCTGGCGGTCGTGGCCGTTCCGCTGGTGATCTACGTACTGGTGCTCGCCGGCACGTATTCCGTCACCGAACTCCCGGCGACACCACATCCTCGCGTCGGGCGGTTCGCCGCGGCGCTATGGCTGCTATCCTTTGGCCTGGGGGAGCTCGTCTATCTCCTGCTATACGTCTTTTACTGACCGCTTTCGGTGCGGGGGACCACGCTAGCCGCGAAGGAAGCCAGTCCGCGGAGAACCGTGTTTTACTCGCCGGCTTTCGACTCCCACTCGTAGTCTCGACGCTTGGCGGATTTTCCGAAGCCACAGCTCGAACAGACTCCCCTCTTGACGTGATAGGACTTCTCACCGCAGCGACGACACTTCACGTGGGTCTTTTTGTTCTTCTTGCCCTGGCTCGGGGTTCCGGCACCGGTCATAGATCTATCGAAACCACGTTATCGCCGCGTATAACGGTTGTGTCTTCCGACGCGTCCTCGAGGACGAGATTCATGTGTTGATCGTAGCCGGCCAGGACGCCCGTGATGGTATCCCCGCCCTTGAGCGATACCGTGACGGATTCCTCGAGGGCTTCCTCCAGCACGTCGAGTGGTCGACCGCTCATACCTTGGGGAAACCTCGACGGGCGTTTAAACACTCCGTTTCGCTCAGATGGACACACTGAACCCGTCGCGATCGGCCGCCTGCGCCGCCGTCGCCGCGAGCAGGTCCGCTGCTGATTCGAGGTCGTCGAGATCTACCACCTCGGCCGGGGTGTGCATGTACCGGTTGGGGATTCCGAGATTGAGACTCGGGGTGCCGCCCCGCTGCGTATAGAAGGCGTCTGCATCGGTCCCGGTTCGCCGGCCGGTGGCCTGGAGTTGGACCTGGATATCCGCCTGCGCTGCTGCCGCTCGGACAGCCTCGACGAGTTCCGGGTGGTTGGCCGTGCCCCGGGCGACCACCGGCCCATCCCCGAGGGCGATGTCGTTCGCGTGCCCTTCGGGAAACGCGGGGTTGTCCGAGGCGTGGGTCACGTCGACGGCAATCATCGCGTCGGCCTCGAGTTCCGTCCCCACCATCTGGGCTCCTTTCAGGCCTACCTCCTCCTGGACGGTGCTGATGGCATAGACGGAGGGAGCGACGTCGCGTTCCGCGGCACGTCGAAGGGTCTCGGCAGCCACCCAGATACCCACCCGGTTGTCGAGCCCTCGGGCGGCCAGCCGACTGCCCGCGAGGTCGTGGACATCGAAGGCGACAGTCGCCGGGTCCCCGACCTCCACGAGTTCCCTGGCTTCGTCCTCGTCCGCGGCCCCGATGTCGACGTGTTGGGCCGGGATTTCCGGGGCTTGCTCGCCCTCACCTTTCGGGTCGCGGAGGTGGATCGCCGTCTGTCCGATGACGCCGTTCACCGGGCCCGCAGGTGTGTGAATCCGGATCTGGGTGCCCCGCGAGACCTCCGGGTCCGCGCCGCCGATGGGGATGATCCGGACGAACCCCTCCTCGGTGATCGAGGAGACCGAATACCCGATCTCGTCCGCGTGGCCCCCCACCCCGATGGCGAGATCACCCGCTCCCTCGTGGACCGCGACCGCGTTCCCGTACGCGTCCGTGTGGACCTCGTCCGCGAACGGCGAGACGTATTCGACCCACGTCCGGAGTGCCTCGGTCTCGTATCCGGCGGGGCTCGGTGTCTCCAACAATCGTTCGAGGAACGCTCGTCTGTCGTCGTTCATCAGCCTCGGCTACCGGGTCGAGGATTATCAAATGCCAGCCACATCGCTTAGGGGCTGGCACATCTATACGAGTGTATGGCAATCATCGAATTCACCGTCGAGAAGGCCGAAGCAACCGCCACGCCGAAGTTCGTCCTCTTCGAGTCCGCCGCGGACGGGCCCGATGGCAACGGGCGGGATTTCGACGCGTCCATCTCGAAACCCGAATCGACTGGCCCGGGCCTTGGCCCGCTCCTGCTCTTAGCAGGTCTCGCGGTCGCGGTGTGGGTCGCTCATCGCTGGCTCTGAGCCCGCCCGGCCATCGAATGCGGTCGTGACGCCGAATCTGTCCTTCGGCATGGGGCAGAAGGGCTTTCACCGTCGGCCTGCTATCGGGGGGCAATGAGCCTGCTGGAGAGCGCCCGCGCGGTGATCACCGCCTCGGGGGACGATGTCGTCGATTGGGACGCCGTGATGAGGGCCGCGAAAGCCGCGACCGACCCTGGACGGCTCGACATCTCGCCGGAGGAGCAGTCCGCCTACGCGGCGGACGTCCGAGACGCCAGGTCGAACATCCGCTCGATCTCGGGCGTGGACTTCGCGGTCCCGGAGACCCTGGAGATCCAGAACCGGCACCACTGGGTCGAGGCCAACATCCGGACTTTCGAGCGGGTCTTCGAACCCCTCTCCGACCAGCCCGTCGTGCTCCCGTCCGTCTCCCGACCCTTGAACACGGCGTCGGTCGCGGGATCGCTCTCTTTCATCGCCCGGCACGTCATGGGACAGTACGATCCGCTCCTGCTCGCGGATGGCGACGAGGATCACGGCCTGTACTTCGTCCATCCCAACGTGGTCCGCGCGGCCGAACAGCTCGAGGTGGAGTACCCACGGTTCCGCCGGTGGATCGCCTTCCACGAGGTCACGCACGCGGCCGAGTTCGGTGCCGCTCCCTGGCTCTCGGATTACCTCTCCGGGCGGCTCCACGAAGCCATCGACGAACTCTCCGAGCGCCACCTCCCCCGGCGCTCGTTCGGCGAGTTGAACCTCGCCATGACCGCGGTGGAAGGCTACGCCGAACTCCTCATGGACGAGGCCTTCGACGACGAATACGACGACCTCCGCCACAAACTCGATGCGAGACGCAGCGGCGGGGACCCGGTCTCGCAGCTCATTCGACGCCTGCTCGGCTTCCAGCTCAAGCGACAGCAGTACGAGCGGGGGCGGGCCTTCTTCGATGCGGTCGTCGAGGAGCGCGGCATCGAGGGGGCGTCCATCGTGTGGGACGACGCCGCCTACCTGCCGAATGAGTCAGAACTCGAGGACCCCAAGCGGTGGCTGGATCGGGTTCCACGCGCCTGAGCGCCCGTATTATTGATTGGCCGATGGCCGAAGCCGGCACTGGGAGTTTTGGCCGATGGGCCGAGCCACCACTGGCAGTTTTGGCCGATGAGCCGAGCCAGCACCTGGAATTCGAACAGGTGGATGCAGTCGAGTGGTCGAGTTCACTCCTCGAGGCAGACCATCACTTCACCGGGCAGCCCGCTACGGTGACCGCCTTCCCAAGGGACCCGTTCGTGGGTGTAACACACGTATGCAGGGTACCGGTTCTGGATGGTGGCCTGGCGGTCCGCATGGGAGATGATGACTGGGGGTGGGTGCGCTCCGAGAGCCTCGACGTCGTCGACGAACATCCGCGCTCCGCTGTTTCGTTCGACATACCACAAGAAGGGGAGACGGTGGACCGGTGACTCCCAGTATGAACCGACGTACGCCACGTCGTGCCCGGCGCCCTCGCTCCCCGCGCCTTCTTTCCACGTGCCGTCAATCCGGGTCTCCATCGCGGCGATGGTCTCGCCGGCCTCGGCGTCCATCTGACTGGGTTGCCCGATCGGATTATATGGAGATCCCGGGGCGACGAAGCTCGTGAGGCCGCCAGCGAGGAGAAGATACGTCGCGACCAGGACGAGGACCGTCCGACGGTCCGAGACTCGCCCCCGCCATTGTACCGGTCGGTCCCAAAGTGACACGAGCCCAACTGCCGCCGGGATGGTGAGCGGGATCACCACGTGGAGGGCGGTCCAGCCGGCCATCAGGTCGGCCGCAGCCGGATATCCCAAAACCGAGAGGACTGCCCAGAGGCCGGCGAACGCCAGGATCGGACGGTTCTGGTCCGACGGGCGAGTTCGCCAGACGCCGATCACCCCAAGCAGCACGGTCGCGAACGCGCCGATCAGCAGGAGACCGATCAGGAGCCCGAAGAACACGTAAGACGGGTACTCACCCTGGGCTGATCCGAGGGCCCAGAAGGAGAGGGCCTCCACCGGGGGAGTCACCAAACCCGCCTCCAGGGCCTCGGGGAATGTACCCGGGTTCTGGAGGAGGCCATCCAGTGTTCCGGGTCCCGACCCCCGTGGCAGGTAGATGACCCAGAGTATCGGGAGCATGACGGCGACGGCTATCGTTCCATGCCGGAGGGAGGGGACCACATGTCGGAAGCCGAGTGCCTCCCGGAGCGCCTCGGACGTACGGCGCTCCGAACTCGCTCTGGTTCGTCGATATCGCCAGGCGACCAGGAGACCCCCCGACCCGACCCAGGCGAGGAGATAGAGCACGGCGTTCTCCTTGCTCCCGAGCGCGAGGGCGAAGCTGAGTCCTGCAGCTGCGGCGTACCGACCCCTGCCTGTCGCGTGCGTTCGAAGGACGAACCCGAGTGTGGCAAGCGCGAAGGTCGAGACGAGGATGTCGTTTCGCATGAATCGACTGTAGTAGAGGAACATCGGGTTGGCCGCAAGGAGCAGCGCCATCCCCACGACCTCTCGGTCCCGGAGATGATCCCGAAAGAGCCAGACGACCCCCGGTAGCGTCCCGCCGACGAGGGCGGCGGGGAGGCGCATCGCGAAGTCGGTCGGACCGAGTACCGCGAAGACCCACTGCTCGACGTGGACGAGCAGCGGGCCGTGGAAGACCGGATGATACGTCCAGGTACCGCTCGTCTCGTACTGGAGCACCCAGAAGGCGATGCGGGCCTCGTCCCAGTGTGCGACCCGATCACCCAGCAGGAACAGCCGGATGAGCACGGCAACGACCACTATACCCGCGATGACTCTCAATGTCTGCAAGCGACTGCCGAGGCCGGGTCCGGCACTCATCGGTTGTTGGAGGATTGCGCCAACGGGGGCATACGTCTTCGGTCCGTCCGGCGGACAGGACTCGGTGGAGGGGCTTGGGCCGTGGTGGGGCCGTACTGTTTCACCGATCGTACAATTTGGGACCGGATGCGATCTCGGATGCGCACGTTCGAACAGCCAGGAAATACTGGGCATCATGGGTCGATACGTCGGTTTCCCGATAGTACGGGGATCTCGGTGTCGGACGAGGGGCGGCTCCCAGTACCGGACGCTCATAGCAACCTTGATAGTATTAGTTGATGGCAGTATTATCATGAAGACGATCGGGATCCTGGGTGGCATGGCCCCCGAATCCACGCTCGAATACTATCGCATCCTCATCGAGTCCAGCCACGAGCAGGGGTGGGAGAAGCGGTATCCCCGGACCGTCATCACGAGCCTGGATTTCTCGGAATTCTACACGCCGCTGTCCGCGGGCGAGGACGACCGTGTCCTCGAGGTTCTCACTGACGGGATCGAGTCGATCGAACGGGCCGGGGCTGACTTCGGTCTACTGGCCTCCAATACCCCACATCGCTATTTCGAGGAACTGGTCGCGGCCACGTCGCTTCCGCTCCTGAGTATCGTGGACGCGACGGCGGCGGAAGCGGTCGAGCAGGGGTTCGAACGCATCGGTGTCCTGGGGACCCGCGTGACGATGGATGGGGACTTCTACCCCGACGGATTCGCGGATCGGGGCCTCGAGGTCATCACCCCGCCCGAGGGGGAGAAACAGTGGATCGACGACCTCATCTTCGACGAGCTCACGAACGGGGTCTTCACCGACCGGGCGCGGGCCGAGCTGGTCCGTATCGTCGAGTCGCTGCGAGAATCGGGGGACATCGAGGCCGTCGCGCTGGCCTGCACCGAGTTACCACTGATATTGGATGAATCGGACCTTCCAGTCCCCTCGCTGAATACGACGGCCATCCACGCCCAGGCGGCATTCGACCGGGCCATCGAGGCAGAGACCCCAGTGGAACGCTCGGCCTGATTCAAGTTCGATGGGGCCGCGGCGCCGGAGATTCGGTGTGCCGGGAAGAATCTGGGAGTCCCCGAAACGTGTCCCGTTACTGGAAGCCACGCCCGATATCGTCTTCCTGGAGGAGATCTTCGAACTCGGCCTCGAGGACCTCCTCCGCGTCGTCGAACGTAGCCGCGAACTCGTCGAGGGCCTCCGGTCGGTCTCGGAGGTCGTACTCCATCGGACCGTACGCCGGGCTGTCGAGGGTCTCCATCACGTCGTCGAAGAGGTCCTGGGGGCCAGTCGGTGCCTCCGCGTGGGTCTTGAGCACCTCTTCGAGGTGGCGGGCTTTCGTCTTAGCATCGCCCTCATCCGACGGCGGCCGCTGGACGCCGAACCGCCCGGCGTCCTCGGTGGGAAGATGGGTCTCGATGTCCTCGTCGACCTTGCGGGCGACACGCGTCCCGACGCCTTTCACCTGGAACGGGTTCTTCGCGAAGGTCTTGAGGAAGTACAGGCCCACGTTCGGATGTCCGATGTAGAAGTCCTCGCCCACGCCGCCTTCCCGGTCGCCGGCGACGGCCCGCCACCCCTCGGGGTCGACGCCCGCATCGACCACGTCCGACACGATGTCCTGCCACTCCCGCACCTTCATCATCTCACCCGAGGGGTTGGACGGGAAAAAGGGCACGGGTCGAACAGTGCGTGCCCTGGATGGAATCTGGGGTCGGTACTGATTTGATTCTCGAAAGCCCCCGACAGCTGGTGGCCTGCGACGCTCGCCGGTCATTTCGGGCCGCTCAGCTGGAGATGCTCGCTTGGCTCGCCTCTCTCGTTCCCCGCACTCTCAGCCGACGATACTCGCGTTGCTCGCATCTCCCGTTCCCCGCTCGCGCATCCGAGGCGCTCACTCGTTTGCCTCTCGCGGTCGCGGCGCTCCCCAGCCCCCTTCGGTCGGTTTCGCTGCCGCACGGACGAGGCGAGCGTCGCGGGTGGGGCCAGAGGCATCTCCGAATCCATGCTGCTTGCGTGGTTTCGGCGCACGAGCGCGTTGCAGCGGGGCCGCCACGGTATTTGTTGTCGCCAGAGCCGAGCACCCGTTCCACGCTCATACTGTTCGTCATTTACGATACCGTGGTTCCTTGACCACGCTCAGTCCTCACGCAGTCGGTCCCTGTCGGAATCCCGCCCATCCCGGGTAATGAGGTCAAAACAGGAATATGACTACGCTTCTCCAAGGGCCGCGTGCTTGGGCTCGGAAGGGAGGCGAACGTAGATTGTATGCTAATTGAGCGGACAGTGCGAATGGCTACTTCGAAGCCCCCGTGTATTTGTCGCGCGGTGCCGGAGGTGGGCATATGGACTGGGTGGCGGTGGCCGCTGGCCTGCTCGTCGCCCTAATAGCGATCCAGCTCTACCGCGAGTGGTCGTCCATCGAATCCCCGGAACGGGTGGGAAACATCTTGTTGATCGTTGGTCTCTCGATCGCGGTGGTGGCCCCTGCCCTCGTCGACACGTTCGGGATCGACCCACTGTTCGGAACGGGCCTCCGCGTTTTGGGATTCCTGTTCGTCCTCGGGGCCGCCGCCGCCATCCTGGACTGACCCAGGAGCGACACCGTTTTCGGCGCGGCCCACTACGGCTCGCTCGTGAAGATTCGGGGAGAGGTTGTCGCGGTCGGCGAGGTGGGAACCGCCAGCACGGAGTCCGGGGACCGCGACGTTTGCGAGGTCACGGTCCGAATCGCCGCGGAGACTGACGGCGGGAGTGAGACGGAACTCGCCGAGGATTCTTCGGGCTCCATGGAACCGGCGGCCCGGGCGGAGGGACGCGAAAGTGTCTCACGGAAGCGGACAGTTTCGGTCGCCCTCTGGGACAAGTGGAGCAAGACCGGCGGTTATCTCGAACCCGGGATGGGACTGATCGTGACCGAGGCCGCGAGGACGACCGAGTCGGCCGAGGGCGCCTATGCGACGACGGAGGACTCGCGGGTTGTCGTCGAACCTGATTTCCTCGTCGACGTGACCGACATCCGGAACTGGGTGCAATGCCCCCGGCTGTACTATCTCAACAAGCTGGGTGGCCTGCCCCTCGAGTATCCGGTCACCAAAGGGACCATCGTTCACGAAGTCTTCGGTGACCTCCTCCGGGGGATGGACCTCGAGCACGCGGTCGAGAATCGGGTCGAGGAAGCTGGACTCGAATTGGGATTGCTCGGACGCGAGCGAGAGGCGGTACTGGAGGAGGTGACTGCCAACGCCGCAGCGATCGAAGGCTGGCTCCAGCAGGGCGTCCTTTCCGGCGAGGACGAGTGGCGATCCGAGGTCACCCTCATCAGCGATACCCTCGGCATCAAAGGACGATGTGACGCCATCCGCCGCGGGATGCCTGTGGAACTCAAGACCGGGAAGAACACCAGCCGGAGTCCACGGTTCCAGGATAAGATCCAGGCCGCCGCCTACGCCCTCCTCCTCGAGGAACGTGGGGTGACACCGGATACTGGCACGTTATTATACACGAAGAACGCGGCCGTCGACCGGGACGCGGAGTCGGGGGATCTCTCCCCGGCCAAGGAGTTCGTCATCGGCGAAGGGCTGCTCCAGTTCGTGCTGCGCACCCGCAACCGGATCGCCGCGATGGAACACGACCGCTCGGTTCCGACGGGTTACGAAGGCGATGCCACCTGCGAGTACTGCTTCGAGAAGGACACTTGCCTCGTGGTCTCGGGCCGGCTGGACCAGGAGTCGAAGGTCGGTCGGGTGGGTGAGCCGCTCCCCGAGGACGAACTCGCGTACTTCGAGCGGTTCTACGGCGCCATCGAGGCCGAGCGACTCGCCGTGCACCGCGAGTACCACAAGCTCTGGACCCAGACGGCCGAGGAACGTGCCGACGCGGACCGGGCGATCCTGGACCTGGAGCCGGCCGGCCGCGAGCAACTCCCGGATGGGCGCTGGCGATTGCGCTCGACGCGGGCCTCGCCGACCGCCTCGAAGATCCGGGAGGGCGATCGGGTCCTGGCGAGCGACGGCGACCCCGTGAACGGTCACACCGAGATGGCGAGGGTCGAACGCCTCGGAACCGCTGCGGTCGTTGTGACCGCTCCCGAACCGCTCTCGGTAGAGCGCCTCGACGTCTATCCCTCCGAGTTCTCCGTCGACCGGATGCTGACCGCTCTCCACGACGGCCTGCTCCGGAGTTCGGAACGCAGACGGGACCTGCTGTTCGGCCGTACCTCTCCGGACTTCTCCGGGGAGGCCCGCGAGATCATCCAGAACAACCCGGCGCAGAACCGGGCGGTGAACCACGCACTGCGCGCCGAGGATTTCGCCCTGGTTCATGGTCCGCCGGGAACGGGGAAGACCTACACAATCGCGTCGATGCTCGCGGAGATGGTCGAGCGGGGGGACCGGGTCCTCCTTGCCGGCTTCACGAACCGCGCCGTCGATAACGCCCTCGAAGCCCTCCGCGACCAGGGCTTCGAGGACGCGGTTCGGATGGGGACCGAGACAGGGGTGCGGGAGGACATGCAGCCCATCAGGCTTTCCAGGTCCGGGGACCCGACCGAACAGGCCGAGGCGCTCGAATCCGCACCGGTCGTCGCTGCAACGACAGCGGCCTGCGGCTCGCGCGTGATGCGTTCGCAATCCTTCGACGTCGTGGTGGTGGACGAGGCGAGCCAGCTCACCGAGCCGGACACCCTGGCCGCAATCAACCGCGGCGATCGTTTCGTGCTCGTCGGCGACCATCAGCAGCTCCCGCCCGTCGTCCGGTCGGGCGGGGACCTCGAAACCTCGCTCTTCGAGCGCCTCATCGAACGCCACCCCGGGGCTGCGGTCATGCTCGACCGGCAGTACCGAATGTCCCAGCGCATCCAGGCCTTCCCTTCCCGGGAGTTCTACGACGGGGAGCTACGACCCGCCTCCGGAGAAGTGGCCGCCCAATCGGTCCGGAATCTCGGCGTCGACCCCAGCCAGGGGCCGCTCTATGACGGGGTCGCCTTTGTGGCGGTCCAGGGGACCGAAGCCGCACACACCGATACGGCCGAGGCGGCGGCCGTCGGTCGGATCGTCGACTCGTATCTTTCGGCCGGGGTCGACCCCGAAGACCTCGGGGTGATCGCTCCATTCCGGGCCCAGGTCGCCACGATCGCCAGGGAGGCTCCGGACGGGGTAACCGTGGACACGGTGGACCGTTTTCAGGGGTCGAGCAAGGAGATCATCGTCGTCTCGTTCGTGGCGTCCGGTGATCTCGAAGGGCCGATTTTCGAGGACTATCGCCGGATGAACGTGGCGCTGACCAGGGCCAAGAAGGCGCTGGTGCTGGTGGGCGACCCAACGGCGCTGGAGAGCGACGACCGCTACAGCAGGATGCTCGACTGGGCCCGGAGGTCTTCGGACGACCACGATTCTGCGAACGGCTAGGGACTATCCGCCGCCTCGGTCACAGCTTTCCTCCCAGTATTTCACCCATCGGTGCCCCTCTCACCCATTAATACTGCGCGCGAGCGGCCGGTTTCAGGCAAATCCGGGACGATCACTCCTCGGCCTCGATGACCTCCCGGACGCGCTCGTGGAACTCCTTGAGGACTGCGTCCTCGTCCTCGGCAAGGACCACGTCGCTCGCCGAGAGGGTGGCCAGGCCGAACGATCGCGGCGATGGCGAGGGTAGCTGGGTCTCGACCACCTCGATATCGCCCCGTTGGATGTCCCCGAGGACGGTCCGGATGCCTGCGACGTCGAGTTTGTCCTCGATGATCTCCCGGTAGGTCTCCTCTAAGACTGAGAGGTCCTCGAGGTCTTCGGCGAACCCGAGTAACATCTCCGCGGAGAGCTGCTGGCGCTGCGGTGATTTCTCGTGGCCCTTGTACCGCTTGAGGATCATGAGCGACCGGGTGGCGTTGATGCGGAAGTACCGCTCACGCAGATCGGTCCCGTCGAGGCTCTGGCGGAGATCCTCTCGGACGTCCTTGGGGTCGGTGTCCCGGAGGAGGCCGGTCACATCGACCTTACGGTTGAGTGGCATCGAGAGGGTGAAGCCGTTGTCCGCGACAGCGATGGTGACGTTCGCATTTGCCTCTTGGGCACATCGATACGCCAGCACTCGCGAGAGGCCGTCGTTGAACCGACGGCCGTAGGTCGAGTGGACGTAGAACCGACGTCGGTACTCCTCGCGGTCCTTGACGTGTTCGACCACGAGGCGTTCGTCCGTGCTCACTCCTTCCCCACCGGCGAAGGCCACCTGTTCGTCGAACATCCGGGAGAGGGCCCGGACGCTGTTCTCGTCGATGGGGAACTCGCGAAGCCAGACCCTGACCGCCGCACTTCCCCCCTCATCGAGTTTCTCGAGCAGTTGGCGCTGGAACCGGGTGATCTCGCGACCGAGGTCGAACGACAGCGGCAATCGCTCGGAGTACCACGACGGCACTGTGGGCCGGGAGCTGGTCCGGTCGACGTACACCTTGGAGCCGCGCCGGTAGCGGAACTCGTAGTGGTCCCCGCCGAGAATGAAGACGTCGCCGGGTTCGAGGGTATCGAGGTAATCCTCGTCGAGGTCCCCGACCCACTGATTGTCGTCCCGCGTGAAGACATCACACGAGAAGGAGTCGGGGATGGTCCCCTGGTTCGTCATGTAGATCATCCGGGCGAGGCGGCCCCGCTTGCCGATGAGTCGCTGGCCCACCGGGTACGCTTCGTAGTGATGCTCGCCGTTCGGCGGGTCGTTCTCGTCTCGCCAGATCTTGGCGTAGACGTTCCGGTCCTCGAACCCCTCGTAATCGGCGGTGAGGTAGGTGAGCAGCTGCTCCCATTCGGCGTCGGTGTACGCCCGGTAGGGAAAGGCCCGCTCCAGGATCTCCCGGATCTCCCCCTCCGGTCGGGGGCCGTTGATCGCCATGCCGTAGACGTGCTGGGCGGCTACGTCTTGGGCGCGCTCGGGGATATGGACCCGGTCGATAAACCCCTCCTCTGCCTTCCGGAGCATGACCGCACATTCGACCAGTTCGTCCCGGTCGAGGGCGATCACGCGGCCAGTGACGGTCTCCCCGACCTGGTGGCCAGCGCGGCCGATGCGCTGGAGCAGCGCGGCCACGGATTTGGGGGACCCGACCTGGACCACCAGGTCGACGTGGGGCATGTCGATGCCAAGCTCGAGGCTCGTCGAGGTGGTAACCACGTCGATGTCCCCCGATTTCAGTTTCTCCTCGACGCGCTGGCGCTTCCCCTTCGAAAGCGAGCCGTGGTGGGCGCCGGAGTTCTCCTCGCCGAAGTCCCCGCGGTCCCGGAGGTTGTGGAGGACGCGCTCGGCCCCGGAGCGGGTATTCGTGAACACGAGCGTGCTGTCGTGGGTGGCGATGAGGTCCTGGAGCTGTTCGTAGAATCGCTCCTGGATCACTCCCTGGGGGGTATTGATGAGGTCCGGTGTGGGCGTCGCGAGTTCGATATCGTAGTCACGGACGAATCGGGTATCGACACGTTCCACCGGGCGGGCTTCACCGTCCGCTGCCATCCCGACGAGAAATTCGCCCATCTCGTCCAAGGGCTCGACCGTGGCCGAGCAGCCGATCCGTGTCACGTTGCCCTCGGCCATCGCCTCGAGGCGTTCGAGACTCACGGTGAGGTGGGTCCCCCGTTTGGAATCCGCGAGGCTGTGGACCTCGTCGACGATGACGTACTCCACTGTCGAGAGTTTCTCCTTGAACTTCGGGGAATTGAGCAGGATGGCGAGGGTCTCCGGGGTCGTATTTAGGATGTGTGGGGTCTCCTCGAGCATCGCCTGTCGGTCTGCCGAGTCCGTATCGCCGTGTCGGATGGCGTGTCTGATCTCGCTTACATCCTCCCCCCGCTCGTCGAGCTTCGACCGGACCCCCTCGAGTGGCACCTCGAGGTTCCGATGGATGTCGTTCGCGAGGGATTTGAGCGGTGAGACGTACAGGCAGTAAACCGTATTCTCGAGGCCCTCATTCCGCTCCCGGACGAACAACTCGTTGATGATCGCCGTGAAGCTGGCGAGGGTCTTCCCGGATCCCGTGGGGCTTGCGATGAGGGCGTTCTTTCCCTCGTGGACCAGCGGGATGGCCTCGCGCTGGGGTGGGGTGAAGAAGCCGCCGTTCTCCTCGAGGAAGTCCCCGAACTGCTCGACCCACCACTCTTGGACGGCGGGTTCGAGGAGTTCGAGGACAGCCGCATCTGCCACCGCTGTATCGCCGGGGACCGACTCGGCGATGTCGGGCGGCACGTCCGTGCCCATTCGACTGTGGATTCGTCGGCGGCGCTGTTGTACCTGTTGGAAGCGCAGTGAAAGTGATGTTCCGCCCAGCGGTCAGGGAATCACCGCCACCCTGTTTAGCTGCACAGGTTTCCTCCTGGCCGGTTTCCCGCGCACGCTGATGATTCCCGCCTCTGTCGAACGATCTTGATCGCTTGCCCGTCCGAATGGTTTTCACCACGGCCCGTTGCCTTGCATACATGCGCCTGACGTTTCTCGGCACCGGTTCCGCGATGCCGACGGGGGACCGGGTGCAAACCGGCCTGCTCCTGGAGGCCGAGGACCGGCGGCTTCTGGTCGACGTGGGAAGTGGGGCACTTCACGCCCTCGCCAGTACGGAGATGGGCTACGAAGGCGTCGATGCCCTCCTTCTGACCCATCATCACCTCGACCACGTCTCGGACCTCATGCCGTTGTTGAAAGCCCGCTGGCTTGCGGGCGAGGAATCGTTCGAGATCGTGGGCCCGCCGGGGACCGAGGCCCTGGTCGAGGGCCTCCACGAGGTCCACGACTACATGCAGGACCGCATCGATCTCTCGATCCGCGAGATCGAACCCGAAACCACGACGGTCGCCGGGTTCCAGGTGGCGGCGATGGAGACCGACCACTCGATGTACTGTTTCGCGTACCGGTTCGATGACCAGGTAACGTTCAGTGGTGATAGCGAGGCCATGGCGGAACTTGTCGACTTCGCCGAGTCCGGATCGATTCTGATCCATGACTGCTCGTTCCCCGACGAGGTGGATGTCTCGAACCATCCGACCCCCGACAGCCTCGGTCAGGTCCTTGCGGGCGCGGCCCTGGACCGAGTGTTCCTCACCCATCTCTATCCGCATACTCGAGGCAAGCATGAGGCGATGCTCGATTCGATCGGGTCTCATTACGACGGGGACGTCGAGTTCGCCTACGACGGGAAAAGAATCGAGATCTAGCGCTCTCGGTACCCGAACCAGCCTCCTTTTGGGCTATTCTACGAGCTGGGAAACCATCAGTCGATCCGGTATCGCAACAGAGCCGCGACACCGCCGAGATTCCGGAGTTGCTGACCCGGGTCGAACTCGTGGGAGAAGACGGTGATCTCCCCGCCCTGTTGCTCGACGGATTCTACGAGTTCGTTCACGTCCATGTCCCAGTCGCCCTCGCCTGCCCGCTCCTGTCTGAGTCGTTCGTCGAGGATGAGGAGTTCCGCAACCGCCCCATAGTCCGTGGCCTGCATCACCGCGTCGATCCCGTACGCGGCGGCTCCGTCCTGGGCCATCCGCTCCATGAGTTCGTCGATGGCCGCGGACTCCTCCGCGATCCGGGTCTCCTCCTGGATCTCGTCTACGGCGCCCCGTTTGAGAACCTCGTGGACGCCCCGACCCCCGGCCGCGCTGGTATCCACGGTCGTTATCGTGGTAGCCAGATCGGGGTGTTCGTTCTCGATGTAGTCGAGGGCGTCCTGCTTCGTGAACCCGGGGCCGGCCAGGATGATGGCTTCGACGTCGAGGTGCCCCAGCGCGCTCGCGAGCGCCTCGAACAGCTCCTCCCGGCCCCGCGCGAACTCCCCTTTTCCGGTCGTGTTCGTGAACGTGGCGTACTCTTCGACCCCGTACTGGGCGACCGTATGGATGTAAGCCTCCCCTTCCTCAACCGTGGCGATGGCCACTGTGGGCTGGTCGGTTGCCTCGACTGCCTCCTGGATTCGCTCGAGTTGGTCAGGCTTCCACTGTTTCTCGATCTCGATCTCCTTGCGTTCCTCCAGGTTGAGGGTGTGGTGGAGTCCGAGCTGGTCCTCCCGCGAACAGGACTCGATGACACCCGAGACCCGGAGTCGGTTGGCGAACTTGTGAAACTCCACCTCGTCGACCTCGAGGGTCACGGAGAGGTGCTCGCGTTCGCCCCCGGTGTCGCGGAGGTTCTCCTCCTGACGCTGGATGCGCCGGTGGGTGTCTCCCGAGACCAGGTCCCCGGGCTCGATGACGTAGGTGAGATGCCAGAGGTCATCCAGACTCTCCGGGACGAGCGAGATGGCTTCCCGGCCACCCTCGCGGGCCTCCCGCTCGTTTACGTGCATTGAGGGAGGATTGCGGGCACGGCGGTAAGAGTCCTCCCTTTCCTGGCGGGGTCGGGTTCAGACAACCGCTGTCCCACGGTCCTCACTCCTCGAGCGTGCGGCTGCCGCCCGGGGGCATGAACTTCTGGATCTCGTCCGGGCTCGCGACCTTTCGCACGAAGGTCGTGTCCTCGAACCGCTCGCGGAAGGTGCGGTAGATGCGCTTTGCCGCGTCTCCTTGGGCGTAGCGGCCCGGCTCGATCCGGATACTCGTCTCCGCTCGTTCCTCGATCGGCTCCGGCGGACCCCCGATTACCCGCGTCTCGGGCTCACAGGTGATCCCGATCGCACAGCCGATGGCCGTATCCTCGAAGTAGGTCCGCTCGCCCTTGATGGCGAATCCTCCCTTCTCCAGGAACTCGCCGCTCTCCGGGGTCTTGGTAACCTGCTCGGGGTCGACCATGTAGGCGTCCCCGCTGAACCGCCCGTCTTTCCAGACCGACGAATAGGAGACCGCGAACTGAGCGGCCTCTTCGAGGCTTCGTTCGGGGACTTCGACGTCCTTCGAGGGCTCGCTCGGCTCGCTGGTCTTGAGGACCGTGGCGGGTCCCCCGGGGGCCTGGGAGTGGAAAAAGCGGTCAGTGCCCTCCATGTACTTCGCGACCAGCTCCTCGTTCTGGTCGGCGTTCCGGCCGCCGATGACCAGGAAGCCGTCGCTCGTGCGGAACCAGCGGAACCGGTCGTGCCAGGTCTCCGGCTTCCGCACCGGGACCGATGGCCGCGAGAGCCAGTCGACTTCGTTCTCCTCGTCGCCGTCCTCGTCGGCTTCCGGCTCGTCTCCACGTTCTCGGGCGGCCTTTCGCTCTTCGAGTGCCGCCAGCTCTTGGCGCGTGTTCTCGATGGCCTCGAGTGCCCCCTCGCGCTTTTGCTCGATCTCCTTGGCCTCGGTGTAGAGGCGGTCTGCGTTCTTTTCCACCCCGTCTGCCGGGTCCAGGGACATGGTGACCCCCTCGATCTCCACCGCAACCATTCCCGCTGCCTCGTCGACACCTTCCACGGCTTCCGCGGCCTCGATCCCCTCGTCGGCTGCGTCCTCGAATCGCTCCTCGATCGCGTTCCAGCCGTGGCCGTCGGCTCTCGCCTCCCGGACCGTGGTGAGGATCTCGTCGACGAGGCCATAGTTGGCATAGAGGAGTTCGGCCTTCTCGCGCTCGGCCTCGGCCTCCGCCTCGAAGTCCTCGATCGCCCGTTGCTGGTGTTCGATGATCCGTTCGCGCTTCTCGATCTCCGCCGCGAAGTCGGGGCCAGAGGCCTCGCTGTCGGCCGTCGAATCCGCCGCTACCTCGAGGTTCCTGAAGTACTCGTCGAGTGCGTCGTTGAACGAGTCGAAGGCCTGGCTCTCGAGGTCCCCGTACTCCTCGAGGGGGATCGGCGTCACGTCGACCGGACTTTCCTCCTCCATGTAGACTCGAGGGTCGGTCTCGCCCCGTTCGAGCCGGTCGAAGAGCCGAATCATCGCGTCGTAGAGTTTCTGGAACTCGTCCTCGCCGGCCGCCGCGATGTCCATGGTCTTCTCCACGTCGGCGCGGGTGCAGAGCTCCTCGCCGTAGAGGCCGCCGAAGTTCAACTGGGTGGCGAGGGTCCGCACGAGATCGGTGTCCGACTCCTGCATCACCGCTGCGAAGGCGTCGAATTCCACGTCGAGGGGGTCGATACGGGTCTGCGGGAAGCCGTACTGGGCACCCGGCGCGACGGTCCTGGATTGCAGGCGGATGGTCGAAAGCGAGTCGACCACGGTCCCGTTCTCGTCGAGGACCGCGAGGTTCCCCTCGCCGAAGAGCTCGGCCACGATAGTGGTGTCTGCGTCCTCGCGACGGAACTCGAACTCCAGGATACGGTCGAAGCCGTGTTGTCGCACCGCCGCGAGGTCCGCCCCCGCGATCCGATTCCGGAGCATCTTCGCGAAGTTCGGCGGTCGACCGGGGGCGTCTGGGACGTGTTCCGGCCGGGCCACGTGGGCGCGTTTGGTCTCACCCACCTGGAGTAGTAACTCGATGCGTCCCCGGTCGTAGTCCCGCATCTTGAGGCGGATGAGGTCGTCCGGATAGAGATAGGCCTTATCGACAGTCGCACCGGTGAAGCCCCCCAGCTCCCCGACCAGCGCGACCAGATCGACGCTCGTGACCTCCCGCTTCGGGTCCATACCTCGCATTCGACCACCGGGAGGAAATGAGCGTCGGTCCGGACCATGCGGATTACCCTGCATCCGCCGAACCTTCAAATACCAGCACCTGACCAATTCGCTCCATCACGTGAGGACCAACCCGGCGCGTGTCGCGGGAGTGTGGCCGAGCGCGTCGGGACGGCAGGCCACCTGTTCGCCCTCGCGACGATGCAGGTCGGTCCGATGTCCCAGCGGACAGTCACTCGCAACTTAAAGTCGCTTGCTGACGTACGGCCCGTCCTGGTAGTAGTCGTGTTTCTCCCGGTAGTACTCCCTGGCGCCGATGCCGGAGATGACGGCCAGCTTGTCGTAGCCCGCGTCCGCGGCCATGGCTTCGGCTTTCGAGACGAGCCGCCGGCCGAACCCACGGTGCTGGAAGTCCTCGCCAGCCTCGCCGAGTCCGGTCTCGTTGCCGTAGACGTGGAGCTCGCGGACCAGTGCGGCACCATCCAGTTCCGGCCGGCGCGTCTCGCCCGGGAATCGAAGCCGGAGGAAGCCCACCAGCAGATTCTGGTCCGGGTCCTCGAAGCTGAGGAAGTGCTCGGTGCCGCCTGCGGCGGCGTAGCTCATGACGTCCAGTGTCACCTCGTTGGGGTCGGCCTCGTTCATCCCGACCTCCCGACACCGGATGCAGTCACAGGTCCAGCCGTGCTCGTCCATGCGCTGGCGGGCGAGTTGCCGCAGATTCGACTTCCAGACGCCGGCCTCGATGAAGTCGGCGGGGATGTCCCGCTGGACCCGCTGGAGGCGGACGTACTTCGGTAGATCGGCCTTGATCCGTGCGACCAGCTCTGCGGCCTGCTCGTTCGTGAGGGGCTCGTATTCGCCCCGCTGCCACATGTCGTAGACCCGGGTCCCAGCCACCACCAGCGTGGGGTAGATCTTGAGGTAGTCGGGTCGCCACCGCGGGTCCTCGAAGAGCCGACGGAAGTCGGTCCGGCCCATCTCGATCGACGAGCCCGGCTGCCCGGGCATCATGTGGAATCCGACCTTGAATCCCGCCTCCCGGAGCCGTCGGTTCGCGTCGATCGAGGCCTGTATCCCGTGTCCGCGATGCATATCGCGGTTGACCCCATCGAAGGTGGTCTGGACGCCCACCTCGACCTTGGTCCCGCCCAGATCGAGCATACGGTCTATCTGCTCGTGGCCGCACCAATCTGGCTTGGTCTCGAAAGTCGTCCCGATGTTCCTGATGGCACCGGTCTCGTTCTCTGCGAGCACGTCCTCGAGATACGCGAACTCCTGTTCTGCTGGGTCCTCCGCGAAGCTCCGTCCCTCGGCAGGTTCGGGCGGGTCCTCGAGGTTGAAGTCGTTCATGGCCTCGAGGGCTCGCTTGAGGAACCATCGCTGGTAGTCGGCTGACCGGGCGGTCATAGTCCCGCCCATGAGGATAAGTTCGACCTTGTCGACCGGGTGACCGATCTCGCGGAGCTGGGCCAGGCGGAGCGTGACCTGGCCGTAGGGGTCGTAGTCGTTCTGCTCGGCCCTGGCCGCGGCGGGCTCGTGTCCGGTGTAACTCTGGGCGGAGGAGAACTCGGAGGCAGGCCCCCCGGGACAGTAGAGACATTTGCCGTGGGGGCAGGACTCGGGACTCGTCATGATGGCGACCGGGGTCACGCCCGAGGCCGTCCGGACCGGCTTCCGCCGGAGGACGGCTTCGAGTTCATCGAGGCGACCCTCGGGAGCGAAATCGAGGAGTTCGGCGTTCGTGGGCACCTTGGGTGCGGAGTGAGTGCCACAGGCCTCGAGTTTCGCTCCCTCGACGTCTTCACGGCCGACCTCGCCGTCGAGGATCCCCTCGACCACGTCCTCGCAGGCGGCCTCGAAGCGGTCCCTGGCCTCGGGCTGCATGTATCCCCACTCGTCCATTCCCGAGGAAAAGGGTATCGCTCAGCCCAGCCAGGTCGCAACCTCGTCGATCACGGCCTCGAGGACGGCGTCGCGCTCGCCCGAGAGGAACTCGATCCGACCGTCTCGGCCACCCCGTGGAGTGACACCTGCACCCGGGACCGTCTCCGCGACCGCTTCACCGATGGCCCTGACGTCGAGCGACGCCGAACTCTCGAGGTGGAGGACGTCCCGTCCCAAGCCGATTGTCACCGCAGTGCCGTCGATCTCGTCCGCCTCGCGCCGGTGGAGCTCTTCGATGAGGAGTTCGATCGGCGGGAAGTCATATTGGTGGGTGTAGGCCTCCACGTCGAGGACGTCGATCGTGACCCCGGACTCGTCCCGACGCTCGAGGTGCGGTCGGGCCGTCTCGATCTCGGTCGCTAACTTCTCCTCGAACTGGTCGCTGATGGGTGCCGCGAGTGCGCGGTTCCGTTCGTCCCAGAAGAGATCGGCGATCAGTTCGCGTTTGTCCTCGTAGGACTGGTAGAACGCCTCGAGGGCCACCGCGTTCCGGATGTCCTCGAGGGTCTCGGGGTCGTGGCCGGCTTCGCTTGCCAGGTCGGCGTACACTGCTGGGACCTCGTCCCAGTAGCTTGTTGCGGGGAGGTGGCGAAGGTCGTCTCTGACTTCTTCGTTCACCAACCCGGCGAGATGGACACCGAGTGTTCCCGATGGGACCGGCTTGGCTCCGGCCGCGGTCGGACTGACGAGGACGTCGGCGGTGTCTGCGGCATCGGCGTCAGCGTAGCCGCCGTCGACCACGACGCTCTGTGCATCGTAGAGCGAGAGGAAGGCCAACCCGTCGGTCGACTCGCGGGTCGAACCCGCGTCGACCAGCACGAAGAGTGGGTGCTTCTCGCCGTGTCGGTCGGCGGCCTCGAGCATGTTGGTCACGTCGTTCGTCGCGGCGGAGACATCATAGACCTCGTCCTCGAGGGGGCGTCGGTCGACGTAGTGATATACGGCGTCGGCCTCCGCGTGTTCCGACCGGATCAGCGGGAGGACCGCCCGCTCGATGGCCGTTCCCGCCACATACCCTTCGAGGGTCGCCGTGTGGCGGATGATGACCGGTCGGTCCTCGATAACCGCCCGCCGGATCGTTTCTGCGGCCTCGATCAATCCCTCGAGGACGACCTCGATCGAGGGGTCGGAGACGAGCGGCTCGGTGGTGGTCGGACTCGCCCGCTCTGCGAGAACCGCCTCCAGGCGTTCGTTGACCGCCTCGGCGGCGTCGTCGCCCAGTACTTCAAGGGAAGTCGTCTCGATCTGGATGTCGCCCCGCCGCTGTTCGACCTCGCCAACCAGCTGGACGATGTCGCCGACCTCGACGTCCGGGTACGCTCTCACGCCGGCTTCGACGAAGGCGGCACATTCGATCGCGCCCGTTTCGTCGGTGATCTCGAAGACCGTCGGTCCGCTGGTCTGTCTGACCCCACTGACCTCCCCTTCGATAGCGACGATATCCCCGACCTCCTCGTCGAGTGACTCGATCGGAGTCCGTTCGGTGGGCTCCGCTTCGGTCGCTTCCGTGGTTGCAGCGGGGGCCGATCCACTCGTGGTAGCGCCGGCCTCCGCCCCCTCTCCGGGACTGCCACTCGAGGAGGTCGACTCGCTCGGTTCGACCGACCGTTCACTGCTTTCCGGAGCGGATCCGCCACTCGTCTCTTGGGAGGGCGCTTTCGCTTCGGACGTAGCGGCTGCCGCCCCTCCGGCGGATTCTTCGGTGTGTGCTGTTGACGCTTGGCCGCTCCGGTCGGGGGACGGTTCTCCGGTGTCCTCGGTCGTCGCTGCCGCTTCGAACTCGGAGCCCTCGGCATCCGAACTCGCCCCCTCTGCAGCCACATCCTCGGATTCCTCCGCTTCCGCGAGGGATTCCGGGACGACCGGATCGCCGATCTCGGGATCGTCGACGAGGTGGCCCCGGAACTCCCGGGGCTGCTGTCGAAGCGACCAGCCGAGGTCGATGTTGCCGTTGTCGTGGATCGAGAGGACCTGGACGAATACCTCGTCCCCGGGGTCCCAGTCGAGCGATTCGAGTCGTTTCGGGATCTCGCTTCGATGCAGCAGGCCGGTCACCTCACCGACGTCGACGAAGACGCCGAACTCCGCGAAGCCGTCCACCCGGCCCCGGTAGTACCGGTTCGGGGTCAGTTGGTTCGGCAGGTTGCCGCGGAATTCGAAGAAGGCGTCCTCCTCGTGGGTGTTACAGATGTCACCGTCGGCGGGGGACCCACAGATAATACACGAACCCATCTTACTGGGAGGATACTGCCGGACTCCTAAACGCTTGTCGAAAGGCCCTCAGCTTCCTGCCTGACAGACGGACCGTCTCAGTCCGTTCGGACCTCGTGACAGTTCCGACAACGGGCCTCGTAGGACTCCTGGGCCCCGACCAGGATGGTCGGTTCGTCCTCGTGGGCCGGTTCGCCTTCGATCAACCGCTGGTTCCGCGTGGCAGGCTCCCCGCACTGGTTGCAGATGGCCTGGAGTTTGTCCACGTATTCGGCCGTCGCCATCAACTGGCCCAGCGGTTCGAAGGGCTCCCCCCGGAACGTCTGGTCGGTCCCACTGATGAGTACCCGCCGACCATCGGCCGCGAGGGCCTCCGCGACGTCGACGAGCTCGACCGGGAAGAAGTTGGCTTCGTCGATCGCAACGACCTCCTCGCCGTCGAGATAATCCTGGATATCCCAGACGCCCTCGGGGGAGTTCTCGATGACGCGGGCCTGCCACGTCCGACCGGCGTGTGAGCCCAGATCGGACTCACCGTACCGGTCGTCGACAGCGGGGGTAAACGCCGCCACCGACTGGCCGGCGATCTCTGCCCGCCGGAGTCGCCGGAGCAACTCCTCGGTCTTCCCGGAGAACATGGAACCCGAGATGACTTCCACCCACCCGCTGTTGGTGATCGCGTGCATGAGCCACCGGGCGACCGCCGCCGACTAAACGGTTGTTATCCCTTGCGGGAATTGGTCCCTAGTCTCCACACTCCTCGGGGAAGCCACCTCCGCTGGCTACCGATTTCCAAAGTGGTTCCTGGTGTCCGGCGTCGGTTTATCGGTCAGTCAGTGGCCCCGACGTTGTGTTCGCCTTCGAAGGACATGGGGTCAGGTTCGATGTTCGCGTACTGGACGACCCGTCGGCCCAGGGTCTCGAGGCGGCGGTCCAGGTCCGGGTCCGCGATCGATCCCTCCTCGACCGCGCGACTGGAGTTCGGGACTGCGGCCTGGAACGGGAGGACCCACGCGTCAAGTGCCCGCATCACCGACCGGAGGTGATCGAGAGCTGGCAGCGGGAACCCGCCACCGGCCACGGCCAGCAGTCCGACCGTTGTGTTCTCGAACTCGTCGAAACCGCAGTAATCCAGGGCGTTCTTGAGCGGGGCCGAATACGAGCCGTGGTAGACCGGGGTTCCGAGGATCACCGCGTCTGCCCACCGCACATCTTCCCGAAGCCGCTCCGCGTCGCCCGCGTCGTCCCCGTCGGCGTCGTAGACCGGCAAGTCGTAGTCTTGCAGGTCGATGAGACGGGTGTCGGCGTTCAGGTCAGCCGCGTCGAGTGTCCGGCGAACCCCGATCCGGCTGACGCTATCGTTCCGGAGACTGCCCACAATCCCCGCGATCGTCGTACTCATGCCCGTCACGTCGTGGCTGGGGTACGTAAATCCGTGGCCCCTGGCGGACGCTGCGGATTCGCGGGACCTTCGTCTGTTCCTCGCCATCTCCCGGCCGAATCTTGTGTCGACTCCTTGGATTCGGGTCGACTGGCACCAGCAACAGGCCCCAGACCGTCGATACCCTGGGTTTTCAGCGTGCCAGACTCGCCTCGTACCCATCACCCGTCTCGGTCACCTCGATCAGCCCATCAGCTTCGAGATCTCTGAGCAGGCCGAGTAACCACGCCGGACCGTTGTCCCGCGACGAGGGCCCGCCATCGGCCCCCTCGACGGGTGCTGATCGGTCTCGGGGTTCTCCTGACTCTCTCGCTGAATTCTCCGGGACGTTATCGTCCGGGCCAGTTTCGTCCTGGCTGTAATCTACCCGCACGCGAG
Organism: uncultured Halobacteriales archaeon; assembly: GCA_964594685.1. Taxonomy (GTDB): domain Archaea; phylum Halobacteriota; class Halobacteria; order Halobacteriales; family Halobacteriaceae; genus Halodesulfurarchaeum. Next base: position 24,044 of record CAZQNH010000017.1, read on the forward strand.
GGCCGAGTTCCGAAAGCGAAAGCGTCCCCTGCGAGGAGAGTGCGTCGATCACCCGACCTCGCATCTGTCGGCGACTGCCCTCGAAGGTGGTCTGTTCGGGGACGTCCGGCGCCTCGAAATCACCGGTCCGGTACGCGGAACACCACTGACGCCACGGACAGGCTGCGTCGTCGCAGGCCGGTGCCTTCCTGCAGGCCACACCCCCGAGTTCCATGATGGCATTGTTCCAGGCCCTGGACTGCCCCTCGGGCATGAGTGAAGAGGCCACGGTCTCGAAGGCTGTATCGTCGTCAGGGACGTCGAAGGCGCGGTAGAGGACCCGCTTTACGTTCGTGTCGACCACCGCGTTTCCAGTATTGAATGCAAAGGAGGCCACAGCGTTGGCCGTGTACGGGCCGACCCCCATCAGCGATTCGAGCACCTCGGGGTCCTGTGGGATCTCGCCGTCGAATTTGTCGATGACCTGGCTGGCGGCCTCGTGGAGATAGCGAGCCCGATTGTTGTATCCCAGATCGTTCGCGGACCAGAACGAGAGTACATCCGCCCGTTCGGCGGCGGCGAGGTCTTCGACGGTCGGCCACCGGTCGAGGAATCCCTGCCAGGGCCCGATGATCCTGTCCAGTTGGGTCTGCTGGCTCATGACCTCACAGACCAGGATCTTGTAGGGGTCCTCGGTCTCCCGCCAGGGGAACGCCCGGTGGTCGCGTTCGTACCACTCGAGGAGGGTGGTCCGGAGGACAGCGACGTCCGGCGGCAGCTCTTCTGGCTCTGACTCCATCCGGGCGGGAGGAGGGTTCGGCCGGACTTGTAGGCCCCGGGTTCCGGCGAGACGAAACGGGTTTCCTCGTGGGCCGTTCATGGCTCGGCATGAGTCTCGACGAGCTCACGGCGGACGTGGAGGCTGCGTACAGCGACCTTGAGGAGGTCGACGTCTCGCTGGACGAGGAGAGTCGGATGGAACTCGCGATGTTGCAGACCGCCCTCGATACGACAGACACGTCGAAACTCGTCCAGCGGGCCATCCACATCCTCTTCCAGTCAACGGTCGATACCGGGAAACTCGATTTCCATCTCCGGAACAGCTACGAGGTCACCTACGACGAGTACCTCTCGGGGATGACCTACGACGAGATGACCGGGGGGATGGACTTCGGCTCAGCGGACGACGACGACCGGCGGTACCAGTTCTGAGTCCCCACGGAAGGACCAGGGCTGTCCCGCCGCTGACCGCCCCCCCCCTTCGAGTTTGTGGTTTCTTCCGATTTCTACCGGGACTCCGCGAATTCTACCGCCAGTCCTCCGACGAACACGACGGCCAGGTTGAACAGGATGGCTGCGATCGCGCCGACGATCGCCCCCATGATGGGACTCAGGACGACGGTGATGATCAGTTCCATGAATCCGGGCGTTGGCCCCGCACCGAATCCCAGCACGAACCAGACAAGAGCGATGATGATCGACCAGGCAAGTGCCATCACGGCCAACAGGGACGCGAGGGAGACGACGTCGACCCGCTCGATATACCGTGTTTCCATGGTGACTACTACGCCGGTGGCGAATATAGAGATAGCGTCTACGGGGAAAAAACTCGCTCTCAGGCCGCCAAGGGAATATTTGAGGGACCACCACCCTCAGGCCGCCAAGGGAATATTTGAGGGACCACCACCCTCAGGCCGCCAAGGGAA
>CAZQNH010000017.1:25828-35654 GCA_964594685.1 uncultured Halobacteriales archaeon
TATAAGAGGAAATCGCCCTGAGGCCGCCAAGGGACCATCTGCGGGAAATTCGAACCCAGATTTCCAAGGGCCAGCCGAGGTACCTTCCTTCAGACCGCTACGTGGTAGTCGGGGTACAGACGCCCTGACCTCCGACAGGTGGTTTCCGGACTCTTCCAGTATCTTTCCGAAGGTCACGCTGGTATCAAAGCACACCTGCGGTCACGCTGGTATCCAAGTCCGCAATCCAGGTCGAGACCGAATGATATTCTTGAATTGATATTTTCTAATTATGGGCGGAGGCATCCGGGAGCGATAGGCGCTTACAAAGGTAACTCCTCATTAGTACCTACGTTATGGTAACTCAAACCCGTTCGGCGACGATGGAGGACCCCGACGGGGTCGATGCGCTCGTCGATCCCCGAGCACCCCGGTTCGGCCAGGCAATCACGGCCTCCGGCTTGCTTGTGGGTGTCCTGCTCGATATCCCGGTCCTCATCTTTGCGGTTGCAGCCGTGCTCTTCCTTTCGGCGGCGAGCGGATGGCGTATCGACCTCTACGGCATCGTCTTCAAGAACCTCGTCAAGCCGCGATTGGGGCCGGCGGAGCCGGAATCGGCCGTGCCCCACCGATTCGCAAAGTTGATCGGCGTGGTGGGCACCGTTCTCGCCTCTGCCTTCCTGGTTGTAGGTATCAGCCTCGCCGGCTATGCGATAGCCATCGTCGTGGCCATCGCCGCGGGACTCGCGGCCTCGACCGGGTATTGCATCGGATGTCGGATGTACAGCCAGGTATCGCTGTTCCGTCGACTCTCCCTGGTCTGACCGGGCGGCGGGGAGATTCGGCCGGTATGCGTGGACTCACCTTTGATCGGAATCCGGACGACAGCCGCGGCCACTGGTGGGTATCCGGACGACATCCGCGTATTCGAAAGTGGGTGTCCAGTGCGTCGACTGTTACCAGAGATTGCCCGCCGGATCGCCTGGATGCAGCCATTGTCCGGCGGGCCGTCCCTCCTCAGAGGTTGCTCCAGGCTTCCTCGACGTGGTCGCCAGTATCTTCGACTATCGCCTCCCAGGACTCGTCGTCGGGGGCGATCCCCACGAGACGGGCGATCTTCATGATCGAGACGTGATAGACGACCTGTCGGCCCGGTTCTTCCTCCCAGATGACGACGTTGCACGGGAACAGCCCACCGATCTGGTTCTCGGAGGCGACCAGGGCTCTGTCCGCGACGGCTGGGTTACAGGCGCCGAGCACGTAGTACGGCGGGCGACCCGCCTCGATCTTCTCGTTTAACAGCTCCGAGGCGGAGAACTCGGTGGCGATGCCGAAGCCCGCCTCGGTGAAGGCCTCCCGGACGTGCTCGATCGCCGATTCGTGATCCATCTCGATGGTGGTTCGTCGCTCGCCGCGGTCCGCCGGCTCGATCGTCTCGGGGTCGAAGGGGAGCTGGCCGCTCATGGTGAGTGGGTTCGAGGGACGGGAAGATAAGTGTCGACCCCCGCGAGGTCCGCGCCGGCTTCGGTAACGGTGTCCGGTCGTCACGCGGCCCGGTGAGAGTGGTGCCTGGGAGCAGGGCGTTTAGGAGGCAGTGACGGGGAGGCGAAAACGGCAAATCGGTGTATCCGACCGGGGGACGGGTGGGGAACGGGAAATCGTGGGACCCTGATTATAGTGCGTCGTCGCTTTCAGTCGTGGCCGGGGCGGCCTTTCGCACCGTGGGGTCGTTCAGTGCATCGATGAGCAGATCGACGGCGAGGTCGACCTCACGCGCGGTCACATCGAGGGGCGGGAGAAGGCGGAGGGTCTTCGTCCCGCAGCCGAGGGTCAGCACACCGCGCTGGAGCAGCGCATCGACGAGCGCCTCGCGTGTGTCCTTGGTATCGAGTTCGATCGCCAGCATGAGCCCCAGTCCCCGCACGTCGACGACATGGTCCGGGACTTCATCGTCGAGTCGCTCCAGCATCTGGCGGCCGCGTTCGCGAGCGTTCTGGAGCAATCCGTGCTCTTCGATGGCTTCGATAGTGAACACCCCCTGCGCGGCGGCAATGACGTCGCCCGCGCCCCACGTCGAGGACAGCCGGGATTTCTCATCCGGGAAGATCTCGGTGTCCGAGATGGTCGCGCCGACCCGGAGGGCCTTCGCACTCGCTATGACGTCGGGCTCGATGGCCATGTGATCGGCACCCCAGAACTCGCCGGTCCGACCCACCCCAGACTGGATCTCATCCGCCACGATTGGGATGTCGAAGTCCGAGGCGATCGCGGCGATGTCATCCATGAACGCCTCGCTCGGGATCTTGTATCCGCCCTCGCCCTGGACGGGTTCGACGATGATATACGCGACGTCGTCGGGATGGATGTTCCCCGAACTGGGCTCGATGCGGCGCCGGAGTTCCGAGACAGATCCGTCGCCGGGGAAGTAGCCACACTCACAGGTGGACCTGGTACAACTCGCGTTCTGGCAGTAGGGCATGTCATGGACGCCCTGGATCTCCGGGTACTTCCGCCGGTGGACGGATTTCGAACGGTTCAGGGACAAGGCACCGAGGGTCCGCCCGTGGAAGGCGCCCTCGAAGGCGATGGCCCACTTCGCCCCGTCGCGGTGGTCGTAGCTAATCTTGATGGCGTTCTCCACCGCCTCGGCCCCCGAGTTAGAGAGGAATACCGTATCCAGGCCGTAGTGATTCGAGTGACTAGAGAGCACCTCCATCAGGCGGGATGGGCCCGGGAAGTCACCATCCCCCGGGTCATCGCCAGCCCCGACGTAGAAGTCCTGGCCCGCGATCTTGAGCGGATCGACGAGGTCGAACTCCTGGAGCTTGTCCATGATCTTGGGATTGTTGTATCCGAGGGGGGAGGCGGCGACGTGGCTGGTCAGATCCATCAGGACGTTGCCGTCCACGTCGGTGACGAAGGGTCCGGCCGCGTCGGCCGTGATGTCCCAGACGAACTCGTAGACATACGTGCTTGGCGCAGCGTGTTCGTGATGATACTCCACCCACCGTTTCGCGCTCTCGCCCGGGAACGAGGACACCTCTGGCTCGGCAGTATGCCTGTCCATAGTTGAAGCGGGGTCGGCCCGGACCAAAAGCGGTTCGTTACGGCTCCGGCAAATCTTACACGAGGGCCGCGGCGACCAAACCCGCAGCCCCGAGCAGGATGCCCGCGCGAACGGTAACGTTCCTTGCAAACAGGCGGTTCGAGGAGGTCGCTACGAGGCCCACCTTCACCAGCACGCTCGCCGCAGTCGCCAGGAGGACGCCCAGGGTCAGGACCGCGGGGTCGATGGTCCCCGAACGGAACAGCACCACCACGGAGGTCGTCGCCCCCGCGCTCGAGACGAATCCCGAGGCGAAGGTGGTAGTGAGGAGCCCAGCCGACCCGGCCAGGTCCTGTGTGATCGTCCCGGCAACGGTCACGAAGGCGAACATGGCCCCGAAGGCGAGCGCGTATTTCAAGGAGAAGGGACTCTCGAGTTCGAGTTCAACCTGGCCCGTGGACTCCGAGTGCCGGATACCGAAGGCCACCCCACCGACCACGATCACGCCCAGGGGTGCCGCAAGCGTGAGTAACACCCCTGGCTCGGTGAATGCCGCTGCGAGGATGAGGTTCCGCAGTGCCATGGCGGCGATCGCGAGGAGCACGGCCCCGGTCGCGTAGCTGGCACTCTCCGCGTCATCGCCGACGTGGTTCAGCATCGACCCCACCACGGCCGTCGACGACGCCAACCCACCGAAGAATCCGGTGATCGCCATCGCGCGCGGGCCGTAGGTGCGGGCAACCATGTAGTTCACGATGCCGATGCCGGCCACGAAGACAACCATCGACCACACCACCCGTGGTTCGACGGCGATCTCGAGTTCGGTGATTGTGACCGGTTCGCTCGGGAGGATGGGATAGATGACGAACGCGAGGATCGCGAACTCGGCCGCCGAGCGGAGTTCGGTGCGGGACAGTCCCCAGGCGAACCCGTGGAGTTCGCGTTTCAACACCAGGAGCAGGGAACTGGTTACCGCCGCGACGGTCGCCGCAAGGATCTGGTCGAGCGCTACCAGTATCCCGACACCGTAAGCCACGAACAGGCTTACCGCGGTCGTGAGATGGAGGGATTCGTCCCGGTCCCGCAGGCCACTCACCACCAGGACCGCAGCGAGCACCACCACGAGCAGTCCACCCAGTCCCGTCGAAACCGGGACACAGATGGTCTGGGTGCACATGCTCAGATCGATGAGGGTCAGGATACTGCCCAGCACGGAGACCAGCGCGAAGGTCCGGATCCCCGCCGGCTTCTGGGACCACTCCCGCTCGAGGCCCAGGAACATCCCCAGTGCCATCGCGATGGCTATGTGGGCCACCGAGCGGGTCAACGCGAGGTCGGCGAAGGGGTCGACCATGCCGTATTGAGACATATATAGGCATACATAATGAGCCTGTGGGGTGAAACAGGGGATGGACCGGCGAGTGAGGTTTTTTGCCGGTCCGCTGCCGACAGACTGTGTATGAAATCCCCGTGGCAGATCGACCGGGATCGGGTCGGCTGGTGGGTCATCGCCATCGCTCTGGGCATCGGGGTCGCCTATCTCATCTACTCCTTCATTGGGACGTTCGTCTTCGGGGTGTTCATCTACTACGGGACCCGCCCCGTCTACCGACGGCTCGAACGGGTCATCCGCCCGCCGAGTCTCGCGGCTGCGGTCGCACTGATCGCCCTCGCCCTCCCGGCACTACTCCTCATGGGCTATACCGTCGCGGTCGGCATCCAGGAACTCAACAATCTCATCGAGACGCGGGGCCTGGATGCTGCACAGTTCGAGTCCCTGTTGGGGCCGTACGTCGACATCTCACAGGTGGTCACGGACCCGCAGGCGTTTCTCAGTCAACCGGATACGCTCGATATCATCCGGCGGATGGTCCAGGAAGGGACCACGTATCTCGGGTTCTTCGGGAACGCGGCCCTCCATCTCTTCGTGATGATACTCCTTGCCTTCTATCTCCTCCGGGACGACCACCGACTTGCCACCTGGTGGTCCCGCCGATTCTCTGACGAGGAAGGGGTCATGCTCGAGTACGCAACGCGGGTCGATCGGGACTTCTCGCACATCTTCTTCGGCAACCTGCTCAACGCGGTCATCACGGGCGTCATCGGGGCCATCTCGTACGGGGTCCTCGATTTCCTTTCGCCCGCAGGCATCTCGATCCCCTATCCGGCCCTCCTCGGGCTCCTGACCGGTGTCGCAAGCCTGGTCCCGGTGGTCGGGATCAAGCTCGTCTACGTGCCCCTGGCCGCGTTCATCGGGTTCCAGGCCTTCGGGGACCCGACGCTTTTGTGGTTCGTCGGCGTCTTCGTCCTCGTCGCCTTCTTTATCGTAGATGTCATCCCGGATCTCGTCCTTCGGCCCTACGTTTCGGGCCGCAGTCTCCATCTCGGGATGGTCATGCTGGCGTATATCTTCGGCCCATTGCTGTTCGGCTGGTACGGGCTCTTCCTCGGGCCGATGCTGCTCGTCCTATTGGTCCACTTCACGGCCCTGGTTCTCCCGGAGCTATTGGCAGGGGCCCCAATCGAGGCGGAAGCGGTCGGGAGCTCGGTCCTCACCGGTGGCACACCTTCCCGGGAACCACCCGACAGAAGCTCCCAGACGACGCTTTCTGAATCAACGGATGCGAGCGAACAAGCGGACGGCAAGACGGATGCTACTCGGGGCGATGGGTGACCAGCGGTAGGGTTTCCTCGGCGCTGCCGACGATTCTGTCTGCCTTCCCACCTGGAGGGAAACCCGACTGCACCCGGAGCCGGTCTCACCCACGGAGAGAACTTCGATGCGGGGTACCGTGTCTGGAATCCACACGACTCACAGACCCGGACTGGTGTCTACTCGTTCGCCTTCCGGGAACGCCGGAAGCGGAACGGGACGAAGGGCACCACCAGGATCAAGGACGGATTCCCGACGTCGTAGTCACGAGGGCTTTCGGCGAGGCTGGTGAGGGTGCCGAGGATGGCAGTCCCGAGCCTGGTCGAAACCAGCCGCTCACTCCAGGTCGACGTACTGGAACTCCCACTCTCGTCTGGCTTCGATCTCACGCCGACCGCGCCGAGTCACCGTGTAATAGTTCGTCCGCTGGTCGCGCTGGCCCTTGTCGATGAGGCCCTTGTCGACCAGCGTATCGAGGTTCGGATACAGGCGGCCGTGGTGTATCTCCGATTCGTAGTACTCCTCCAGTTCCTCTTTGATCGCGAGCCCATGGGGCTCCTCCAGGCCCGCAACCACGTAGAGGAGATCTCGCTGGAAGCCTGTCAGGTCGTGCATATGTCTAACCCTGGTAAGGTATTATTTCCTCCCCAGTATAAGTATACTGGGTTGACCGCATGACACTCCCCACCTGGGACCGTGATGGTGAGATGAAAGTTACCGCCGGGGTCCTGGTGGGCTATCAGGGGCTGTCGTACGGATTGACATGGCAAAACCCGAATGTGTCGGGGGAATCCCGGCCGGTCAGGCAGCGATGACGCTCCGGCCTCATCCCAAACCAGGTCGCCGCCACACCCCGTGACTGGTTGCCGCCACACCCCGGGACTGGTCGGTTTCCCTGACCGGTTGGTGGGCTTGCAATGGAACAGATCTCGAAGGTGGCATGCACGACGGCTCCGCTGGCTCCATCAGCGGCGCCCGAACCAACAGGAGATGTCTGGGTTTTCACAAGGAGTTCCCACGAGTTACCAGCAAGTGCCAACGCGATCAGTCCGGAGTACCTGTGGGTACTTCACGTGAAAAGGAAGCGGGGTCGAAAACCGACCCCGCTGCCGCCCTGAATTGGTCCCCGCTGACGCTTCGGCCCTCCAAGCGAAGCGTCATCTGGGCCAAAGCACCGGCTTCCCTTAAACTTACCGCAGACGCCCAATATTCGAAAATTCCCTCGCCTGCCGGGATTTTTCAAAATATCAATTTGACTATTTATGCAGGCCGGCACCTACCCCGGAACACCCCTACATGTATTCTTCCTCTAGGACCCACCCCAGCGCCCGCTTGTAATATGTGAACATCTGCCGGACACCCTCGTGGCGCATTTCCTCGCTTTCGAGTTGTTCTTCGAGGAACTCGTACTGTTCGCGTATCTCCGACTCCTCGCGCATACCCGTGTCTGGGCGTCCTCGCCTGAAAATCTCTCTGTTGGGCGGAGGCCATTCCGGGGTGAAATCACTATCACTTCCGCTGGAGGCGGGAGAGACCGTGCCAGATAGCATTGACCAGTCGTTCCTCGCCGACCCCCTCCGCGGATTCCCAGCCCCGGGCGAGCGCGTCTTCGAGGACCGCGACGTCGTGGTTCTCGAAATTGTTCCGGCCGCTGAAATCCTCCAGGGCTGTTCGTTCGGCCTCGCCAAACGTCTCTCCAGGCGTCCTCTCGTAGAGCCCGGTCTCGGCCAGAATCTCGAGGACAGCCTCGGCGGTCTCACCGTCGAGAGCCTGAAGCTCATCGGGGGTCTCCCGTTCCACGAGTGTCACGTCGTAGACCTTGAAGACCCGCTCGAGTTCGTCGATGGGTGACTCGTGGTCGTCCACGCGGACGTCGATCCACCGGTCGTTTCCGCCATCGTACCCACCTTGGGGCTTGACCACGTAGAGTGCAGCCGACTGTTCTCCCCGACTGTCGCCCCCTGCCTCGTTGCCCGCGAACAACGCGGCGATCAGTCGTTCCGGGAGTCCCCCGTCGGTCGTTTCGAACGTCTTCGCCATCGCGTCGATGGTCTCTCGGTTCTCCAGGATATTCCCCTGGACCGTGTAGTGTTCCCCTTGCCTGTCGCTTGCGTGATCGAGACACTCTTCACCGGTGAAGGCCGCGACAGACCCGTCCTGTCCCACGATACCCACCTGGCGCTGGTCGGCGTCGGGGTCTGGCTCCGTCAGCGCCTCGGCGACCGACTCGGCGGACGATCCCGACCGGAGCAGCTCTAGCCCCTCCGGGCCGTATTCGACGTTCGCATAGCTCTGGGTCGCGATCGCCCCCGCATCCGCGGCGGCGAACGGAACGACGGATCCCACGCTGACGAATTTGGAATGTACCGCAACGCCCACCGCGTCCTGGGCTGGGTCCCTTGCCACGATCGAGAAGGTCGATGGTCTCGCCGGCATGGCTGGAGCGTCCCGCGGTAAGCCAATAAGCATACGCCCTGGCCGGGGCTGGGGATACTGCGACGTGGCTGGACACCGACCCGGCACTGACCTGGCCGCCGGCTATCGACCCGGAAGGTGCCCATCGCGAACCGACTCGATCCTCATCCGGTGTCGGTCTCACCTCGACGGGCCGTCAAGGGTTGGCGGCTCTGCAGTTCGAATGGCAGTTCGGGATGCTCGATCAGGTGCCAGAGCACCATGTGGCGGCGACCGGCCGTCAACCCGGCCCGCGAGAGATCCTCGGCGGTCGGCACGTCTACCAGTCGTTCCGCGAGGCGGTCGAGGACCTCGAACGAGTCGAAGACCTTGCGATTCCCGGCCGACTCGGCACCGCGACGCTCGACGACGTATCGGCCATCGGCCCGGTGGGTCCCGGTCGTATGCATAAACTCCCGGCTGGCTGTAAGCGCCTCGTCGAGAGATTCCTGCAGCTCACGGGTTTCCTCCACCGAGAGAACCAGGGTCCGTCCGTCTAGTTCGAGCGTGACGGTGTCGCCTCGTCTCTTTGCGTCGAGAGAGTCAGTGGTACCGGCGAATTTCTCGACCAGCCACGTCGCCGTGGCTTCCTCTATCCTCCGGTCGGGTGACCGTATGGGGAGACGACATCGGTACCAGGCCGTTACCGGACCGTCCTGATAGCTGTTTCGGTCGTACAGGCTCGATGTTCCGAGGGTCGTCCCACACGAGGGTCCTACGCGGAGTGACCGAGGGAAATTTGGGCCTCCGTGACGTGGTCCCCGTATGGAAGTTCGTGGGGTTCGGGAGTGTCGGTCCTGCGGGACGGAGTGGTCCTACTTCGAGACCGGGACCACGGCCTGTCCCGAATGTGGGAGCATGGTGAGCGTCGGCGTCGGGGACCGCCACCGCCACACCAACCGACCGGTGGAGTTGGACCTCTCGACGGCCCGTGAACGGTACGCCGACGGGACCGTTCGCGAGGCTGCCGATCCGGCCCAGGAGGCGGCCCTCGCGTTCATCCGCGGCCGAGGATTCATCGACGCGGGTGAGCTGTTGGCCCTCGATGAAACCTACGTCGCCGCACACGAGATCCGGCACGTCGCCTCGGAACTTGGTCGGACGCTGTCGGTCTCCGAGCCGGAATCCTATTACTTCGGGCAGTTGCTCGAGGGCGCCCCAAAGGGGCGGCGACCACCGTCGGAGGACGTCCCTCCCTCGCTTCAGGTCGCCCGGGGCCTCGCTGCGGCGACCGCCGTCCGCGCCTACCGCGACGACCTCCGGACCTGGATCGAGCCCGAGGAGACCACGGCCGCCGCCACCTCGCAGCTCGAATCCCTCGGGAGTCACGTCAGGCGGGTGCGGGCGCTCGACGGAGGCATCGAGCCCGCCGCCGCGGACCGGTTGGTGACGGCGGCGCGCCGCCTCGGCGACTTCCTCCGCGATGGTGAGGCCGCGGATCTCGAGGCCAGTCGGACGGCCCTCGACGCAGTGGGGTAAGGGACTGCTGGAGGCGTCGCCACGAATAATATACTACTCGCCCGGCGGGGCTTCGTAGGGCGCTTGAGACGAGCGCCTGGTCTCTTTCCCGCTTCGACGGCCTCACTCGTACAGCGGGTTTTCGTCGGTCAGCCGGTCGACTTCGGCGGCAACGTCGACGTAGACGTCCTGGTCGCCGATATTGTCGATAACCCGGCCGATGAGCTGTCCCACTT
>CAZQNH010000018.1:0-35304 GCA_964594685.1 uncultured Halobacteriales archaeon
TCTTCGAGATCCGGTCCGCCGACGTCCTCCATGTGGAAGAAGATATCGTCGTCCGACTCGTCCGTTTCGATGAATCCGTAGCCCTTCCTGTCGTGGAAGAAACCTACCGTACCGTTTGCCATAAATCTGTTACTCCACTTACGGAAAGTGGCTTCACGGGGATAAGGCTGTGGGTTCGAATCCGTCGGGAGAACAGCCGAATTGCACAAAAATCACGTCAATGGTCGCGACCGGCGGTGTGTCCTCGAATATCTCCCGAGACTGATAGCTCACTCGAGGAAAAGTAGGGGAGGAGAAGCGAGAGTTCCAGCCCGCCGGCGTTCAGTGGATGCCGAAGGCTTCGATCTGTTCCTGGTAGCGGTTCCGGATGGTGACCTCAGTGACCTGGGCCACGTCCGCGACCTCACGTTGGGTCTTCTTCTCGTTGCAGAGAAGCGAGGCGGCGTAGATCGCGGCCGCGGCGTAGCCCGTCGGGGACTTCCCGGAGAGCAGTCCCTCCTCTGCGGTCGTCCGGATGATCTCGGTTGCCTTGGCCTCGACGGCCTCCGAGAGCCCGAGTTCCGAGGAGAATCGGGGCACGTACTTGACCGGGTCGACGGGTTCCATCTCCAGGCTGAGTTCTTGGGCGACGTATCGATACGTGCGGCCGATCTCCTTCCGCTCGACCCGGGAGACCTGCGAGACCTCGCTCAGACTCCGTGGGATGCCCTCCTTCCGGCAGGCAGCGTACAGCGCCGAGGTTGCCACACCCTCGATGGACCGGCCCCGGATAAGGTCCTGATTGAGGGCCTGGCGATAAATCACCGACGCGACCTCCCGGACCGACCGGGGGACCCCCAGCGCACTCGCCATCCGGTCGATCTCCGAGAGCGCGAACTGGAGGTTCCGCTCCCCGGCGTCCTTCGTGCGGATGCGTTCCTGCCACTTCCGCAGGCGATGCATCTGGGTTCGCTTCTCCGAGGACAGCGACCGGCCGTAGGCGTCTTTGTTCTTCCAGTCGATCGTCGTGGTGAGCCCCTTATCGTGCATCGTCTGGGTCGTGGGGGCGCCCACGCGGGATTTGCTCTGGCGCTCCTGGTGGTTGAACGCCCGCCACTCAGGCCCGCGGTCGATGTTGTCATCCTCGAGGACCAGCCCACACTCCTCACAGACGAGTTCGGACCCCTCGACCCGATTGACGAGTCCCCCAGACTCGCACTCGGGACACTCCGTTTCGCCGACGGATTCGTTCTCCTGTTCTTGTTCCTCGTCCCGTTCTCGTTCTCGGCTCCGCCGGCGCATCACCCGCGTTTGGTCTTGGATACGGGTAACCCTTACTAGTGGTGCAAACATGCGACAATGGGAATTTTCAGGCATCGGAACGCCTGGATACCGCCGATACGCCCCTTCTGTCTCTCGGTCTTGCGAGCCGAACTGGGTGGCGATGCGAGTCGCTGCATGGGAGGTATCCACACGGTGAGCACTCGACCAAGCAGCTGTCCGAATCGAGCCGTGTTTCGGCGGTCCCCGCTCGCCCCTGTCAAGACGTGAACCCTTACTCGCGGCGTCGGAAGACGCGCATGGTGTCACGACCCAGTTCTCGGGAGCCCGTTGCTTCGAAACCGAGGTTTGCAAACACCTGCCCCCAGTCCCGATAATAGAGCGGGAATTCGTCGTTGACGTACGTCATCGGGACCGTATCTGCTCCCGCCTCCTCACCCTCTCGGTCAGCGTTCTCGACCTCAACCGTGATCAGATGACCCCCGGTGACCCGGGCGACATCCTCGAAGACCCATTCGTGTTCGTGATGGATGTGCTGGAGGGTCTCCACCGAGAAGACAACGTCGAAGGCTCCGTCGTCGAAGTCCCCGAGGACGTTCTCGATCGCGTCGACGTAGAACGTTCCCGTGTCAGCGAGTTCCGGGTATGTCTCGGCCATCACGGAGAGTGCATCGGGGTTGATGTCGATGCCCGACAGGTTCCGGTAGCCCTCTCGGTAGAGCGAGGCGAGGTGCCGCCCGGAGCTACAGCCCAGCTCGAGGATGGCCGCAGCATCGGGCGCGTCGGTCTCGATGACCTCGCAGATCGCCTCGCTCGCCTCATCTGGTCCGTAATAGGCGTAATAGTTGGGCGAGTACTCGCCCTCGCGGTCGTGCCAGGTGCGGTGGACGGAAGGGGCGTCCATGGGTCAGGCCCCGCCGATCCCGTTCCGCGACACCGTGGCCCTTTGGGGCATGGCGGATCCACACCGAAGACCGGCGGTTTCGCCCCGCCCGTCGGCTCGCTGGAACGTGGTAGATCGGCGTTGCATCTCGTGTAAACCGAGACCTGCCAGACGTAATAGGCTCCCGATACGTGACCGCCGGACCCAACCCTATCGAAGCTAAATACAACAGGGCCCGCGGGGAGCACTATTCGATATCTGCGGCAGTAAACTGGTAACAGCGTTTGTCAATGGTTGTACGCCGGGTAGGCGTTCGAACGGCTCTTCAGAGCCACTCCAGTGTATAGTCAGTGTCTCTTGTCGGTAGTGGAGGTACTTCGAGGGTGAGACAGGATTCAAAAGCCCCGACCGGGCCCGTTCCCAACAAACCGGCGCCAGACGATCGGAGAGAGTCGCAGAAACGACGATGACTGAGCCATGACCGCAGCGACACGAAGCAGAGAGCGAGATTGCCGTGAACAGCGGGCTTGTTCGGTGGCGGGAAAAACACCAAACGAAACCTGCCAAGAGCGTCTCCCGAACCAACTATCGCTTTCAGCGGCCTTTTGTCTCGGCAGCCCGCAATCGAGGCTATGGATCGGTACCAGAGCGCAACCATTGATCTCATGCTGCTGTTCGGCGGGGTGTTCCTGGCACAGCAGGCCCTGGGGTTCGTGGGGTATGGCCAGGGTTGGTTCGCGCTCGCCGCACCGGTCGAGCGGCCGTGGACCCTCGTCACCAGCGTCTATGCGCACTCGACCGTGGAACACCTCGTCGTGAACGCCCTGGCCCTCCTCCTGGTGGGAATCCCGCTCGAGCGGTTCGCGACCCGATTTCGGTTCCATGCCTTCGTCCTCATCACGGGGATGCTCGCTGGCCTGGCCGAGGTCGCGGCCGGGCTCCTCATGGGCACCACCGTGGCCGTGGTTGGAGCCAGTGGAGCCATCCTCGCACTCTACGGGTACGCCCTCGCCGGGAACCCCCTGACCGGCGGCTTCCTGTCCCGACTGGATCTCAGCCGGAAGGCAACGGCGGCCATCGTCTTGGTCCTCGCGGGCCTCATCACATTGCTGACTTCGGGACCGGGCATCGCGGTTATCGCGCATGTCACCGGGTTCATCCTGGGCCTGGTCGGGGGCCGGAAACGAGTCCTCAAGTCCTGACCCGCTTGGCCACCAGTATTCAGCGTTGGCTGGTTCTCTCTGGGTGGCGGTACGAGGTCCCATGGAGATTGAACTCGACCGTTCGACCCGTGCCTTCCGGCCACCCAAACCGCTACATGCCCCCGGAGCGGGGTGTGGAGTAGCCCATGATCGCCGACCCCACCCTTCCCGCGGACTGGCCGCGGATCACCACGATCGACGCCCACACCGCTGGCGAACCGCTCCGCGTCGTTGTCGACGGCTTCCCCACACTCGACGGCGATTCCATCCTGGAGAAGCGACGGAACGTCCGTGAGCACCATGACGACCTCCGGACCGCGCTGCTGTGGGAGCCCCGAGGCCATCGAGACATGTATGGAGCCATCCCGGTCGATCCCGAGACCGAAGACGGGGACTTGGGGGTCCTGTTCGCCACGAACGACGGGTATAGCTCCATGTGCGGCCATGGCATCATCGCCCTCGGGGCAGTCCTGGTCGAGACGGGAATGATGGATGCGACCACCTCCGCGGAAACCATCCGCTTCGACACCCCAGCGGGCCGGGTGACGGCCACGGCTCAGGTGGCCGAGGAGCGGGTCACGTCGGTTGCGTTCGACAATGTCCCCTCCTTCGTGTCGGCCCTGTCGGAGACGGTCGAGGTACCGGGGTTGGGCACGATAGAGTTCGATCTGGCCTACGGCGGAGCCTTCTACGCCTACGTCGACGCCGACCAGATCGACCCCACCCTGGTCCCCGAGAAGGCCCGCGAGATCGCCCGGATCGGTATGGCGATAAAGCGCGCTGTCGCCGACACCTTCGACATCGAACATCCCGACGAGGAGGACCTGAGCTTCCTCTACGGGACGATATTCCGGGGACAGACCGACGACGAGACCGCCGACAGCCGGAACGTTTGCGTCTTCGCCGACGGCCAGATCGACCGCTCCCCGACCGGAACGGGGGTCAGCGGCCGACTCGCTATCCAACATGAGCGTGGCGATTTGGAACCGGGAGAGTCTTTCGTGGTCGAGAGCATCATCGGCACGCGGTTCACCGGCCGGATCGCCGAGACGGCGAGCGTGGACGGTATCGAGGCGGTAATCCCGAGTGTCGAGGGTAGCGCCTCGATCACGGGACGGAACGAATTGGTCCTCGACCCTGAGGACCCGCTTCGGGACGGCTTCCGGCTGGATTGATTGTCGGGCCCGGTTTGAATCTGAGTCTTGGAATCACGTGAATTTCGAGCGCCAGCCTCGTCCTTCAGGGCGGGGTCAAGCGGTAGACTCGGACGGCCAACCGACAGATGTAGACCGCCCGGCGTCGTATGTGAACACGACACTCGGGCCGAAAATTTGGCCGGTTGGACTGGGTTCCGGCTGCCGGAAGGCGAACCAAAACAGCATCCATTGCCCGGCTGGGTCCGGTCAACGTGGCTTCGAGACAGGTACGGCCGATGGCCCGGCCCGTATACCACAAGCGGGGGAGTTCGTACGAACTGGCGTTGCCACGCGTTCATCGCCCCGACGTGCAGCGCATGAACCCGCAAGTTACCGCCGGGGAAGGCGGGACCGGCCCGACGCCCCACGGGGGAATCCTCGCCGTTTACGGCGGGGAGGAGGTCAAAGGTCTGGCTGAGACTTTTTCGTGTTATTCCTTCACGAACGCCCTCCGACTCCGGTCGGTGTCTTTCCGAGTCCCCATCCCAGCCCCCGCGAAGAGAAGGGCGCTATCCCGCAATAGTCGAAGCTGAGGCGTTCTCTTCGATGAGGAACTCCACGAGTGCCGTCTGGAGTTCCGCGTGAGCCTGTTCGTACGAGATACTCGCCGGACTGTCTCCTCGCTGGCCCGAGTACACCCCGAACTGCGTATGATTCATCCCCGAGACAGTCACCGCCACGGTTTGGTTCTCCGGGAGATTCGCCCGATTTCGGTCAGCTGTCTCCTGATCGATCACCGTGTCCCCGCCGCCTTCGACCGTGAGCACCCGGAGGTCGGTCCCGCTGAGTTCGCGGTCGCAATATGAGCCCAACAGCACCAGCCCCGATACCCCGTCCGGATTCCGGTGGGCGAATCGGCAGGCCATCGCCCCGCCCAGCGAGTGGCCACCGACATACCAGCGGTCGACGCCAGGATGGGCTTCGATGATGGGGGCGGCCATGTTCGAATCGAAGACCGCCAGGTAAAGCGGCGGTTTCGGGACGTAGATCGTGACACCGGTCTCGGCGACGACCGGGGCCAGCACCGGGAGGTAGGCGGTCGGATGGACTCGTGCTCCTGGATAGAACACCATGGCGGTCGAGCCGGCGGGGCCCTCAGGGGCGGACGAATCCGTCATGGGTGAAAGGATGTAGCCATCGCCCAGCGACGAGACCGAGACGGCCGGGTCCGCTCTCACCGCCGAGAGTTCCTCCTCGGTCGCCGTGAATGGGGTCCCGAGGTATCCGATTCCGAGACTCGCTGCCACCAGCAGCAGGCCGAGGAGCCAGACCGCGATGCGTTCCCAGTTCGGGGATGGTATCGACATTCTGTAGTGATTCGTTGGATCCTGCAGCGTCCGTATGGTGGTTGTTCTATGTGTTCCCAGATTCCCGCCCGTTCCAGGTTCGGGTCTCGATAGGGGTTTCGAGCGGGGACCAAATGAACATCGTCCCTCCGCGAGAGATTTCGACCAGTCTTCGGGCTAGGATACGGGAAAGCGGTCAGATTTGTGTCGATCGGCGGGCCAGGAGAGAAAGAATGGTATGGTGTCAGGAACCAACGGTGCTGCAAGCGCCGAGTATCAGCTTCGGCCGCGTATCGGGCCGACTGCCAGGGTGTCGGTGGTCCATTCGACCGAGCTGCGAAGGGTCGCCACCACTCCCTCACCCTCGGGTTCGTCGGACGTGGACTCGGTCACGGATTCGGATTCACTCTCGTCGTCGATCGCGACCGCGGGGGGCTCGAGATCGGTCACCTTGTAGAACACCGAGACCGGGTCCTCGGAGAACTGCCAGGCGAGCCAGGTCCGCCCGAGCAGCCGGAGACGGCGCGGGATCGAGAGTTCGGGTTCCTGGGTGAGTACATCGTATCCCATCTCGCGGATCTGACGGTGGTAGTCCGCGTACATCACCGCGGACGCCAGCACCGCGAACTGGGTGTCCGCCGGGAGGTACTCGATTCCGGACACTCCCTCGTGGTACCACCGCTCCGCCCGCCGGAGTTCGGTCTCGATCGCGGCGGCCATCCCGTCGGAGAACCGGAGCGCTTCGACGTCTTCGTGGGAGACGCCATACTCGGCCAAGGTGGCTTCGGGGAGATAGATGCGGTCGAGTTCGAGGACGTCTTCCCGTACGTCCCGCAGGAAGTTTGTCAGCTGGAGGGCGTCGCCGAGGGCCGAGGCGTGGCGGCGAGCGGCTTCCTTCTCGGGCGGGTCCATGACTTCGAGCATCATCTGGCCGACTGCGGCCGCTGAGCCACGGAGATACCGCTGGAGTTCGCTGTGGGTCTCGTACCGGTCGGTGTCGACGTCCATCTCCATCGAGTCGAAGAAGAGGGCTGCCTCCTCCCGGGGGATGTCGTGTCGCTCCTGGAGGGCCGCAAAGGCGGCCACGACCGGATCGTCAGCCTCGCGGTCCCCAATGGCGGCCGCCCGCATGGACGACAACCGGGCCCGGAGTTCGTCTTCGGGGGGTGGGTTCTCGGTATCGACGACGTCGTCCGCGAGTCGAAACAGCCCGTAGAGCACGTATGTCGGGTGCCGGATGCGCTCGGGCAGCAACCTCGTGGCGAGGTGGAAGGTGGTCCCCGTCCGCCGCTGGATGGCTTTACTCCGCGTGATCTGGTCCCTGGATAGTGTCATGTATTCCCTGGCGATCGGATCGACCGCTTGAGCGATATAGGCAAGCCCCACGGGTGAACCGAGCGCCCACACACGTTGGGTGTTTTATAAGGTTTTCCAATAGCGCGAGGACTGCTACTGGCTCCAATTATTCCGTCAATCCGGTTCTTGGCCGGTCTCCATCTGTTTTCTCGGTCCGTTCGCCTGCTCTTTCCGCGTGCGGCTGGCCACCTCGTTCCCCGACCGGCAAGGCTTCCCTTCCTCGGTTCGTTACGCGTCCCTTCCTCGGGCCCGCTACATCAATGATTCCGAAGTCGCGTCCTCCTGGCGCTCATCCGGGTGGACCTCCTGCTGGAAGCCCGCGTAGTGGGTGACCGCCCCCTCGGCGTTCCGGATCGGCGTCACGTGGATCCGGTTCCAGAACTCGCTGCCGTCCTTCCGGTAGTTCCGCAGCTCGACGGTGACGGGTTCCTCGGCCTCGATCGCCGATCGCAATGCCGCGACTCGTTCCGGGTCGGTGTTCCGGCCCTGCAGGAACCGGCTGTTAACCCCCAGCAACTCCTCCCGGTCGTATCCAGTCAACGACTCGTAATGCGAGTTGGCGTAGACGATCGGGTTATCGGGCCCAGCAGCCGCCGTGATGGTAATCCCGATCGGGGCGGCCTCCAAGGTGTGTTTCAGCACCAGCAGCTCCTCCCGAAGCGAGACTCCATGGTCCGCCAACCGGTCGGGCCTTGTTTGCTGGGGGGTCTCGGAGCAGATTGCCTCCACCGCATCAACGAGGGCCTCAAACGCGTCGGGGTGGGTCCGAGGGATGTAGGACCGCACCCCCGCCTCGACAGCACGGCGGGCGATCTCGGGATCGTTCTCGGTCGGGACCAGTATCACCGGAAACCCGGGTGCGTTTCGCCGCACGGCTTCGAGGAAGGCCAGGCCATCGAACCCGTCGGGGTCGTGGCCGGTGACGGCGCAGTTGAGGCCCCCCTCGACCACCCTGTCGAGAGCAGCCTGGAAGTCCGCTTCGGCGGTGAACGTGTAGTTCGTGAGGGCGCTTTCAAGCGACTCGCGGTCTATCTCCCCCGGATCCGGGATGTCCCCGGCCAACAGCACGGCCGTTGCGCCCGTCTTTGTCATATGGGAGGAACGGCTGTCGGGTGGATAAGCGACGGGCGCAACCAATTGGGTAATCCCCCCTGAAGCTTAATCCCCCTCCCTTCGAAAGCTTCCCCGTGATCCGAACGTTGGGGTGTCCCGTCTGCGAGGACGAGGTCAGGATGGGGATTCCCGATGGAGCCACTATCCAATCGATCTCGACCGAGCCCCGTGAGGAGCCCGAGGACCCCGGGAAGAAGGTGCGCGAGATCGCGTGTGAGGCCGAGCATCATTTCTTCGTCTTTTTCGAGATGTGAGCGTTTGCGGCGGTGTATGTCCCGACTCCTTACTGACTATGGTCTCGCTATCATGACGTGATCCAGTATCGGGACGAGGCTTCGAGCCGGTCGAGCGCTCTGTGCTTTCGGCGGCGTTCCCTTTCGGTGCGAGTTTCTCATCTCACTTCGAATTTCCGCACCCCCGGCTTTCACGACGCGGCCACTCGATGTGCGCGTATGAACTCCTGGGACGAGCGGTTCAGGGAAGGCGAGTATCCCGCGGATCCAGACCCGTCAGCAGTCCTCCAGCGCTACATCGATTCATTTCCTGACGGGCGGGCGCTGGATATGGCGACTGGGACCGGCCGGAACTCGGTTTTCCTCGCGGACCACGGGTATGACGTTGACGCGATCGACCAGTCGCGGGAGGGGCTTGAGATAGCCCGAGAGAACGCAAGCGAGCGTGGCGTCGCGGACCGCATCGACTGGGTGCAAGCCAATCTCGACGAGTACACGTTTCCCACGGCGACCTACGACGTGATCACGATCAGCTTCTACCGGGCTGTCGACCGGTTCCCCGACATCAAAGAAGCGCTCCGGGATGGCGGTGTGCTGTACGTCGAGCATCACCTCCGGTCGACGGAGGACGTCCACGTGGGCCCCAGCGGAAACCGATATCGATTCGGGGCGAACGAATTGCTCCACGCCTGTCTCGACCTGACGGTCCTCTACTTCGACGCGGTTACCGAGGACCGAGAGGACGGCCGGACCGCGGCGACCACACGGATCGTCGCGCGGAAATCGACCGGTCACCACCAGCGCTATCCTCGGGTTCCGTCTGCTGGCCTGGGTTCGGATCGGACTGAGTGAGAAGCAGTCGGCCCCGTCGAGGAACAGGACCCGGCTATGTGAGTAACGTTCCGATTCCGCGCCCCGAGAGCACCCTCGAAACGTTGGCCGGTGCCGGATACGCTGGCCAAGATTCCCGTCGCAGCCGATCCATCCGGATTCGCCGTCGGATGTGCTCAGCCGGGAAACCAATCCCAGGCAATCGCTCGCCGATCCGTCGTCAATTTCTTGATTGAATATTCATTCAATACGTATTTATGCCCACCGCTCATTCGGTGTAATCAGGCATGTCCTCCGATTCCACGACGGCCAATCCTGGGGTCTCCGTCGAGGAGGCGGGCCCGCCCATGCCAGAGAGCGTGTTCAAGATCGTGAACCCCCTCCTGGGATTGTTCCTCCGGTCGCCATTTCACTTCCTAGTCAGTGACTCGCTCCTGCTTTTGACCTTCACGGGTCGGAAATCGGGCCGGGAATATACGACACCAGTGGGGTACCGGTATATTGACGAGTCGATGGTGATCTTCACCCACAGCGACTGGTGGAAGAACCTCCGAGGCGGCGCGACGGTCACTCTCCATCTGCGTGGTGAACGCCGGGAGGCGGAAGCGACCCCGAGAACCGATCCCGACGCGGTCGCGCAGTATATTGCCCGTCTGATCGACGAGCACGGCCTCGAGGCGGTCAATCGTATCGGGCTCTCGATCGATGGTGACGGGGTGCCGAGCGTCGAAGATATCAAGCGTGGCCTGGAAGAAACGGTCGTCATCGAAGTCGAGCTCCGGGACCCAGCCGGTGGAGATGTCTGAGACCATCTTGGTTCCCGGGGCGACCGGGACCGTTGGTAGCCACCTCGTGGCCGAACTCCACAAGCGAGGAGTCTCGCCGCGGATCGCGGTCAGGGCTCCCGAATCGACCCTCACAAACTCCCCGGTTCCATGGCCAACAGATCCCGGGGGGACGCTCGACACTGTCGGGTTCGACTTCGGGCGGCCGGAGACCTGGGGTGAGGCACTATCAGGGGTCCAGAGAGCGTTTCTCCTCTATCCCCCCGGTGTCAGCGTGGGCAGGATCACTGATTTCGTCGATGCCGCCGCGAGGACCGGCGTCGAGCACATCGCCTTTCTATCCATCCTCGGGGCCGGAAAGCTTCCCGTTCTCCCTCACCGACGCATCGAGCGTCACCTTTTGGGGTCGCCGCTGTCCCAAACCTTCCTTCGGGCCTCGTACTTCATGCAGAACCTCACGGAGATCCACTTGCCCGAGATCGTCGCGCGGGACGAAATATTCATTCCGGCCGGGAATGGCCGGGTGGGCCTCGTGGACGCACGCGACGTCGGCGCTGTCGCGGCGACGGTTCTTACGGACCCGCAGACTTCGAGCCGGACAATCGAGGTTACGGGCCCGGAGTCGTTGGGTTTCTCGTCCGTCGCCGAAGCGTTTAGCGAGGTACTCGACCGCGAGATCACGTATGCCGATACCTCGATACCGGCCTTTGCGTTGCGGATGTACCGACGGGACATTGATCCCGGGTTGATCGCGCTCATGATCGCCGAGTACACCGTCATGCGGCTGGGCCTATCCGCCCGGACAACCTCGGACGTTTCCCGTGTCCTCGACCGCGAGCCCAGGTCTATCGACGAGTTCGCTCGATCCTATCGGGACACATTCGAGCCACATTGAGTCCGCGACGTCAGAAACGTCAGTGAATTCCTGGGGGACGTCGATTCCTGCCGGTCAGGGTCTTGACGGAGTGTCGCCTCCGAAAGCCGAGCGGCGATCAGCTTTCGCTGGCTCCGGGGCTCAATCATCGACGGAACTCTCATCGGGATCCGGAGGGACGGCGGTGTCCTCGGCGGGGCTGGACCCCATCGGCTCCGATCCCCCGTCGACGACGCTCTCGGTCCAGGTTCCCTTGAGGAACCACGCGCCCGCCACGAACAGGATGGCGACGTTCGAGAAGGCGATACCGTACCACACCCCCGTCGCACCCATGCCCAAATACTCGACGAGGACGTAGGCGGGGGGCACCCGGAACACGAGCAGCGCCACGATCGACATGATCATCGCGGTTCTCGTCGAGCCGCTCCCCCGGAAGGCTCCCTGCACGATCCGGAAGGCCCCGAGGAACACGAACGTGAGGCCCACGATACGGAGATAGTCAGCACCGATCCTGATCACGACATCCGAGCGTTCGCCGGTGATGAACACCGCAGTGATCGGCTCCGCGAAGAGCACGGCGCCGACGCTGACCAGGGCGAGCAGCCCGGCGACGATCCCAACGGCTGCAAACACTGCCCGTTTTGCCCGATCAACCTGGTCGGACCCGAGGTTCTGTCCGACCGTCGTCTCGGTTCCGCGGGCCAGCCCGAGGGCGGGCAGGAACACCAGGGAGGTGAGCCGGTTACCGATCCCGTACGCCGCGACGGCCTCCTGGCCCGCCAAGGCCACCAGCGCCGTGAGCACCGTCACCCCCAGGGCCCGTGTGCTTTGCTCGATGCTGGCGGGGGCCCCAACCCGGATGATCTTCATGACGGTGTCTCGCCGAGGGAGAAAATCCGACGGGGAGGGGGTAATCCCCACGTAGCCGAACACCAGCAGTCCCATCCCGATGAGCGCACCGATGCCCCGAGAGGAGATCGTCGCGATAGCGGCTCCCTGGACGCCGAAGCCGGCGAAGCCTGTGGCCGCGTAGAGGGTCTGCTCCAAGCCGACGAGGCCGACCGCCTCGAACAGCACGTTGTTCTGGAACCCGAGGATGAAAAACGGGTCCACGAGGACATTCAGGACGACCCCGAAGGCCATGAGATACATCGGGGTACGGGTGTCGCCCCACCCTTGCAGAAGGCCCTGGAAGATGAAGAAGCCGAACACGAACGGGATACCCAGGAACATCGTGCGCGTATACTCGATCGAAAGCCGGTACTCGGCGGTGCCGGGCACCGCACCGATCAGCTCGAGCAATAGTGGAGTGAGAAGATACCCGACCGCAGAGAAGAAAATCGAAAGCAGAATCACGAAGGCGATCGTTTGCCCGGCGACGTGATCGACGCGCTCGGGATTGCCCGCACCCTTGTTCTGGGCGACCAACACCGTGCCTGCGACGGTGAACCCTGCCGAGAGGCTGATGATCAGGAAGACGATCGCCCACGAGAACGAGAGCGCGCTGACGGCCGCCTGCCCGAGCCGTCCGACCCAGAAGGTGTCCGCCAGGTTGTATCCCACCTGCATCAAATTGGTGGCGATGATTGGCAACGAGAGCACCACCAGCGGCTTCACTAGCGCACCGTCGGTGACGTTGACAGCACGGCCCGGGCCCCGGCTCATTCGGTTTCCGCGAGCAATACCGCTCGCAGGTAGGCGTCGATCTCATTTCGTGTCACCGCCGCGGGGTCCTCCCTGCTGGTGACTCGCTGTGTCATCGATCCGATGATCGTCGTGACCAGAAATGAGCCGACGTCGTGGGGATCCACGTCCACGAAGACGCCTGATTCGATGCCGGATTCGACGATCGATGCCAGCCGGTCCACGAAGAAGCGGTCGTGGCGCGTGAAGTGCTCGCGGTACCGCTCGTCGTGGGCGGCCTGGGCTCGAAGTTCGACGATGGCCCGCGCGAACTCCGCCCGATCCGCTGACAAGGGAGCGGCTAACACGTGATCCAGGACGGCCTCCATGTGTTCGTCGGCGCCGTCGGCCCCCTCGAACGGCATCGTCTCCTCGAATTGCTCGATCATGAACTCGAGAAAGTCCAGGAGGAGGTCGTCCTTGCCGTCGTAGTGATGATAGACCAGGGATTTACTCTTGGGAAAGGCCTCTCCGATACGATCGATGGTAAGCCCGGCGTAGCCGTGCTCGCAGAGAGCATGGTAGGTCGCCTTCATGATCTCCTCGCGGGTTCCGTCCGGGGTCTCGAGAAAGGATCCGGGTTCGGGCATTACTGATTGAATATTTATTCAACGTGGATAAACCCTTGTTATCCGGGACTATCAGTTCGTCTCGCACGGTTCGAACCGGTTATTAGCGCTCAGTAAACACGGATATTCCAGTTTCCCAGCGATTGACCCAAACGGCCAACCAGGCTCCAGTCGAGGGACTGGCCACGGTACACGAGTACTCTCGATCCTGTGCCAGAGAGCTCACGGCAAGGAATACTATAATATCGCGCCGCCCGTCCCCCCACCCGATGCGAATCAGAGGGAAACCATGACAGGGAGCGATGGCGACAACGTGCCCGACATCGCCCTCATGATCGAGGGCCAGAACGGGCTCACGTGGGACCGGTGGCAGGAACTCGCCCGGACCGTCGAGGATATGGGGTTCGACGGCCTCTTCCGCTCGGATCACTTCACTAACCCTGAGGGGCCGGTGACGGACTCGTTGGGCCTCTGGCCGTCGCTTACCTGGCTCGCGGGCAACACTGAGCGAGTGGACTTCGGGCCGCTGGTGACGCCGATGTCGTTCCGAAATCCGGTCCACACCGCTCGGATGGCGCGGGACGTCGACGACCTGGCCGGCGGCCGGCTGGTGCTCGGCGTGGGTGCGGGCTGGCAGGAGCGCGAACACGAGACCTTCGGCTTCGACCTGCTCTCCCTCAGCGAGCGGTTCGACCGCTTCGAGGAAGGCCTCGAGGTCATCACGAAGCTCCTCCGGCACGACGAGCCGGTGTCCTTCGAGGGGAAGTACTACGAACTCGACGAGGCACAGCTCATGCCACGGCCGGATCGTCCCGGCGGCCCCGATGTGCTCGTAGGTGGGAATGGGCTGTTCCGCACTGTGCCGCTCGCAGCGCGGTACGCCGACGAGTACAATGCCGTCTTCCTCCCGGTTGAGGAGTACGAGCAGCGTCTCGACCGCCTGGAAGAGGTCCTCCAGGACTTGGACCGCGACCCCGACGAGATCAGGCGTTCGATGATGACCCGGGTAGTCTACGGCCGGGACGAAGACGAACTCGAATCGGTCCTCGGGGACCGGGACCGCGAGGAGCTCCGCGAAGATGGGATTCTCGTCGGAACCGGGTCGGAGATCACCGACCAGCTGGCGGCCCTGGGGGCGGCTGGTGCGGACCGGATGATGCTCCAGTGGCTGGATCTCGAGGATCTCGACCGGCTGGAAGCGATGGCGGGAGATATCCTTTGAGGATCGGGGGAACCGACCGACGGTTCGGTTCGAGACGCCGCCGGATCGTTTCGTCCGGCCAGCTGAACCGATAGGTAGAACCGCAAGCCCCGCGACCGCAAGGGCGAAGCACCCATGACGGTCTCACTCGATTACGAACCCTACGACCTCGGTAGTTTGACCTGGGAGGACGCGGAGACGGGCATCCCCGAGTCCGACTTCGTGGTGCTGCCGACCGGTAGCGTCGAGCAACACTCCATCCATCTGCCCGTCACTGTCGACACCCTCCGAGCGGAGAACCTCAGCCGCGAACTCGTGACCGCCGCACCCGACCACGGCCTCGAGATGTTGCGGCTGCCGACACTGCCGTACGGGTATTCGGAACATCACATGCCACTAGCGGGAACGATCACGCTCCAGCCCGACACCTACCAGGCGGTCCTCGAGCAGATCGCCCGGTCGATCGCGGCCCATGGCGCCTCACGGCTCGCGGTCGTAAACACTCATGGCGGGAACCGCGAGCCGCTCAAACTCGCGGCTGACCGGGTGCAGCGCGACACCGATCTCCAGGTGTATCCCGTCCACTGGACGGATTTCGCCCGCGAGAAGCTCGAAGAGCGGTGGGGCGATGAGTGGGGTCACGCCGGCGACCACGAGACCAGCGCCATCGAGTTGTTCCACCCGGACCTGGTCCGCGAGGCGAAGAAGGAGCCACAGACGCGGACGGCCGAGTACGAAGCCCGGCAGTACGCCTACTTCACGGAGTTGACCCAGCAGGGCGGGCTCGGCGATCCCACGAACGCCGACGTCGAGTTCATGGAGGAGGTGGTCACCGAGACGACCGACGCCATCCTCGAGGCGCTCCGGGCCGACATGGAAACCGAGGGCGAATCGTAGGCAGTTCGGGTCTTCGCTGGATGGTCGCTGGGCGCCACTCGATGGACATCCGGCGCCGCTGGATGGTAATCGAGCAACCATCCAGCCTGGTATCCCACAGTGCGAGAGAGCTTTCCGTAAAAAAGCTACAATCAGCACGGCCCGCTGTTCCCAACAAAGGGGAGAGGGTCACCCGCGTAGCTCCGCACCGGGTCCGCTGGCCGCTCACCTTACTCACGAGCACGGCATCGGTAGTTTCTACCCGTGACCCGCTGCTAGTTCCCGACGAGGAGACGGCATGGCACAGACCCTCCGACGGTTCGGCCGGTTCGACGCCCTCCTGCTGACCTCGGGGCTCTGGTTCCTCGCGAAGTTCTTCCGGTACGCCTTCCCGCCGCTGTTCCCCACGTTCCAGGTCGAGTACGGGGTCTCGAACGCGCTCCTCGGCACGGCCTTCTCCGCGTTGATGCTTGCCTACGCGGGGATGCAGTTCCCGTCCGGGGCCCTCGCCGACCGGTTCGGCTCGGTGCGGATCATCGTGGCTGGCGGCGCCGTCACCGCGACAACCGGCCTCCTCCTGGCCGTCAAAGCGCCACTACTGGTCGTGCTCGCGGGGATGGTGCTGGTCGGACTCGGCACCGGCGTGCACAAGACCGTGGCCATCCGGCTGCTCTCGCGGACCTATCCGGCCCGAACCGGACGTTCACTCGGCATCTTCGACACGTTCGGGAGTTTCGGCGGGGTCGCCGCCCCGGCGGTCGTCGTGGTCCTGACCGACCTGGCGGGCTGGCAGATGTTGTTCTTCGCCGGCGGCCTCGTCGGCGGAAGCCTGCTCGTCGGGTTCATCCGGCGAGTTCCCGCTCGGGTGGGCGACGACGGGCTCGGACCACCAGCCGAGGACGCTCCGTCCGCCGGGGGGCTGGCACGCTATCGGCCGCTCTTCGCCGAACCGACGTTCCTGGCCTTCGTGGCAGTGAACGCTCTCTTCGGTTTCGCATTCAACGGGACCGTCGCCTTCCTGCCGCTGTTTCTCGCGGAGGGAACCGGCCTGTCCCAGTCCGTCGCGAACCTATTATATAGTGCATTTTTCGCAGTGAGTCTGGTCCAGGTCGTGACCGGCGACCTCAGCGATCGACTCGGGAGCCGGGTGGTCATGACCGCGACGCTGGTCCTGGCGACGGTCGGCCTCGCGGGCCTCCTCGTCGCAACCGGACCGATCCTCGCCGGGGCGTTCGTGGTCGCCGTGGGCCTCGGCTGCCACGGCTTCCGGCCCGTCCGCGGTGCCTACCTCGTCCAGCTGGTGCCCGAATCCGTCGCCGGCGGGAGCATGGGTATCGTCAGGACGATACTGATGGGCGCGGGCGCCATCTCGCCAGCTATCGTCGGCTACCTCTCTGATTCGGTGGGGTACATGCCCGCGTTCAGCCTCCTCGCAGCCGTCATGGGCGCCGCGGTGGTGGCTGTCGGGGTGCTGTCCGCA
Organism: uncultured Halobacteriales archaeon; assembly: GCA_964594685.1. Lineage (GTDB taxonomy): Archaea > Halobacteriota > Halobacteria > Halobacteriales > Halobacteriaceae > Halodesulfurarchaeum. Next base: position 16,829 of record CAZQNH010000018.1, read on the forward strand.
CTCGATTAGAGCGAGCGCCGCATCCGGCACCCACTGATACCGTCAGTCGACGAGCCCGACCTCGCGCATGTGCCGCTCGAGTGCTTCTTCCGTGTCGAACTCCTTCTCGCAGGCCTCGCAGGTGTAGGTTTCTTCGTCGGTCATCGGTGACTCCCCGCTCGGTGGTCCGCGGATCGGTCAGCCTCGCCGATTCGACTGCTGCTACGTGGACCGTAGATGGTCGCCATCACCCGACCACCTCGCTGGCTTCGCGGAGCAAGCCGTCTAGTATCTCCGGCGTAGTAGGATGATAGGCACGGTTCGGGACCGCGTCGACGGGCAACTCGTTCTCGATGACCACCTGCATCGTCTTGGCCATCACGTCGGCGTGGAGGTGCAGGCCCTGGTACCCGAGCACGGTCCCGTCCTCGGCGTCGACCACGAACCTCGCCAGCCCCTCAGGGGCGGCCTTGGTCTTGAACACCCCATCGCGGGACGCCTCACGGGTGATGACCTCGTGATCCAGGCCGGCCTCGCTGGCCGAGGTCGCCGAATGCCCCACCCGAGCGAACGGATAGACACCCGCGCCCGAGAACACGACCCGGTGGTAGGTATTCGTATACTCCCGGAGCGGTTCCCCGTCGAGGTGCCGCCGGATGTTCGCCGCGGCGAGGAATCCCTCCTCCTTGGCGACGTGAAGGACCGGTTCCCGACCGTTCGCGTCGCCCACAACGAACACGCGGTCGTCACCGGTCGCTTGCAGCGTCTCCCGAACCCAGCCGCGGCTCGGATCGAGGCCCACCTGCTCCAGGTCAAGGGGGTCGAGGTTCGGACGGCGCCCCGTGAAGGTGAACAGTTGGCCGCCCTCGATGGTCTCCGGCTCCCCCTCGCGTTCAACGGTCAGGCTCACCCCTCCGTCGCCCGCCGGTTCAACCGACTGCTCGTCCGTGTTCGTGCGGATCTCGACGCCGAACGCGTCACGATAGAGGTCCAGCATCGCATCGCCGAAAACGTCATCGGCGTCGTCGAGCGGCCGGTCGTCGTGCTCGATGACGGTGAGGTCCACGTCCCCAGCCTCGCTGAGGTAGGGGACCAGTTCGAGTCCGACGACGCCGAATCCCATCACCACGCCGGTGTCGGGCAGGCTCGTCGCGTCCAGCACATCGGCGCTGTCCATCGTGGAGACCCTCTCTATCCCCGGGATGTCCGGGCTCGAGATGGATGAGCCACTGGCGACCACGACGTAGTCCGGCTCGAGTCGGCGACCGCCCGCCTCGATGACCCGCTCGTCGACGAAGCGCGCGGTCCCCTCGACGAATTCGACTCCCGTCTCCTGAGCGAGTCGCTCCACGGCGCCACGCCGATGGGCCGCGAAGTTCGAGATGTGCTCGTCCTTGGTCTCGATCACCGACTCCACATCGACGGCCGGGTCGCCATCGATTCGGTGGTCGTGCTGGACCTGGAATCGATGGGCCGCGGCCGAGAGTACCTCCTTCGAGGGCATACAGCCCCTGAGGATGCAGAGCCCGCCACCGGGGTCGCCGTCGTCGACCATCGTCAATCGGTCGATGGCCGGGTCCTCGGCGAGGTCCCCGGCGGCCGCGACCCCGGCGCTCCCGTACGCCCCAATCACCAGAACATGTACCATATGATACGTTTGACGAGTCCCCTATACGGTAAAACGCTAGCGAAGGACGAAGTTCAGGTCGGCAGTTAGATCTTCAGATCGGCAGTCAAATCTTCAAACCAGCAGTCGGGTGTTCAAGTCGACAGCCAGGTGTTCGGGCCGACATCCCGACGAACGGATCTCCTTCCAGTTCGGATTACGTTTGCTACGGCACGGTCCCGTCCATGGAACCGCGGTACCAGCGACCCGTCTCTGAGTCACAAGTCTCACAATACGCGACCACAGTGATCTTCTCCCCTTCTTCGTCCCGTTCGAGCCGGTTGTCGGTCTCCTCGCCGCAGGTGTCACACTGCCGGAGCTTCCGCTGCTCGCCGTATTCGAGCGGTGCCCCGAGCGCCAGCGCCACGACCAGTTCCTCCCCACGATTCCACCCGCGCTGGAACTCGCCGCGGTCGACTCTGAGTATCTCGCCCGGGCCGACCTCCACTGGGCCCGCCTCGGTCTCGAAGGTCGCCCGCCCGGCTTGGACGTAGAAGACCTCCTCCTGGACCTCGTGATTATGATACGCGAAGGCGAAGCTGTCTCCGGGTTCCAGCTCGTAGTAGTTGATGGCCACATCTGTCGTTCCCAGGGCCTCGGTCAGCGGTCGCATCGTCGCCGCCGGTTGAACTGCGTTCGATACGTCCCCGATCCTTACCTTTTCCATGCAGCGTGGGTGTGCACCGAACGACAATAAACCACCCAGAAGCGTCGATGTCAAATGAGCAATTCGGCCTGGAACTACCTGTCGATCCCGAATATTCCATCGTGAATCAGTCGCTGGTCGCTCGAGGGGCAGGGTCAGTCGGACGGTTTCGTCTCGAGGTCGGGGTGGTCGGCGATGAACACGGTGGTGTTGTCGGGGACGTCCTCGCTGACCCAGGAGTTCGCCCCGATGGACACGTGGTCGCCGATCTCGATGGCGCCCATGACATTCGACCCGGCGCCGATGACCACGTGGTCTCCGATGTCAGGGTGGCGCTTGTACCCCTTCTTGAGCATGTGCTGGTCGTCCTCCTGTTCCTCGAAGTGCAGCGCACCCAGTGTCACGTTCTGGTAGAGCCGGACCCAATCTCCCACCGTGGCGGTCTCGCCCACCACCACGCCGGTACCGTGATCGACGAAGAAGTACTCGCCGATATCCGCACCCGGATGCATGTCGATGCCGGTCTCGGTCTTGGCGTACTCGGAGAGTTCCCGGGCGTACTCCGGGGCGCCGGCCTCGTAGAGTTCGTGGGCGACGCGATGGACCAAGGTAGCGTGAAAGCCAGGGTACGATCGGATGACCTCCATGTAACTCTTCGCCGCCGGATCACCCTTGTAGGCGGCCTCGACGTCCTTCTTCAACGCGTCTCTGACATCCGGCAACTGGTCGAGGACGTGATCGACGGTCTCCGGCTCCTCGGATCCCGAATACGCCTTGATGCCGGTGTGGAACAGCTCACCGAGCTCGTTCAGACACTCCCGGAGGGGGTCTAGATCCTCGGCGTGATCGCCCGAGTTCCAGCATCGGGGGAACAACACGCACTTCAGCAATTCGACCTCCCGTCGCATATGCTGGTGTTCCGGGAAGATGAGGTCCTTGTCGGTCGGGAACGGATCCGTGTCGGCCCGATAGGATTCGCGGAGTTTCGGGGCCAGGTCGCCGGAGTATGTGTGGGTCATAGGGCGGTATGTTGCCGAGTGTTTGTCGCCCGGAGGTACAAAAGCCTCGATACCCGGCTTCGTTTCCGAAGTCCAGCAGTATCGGTCGCTCTCCGGTCGCAAGACGGGTAACTCAGCCGGGTGTCGTTCACACGCGGGTGCTGGGTGCCGGCGGAGACGGCTCAACACCCAACCGTCGGGAGCTCGTCGCCGGACACCCGGACGATCCGGTCCGTGCTCACGTAATAGACGGCTTCGTTGGCTCCATCGACGTGCGAACTCCCGGCCTGATAGCCGAACGGGTGGTAGACACGGACGTAGGCGGTTTCGGAACTTCGGTTCAGGACCTCACGCTCGGCCGTGGTCGTGGTCCCGGTCAGCGCGACGTCGCTGACCCGGCAGTCTATCCCCTCGATGGCGTTCCGGAGCCATGCGGTCTCGTATTCGTAGGCGCGCTGGAGGACCACCTCCTCGCTGATCTCCTCGGGCGGGTCGGGGTACGTCGCGGGTCCCTCCGGTGGTTCCTGGGCGGGCGCCGGTTCCGATGGACCGGTGCCCGGGGGGCTGGCGACACACCCCGAAACCACGAGGAGAAGCGGGAGGGCGAGGACGAGGGCGGGGAACAATCGACGGTGCATGGTTCGATCGACGCTTGCGCTGGGTGTGTTGAATATCTTCTCCGGATACCGGTGGGACCGCCACGACGACCAGAACGCAGTGGATTTGGTGCCGGCGGAGAGTGCATTAGATAATGTGTCGCCTCCCTCTTGCCGAGAACATGGACACGGTCCGTTCGGAGCACCTGGACGCCGGATCGAGATCCACGCATGGCATCGTCCGGGCGACGGGACTGACCCGCGGGCGGGCGAGGAGATTGACTCGAGAGCGAACGAAGGGACTGATCCGCAAGCAAGCGAAGGGACAGAGTCCGGGTGACCACGATGTCTTCTGAGATCTGTTTTCCCCCCATCGGGACAATCCACTCGCCGTTCACCGCCGAGGAAGGGATGCCAATCCAGGGCGGCTTCTCGGAGACGACCGGGACCCTGGAACTACAGGAGCAGTACGAAGACGGCCTCCTCGACCTCGAGGGGTTCTCCCATGTCGTGCTGGTCTATCACTTCCACGAGGCCGACGGCTTCGACCTCCAGCCCGAGCCGTACATGGAAGACCAGCCTCACGGCGTCTTCGCGACGCGGGCACCCAGGCGGCCGAACCCTATCGGACTCTCCGTGGTCGAACTGACCGATATCGACGGCACGACACTCACCGTCCAGGGGATCGACGTGCTCGACGGGACGCCCCTTCTCGATCTCAAACCGTTCGTCCCGATGTTCAATGGGGTCACCCAGGCCGAGATCGGGTGGTTGTCAGACGCGATCGGGAACGAAGAACGGCGCCGGGCCGACGACCGGTTCTTGTAGCGGATACCGGCGTGGCTGGCTCGGCCTTCGGTCGACCAGGGTCAGGACGAACGAGATTTCGTTGGTGGGTCCCTCAGTCGGCTTCCTCACCCATCCATCCGATGTCCAGGTCCGAGAAGTCCTGGATCTTCGGCGCAAACGGCTTGATGTCCAGGATCGGCGTACCATCGATAAGGTCGAGATGGGTAACGGACACCCGAGTCCCGTCGATATGGTCGAGTTCGACGACCGAGAGTCCGATGGGATTCGGACGGACAGTCCCCGACGTTGCGAAGATCCCGTATTCCGGGCCCTCGCCTTTCGGTTGTACCCGGAGCCGGACCGCTCCGGTGCGGTGCAGATGGGAGACGAGCACGATATGCGAGAACTCATCGAGACCGAGCAGTCCGTCCTCGTAGGCCGGATCGAGGACCACCGACCCGGACGCCTCGACCTGGTCGTGGGCAGGCCGCGGGACGTCCGCCGGGCGCTCGTAGGGAGACTCGACGTGTCCGATGGGTTCGAATTCGACGATCGACATGGTGTCGATATCGTCGGCGGGTCCGAAAATACTACCCCGATTTTCCAAAACGACGACCACGGTGGTTTGGCGTTGGTCCCAATCACCATCGTGATCCGTTCTGAACGCCCAGGACGAACCACCACAACTCTCGGAGCGGGGGATGCAGGGCAGGACGGTTTTCGATCGCTCGGGTACCGACCGGAACGTGCACCCAACCTATAGAGGTTGTATATTTATTCTTTCTAATACCCTAATATCAAGATGGAGTCAAATGGTACAACAGCAAAAACTCGACCGGCTCGAGGAGATCATCGAGCGACTCGACGAAGACCAGGCGGTGAGCCCTGGGGAACTCCGAGAGATCGCCCAGGACCTGGAGACCGGGAAGAAGTACCGGTGTGCGACCTGCCAGATGTTCTGCACCGGGGAGGACGTGATGGTCATCTTCGACATAGAGTCCGAGGAGTTCATCCAGATCGAGGTCCCGATGGACGAGGACGACGAGTTGATCGTCAACCGCGTGAGCTAACCCGATCGTCGAACCGAGGACCGGGTTCCGCCGGTCGGAGCCACCCACGGCCACCGGCCGGATCGACCCCACGTTCCCCCGATCGGAACCACCACCGGGCGAGGACAGTTCCAGTAACCGAAACCACCGACCATCATCCAACACATGCACGATCTCCAGGACGAACAGTTCTTCCAGAGACACGCTGATTTCTGTGCCGTGTTCTCGAACGCCAACCGGCTGAAGCTCCTCGACATCCTCGCGGACGGGGACGCCTACACGGTGTCGGAGCTCGAATCAGCCGCCGGCCTCTCCCAGTCCGCGGTCTCCCAGCATCTCAAACGGATGCGGGACCAGAACATCGTGGTCCGGGAACGCCGGGGCGTGAATAGCTATTACCGGCTCACCGACGAGCGCATCGTCGAGGCGATGGAACGCATCCGCGAGGCCGTCGCCGACCAGATGCTCGATTGAACTGTCGCCGGGCGGTCGCATCTCGTCCCGCTCCGGCCCTCGTAGCCACGATCCGATAGCACCGTCAGAGTCGAGTGGTATACAAGAGTCGAGGCCGTTAGTCTGGCAAATGGGTCCCTGGGTCAATCTCGCATGGTGGCAATGGGTCGGCATCCTCGGGGTGTCGGGCTGGAACGCATTCACCGCCGGGGTCGAAGCCCTCTGGGAGGTCGGGCTGATCTTCGTGGGGAGTGTCCTCATCTTGACGTTGATCACCGCGTATATCGTCGGTTTCACCCGCAAATTTAACGGCGATTGAACCAGCGGGCCCCTGCCACACCGCATCGTTCTCAGGCTGACCAGTAGACCGACAGTTCAGACCAGGGGGTGGCCCCGATTTCCTCCCCGGCGGTCACCTGCGGGCCAATTGCGGAGAAAGCGGTCGATCGGTGTTGGATAGTGAGTATCGCATATCCCCGAACACATAAACGTCACCGAGCCCGTTTTCAAGGGAGATGACAGACGCCCCAGGGAGTATCGGCATGACGATGAGCGAGAGCCAGCGACGTTCGTTTCTCGAATCGAAGGGTCATGGGGTGTTGAGTATGGGCGTGGAGAGCCGGGGATATGGCTTCCCGATCTCCTACACCTACGACCGGGGGACCGACCGCGTCGTCATGGGGTTCGCAAACACCAGCGGCGGGAAGAAGGGGCAGTTCGCCGCAGAAACCCAAGAGGTAACCCTCAACGTGTACGATTTCCAGGACGTCGATTCCTGGCAAAGCGTCGTTGTACGGGGCACGCTGCACGAGGTGACCGATCCCGACATCTCCGATCCGCCGATGTCCGTGTTCTTTCTCACGGAGGACGAGAAGGGGGACGGGATGGGCGAGGAACGCCGGATCGTCGACCTAGAGGAGTTCGACCGGACGTGGTTCGAACTCAGGATCGAGGAGATCTCCGGACGGCATAGCGGATAGATCTGCTGGGCCCATCGAAAGCTCGCTGAGCAGGAGTGCTTGACCTCAATTGTCCCATTCCACCGGTTCCCCTAGAGGAAGGGTCGGGCAAGTGCCGTGGTCAGTCCGGTGATGATTACCCACCCCAGGAAATTCCACCAGGGGACGCCACGGAACCGCGGGCCAGGAAGATCGTCGGTATACGACCAGAAGCCCTCCGCCACACCTCGGTGATCGCTGAGCACGTCGTATGCGGTCGCGAGCATCGCCGCGCCGAGGACCGCGGTCCAGCCGTCGAACCAGAGCAGTGCCACCCGATAAGCGATATAGACGGTTCCCGTCCAACCGAGGAGCAGATAGAGAGGCACCCCGAGAAGTTTTGGCCCGAGGTGATGGTCCAGCCACCCGCTGTTGACCGCGACAGCCTCGGCGACAAATGCGACGACCGTCCCGCCAATGAAGAGTGCGACTGTCGCCGCCAGGGGCCAGGTGAGGACTGCGTGGGCAAGCGCAATGAACCCTGTCGCCATCGTGAGAGCGGCGAATCGACGACGGCTGTCCACGAAGGGGTCTGGCCGGGCTGACACTATAAAACTCCGTGACGGGACCGGATCCAGTGACCCCCGATCCGGTTTCCAGCCAGGACATTCTTCCGTGCAGCCGGCCTATCTATTCCATGCGAGAACTCACGAGAGCCGCCCTCTTGGGTGGGGGAGCGTTGCTGGCCGCCTGGACCGCCTGGGGAGTCTATTCGAGCCGCTCTGCCGAACCGGTGCCGTACCAAACGCTGGATGATTTCGACGGGGTGGAACTGCGGCGATATCCCGAGGCCGTGCTCGTCGAGACCACCGCCCCGAACGAGCGGACGGCTTTCCGGCGTCTGTTCCAGTATATCTCCGGCGCGAATGAGGGCACAGCGGAGATCTCGATGACTGCCCCCCTCGCCACCCGGGAGGGGAAATCGATCCCGATGACGGCTCCGGTCCGATCAGGGCGACTCGACCGCGACGCCGGTCTGGTTCGGATGTCGTTCTATCTCCCGCCAGGCTACGATTCTGGGTCCGCCCCGGAACCCACGGACCCCGCTGTCGAACTGGTCAAGGAGCCGCCGAAAACCCTTGCAGTCAAGCGATTCTCCTGGTACGCGCCGAACTGGCGAGTCGCCAGACAGGAACGCAAATTGCTGTCGACCATCGAGGGTCAAGGCATCGAACGCTCGGACGAGCCCACACTCCTGCGATACAACGACCCGATGACGCCCCCGTTCATGCGACGGAACGAGGTGGCGGTCGAGGTAGCGGAGTCGGCCTGACCGGGGACAGAAAGACAGCCGGCGACTCGTCACCAGCCGTTACGCCTCACGGAGGGCCCCCGCGATGGACTCCAGTTCGGCCTTCCGGAAGGGCCGGTCGGCTCGCTCGGGGTCATCATCGGGTACCTGGTCGAGTTTCCAGAGGATACCCGCCCGCATCTGTGCTTTCGAGGGGAGGTGCTCGGTGTCGATGTCGTAGTCAACTGACTCGCAGATCGCGGCCAGGGCCTCCTTCGTGAAGGCCGTGGATTCGATCCGTTCGTACCGCCCGACGGCTTCCCGGATCTCGTTCCGGAGTTCGTCGACAGTCGGTGCCATACACTTCCTGGGCCGGACAGCCCCATCAAACGACCTGATTTTGATCGGACCAACGGAAGCAGGGTCCCCGTCGGCCTCGGTTCACCGTCTGAGGACCGTCGGATGATCGCTGTGGCTGGATAGCGACCGGCCGAGGGGACCGTCACTGCTGTCCACGGGAGTCGCTTCCGTGCAGAAGCGGTCATTGGGTCGAAGAGTGGACCGTCGGCGCCTTGGGACCATCTCCCTTCAGAGCGCGTTGGAAGGCGCCGTTCCCAACATTCCCCGCTGGTAGCCGGGGACTCATGCGAGCAGCTTGCTAACTCCTACCACATGGCAACAGCCCTTGCCGAAGAGGAATGCGAGGCCTGCACATCCGAAGACGAACCGCTCGGGGAGACGGAATACGCCGAGTACCTCGCGGAACTCGACGAGGAAGTCTGGAAGGTTATCGATGACCACCATCTCGAGGGAACCTACACCTTCGAGGATTTCCGGGACGCGTTGGACTTCACGGTCGAGGTCGGCGAACTCGCCGAAGACGAGTGGCACCATCCGGACATCCATCTCTCGTGGGGCGTGGTCCGGATCGAGATGTTTACCCACAAGATCGATGGCCTTCACAAGACCGACTTCGTGATGGCGGCGCGCATGGATCGCTTCTACGAGGACTACGAAAGCGGATAGGTTCGAACCGCCTGTCGGTGTACGGATCCGCCGACTAGGCGATATCCCGCGACGTGTCCACGCGGACGCGTTCGGTGAGGTCCAGTTTGATAGATTCCGCAGGGACGCGGCCGCCGCGGTACTTGAGCACCGAGAGGCGGCTGTCGAGTTCCCCGTTTTTCACCTCGACGTCGAGATCGAAGACGACGTCGGCCATATGCTGGGTCATCGAGCGGGTCTCCGGGGCGTTATCGCGCTTGAGACAGTGGAGGAAAGCGATGCCGCCGGTGTTCTGCATGTGTGTCTTCAGCTCGTTGAGCATCATGCGATATCGGCCGCGCTCCAGACGCTCCAGGTTGTCGACGGGGTCGATCATCACGGTCATCTCGTCGAAAGCCTGCCGGAACCCGCGGCGGGCCGCGTCGATCTCGTCCTCTCCCTGAATCAACTGAACGTAGGGGTCTCCCGTCGGGGCGTTCGCCGCCGCGATAGCATTGGACACGTCGTCCTCGGTCCGGTCGGTGGTGAGATAGAGTGTCGGCCGAGGACGGGTGAGTTCGTAGAGAAGTAACTCTCCCTGGCTCGCGGCCGGAGCCTGGTAGGCCACCACGCTCCCGGCGGGCAGCCCACCGGCTATCTCCCGGTCGAGCACGTCGACGCCGGTGGTGAGCCTGTCTGTGTCCCTCATGTCGGGGTGGGTACCCACGAGGTGGATGGGTTGGATGGGGCCCGGGTGCGCTCAGCTGGTCGTCGCACCGGGGGTTCTGCTGCACACTAGCTATGCAGGTAGTGTGTCTTAAAAATACAGCATTATATATAATGGACCGTCAGACGCTCGTCGGGGCGTGGATGGTATGCGGGGTGATCGCATGGATTCGACGGGCAACACACATGCGAGGGGGAATCGAGCGTATCCGGTGGGCAACACCCTACTCGGCTTCGAGACGCCGACGGAAGGTCGTTGCCCCCTGGCGGATGTATTCAACCACGTTCCCGGCGACGATGAAATCTATGCCCCAGTCCTCGAATCGGCTCGCCACGGTCTCCGGCGACGTCGCGATCGTGCCGATCGGGACCGAAGCGTCATGGGCAGCGTCGACGACGGTATCGATCGCGTCCTGGAAGTCGTGGCTCTCGACGTCCCCAAACGCCCCGAGTCTCGCAGAGAGGTCGGCCGGACCCACGAAAAGAGCGTCGAGGCCATCGATCCCCGCGATCGTCTCGATCTCCGCAACTGCCCCCCGGGTCTCGACCTGAAGGATGGTGGCGATGGTTCGATCGGCGGTGTCGACGTACGCCTGGAGGGCGGTCCCGTACCCGGACGCACGACCGCCGGCGACGCCCCGGACTCCCTCCGGCGGGTACTGCGTCGCCGCCACCGCCTCCCTGGCCTCGGCTGCGGACTCGATCTGCGGAATCACGATGCCGGAGGGCCCGAGATCGAGGAGGCGCCGGATCTCCGCGCGGTCCGCTCCGCTCGCCCGAACGACGGGTGCAGTGTCGGTCCCCGCCGCGTCCATGCCCCGGATCACGGTGGCCAGGTCTCCCATGGTGTTCTCGGAGTGTTCGCCGTCCGCCACCACGAAATCGAAGCCCTCGCCCGCGAGGACCTCCGCGACGACCGGGTCCCCGACGTTCGACCACGCGCCCACCAGCGGGTCACCGGCTCGCAACTGCGCCGCGAATCCATCTGTTGGCATACGGACCACCACTCCGCCCACTACAAAAAGTGCACCCGCTTGGCCGGCCCCGTATGGGAGTCACGTGGCGTCAGCTGTGGACCCGGAACCACCTCTCTAGAAGTCGATCGGCTGGATGTACCCGTTACCAGGTGGGACGACGACTAACGAGGGATATGGGATTGCCGACATGGAAGTGTTTTGAAGGAGCCACGTGGAGTCCCAGACGATGCCAGCGCACGTCATCGATCATACGATGCTCCGGGTCGAAGACCTGGAGGCCTCGATCGAGTGGTACACGGACCACCTCGGCTACCAGGAGAAGCACCGAAGCGAACACGATACCTTCACCCTCGTCTTCCTCGGGCCTGAAGACCTCCACGACCAGGGAGCGCTCCTCGAGTTGACCTACAACCACGACGGTCGCTCGTACGACATGGGCGACGCCTGGGGACATATCGCGGTCCGCGTGGCGGACGTCGACGCCGCCTATGCCGAGTTGATGGAAAGCGGAGTCGAGGACTACCGGCCGCCGGACGAGAACCCCGGGTACGCCTTCGTCAAAGACCCGGACGGCCACGAGGTCGAGATCGTCGAGCGAGATTTCAGCGCCCGATACAGCCTGGATCACACCATGATCCGGGTCGAGGACGCCGACCGGGCGATCGGCTGGTACACCCGGAAACTCGGCTACGAGCCGGCCGGCCGCTGGGAGGCAGATACCTTCGCGAACTACTTCCTCCGGCCCATGGAAGCCGAACGGGAAGCCATGTCGGTCGAATTGACCTACAACTATGACGGCCGGTCCTACGAGATAGGCGACGCCTGGGGCCATCTCGCGGTCCGAAGTGAGGACCTCGGGGCGGCCTGGGAGACGCTCATGACCCGCGGAGCCATGGATTATCGCGACCCGGAATCCTGTGACTGGAACTACGCGTTCACGAAGGACACCGACGGCCACGAGATCGAGATCGTCGAGCGGTAGGTCCCCTGGAACCAAATCAATTGGGCCAGCGGCCTATCGGTCATCGACCCGTTTCCCTCGACGGAGTCATGACACAACAGGTCGAATGCATCGTGGACGGTTGTACCGGTGTCTGTGAAGGCGAGAGCGAGGAAGAAGTATTGGCAGAAGTCGAGGCCCATGTGGCGGATGCACATCCCGATCTCACACTAGATGAGGAGACGGTCCAGGCTGTCCAGGCCGAGATCGAGACCGTTTAAAGCCGCGCGTTTTCCCCGTTGGTCCCGCTGAGCCCGGATCGAACACCGGGTCTAGACCGGGCCGTTTGGCCCCCAATCATAAGCGGTCGTTCGTCACCCCCCATGACTGATAAGCCGTCGTTCAGCGGACCTTTTCTCGCAACGTAACCCAGCTGGGCCGAGATCGACCCGTTCTAGAATGGACCGTTTTCGAGTGGGGCCCGGCCCCGACGAACGGGTCGTTCTCTCCCCTACCCCGACACACGTAGGCTCGACAGACCTACGAGTGTCTCATGACCCACCGCCTCCCTCCTCGACAACCAGAGCCCTCCGGAGTGAACCATGGAGCCTGACCCGCACGGCGATCAACCGATCCTGCGGGAAGGGACGGGCCTTGAAGCAGCAGAGGCTGCGGTGATCCTCGTTCACGGACGCGGCGCGACCGCCCGGAGCATCCTCGGGCTGGGCCGCCAGGTGGCGACCGACGGCGTGGCGTTGCTCGCCCCGCAGGCCGCGGGCAACGAGTGGTATCCGAACTCCTTCCTCGCACCGATCGAATCGAACGAACCGGGTCTCTCCTCGGGGCTTCGGATGGTCGGGAGAGCCCTCGAATCCGCCGAAGATTCGGGTATCCCGCCGGATCGAGCGCTTCTAATCGGCTTCTCCCAGGGGGCCTGCCTCGCGAGCGAGTTCGCCGCCCGGAATCCGGCCACATACGGCGGCCTGGTGGCGTTCAGCGGTGGGCTCATCGGGCCCGAGGACCGCGCCTTCGATTACGAGGGGTCACTCGATGGGACCACGGCCTTCGTGGGATGTAGCGACGTTGATCCCCACATCCCGATCGAACGCGTCCACGAGACCACGGCCGCCCTCGAAGATCTCGATGCGGTGGTGACCGAGCGGGTCTACGAGGGGATGGGCCATACGGTGAACCAGGACGAACTCGACCACGCTTCGGCCATGATCCGGGACCTGGGAGATTGATCCCTGAGACCGGGAAGGGGCGGTTCGATCACGGGATGAAATGAGGGAGAGGGAAGGAACGAAGCTGCATCGATACGACTGTTTGAGAGTGGACTGCCGCCTGCAAACTGGTTAACCATCGCGAGACCGTATCTAGGGTCATGCCAAGCGATATCCCCGGCATCCATCACGTCACCGCGATCGCCGGCGACCCTGGGCGCAACCTCGCCTTCTACACGGATACACTCGGGTTGCGGCTCGTCAAGAAAAGCGTCAATCAGGACGACGTTACGGTCTATCACCTCTTCTACGGCGACCGTCGGGGGTCACCCGGTACGAGCATGACCTTCTTCCCGTACGTCGGCGCGAGAGACGGTCGAGTGGGGAACGGACAGGTCGCGACGACCCAGTTCCTCGTCCCGGCGTCGGCCATCGAGTACTGGCAGGACCGGCTGGAGGCGGCGGACGTGGACGTGGACGGCCCCATCGAGCGGTTCGGGGAGACCGTCCTCCCGTTCGCCGATCCCGACGGCCTCAAGGTCGAACTGGTCGGGGTCGAGGATCCGCCGGCAGGCGATCCTCCGGAGGGTCCCGTCCCGGCCGAACACGCGATACGGGGGTTCTACGGTGTGACGCTCCGACTCGACGACGCACGGGGAACGGCGTCCCTCCTCGAGACCATGGGTTTCGAAGACAGCCACGTTGGTGAACCCAGCGCCGAGGACGACCAAACCGCTGCACGCCGCCGGTTCGTGGCGGACGGGGACCTGGGATACGTCGTCGATATCGTCGTCGACCGGAAGGGAGAGAGAGGATCGCCCGGTGCCGGGACGGTCCATCACGTCGCTTTCCGGGTGACTGCCGAGGAACAGGCCGACTGGCGCGAGGTGCTCATCGACCGCGGGTTGCGACCGACCGAGATCATCGACCGGAAGTGGTTCGAGTCCGTGTACGTCCGCACGCCGGGCGGGGTACTCTTCGAGTTCGCGACCGAGTCACCGGGCTACACGGTGGACGAGGACCTCGAGGCGTTGGGTGAGTCCCTGGTCCTACCGGAGTGGCTGGAGGACCGGCGAGCCGAGATCGAAGCCGACCTGCCGTCCCTCGACGCCGAGCCACGGGCCGAGAATCGCTAACGGCGTTCCGGTTGCGGAGGGGGTTGGGACGGTCCCGGAAGTCAGTTACTCGTGGACGGAGGGAGTCAAGAGTTCAGGTCGAGACACTGGTGGGAAACCAGGAGTCAAGTCCTCCATCAGCGCTCCTGGGCCATCACCCGCCGCCACGAAGTCGGATATCGCCGTCCGTGGCATGGAGGGACAAAGTCGCCGAGCCGTCCCCCAGGCGCCCTTGCATGGCAGTGTCCGTCGCAAGGTCGACAGCATCGACGGCTGACTCACCGGTTACGGTGCCGTCGATGGTGCTGGCCGCTATCTGCACGTCCAGATCTGGCGCGAGACGGACGACGATGTCCCCATCGGTGGTCTCGACCGATGCGTCGCTCTGGAGGGCCGAAAGGTCCGCAGTGACATCGCCATCGGTGATGTGGAGGGAACCGACATCGTCGGGGTCTTCGACGTGGATGTCGCCATCGATGACCGTCGCCTCCACTGTCCCGGCCGCCTCGCGAACCGTGACATCGCCGTCCACGAGGTCGATAGCCAGCGACCCGTCGACATCGCGGGCGACGATATCGCCATCAGTCCCATCGAGGGTGAGGTCACCCGATACCTGGCTGACCGAGACCTCGCCGTCGCTGGCCTCCACCGCCGTGAGGGAGACGCCCGACGGGATCTCGAGTCGGAGGTCGATCCATCCGTTCCCGAAGACGCCCTCGTCGGCGATCTCGGTCGCCACGCGGAGCTGCTCCGCCGTCGTCGCCACGTCTATGGAGAGATCAGCAAGCGAGACGTCCCCTCTGGCACGCTTTTCCGCTTTGAGTTCGATGGTTTCCCCGCGAGTGTGTTCGACGACAACGTCGCCGTCGCCGTTCGATATCTCGAGGTCGGAGACGGAGTCGGACGGGATCGACCTGGTGATGGTCTCCGTCTTTCGGTCCCGGCGGATCGACACACAGCCACCGAGGAGGGGAAGTGAGGCGACTGATAGCGCACTGGCAAGGGCCGTTCTCCGGGTAACCGAGGGGCGCGTCCCGTCTTCGGACGAAGAACCTTCAGCTGTCATGGGTCTGGAGGGCATCGGGGGATGACTCGGAGGTGTCTCCGAGGAGCGTCGCGGTCATCTCGCCGAAGAGCCTCGCGAGGCCATTCAACAGGTGGAGGCCAACGAAGAATGACACCAGGCCGCCGACGGCTACCACCGCCACCTCGGCGGGCGTATCCACCAGGTAGGGGCCGATGTGGTAGGTAATCCCGGCGACGTCATAGATCAACGGGGCGCCGAGCATCGTGACGACAAGGGTCCCGAGAACGGTGAGCGCGACGAAGGCCACGATCCCGAGGACGAACTTCAGGAGGACCAGGACCAGACTGGTCCAGGTCGTGGGCGCCGTCAGGAACCGTTTCAGGCCCGCCAGGAGACCCTCTAGGTCCGCCGGCATCGAGCCGTCGGTCACGTCCTCGAAGGCCCGGGGAGCCTGTACTTCCATGCCGAGGAGCCAGCGGGCCAGGTTCGCTTCGAAGCCTGCGAGCATCGTCGTTCCGACCAGGGTAAGCAGGAGGATCGGGACACCGACCAGCGTAACCAGGAGCCCGACGCCCATGGAGAGACCGGTTGTCACGCCGACGAAGTACGCGAGCCCGAGCGGGAATGCCAGGGCGAGATAGGCGAGGTTTCGATACGTCTGTGCGCGGAAGGGCACGTCGAGGAAGCGACGGAGGGCCGTCACTGGATCGGCGTGCGGGGATTCAGGGTTTGTCATTGCGTCGACAATGCTACCTGGGAGCGGACCCACCATATAACGGCCATGACGGTTGCCGGCTCGGCAACCGGGAAAAAGATTTAAATACTGTTATCTGAACGAGGCGTAAATCGCCAGCAAGCCCAGGGTGTGGGAGAGCATGACACCAAGGATGGACATCGCGTCGGAGAGGGCCAACGCCGGTCCGATGACGTGAGCCACCAGGAACGGAACCGTGGTGATGGCAACGATGCCGACCGCAAGGGCGGCCATCGTCCGACTGCCGTGGTCTCGATATCCCTTCGTGGCGAGGACCGCGACGTAGAGACCCACCACGGCGGTGAGCCCGGACGCGAACGCGGTAATGGTAGGTGGGTCTATCATCGGGAATACACCGTGTACAGGATGAAGCCGAGTCCGGCGAGTTCGGATCCGCTGGCGACCAGCGAACGGATAGGGATCGGGACACCCGTCAAATTGACGAGGAGGAACCGGAATAGCATCGGAGCCGGCGCCAGCAGGAAGATCCCGACGGCAAGATAGAGGATCTCTGGCTGCCGCGTCCCTCGGTAGCCCTCGATCACCCGATACGTGACGAGCAGCGAGAGTCCCACCGCGACGAAGAATGTCACGATGGCGGCGATGGCGACGCCGGTGGACCCACCGACGACAGACGAGGCTGTCGGCACCCAGGCGGTACTGATCGGGCCTGGTGGGTGCGCCGACGCGAGCGATGCTAGTGCCCAGGTCATCCGGAAAACTCCTCGTAGAGTCGGGTGAATCGGTCGGACGGGTCCTCGGCCGCCCGGTCGATCACGACATCGAAGCCCGAGGCGGTGAGCGTGATCGAGACCCGCTCGAGGCGGGCGGCATAGACCTTGTAATGATGACCGTCCGGATCCAACCGTTGTTCGGCCTCGAGGAGATCGTGGCCCTCCAGGCGGTCGATGCGTCGATAGATGGTCGAGGGTGCGGCCCCACAGGCGTCGCTCAGTTCCTCGACCGACCGTGGCCCCTCGGCGGTCTCGACCAGGATCTCCCGGGCATAATCGTCATCGAGGAGGGCAAGGAGATCCTCCGACGAGGAGTCCGCCTCGGGGGCCATTGATAAGCCCAATATCCGCGCCCGGTAAAAACGTTTGAGGCCCACGACATCGTCGATAGTGTGTTTGAGGCCACCGCCAACGCCGTCGAATGGGCGGGATTGCACGCGTCGGGTCAGGTCCCGCGAGCCCATCGCGGTCCACGAGGTGTTGCTCCCCGATCGAACCGATCGGCTCGCGGTTCCGGCACTGCTGGCACGCACGTCTCGTGCGTGCATGCGTCGACGTGTCACTTTCCACCCCCCGCACGGTTGCAGCATCGGCAACCGTGCAAACCGCTTTATAAGGTGGGAGCCGCGAGATGTGGATACGGCGATGTCAGCGCCTCCCACCGGTCCCACGATAGAGGTTCCAAAGCCGACGGTCCGGCGCGTCCTCGCCGCCCCTATCCGCCCCCAGTCCTACCGGAATCTCGTCTACCTCGGGCTCGCATTTCCGCTCGGATTGGCTTACTTCATCTTCTTCGCCGTGGGTCTGTCCCTGAGTGCCGGCTTATCGATACTCCTCGTCGGTATCCCGATGTTCGTCGGTGTCCTGGTGGTGGCCCATGTACTTTCGGTCCTCGAACGGGTACAGGCCCGAGCCTTACTCCGAGTCGCGATCGACCGGCCACCCATCCCGTTCCTCGAAGCAGAGAGTGTGCGGGACCGGGTGAAGCGACTCGTCCTCGACCACACGACACTGAAGGCGATCATCCACCATGCGACCAAGCTGGCGGTGGGTATCGCTTCGTTCACGCTCCTCGTGAGCGGGATCGTCACCTCGGCTGTCTTCATCGCCGTCCCGCTTTACTACGATAAGCCGGGGGTGAATGTCGGCGTCTTTCCCCCCTCGCCGATCGAGATCACCTCCGAGATCTATGTCCCCTGGGACGACCTGCTCGTCGGGGTGGAGACCGCGTTCCGGATCACGGAGTTGCGGGTGGATACGATCCCCGAAGCCCTGGTGATGTCCGGCTTCGGCGTCCTCCTCTACGTCGGTTTCATCAACCTTGCCAACGGCCTGGCGTGGGCCGCCGGCGAATATGCCGATGCACTGCTGGGTGGCGGCCGCATCCGCGATATCTCTGTGGAAGTCGTTTCCTGATCCGGTATACTTGTCAGTCGAGGTCAGCGATCCGCGAGTGGGCGAAAAACTGGGCCCCAGGGTTCAACCGTGGGCGGTACGTCCGGGGTTACATTGCCCGCGGGACACTCAGATTTTGCAGCGGGCCATCACAGTTTTCACAGACTCTCGAACCGGGCGATTCGACACGGGTGCC
>CAZQNH010000019.1:0-35173 GCA_964594685.1 uncultured Halobacteriales archaeon
ATGGCTCAGCCGAACAGATGGCTCAGCCGAACAGATGGCTCAGCCGAACAGATGGGGATCGCCCGCGCGCATTTATTGAATGTAGGTGGTGTACGGCGGAGTGCCCTGGGAGGTCTCGTTCTCCAGTTTCTCGTGGGCGTCGCGGAAGTCCTGTATCGTGACCGCCTCCCTGGAGTCCCGGATCGCGAACATGCCCGCTTCAGTGGACAGGCTCTCGAGTTGGGCGCCGTTGAAGCCCTCGGTCCGCCTGGCGAGGGCCTCGAAGTCGACGTCCTCGGCCAGGTTCATCGATTCGGTGTGGATCCGAAGGATCTCCTCGCGGGCGGTCTTGTCCGGGTCCGGAACCTCGATGAGGCGGTCGAAGCGGCCCGGCCGGAGGATGGCCCGGTCGAGCATGTCGAAGCGGTTGGTCGCGGCCATCAGCCGTACCTCGCCGCGGTCCTCGAAGCCGTCCATCTCCGAGAGTAACTGCATCATGGTCCGCTGGACCTCCGCGTCTCCCGAGGTCTTTGAATCCGTGCGCTTGGAGGCGATCGCATCGATCTCGTCGATGAAGATGATCGAGGGCTCACGACGGGCCGCCATATCGAAGAGGTCCCGGACCATCCGGGACCCTTCGCCGATGAACTTCCGGACGAGTTCGGAGCCGGCCATCTTGATGAAGGTCGCGTCGGTGTGCCGGGCGACCGCCTTCGCGAGCATCGTCTTCCCCGTCCCCGGTGGTCCGTGGAGCAGGACGCCACTCGGCGGTTCGACGCCGACCTCCTCGAAGCGCTCGGGGTGGGTAAGCGGATCTTCGACTGCCTCCTGGACCTCGCGGATCTCCCCCTCGAGACCGCCGATGTCCTCGTAGGTCACGCCGGGTGAATCGGTGATCTCCATGGCGCGGGCCCGGGCGTCGGTCTCGTCGTCGAGGGTCTCCTGGATGGCGAAGGAGTCGTTTATCGCCACCCGGTCGCCCACGTCGAGGCGGTCGGCGAGGTCCGCAGAGATGTCTGTCAGGACTTCCTGGTTGTTCCCGTGTTGTTTCACGACAGCTTCCTCGCCGTCCGAAAGGTCTTCGACCGTGGCGATGTACAGCGAGGCCGTCTTGAGGGTCTCGTTCTCCCGCTGCAGCGAATCTACCTTCTCCCGGAGGTCCGCCCGACGGTCCTGGATCCGACTGAGCTGTCGCTCGAGCTCCCGGTTTACCTCCAGGATGTCCGAGTAGTGGGACTTCAGGGCTTCCAATCGCTTCCGCGGCGGCGACTCGGGGTCCAGATCGAGCGTGGGTCGATCCGGAAGGGATGGACTCCGGGACATCCGTTATGGGTCGTAGGACCGGGAGAATGAAGTTCCTTTGGGTCTCCGACGACCACCGTCAGACGAACGGATTACCCCAGCCCTCGACTCGATCGTCCAGGGGCCAGGGGGCATCGAGCCCGGGGCCCCCGCCTGCTCAGAGCCACCCGAGGAGGAGTGCCGTCTCGTGGAGCTGGTAGACGCCAGCCCCCACGATCACGAGCCCGGCGATGGGCTTGATACGATCGGTGTACTGGGGGATGGTCCCGGCGCCGACGTCGTGGCCGATGGCGACGGCCACGGTTGCCGCGAGGAGGAGCCCGGCCAACCCGACCGTAAACGCGACGATCGTGATGACGCTGCCCGCCG
Source organism: uncultured Halobacteriales archaeon (assembly GCA_964594685.1). Classification (GTDB taxonomy): domain Archaea; phylum Halobacteriota; class Halobacteria; order Halobacteriales; family Halobacteriaceae; genus Halodesulfurarchaeum. Next base: position 1,651 of record CAZQNH010000019.1, read on the forward strand.
TCGAGAGTGTCATCGCCTCGAGCATGACCGCGACGAAGACGGGCGCGAAGCAGCCCGCAGCGGCGATAGCATAGCCCGCCCCGAAGAGGCCGAATCCCAGGACCGAGGCGCGTCTCCCCGGAAGCTGGACATGAAACGTGGGCATCCGGTCGAATGCCAGGAGAAGCCCCAGAACGATGAGCGAGAGACCCACGAGCGGTTCCAGGTACTGCAACTGGCTCAAAATCGAGCGACCGAGCGTGACCACGACCAGCGCGAGGGCCGCGAACACGAGTCCCGAGCCGAGTCCGGCCGCGCTCCCGCGGGCGACGGCACCCCCCAGGGACACCTCAGAATCCACGCTGGCGACGTAATAGCCCACGTACCCGGGTAACAACGGGAACGCACATGGGGCAAAGAAGCTGAACACGCCAGCGCTGAAGGCCCCCGCGACGATGGAGAGGTCAACGAGACTCATGGTCACCTGGAGCCGACCGCCGACTCGATCGGGCCGGGATCGGTCACGCCCGTCGCGGACCAGACAACCCGCCCATCGGGGTCGATGACAGCCGTGAAGGGAAAGGCCGGTTTCCCGAAGCCATCGTGGAAGTGGTCCCCGGGATCCAGGCCCATCGCCCAGTCACCACCGTGCTCCGACCAGAACTCGAGGACCGGCGTGGGCTGTTCGACGTCGTCGACCATGAACGACGGGTGTACCGACACAAATCGGGCTGCATCGCCGACGACAGCCTCCGCAGCGCGGAGGGTCTGGAACTGCTTCTGACACTCCCCACACCCGTAGGTGAAGAGGTCGAGGACGGTGTAGGTGTCGGGCACCGGGACCGTGAGCGTCGACCCTGGGGAGCCGTCAGCGTTCAAAAGCTTCACCTCTGCCGGGGCGATCCGGTTCGCACCACCGACGTCACCGAGGGTCGCATAGGCACCCCCCGCGAGGAGAGCGCCGAGTCCCACCGCACCCACGATGTACTCTCGGCGCTGCATCTACGGTCAACTCCGTCAGCGGGACCCTAAAACGCGTCGTACTTTCCCACTTGCCGAAATCGACCGGCGCCGGCGGAAACCGGAAAGGGAGGGTTCATTACCAGCCACGCCCCAGGTGAGGAAAATGGGGCTACGCGCCGAGTCGCTCTCGAAGCAGTATGGGCCCTTTACCGCGCTCGAGGACGTCTCCATCGACGTCGACTCGGGCGAGCGGGTGGGGCTGCTGGGGCCAAACGGGTCGGGCAAGACAACGATGTTGCGCATCCTCGCCGGGCTCAATTCCCCGACCACGGGCGAGGTGACCGTGGACGGGGAGCGCTACGAGCCCGACGCCTACGAGGTGCGCCGGAAGGTCGGATACGTCGCCCACGAGACCATGCTCTACGAGAACCTCACGGCCCGGGAGAACCTGGCGTTCCACGCACAACTTCGCGGCGCCCCCGAATCGCGGATCCAGGAGGTCCTCGAAATCGTCGATCTCGCCCACCGGGCCAGTGGCCTGCCAAGAGAGTTCTCCCACGGCATGAAAAAGCGGCTGTCGCTGGCTCGGGCGGAACTCGATCCGCCCCAGATTCTGCTCATGGACGAGCCGTTCTCCGGCCTCGACCAGTTCTCCACGGAGACGGTCAAGGACCTGCTCGCCGATCGGACCGTCATCCTCGTCACCCACGAGTTCGAGGTGGCCCTCGACGTCTGCAACCGGTTGATCGTCCTGGACAAGGGCGAAGTCGTCCTCGACGCCCCCGCCGAGGAGATCGAGGATCTGCCGGCGCTGCGCCGGACCTATCGTGAGGTGGTCAGATGAGCGAGGAGACCCTCGACGAGGTTGGAACCATGGAGGCCCCGGCGGAGGGATACGGCTCGTACGACGGGGGCGTCGGCCAGTACCTGCGGGTGGTGTGGGCCGTCGCGCGCAAGGATTTCATCCTCGAACTCCGCTCCAAGCAGGCCCTCCCGCTGTCGATCGCCCTCTCGTTGCTCATCGTCGTTGCCTTCGCCTTCAGCTTCGGGGGCGCGGCCGAGGGGACCGGCGCCTTGTGGGTCGCGTTCATCTTCGCGGGCACGCTGGGCGTGATGCAGAGCATCTCCATGGAGACCCAGAACAGCGCCCTCGACGGCATGTTGCTCGTGCCCATCCCCCGGTCGGGCATCTACGTCGGGAAGGTGGTCTCGAGTACCATCTTCGTGACCATCATCGGGGTCATCACGATGGGAGCCATCTCGGTGTTCCTCCAGGCCACCCCCGCCGTGGGGGAGCTTCCGACACACGTACTCGTCGTCTTCCTGTTCTCGCTGGGCTTTTCGGCCGTCGCAGTCGTGGTGTCTATCATCGCGACTTTCACCAGCATCTCCGCGCTCCTCTTACCGGTGTTGCTGGTCCCCCTGGTGGTTCCGGCGCTCCTCGCAGGCGTCGAACTCATGGCGACGGGCCAGTCGACCTGGATCACGGTCCTGGTGAGTTACGACGGGATCATGCTCACCGCCGGACTACTGGTCTTCGGCGAGTTGATGCGGTGAGAGGCCCGAGCGATTCCCGTTGACGGACGACGTGCCTGCTTGCTGACTTTCGTACGGGAACGTAGGGATCGTGGCGACGCAGAAGTACGCTTCGAGACTCGATGGACGGTCGGCTCAGTCCCAATCTTCGGCGGTCCCGTTGTCGTACCGCCAGATCAGCAGGCCACCCAGGAGCATCAACGCGATACCAAGCCGGACGAGGTTCATGAGCGGAACCTCCTTCACTGTGAGGTAGATAGCCTGGGTGCCCTGGACCGTCTGGACCTGCTGGGGCGAGACGTAGGTATCCTTCAACAGGCCGTGGTCGATGTAGACCTCGCTGACAGACCCGAAGATGAAGTTGTTCCTGACCGCCGCCGTCCCGCTGGTGAGTTGATTCCCGTTCTTGTAGATGGTCAGGTCGGCGGTGTGCCGCTGGAACCGGGACTGCGGAACGATGGCATTGGTCGGTTCCAGCCCGATGAATCGGTAGTCGATCGTCGTCGCACCGGACTCGGACGTCGAGACCTGGCCCTGGATCCACAGGGGTGACCCAAGCAGGTCGTCGGGATTGGTGACCTGGCCTACGGGGACCCAGACGTCGTCCCCGCTCAGCTGGAAGGACACCGATTGGGAGTTCGTCCGGTAATCGGTGATCTCACCCCGGACCAGCGCGGATCGACGCTCCTGGCCGGCAACCTGGTCAGGGGTGAGGGCGAGTCGTTCGAGTTCCGCAATGATAGTCTCCTTTTCGGCATCCGAGAACTCCACCACCGCCGGCTGGATCTCACTGTTGTAGTTGTCGACCGAGGCCGCGTACGGCGAGTCCCCAAGCGTCACGGCACCCATCCCCTGGGCACCGATGGGGACCATCCCGGCCCCCGAGGCGGCAAAGAGGTACGTGAAGGGCGCCGCCAGGATGATAAGCGCGAGCCCGAGGTGGACGAGTCCGCGGCCGGTGAGGGCGATCTTCTCGTCTCTAGTCTGGAGTCTCGGGATCACCGTCATGAGACGGTCCGAGACGCCGAGGAACACGTAGGCGACAGGTGGGAAGAGCACGAGTGCGTTGACCTGGCCCAGGATGCTGTAGAACAGCCCCGAGGCGTCCGGGGCGATCTTCCAGCCCTCGAGCGGGATCACGGCCACGATGACGGTGACCGCAACTACCAGGTAGAACATGCGGAGACAGTCCCGGCCGTTGGCGACATAATCGTTGTACAGCCCCAGCAGGAGCAACATCGCCACGGCGACCGGGTAACTCCAGAGGTTGTAGAAGTTGACCCCGATGTCAAGCTCGGTACCACCCAGGAGCTCGCCGAATGCGGGGAGCCCGATGCCCCACACCGAGATGAACGTCAGGACCCCGATCACGAGCACCGAGAGGAACATCATGTTCCCCAGGGAGAGCAGCGAGTCGTTGAGGTCGGCGTCTGCCTCCTCGCCCGCGCGGAGCCAGAGGTACAGGGGCGGGGCCACCGCCAGGAGGAAGGTGACGACCAGTAGGCCCCCCAGGAGGTTCGAGAATCCGACCCCGAAGCTGTGGAGCGGCGAGGTACCGCTCTGGGTAATCAAGCGGGCGAACAACACGCCGGGGAGCGCCAGGGCCGTCATTCCGGGTGCAAGCAACCGGTTCTGCCCCCGCCGCCGGTAGTTCGCCACGGCGTGGACGGTCATGCTCACGATGAGCCAGGAGACCAGCACCGCCGTCTCGACCGGGTCCCAGGCCCAGAGACCTCCCCAGCCGAGTGTGTTGTACGACCAGAGGGCGCCCAGCGCCACCGCGGCCGTGAGCGTCCACCACGAGAGCCGGAGCCAACTCATCGTCCGTGGAAGCCACCGCTTATACAGTCCCGCCTTCCCCTGTAGACGTCGGAGAAGGTGTGCCGTCGCGATCGCAAACGCGGGCACCGTGAGTGCGTACCCCGCGAAGGTGATGGGCGGGTGAATGCCCATGTACGGATTGACCAGGAGCGGGATGAGCCCCCGGGGCCCAAATATCTGCCCGCCCGGGTCGAAGGACAGCACCTCGAATGGGGTGCGGTTGACGGACATGAACGCGAACACGGACATCACACCGGTCCCGATAGCAGCTACCAAGGCGTGTTCGGCATCGGGAACCCGCCGGACGAGCCAGGCCACGCAGACAGCCACGAGGGCCGCCCAGAGGAGAAGTGACCCGTTCACGCCGGCGTATGTGCCAGTCATGCGGTAGAAGACCGAGAGGTAGTCCCCGGAGTACTTCCAGACGTACTGGTTGAGATAATCCAGGCTGACGAACTGATAGATGAGGAACCCGAATGCCGCGACGAAGAGCCCAGCCGAGGCGAACACGAGATAGCGGGCATATGTAGCGATCGATGCCGTGTTCCCGGCCAAGGCCTCGACCTCTTCGGTACTGTCGGCCTCGGTCCCATCGTCTTCACCCTCCGAGTCAGGTCCAGGTTCATCAGATCGGGTCTGCAGGGCGACCCACGCGAACGCACCCGTACTCGCCACGCTCGTTACCACTGCGGCGTATATCAGGAGATTGCCGAGCATCATGGTCTGATCACTGCCTCGCCGTCTCGTAGGCCTGTTTCAGCCTTGCTGGGGTATCGACCTGCGTGGGATGGAACTTCGTTACCATCTCGCCGTCGGGCGATATCACCACGATCGTTGGAGTAGAGTCCACCTCGTATCGCTGTGTCAGTTTCGACGACTCGCCCATCTCGGCCGAGACCAACACGAACTTATCGACGGCCGACTGGAGGTCCCCGTTGCTCTGCAACTTGCTATTGAACTCTTCGCAGCCGGAACAGCCTTCCATCCATACGTAGACCATCACCGGCTGGTTCTCGGTGGCTGCAATCTGCTCCGCGTTCGTGACGTCCGTCCGCCACTTCTCGCCGTCGTGTGGGTTATAGCCCGCGTTCGCCAGCATCATGCTGGCCGAAAGCGCACCCACGACCACGACGATTCCCGCGAACGCCGCGACGAATACCCGTTTGGTGTTCATGATAGGATTGGTGCCGTCCCCGATCCGGTCCTCGACCGCGGGCACGGTTCCCACGATACGAAGGGGCGAGCCGGGGTCACTACCAATATTTTTGCAGCCTGCGGCAATAAGAAGGCTGGCGGATTTTCACACCATGAGAACGTTTGCGGGCGTTTGGCGGCTCCTCACCGCCGTTTCGGCCGCGGATGACACCACGAAAATGCGCAGTCCGGCCCGGAACCGTTGGATTACCGAGGACGGGCGAACAGCGCGGCCCCAAACAGGGCTGCCAGTACCGCGACGATACCGAATCCTGGCACCTGGGTCGAGGTGGTCTCGGTCGTCGTGGTGGGCGTCGGCGTGGGTTCGGCGTCGTTGCCGTCGCCACCGTCGACGTCACTCACGAGGTCGGTCGAGTGGGGGCTGACCGCGGATTCGTTCGCCAGTTGGAGTACGACGCGGTTGGAGTGACACGCCGTACACACCTCACCGGGGGCTGCCGCGGTGGCGTCCCCACTACCGTGAGGCCCGGTCCCGCTGGGTTCGAGCATATCTCCACCCTTCCCGAAGTGGGCGAACCAGCCGTTCTCTGGCGGTGCGTGACACGCTTCACAGGTGATTGGTTCTCTCGGTGTGCCACGCTCGATTGCCTTCGTCTGGAAGTCGATGTCGTCCCGGCGCTTGATAGCGTTCTCGACGTGACAGGATTCGCAGCGTTCGTTCGCCTTGATCCGGGTGTTGTCCGCACCCTCACCCAGGGAGTCCGCGTGGCCGGATTGCTGCCACGCCTCGAAGGTATCGGTGTGGCATTCGCCACACATCCGTGGATTCAGCCCGCTCCCTTTTACATCTGCGTGACAGCGCGAACAGTCGGCGACCCCGTCCTGCTGGAACGCCGGCGACGCGTCGTTCGATGCCTGTACGGCCGGAGCCGATATCGACGCGATGATCGTGACGCCCAGCAGCGCGACGACCACGACGCCGATCAGTCGGGGAGAGAGGATATCGCGGTTCATTGGTCGGTAATCCGTTGGTCGATGGTTGGTTCGTTCGGGGCCAGACCGAACGACGATGCGACGGGACGGCACTGCGCTTTTCGAAGCGATTCGAGGGACCTCGGCGGCGCGCTCACCTGCATCTCGATCACCTGTTGACCTCCGTTTGCAACGCGATGCCGGTGAGATCCAGGACCGCCTCGTAGAACGGGTCGGGGTCGTGCTCCCGCACCCTGGAGGCGAAATCGTCGTACCACCTCGTGGGGTGGGCCGCGAGGAAGTCCGCGGCCGTCTCCCGATCCCCGCGTTCGCGGAGTGCCCCCACGAAGTGCAGTTCGATGCCGAGATGATCCGCCAGTTCGCCACTGTCCGGCGCCACGTCAACGCCGGCCGAGCGGTATGCGGATCTAACCGCCGCGCCACTGGGTCCCTCGAGAGCGCCATCGCGATAGAGGGACTCGTACGGCGGGTCCGGCGAGCCGGGAACCGCGCCCCGGAAGAGCCGCGTGAACTCCTCGTTGAGACGCTGGGCATCCCCCGACCCCGCGGCTTCCAATGGTTCGAGGGCGGCCGCGATGGGCTCGTCCGGGTCGGTGTCGAGCCACCGAGTTGCCCACATCGCTACCGTCGAGAGCAGTTCCTCCTCGGGCGGCTCGAGGTACAGCCGACCGAGCAGATGGAACACCCGTCCAGCCGGGTCCACCGGAGGTTCCGAACCCGACGATGTGGCCTCACTCGTGCTCATTGTGCCCCCAACGAATGGTCGACCTCTCCTTCGGCCTCCATCGCCTCTTCGGGACCTTTGAACTCGTCTTTGTCTTCGATCGGATAGGCGTCCTCACCGAATTCCAGGTCCTCGAGTTCCTCGGGGGTCGACGGCGGCTCGCCGATGTAGATCACGTTCGGATTCGTGCCGAGTTCCTCGAGGAGCCGGAACTTGGGTCGGTCGGCCTTCTCCTCTAAGTACTGATTGACCCGGCTGTCGGGGTCATCGAAGTCCCCGAAGACGATGGCGTCGACCGGACAGGTCTCCTCGCAGGCGGTCCGCTCGCCCCCGCCGCGCCGGTGGACGCAGAAGGTACACTTGCCCATCACCCCGTTGGGCTGGAGTCCACCGGCCACCGGCGTCTCGTCCGGCCGGTACCCCTCGTTGAATTCGGGGTTGTGCCACGGCGGGTCCGCCTGGTGTTCCTCCGGGACGTCGTCGCTCTGGAGATACTGTCCGTGTTCCCCGTGTTCCTGGAGGTAGTTGACCCCGTATGGGCAGGCCACCCAGCAGTAATTACACCCGATGCACTTGCTGTAATCCGTGAGGACGATGCCGTCCTCCTCGCGCTTGAAGCGAGCCTGGGTGGGACACACCTTGGTACAAGGGGCGTCCTGGCAGTGCTGACACGGGAGGGGCAGGAACTTCTGGTCGACATCGGGATAGCTGCCCTCTTCGTACCGGAAGACGTGCATCCAGAACACGCCGCGGGGCGTGTTGTTCTCGACCTTGTCCGCCTCCATACAGGCCCGACACCCGGTACACCGTTCGAGGTCGATGACCATGCCGAATCGGGTCATCAGTGCTCACCTCCCCCGGCTTTCCGGACCGTCGCCTGCACGTGGAAGGACTGCCCCCCGTCGATGCCCAGGTAGCCGGGCCCACTCGGGATGAGGGCGTTCACGTTGGGTCCCTCGTCGAGCACCTCGGCCACCTCGTTCCAGTTGCCGTGGTGATGGGCCACAGCAACCGTGTCGGGCCGCAGACCGCGAACGATCGACGCCGTGCCGGTCACCGAGTAGGTCTCGTCGGTCACCGCATTGTGCGTCTCGACGGTGACCCAGTCGCCCGATTTGATCCCTTTGTCCCGTGCCGTCTCCGGGTTGAGCTTCACTGGGGCGCCCGGCATAATCTCGTTCAACAACCGGTTGTTCGCCGTCCGAGAGTGCTGGTGTTCTGCTTGCTTGTAGGTCACGAGCGTGAGATCGTACTCCTCCGGCGAGCCGGTCATCGTCGGTTCGCGCCAGGTCGGGAACGGGTTGTAGTCGGCCACGAAGGGGAACGTCGACTCCGTCACGCCGCGCTCGCGGACGGCGGTGCCCAGCCGGTGTAACGTCTCCGAGTAGAAGGCATGTTTGACCCCGAACGGCGAGTATCGCCTCGGAGTCTCCCAGAGCCAGCCGTACCGTCGTGGATCGTCAGGTGCCCACTCCTCGACCTTGACGTTCCCTTCCTCGGTGAACCACTCGAGGGATTCGCCCTGGGACTCCTCCGCCCACCGATCGAGGGCCGTCCGGAGAAGTGTGTCTGGCTCCATACCTCGGATATCGTCGGCCGAGAGACGGGCGAAGCGCTCCAGGCCCAGCCCGTCGCTGACGGCCGCTGCATACTCCGCTTCGATGCCCAACGCCCGGGCGAGCATGATGTAGATCTCCGGGTCCGGCTTGCTCTCCCACAACGGGTCGATGACCGGGTTCCGCAGCGAGGTGATCGAGGCCTCGCCGTTCCAGTTCGCGAACGGGCCGGGCCCCTCGAGTTTGTCGAGGGTTGCGGCAGGGAGGACGTAATCTGCGGCGACGTCCGCGGTCTCGCTCAGGAACGGATCGACCACCACTACCGTCCCCAGCGTCGAGAGCCCCTCGATTACCTGGTCGGTCTGGGGCGCGCTCATCACCGGATTCGCCATCTGGACGACCATCGCCATCTCCGAGGGGTCATAGGGGAGGTCGTAGTCGCCGGCGTTCCCCAGGACCCGTGGCACGACGGAGTACCCGTCCGAGGAGATCGGGTGATATGCGGTCCCTTCGAGTGCCGGCCCGTCCGGCTGGTCCGCGATGGACTCCGGGTGGAAAGCGAACTGGCGCCATTCCGCCCGCGCGTCGCTCGGGCCGTCCAGGTCACCCCGACGCGGCCGGGTCGACCCGACGACGTCGATAGCCCCCACCAGCATGCTCGTGTGCTGTTGGGCCTGCGTCGTCGGGAGACCCATTTCCGTGTTCTGTCCCACGTGGAAGCCGTGGGTGGCGACCGGTCGCTCGGGGATGGGCCAGCCTTCGATCCGGGTCTCGTCCCCGATGCCCGCGTGGTCGCCCCACTCCATCGCGATCCGCTCGATGGTATCGGCCTCGAGGCCCGTGAGCTCCGATGCCCACTCCGGGGTATACTGCTCGATGTGTTCCACGTAGTGCTGGAAGGCGGGCTTGACCTCGCGGCCCCCGTATTCGAACGTCCCAGTGAGCGCGGGCCGCTTTGCTTGCTCGTGGGGCCGGACCGCCTCGGCGTCCTCGTCGAAGACCAACTCGCCGTTCGCCCAGTCCCAGGCCTCGGCCGGGTCATCGGCGTCCTCGGCCCGGAGCAGGTGTCCGGTCTCCGGGTCAACCAGACAAGGAGCATTTGTCGCCAACCGGAGGTATCGCTCGTCGACGTAGCCCTCCCGGACCAGGACGTGGTTCAGGGCGTTGAAGAAGGCCAGATCCGTCCCGGGCTTGATCGGGAGCCATTCGTCGACGATGTCGCCCCCACCCGGGCGTCGCTGCGGATCGAGGACGACGACCTTCATGTTATTCTGTTCTTTGGCCTCGACGATCTGTCGGGGCCAGGTGATCTGGCACATGTGTGCCCCACCAGATACCGACAGGCCGGTCCCCCAGGCGAGAAGATACTCGCAGTTCTCGAAGTCCGACTCGGTTCCGCCCTCGGTGGCGAAGGTGAGCTCGTTCATGCGCTCCATCGCCCCCGAGCTCACTCCTTCGTTCGTGTAGTACCTGACACCGGTCTCGCCGCCGGCGAACTGGTTCATCGCCTCGACGAACCCGTCGGCGTGCCACACCGGGGCTTTCTCCCGGCCGGTCTGGAAGATCACCCGGCGGGGATCGTCTTCGAGCTTCTCCCGGAGGTCCCCCCCGATCTCCTGGAGAGCCTGCTGCCAACTGATCTCGGTCCAGGTCCCGTGATCGCCCTTCTCGTTCGTGCGCTTCATCGGGCGCTTGACGCGGGTCGGTTCGTAGACCTGGCTGATCTGGGCCTGGCCCTTCGCACAGATGCTGCCCTCGGTCCGCGGGTCGTCATCGTGGGCATTGAGCTTGATGAGGCGCCCGCCCGCCTTGCCCGCGACGAGCGAGCAGTCCTGCTTCCCGATCCAGCACTGGGTCGCGACGCTCCCGCGGGGCACGTCCATCTCCTCCTCGATCGCGGTGAGACACCCGCTGGTGCTTACGCCAAGGCCGACGGCGACGGCTCCCCCGGCTTTGAGGAGGTCGCGTCGGGAGAGCGTCGCGCCGTCACTCATCGTCGGCCTCTGGGTCGGTCGGACGTTCATCCACGCCGAACTCCGCGAGGACGTCCTCGTGGTACTTCTCGTGGAATTCGGCGTCGCTCATCTCGCCACTGGTGACCCGGAGGGCATCGCGGGCCATCTGCTTTCCCAGCTCCGTATCGTACTCGCTATCGGCGAGAATGCGTTCGGCTCGGCGGTCCCACGCTTCCGTGGAGAGAAACGGGGGTACATGGTCGTCACGCAAGGCTCGGTCACCACCGGAATATTGGCCGAGTTAGCGCATAAAAAGACAGGGACAGTACCGCTTTGTGCAAATTACGCAATTCCCTATGTCGGCGGTCTCGGCGATGCTGCCGGTTTTCACCCGACTCGGAGGGTGTGAGAAAAACTCGCGCTTGCCATCCGTAACGCATGCAGTCGAAAACGCAGTGATTCGCACTCTCCCTGCCGAGATCAGATTCCCGGGACGCCGACGGGCACGTAGGGTTGCTGCACCGCCACCAGCAACAACACGAACCGAAGGAAGAACCCGCCCATGAGCACGAGTGCGTACTTTGCGACGAAGCCCTTGTGGATAAGTCCCTGCACGCGCTCGGGCAGCGCCTCGTGACCCTCCGGATAGCAGACGGTAGTCATGATCAGTGAGACCACGACCGGGAGGAGGAGCCCCCCGACGATGATGGCCCCCCAGAACAGCAACAGCTGTGGACCGTTCATGAGATAGAGGGTGATCTCCCCGGAGAGGCCCTGGGCGTCGAGCGTCGACAGCAGTGCACCGATGATGAGCAACTCGACCACGATGACCGCGTCGTCGACGAGGCTGTACTGGTGGACCGTCTCGGAGAGCCCTTCGAAGACGAGCGTGAGTCCCGTCGCTGCGGCGATACCCGTCGAGATGCCCGACATCAGGAAGATGAAGGGCAGATAGGTCCGGTTCCAGAGCGCCACCGTTTCAACCGCCGAGATGAGCAGGGCGGTGTACGCGATCAACACGAGGGCGAGCCCTGCGCCGAGGGCGCCGAAGACGAGCCAGTGGGACCGAGGCGGTCGCGTGAGGTCCGCGACCCAGTCGAGGACCCGGACCGCCAGCGAACGGCCCGGCCCGCCCGGGTCAGTCCGGGCGTACTTCGAGATCAGGCGACGGAAGACGAGGCTCCGCCCGGCTTCACCTTCGATGGCGCCACCGAAGGTGTACCAGAACGCCTGGCCCACGGTCCAGAGCGTGAAGATGATGATGGCCCAGGTGCCGATGACCATCCAAGATCCGTAGTTCGTGAACGTGATGGGGAAATAAAGCGCGCGCAGCGGTTTCCCGAGGTGGGTGATAAGCGCGATACCCCCGACCCCGATAGACGCGACGGCGACGTACATGCCCCATCGGGCGGTCTCGCGTCGGGCGACGTACTCCTCCTCAAGTGACGTCCGAGTGCTCAACACGTCGGCGACGTAACCGGTGACGTAGGACCCGCCGGCAAGTCCACCGAGGAAGAGATAGACCGCGATCTGAAAGCCCCAGTGGACGGCCGGATCCCAGAAGAGTCCATGACCCATATCTTTTCACTTTTGCCCGTTGGAATTAACACTATCCCCTGATTACCAGAACCTTATAATCACCCCCGAACCGCCGAAATTCCAGAGATAGGGCGGATAGACCCGCCGACATTCAAACCATAGGAAAGGGCGATAGACCCTTTATGCGAACCTCCAAAATTCCAGGTAATGGAGGCCTGTCTCCGGAGGGGCGGGAGCGGTTCGGTTCGCCGGAAGCGGGGATACCGCTCACGGGTTTCTCTCCGGACGGAGATCGGCAGCGTCGTCGGTGCGCCCGGACGGGCCCGGAGGTGGGTGACGTGACACATATCTGTGGATCGACGGACGTTCCGGAGGAGGTCGGCCAGCGGGTCTCCCAGCGACCGCTCTGTGCGGTCCTCGAGGTGGAGATGGTCAGTGGGTGTCCCCTTGCCCGTATCGATGGGCCTGCCAGGGACATCTACGTACGGCAGGTCGATGACCTCTGTCGGGCCGACGTGGTCGTCGAGAACGAGAACCTCGAAGTCCTCCACGTCGAGAAGGCGATCGAGAACGAGTGCGTGGGCTCGATCTTCGGCCGGTACGACTGTGTGCCACACATCACGCATGCCGATGAGGGGTCTCTGACGATCATGACCTTCCCCCCGGAGCGGGAGTTGCTCTCGGACCTCGTCGCGGAGATGCGCGCGAAGAACTTCGAGGTGTCGGTCAAGCGACTCATCTCCCTCGAGGATTACGAGGAGACCGGCCGGAAACCCCCCCTGATGTGTGACGTCTCGGTGCTCACCCAGAAGGAGCGTGAGGCCGTCGACCTCGCCATCGCCGAAGGGTACTACGAGGAGCCAAACGTGACGAGCCTGCAGGAACTCGCCGACGAGATCGGCATCTCGAAGTCTGCCCTGTCGAGTCGACTGAGCTCCGCCGAGTCGAAGCTGATGAAGGACATGTTCGCGCGTACGTGAGTCCGCGGACCAATCGAGAGCGCTGGTTCTGCAGCCCCTATTTATCCGGATGACATCGTTCTTGACCCACTCGGGGGATTGCGTTCCGGAGGACTGGAATGTCTCGAGGGCGGAGAATCAATCTACATCTGGCTGGACCCCGCGGTCCAATGGTCCTCCCAACTGTCGAGTGAGCCGGCACACAGTCGCCGCACCACTCGATCACCGACCCTCGGTAGCCGAGTCCCGGGGTCACCGACGGCAACACGGACCGAGCGCCCCAGAGCAGTCGACAACTGCCCACCTGGCGGGTCCCCTGAACCACACCTCCATGCGGTGCTACCGTCGAGGCCGGTGACTGCCGATACGACTCCCGAGGATCGGAGCGACTGCGTCGGTGACAGCGATTCGTCCGATAGGACCTCACTGGATAGCCGCGTGGCTAATGGCGAAAAAGAATGAAAAAGGGGTTGTCGTACCCGTTATGTCCAGCGACGCGCCGCGAGGAGCGCCGCTCCGAGGAGCGCGATCAGCGCCACACCGATGCCCAGGCCGGGCGTCTCGGTCTCGGTCTCGGTCTCGGTCGGCGTCTCTGTCGGCGTCTCTGTCGGGGTTGCTGTCTGTGGCTCCGAAGAGGCGTCTTCGAGTTCCTGCTCCAGCTGGTCGATCTCCTGCTGGTAGGCCAGTGACTTGACCTCGTCGAAGCGCTGGATGGCGTCGGTCAGCCGCTCGTTCGCCATCTCGGGGTTGTGGATGCTGCTGCCACCAGCCTGAATGAGGTTGAGCCAGAAGCGGCCCTCCTCCCAGGAGTTCATGAGCTCCTCGTCGTCAGCGTAGCCCAGCTCGTGGAGCGTCTCGTTGGAGGAGACCCGCATCTCGATGGCCTGCTGGGCCAGATATTGGGTCATCTGCTCCTGCTCCTCGATCGTCGCATTGAGGTCCTGGTGACAGTCACCACACTGCCGGAATTCCTCTTCCCACAGGTTCGGGTTCTCGAGGCGGTCGGTCCGGACCTCGAAGTCGTGGCCCATCTTCCGGGCCGCAGCGTCAGGCCCGTGGCCCGGCCGGTCGAGCATCGCCATATGACAGGAGGCACACTCGAGCTGCACGTGGGAACTCGAGTTGTCCACGTACTTCGAGGTGCGGAAGAGCTCCCACATCGAGTGGTGGAGCTCGGAACCGCTCTGCTGGACCTCCGTGGTGAATTCGCCGTGGCCCTCGTGTGTGTTGTGACACTGCTTACACAGGTCGGTCGAGCGATCGAAGTCGCCGCGTATGGTGCCTGCTTCCTCCTCCGGCATTATCGTGTGCGGCTCGTGACACGCGACACACGTGATCCGCCATTCGGAGACGTTTTCGGGCGAGGGCTGTGCGTCGTAGGCGAACTCGTAGGCGCCCTCGTTGTCGATATTAGCGAAGATGCCTTCGTGGGTGCCGTGACACGGCGCACAATCCTCGGTCTGGGCGTAGGAGGGGGTGACCTTCGAGTGGGACGCCATGTCGCCTGTCCAGTCGGCGTCCTCGGTCTCGTTCCACTCACCGTATTCGGGGTGGTACGGATTCACGTGGGTCACGCCGCTCTCCTTGCCCTCGGGGACGAGCGATTCGTTCCCGTATCCGTGACACCCTGCCTGCGAACAGGTGTCTTTGGGCGCGTAGCTAACCTCGGGGTTCTGGTCCCCGTGTGGCCCGTCACGGAAGTGCATGAACCACCCATCTTCGGGCGGTGCGTGACAGGTCGTACAGTTCGTGTCGGCGTGTTCACCCGCCACGTGGACCGAGTTCTTGAACTCGTCCAACTGGTGACACGTCGTACACGTATCGATGTTCTCTGGCCCTTCAGCCAGTGCGGTACCTTCGTCGTGACAACTCGCACAGTCGACGCTTGACTGTGCTACTTGGTCTGCCCCATCAGTTGCCATCACCGCGTCGTCGGCGTTGAGACCGGCAGCCGACGGTAAGGCGACGATCCCCAGGACCGCCACCGTGATGGCCAACAGCAGGACGATTCTTCTGGACATAACGTGAGTAATAGTAACTCTCCAAACCCCCTTCAAGGCTGTTTCAAATAATGCCATTCTTTAAGTCAGGCACGGGGTTAAAACAAAAAGTTTAAGAGGGGTTTCAAACCGTGAAAACTGCACGAGGGCGACGGGTTGCGCCGGAACCGTGTGGTAACCGTACACACCCTTTCGTCGCGCGGGAGAACGTGCGAAACTCATTTGCCCGGTGCTCGGATTAACTCCTCCATGGACGTGACGAGACGGCTGAGCGCGGGATACGCGGTGCCGGCGGTGTTGGCGGTGCTCGGCCTCGCCTCGATCGTGCTGATCTTCGGGTTCACGTCGCCACGGATGTATGGGATCGAGACCCCGGCGAACCTCGTGGCCTACTGGCACATCGGGCTGGCCTGGACCGCGGCCATCGCGCTGTTCGTGACCTTCCTTTCGAGCGTGCAGTTCCTCCGCACCCGGCAGCGGTTCTGGAACCTGCTCGGCGCGGCGTCGGGCGAGATCGGGTTCCTGATGCTCACCTCGGCCATCGTGATGGGTAGCCTGTGGGGCAGCGTGATCTGGGGCGTGTACTGGTCGTGGGGCGACGTGCGGATGGTGACGATGTTCGTGACCTGGTTCGTGTACGCGGGCTACTTGGTCGTCTTCAACTCGACGCGGGACTCCGAGGGTCGATACGCTGCCACCTACGGCGTAATCGGCTTCGTCACGATCCCGTTGTCGTACTTCTCGACCAGACTGTGGCGCCCCGAACTCCATAAGCCCACCATCGGCGGCTCGGGTTCGGAAGGTAGCGTTATCGACCCGATGACCCTGGTCCTCTCCATCGTGGCGATCATGGTGCTCTATGGAGTCATCACGTCGCTCAGAGTCCGGGTCCTGGAACTACGCGACGCCGTCTTGCGGGAGACCGGTCGAACCTAAACCCATGTACGTGAAACTACTCGCCGGCTATTCGCTCGTGTTCGTACTGCTCATCGGCTACCTCGTCTACATCCAGCGCCGTCTCGAACGGCTCGAAGACCGCCTGGCGGAGTTCAAACGCTAGTCGGGGCTTCGGCTCCGGACTTGTTCCGCGTACCGAGCGTTAGGTATCTCCAGCCAGTTTGTACTGCCAGCGGTTCGTCGGATTCCTTTGGTTCAATAATAATCCCCGAGAAATCCATTGCTCGATAGTGGCAGTAGCATCCCCACATATCGCCCCAAGGTCCGTCTCAGACAGGTCGGCCCGGGGCTGCTATATCGAAGAGAGGATCCAATCAAGGTTGGACTTTGACAGGGGCCGACTGCATGGCGCCCGAACGACGCGAGACGAGCGGCGGGGTTCTCGGAACGAGCCGAGGGGGATCGGGAGACGCGAACTGAGTGAGCGTCTCCGAAGGTGCGAGTGGTGACCACAGCAAGCCGTGGCAGTCAGGGTTCGAGCTGGAATAGGCTTTGGTCCGTCACCGCATTACGGAGATATTCTGTGGGCAGCGCCCTCCGACCGGGAAAAACAAAAGAGCGATCGGAGTTACTCGGGCTGGGACTCCGAGCCGTGGGCGTCGACGGTTACCTGCCGAGCATAGACCACGCCGTCGCGGACTTCACCCGTGACGATGGCCCGCCGGCCTTTCTCCATCGTCGCGGCCGTCGAGCCGTCGGGTTCGTAGACGACCGTGACGTGGGCGGCCGAATCGAGGTCGAGGTTCTGCTTCTCGACGGATTCGTTGGCCATCGACCGGTTCCCGGCCAGCTCGAACCGAATCGTCTCGCCCATCATCACCTCCGAGTTGATGACCCCCTCGACCTTGACAACCTCGCCATCGTAGTCACTGGTGGCGACGTCCTGGGGCGTGACCTTCTCCGTCGTCGAGCCGATAGACGTCATCATCACGCCCCCGAGAAAGACGATCACCAGTATCCCGAGGACGAGCGTAGTTTTCCGCCGCATTAGCTCAGCATTGGCTCTCGGGACTATTTGGCCTTGTTACCGCTTTCACTCAGTGAGAATCGGGTGTACCCCGTGGGGAGTGTTGACGGTGTTCTGCGGACAACTGCTGCCAGCCAGTTTCCGGTGAGGGGGAATAGGCTAACCCAAGGACCGGGAGAAAGGCGTCCCCGGTCCTCACTCTGTGGATGGAGAATAAACTGCCACGGAAATGGGACTCAGGGACGCTCCTCGCCTCGCCGCAGCTCGAAGACCTCGGCCACCGCCTGGAGGGTCTCGTAATCCTCCGAGACCGCGGCCTCCTTGATGGACTGTGTCGGCGTCGAAAGCAGCTTGTTCACGAGCGCGGAGCTCATGTCCTCGAGGATCTCCTGTTCGTGCTCTGTCAGGCCGCCGTTGGACTTCATGCGCTGGGCCGCCCGGTTCACCTCGGCTTCGCGAAGGCGCTCGGCCTGCGCGTAGATGTTCGAGAGCATCGCCTCGGCCCGGCGCTCCTTGAGTTCCTGTTTGAGTCGACCCAGCTCCTTGGCGACGATTCCTTCGGCCTCTTTGGCCGCCTCGCGTCGGGTGGTGACGGCGCTGTCAACGATCTCCCCGATGTCGTCGATATCGTAGACGGTGACCCCGTCCAACTCGTCGACGCCGGCGGTGACGTCCCGCGGGTTCGCCAGGTCGAGCACCGTCACCTCCACATCATTGAAGGCGGATTCGTCGAGGATGGGGTGGGGGGCGTCGGTGGCGGATACAACCAGGTCGACGTGTTGGATCTTCGACTGGAGGGCATCGAAGCAGATCGCCGATGCGCCGACGCGATCGGCGAGTGCCTTCGCCGACTCGTAGGTACGATTCGTGATCAGGAGGTCCATCCCCCGGTCCGCGAGGGGTTGTGCGGCCAGTTTCCCCATCTCGCCCGCGCCGATCACGACCGCCCGCCTGTCGGAAAGGTCGCCCATCTTGCGACTGGCGAGGTCAGCCGCGGCGGTCCCCATCGACGGGCTGCCCTCGTTGATCCGGGTCTCAGAACGAACCCGCTTTCCCACGCGGACTGCCTTCTCCACGACCGTCCCGAGCCCGTTCTTGAGATAGTCCTGAGAGGCACACTGAGCGTCCGAGACCTGCCCGAGGATCTCGTCCTCGCCCGTTACCATGCTTTCCAGGCCCGCCGACACCCGCATGAGGTGTCGGGCGGCTTTCGGACCCTCGATGCGGCTGACCGCGTCCCCGGAGATGTCCGCGTCCTCGAGGACAACGTCGAGCGCCCGGGGATCGCCGGTGACGTAGTATTCCGCACGGTTACAGGTGTGGAGCACGAACGCTTCCGTCGCCCCCGCGTCGTCGAGTTTGGAGAGGAGATCGGCCGCCGGTCGTTTCGTCAACTCCTGGATGCGTTCGACCGGGGCCCGTTTGTGCGAGATGACGAGTCCGTGAATATCCTCCATAGTCTACACCCTTTGCTTAGTAATATTTAGTCGGTCTATCGGATATAAATTCGAACCCTTCATATTCGCCCTTTTGCCGTGTGAACACGCCCCACAACGCGTCTCGGGCCGGGATTCGGTCGGTCCCATATATTCGCTCCCATCGATTAATGGGGCTTCCGGTCCCCAGCATCATGAACGCGACGGTTCGAGCGGTCACGGGGCCAAACGGGCCCCTACCCGGGCTGGAGGCCGCGGGAGACCCCTATCACCGGGATGGGCTCGGTACCAGCGAGCCGTCGGTCCCCGGGAGAGTGTCTGGGACTCCGGTCCCGCCCCGTTCAGTACTCGACGACCTTCGTCGACCCGTCTTTCAGGTACCCTGTCAGGGGCTCCCCCATGTACCTGACCTCGATGCCGAGGTCCTCGAGGTCCTCGGCGACGCCGTAGCTTTCCGCGCAGGCACGGCATGCCTCGGTCTCCACACCAGCAGATTGCATCGCTTTGAGCAACCCCCGCAGGTCGTCGTCTCTTGCGAGCAGCGGCGCCGACGGCCCCCATACGATCAACCGGACTTCCTCCCACCAGTCCCGTTTCGCGGCGTTGAGCGTATACATGAACGCCATCTCCTCCGCGAACTCCTTGTCGCCCCGTGTCCAGAGGACGGTGAGGGTATCTGGTTCCGCCATGGAGTCATTCCGGAGGGCTTGTTGATAACGCTACAGTTTCCGAGCCGGGAAAGGACCATGTCGAGGTGATGGATTCCGAGATATCTGGCTGCTGAGCGGCGGAAAACTGCAATGCCAACCTCTCTTCCCGATGGCGCCCCGACCGGTTCTGTACTCTCGAAGGGCTGTTGGTCGGGCACGGCGATACAGAGTACAGAGCAAACCCATCTGCACACCAACACGAATGCGGGCGATCGAGTTGCCACCCCCAGTACCTTGGAATAACAACTGGCCTTTTTAGCACGCACGTGAAATTCACAAACTACGAAGATGGCCCACGGACACCCAGACGACGACGGTTCCGGGCATCCAGGCGATTCCGGGAGTGAACATCCCGGTGACGCGTCCGGACACTCGAGACGTGACGCCTCGGGGCACCCAGGTGGCACACCGGGTGGACACCCGGGCGGTGGCAAAGCGATGAGCGGCGGCCCACACGGCCGGAACTACGACGAGACCCCCCTCATCGCCACATGGGAGGTCTCACAGGCCTGTGACCTCGAGTGTGACCACTGTCGGGCCGACGCGCAACCCGACCGGGACCCCGAGGAACTGACCACCGAGCAAGGCAAGCAACTCATCGACCAGATCGCCTCGTTCGGCCATCCATCCCCGGTATTCGTTATCTCGGGGGGCGACCCGCTCAAGCGGCCCGACCTCTACGAACTCATCGAGCACGCGACCGACCAGGGACTCCCGACCGCCGTGACCCCGGCGCCGACGGAGCTCCTGGACCAGGAGGTCCTCGACACCTTCGCCGAATTGGGGGTCAAGCGGATCGCGCTGTCCCTCGACGGGGCCACCCCCGAGGCCCACGACGAGTTCCGGGGCGAGGAGGGATCCTTCGACCTCATCATGGAGCGGGCGAAGATGGCCAAAGAAGCGGGTCTCGGCATCCAGATCAACACCACCGTTACCGCCAACACCGTGGACGACCTCCCCGCCATCGCCGACCTCGTCGAGGACCTCGGCGCGGCCATGTGGGAGGTCTTCTTCCTGGTACCCATCGGGCGGGGCGAGGAACTCGCTCAGCTCGAACCATCGGAGACGATCGACGTGATGGAGTGGCTCTACGACCGCCAGAAAGGCTCGCCGTTCCGCACCATCACCGTGGAAGCCCCGCACTATCGAGTCGTTGCCGACAAAGTCGAACGCGAGGCCTCCGGCGAGAGTGTGACCGTGGGCTCGACACGTGCGGGGAAGGGATTCGTGTTCGTGAGCTACGAGGGCGATGTCTATCCTTCCGGCTTCATGCCGACGAAGGGCGGCAACGTGATGGAGGAATCCCTGGTCGACATCTACCGGGACTCGGACCTCTTCCAGATGCTCCGGGACTCCGAGCAGCTTACCGGGTCGTGTGGCGACTGCGAGTTCCGGGAAGTCTGTGGCGGCTCGCGGTCCCGGGCTTATGCCGTCACCGGCAACCCGATGGCGAGTGACCCGCTCTGCCCGTACGTCGAGGAGCTCGTGAACGAGTCCGCCCCAGAGGTCTAAGCGGAGCAGATCCGGTCTCACCTTCCGGTCTATTGTAGTCTGGTCTCGTCTGGTGACGGTTCTTGCTGGCGATCCCGCACATGTGCTACCGATCCCACATAGCGGCTACCGATCTCGAAGATGGGGTATCAATCCCGTAGATGAATCCGACCCAGCCAAATGACCGCGTCCGAGTCTGCTATTTCTTCACACGGCCGGCGCTGAAATCAAAAAAGCGTTACCCTCTGGCGAGAGTATACCCGGCCATGCGCACAGACAGCTGGCTGTCGGGGTCGAGTGCTCGTTCTCCTCCGTGGAGCGCCCGTTACCCGGGAGGCGGGCCGGCATGACCGTCGGGATCGTCGGCGCCGGGATCTCGGGGCTAGCCCTGACCCACTTCCTCCAGGAGCGGGGTATCGACACTATCACGTTCGAGCGGTCGGACGAGCCAGGCGGCATCATCAAGTCCCGGACCGTCGACGGCCGCG
Source organism: uncultured Halobacteriales archaeon (assembly GCA_964594685.1). Classification (GTDB taxonomy): domain Archaea; phylum Halobacteriota; class Halobacteria; order Halobacteriales; family Halobacteriaceae; genus Halodesulfurarchaeum. Next base: position 22,880 of record CAZQNH010000019.1, read on the forward strand.
TCCTCGAGTTGGGTCCCCAGCGGCTTCGACTCACGAAACCCATCCGGGATCTGGTCGAAGCCTTCGACCTGTCCGAGGAACTCTTCGAGGGCAACACCGACCAGCCACTCTACATCTACCATGACGGGGCGTTCCGGGTCGCGCCCCTCTCGATCAGGGACGCGTTCACGACGAACCTGCTCTCGTGGCGCGGGAAGGCTCGCATCCTCGCGGAACCGCTGACCACCGGTCCCCAACCCGGCGAGACCGTCGAGGGGTTCCTCACGCGGAAGTTCGGCCTGGAGGCCGCCCGCCGGTACTTCGCCCCCCTCTACACCGGGCTCTACGGCTCGGACCCGGACGAGATGTTGGTGAAGTACTCGCTGGGGAAGGCCCTGGAGCGACACGGAATCGAAGGATCGATCCTCCTGAAGGTAGCCGCCTACGCCCTCAAAGGCCGCGATCCCCCACCGATCGTGAGTTTCGAGGACGGGATGCAGCGGCTCCCCCTGGCGATCGCCGAGCGATACGCCGACAGCGTCCACCTGTCGACCCCTGTCGAGGGAATCGAGGAGGCGGACGATGGCTACGAGATCGTCACCGACGAGGATACCTACGAGGTCGATTCGGTCGGCATGACGGCGCCCGCACCGGCTGCGGCGGACATCCTGGAACCCACCGACGAGGGCCTCGCCGAGGTACTGCGGGAGTTCAATTATAATCCCCTTGCGATGGCCCACCTCCATTCAGACTACGGCAGGGAAGGCCACGGCTGCCAGATCCTCGAGGACGCAGGTTACACCACCTTGGGCATGACCTGGAACGCGAGCATGCTCGACCGGGACGGGCTCTACACCTCCTATCTCGGCGGGCGCCGGAACGCCGACATCGTGGAGCAGTCAGACCAGGAGATCGGCGAGATAGCGAGACGCGAGTTCGAGGAATTGACCGGCGCCGACGCCGAGGTGCTCAACATCCACCGCTGGGTTCCGGGCATGCCGGCCTACGACGACTCCTGGCGGGCGATGGAGCGACTCGACCCGCCAGCGGACATCTCCTTCGTGACGAACTACACCGAGCGCGCCGGCATCATCGGGCGGGTTGGCGACGCCCGCGAGGCGGCGGGCCAGATCGAACGAGTCCTCGACTGATGTCCGCTTCTCAGCGCCCCACACGACCGATTCCGCTCAGCCGACCAGCCGGTAGGTCCCATCGGCGATGATCCGGGCCACCTCGACGATCTCCTCGGTGTAGACGAACTCCTCGGCGGCGTGCTCGTTGCCGCCGTCCGGCCCGAGTATCACCGTGGGCAACCCGGCGCGATGCCCGAGATAATTGAAATCGCCGATGCTCGAAAAGTAGCCGATGTCCGGGTCCCGACCGGCGTGCGAGCGCCCAGCCGCCCAGAGCGAGCGGACGATTCCGTCCGACGGGTCGGTCACGTAGGGCCCGTACCACATCTCGGGCTCGGGCGGATCGCGGACCCCGATAGAGACGTCCACGTCGAGGTCGAGGGAGTCGATGAGCGATTCGACGTCCGCGAGCACGTCCGATTCTGTCTCGCCAAACACGATGTGCCGATCTATTAGAAGCGTGGCTGACTCGGGGACTGACAAGGTCTCCGAGCCGCCCTCGATCCGGAGGGGGCACACCGACCCCTCGCCGAGTTCCGGGTGCGTATCGACCGGCAGATCCGGGAGCGCGGCGGCGATCTCGCCGGCGGCGACGACCGCGTTCTGCCCTCGTTCCGGCTGGGAGCCGTGAGCCGCCCTCCCGGTCACCGCTACCTCGACGAGGAAGCGACCCCGGGCGCCGAGCAGGAGCGCCGGGTTCTCGACCGGGGTCTGGGCGAGGACCGGGCCGGGTTCGGGGACGATGGCCGCGTCGCAGTCCGCCAGGAACCCGTCCCGCAGGAGACCATCGGTTCCGAGGCCGAACGGGCCCTCCTCGTCCACGACCGCGGTGAAGAGGACGTCCCCACGGAGGGGATCCTGCTCGGCAAGTGTCTCGAAGGCCATCATCGCGGCGGCCAATCCGCCCTTCATATCGCAGGCGCCTTGGCCATAGAGCCGCCCGTTCTCGATCTGGCCCGAAAAGGGGCCCCTCTCCCAACCGTCGACGATCTGGACCGTGTCCATGTGCGCGTTGAGCAGTACACAGGGGGCTTCGGGACCGGTACCCTCGAGTCGCGCCACGACGTTCTCCCCCTCGAACCCCGTCTGCTCGGGTTCGGACACGTCGTGGTACCTGGGGTCCAGGTCTCGCTTCTCGAGCCACTCGAAGACAAACTCGGCGATCTCGCCTTCCTCGAAGTAGGGGCTCGGGATATGGACGAGATCCTGTGTCAGTCGGATCGTCTCGTCCGGATCGATCTCCTCACCGGGCCAGGTTTCGGGGTCCTCGTTCGGCTTCGGTGCTGGAGATTGTTCATCGGTCATCGAATACTGGCCTCGTTCATGAAGGGTTGCTCTCGGTCACCGCATTGTTCGGCAGCGGAGAGCAAATATCCACGGTCATGCGAGTGAAACAGGCGACAGGGTGGACTTCGGTCGAGTGGCTTTCAGGAGTCAGTCGAGGACTTCGGCCATCTGGTCGAGGCGCTCGGCGTATTCGTCCGTGGCGACCTCGACAGGCTCGGGTTCCGCCATGTCCACCCCGGCGGTCCGGAGCACCTCGAGGGGGTACTCGCTGCCGCCCAGGCGAAGCGCGTCGAGGTAATCCTCGGCGGCCGACTCGCCCTGGGATTTGATGCGGTCGACCACCGCCACGGCGGCGCTGATCCCGGTGGCGTACTGGTAGACGTAGAAGTTGTAATAGAAATGCGGGATGCGCATCCACTCGGTCCGGATGGCGTCGTCCACCGCCGCGGGTTCGTAGTATCGCTCCTTGAGCCCCCCGTAGACCTCGTCGAGCCGATCAGGGGTGAGCGCCTCGCCCGCAGCCGATAGCTCGTGGATCTCCTGCTCGAATGCCGCGAACATCGTCTGGCGGAAGAGCGTCGAGCGGAACCGCTCGAGGTACTCGTCGAGGACATGGGCACGGAACCGGTCGTCCTCCACGGTCCGAAGGAGGTGGTCGGTGAGGAGGGCCTCGTTCACGGTCGAGGCCACCTCGGCGACGAATATCTCGTAGGAGCCATAGACGTACGGCTGGCTCTCGCTCGCGAGTTCCGAGTGCAGCGAATGACCCAACTCGTGGGCCAGGGTATAGAGCGAGGACATGTCATCTTGCCAGTTCATGAGGATGTAGGGCTGGGTGTCGTAGGTCCCACCGGAGTACGCGCCGGCGCGCTTGCCCCGGTTCTCGTACACGTCCACCCACCGCGATTCGATGCCCTCGGCAACGCGTTGCTGGTAGTCCTCGCCCAGTGGTGCGACGGCCTCGACCACCATGTCGGTGGCCTCCTGGTATTCGATCTCGGGGCTCTCCCCTGGTGCCATGGGGGCATAGACGTCCCACATCGCGAGTTCGTCGACGCCGAGGGCCTGGGCCTTGAGATCCACGTGTTGGTGGAGGGTCTCGAGGTTGTCGTGGACCGTCTCGACCAGGGCGTCGTAGACAGCGACCGGAATGTTCGGATCGTCGAGGGCGGCCTGCCGGGCGGAGTCGTAGTCCCGGATGTCCGCCATCTTGACCCCCTTCTTCACCTGGTGTTTCAGCGACGCCCCGAGCGTGTTCCGCACGGTGCCCAGTTCCTCGTAGAACGCGTCGTAGACGTCCTGGCGGAACTCACGGTCGGTATGCTTGAGCAACACAGCGAAGTTCGACTGGGTGATCTCCACCTCGGTGCCGTCAGGGCGCTCGACCGTGGGGAAGGTCAGGTCGGCGTTTGTGAGCATGCCGTAGATGTCGTTCGGCGCCCCGAGGACCTCCCCGAGCGTCGAGAGGACCTCCTCGACCTCCGAGGTGCGGGTGTGCGGTTTGAGCCGCAGCACGTCGTCAAGATAGTGCTCGTAGGTCTCCAACCCGTCAGTGGATTTGATCATCGACTCCACCTCCTCCCGGGACAGCGACTGGATCTCCGGCTCGAAGAAGGATGTCGCGCTGCTGGCCTCCGAGGCGAGCGAGGTCGCCCGCGCCGACAGTGCCTGGTAGGTCTGCTCGCGGGTGTCCTCGTCCGAGCGCATCCGGGCATACGAGGTAATCTTCTCGATCTCGCGGCCGAGTTCGTCACGGGTCTCCAGGGCTTCGAGGAGGATCTGGCCGTCCTCGCCGAGTCGACCCTCATAGTCCTGGATCGCTTCGATCTCGGATTCGGCCTGCTCGTATGCGGCTTCCCACTCCTCGTCGGAATCGTAGATCGCCTCGAGATCCCAGGTCCGCTCCGTCGGGAGTTCCTCGCGTTCGGGGACGCTTTCCATATGCGGGCTGGCGGGTGGAATGGGTTAAATATTGTCTCATCCCGCTCGACCGGGTTCGTCTGTGCTACTGATTGTACTGTGACGGCGGCAACTCACCCCCCACCCCCCGAGGTCGCGGCCCCTTTCGAAGTCCGCTTCAAGCGGCCGCTCCGCCTCGTTGGATTTCAGAAAGAGGATCCGATCCCACAAGTGGAGGTCGATTTTCTGCGGATTGCCCCCCGTTCATCGTGTCCGTGCTGAGCGTTCCGGCTGACTGTCCGCCTGCTACAAACGCTGGTAGATGCTGCGGGCAACCCGTGAGCTGGTCCGGTGGCTCGTGGCGAGGTCTTCGAAGACGCCCCGCGCCGTGCCGATCGCCTCAGGGTCGGGGTCGAAGGCCAGGTCGTAGCCGACGTCGGTCAGGACCAGCGGATACGCCGGGGCGGGAGGGATTCCGTCGGGCCCATCGATCGGCTCCGCGCCGAGCTGTCGAGGGATCGCATCCATCGGCTCGTCCCCGCAGACCACCGCGTGGACGAGGGACACCAACCTGCGGACGAGTTGCCGGGGGTAGCCGTCCGCGCGGGCGGTCACGACGAGGTAGTCGCCGGCGGGCTCGATCGAGAGATCGAGGTCCCGCACCGTGCCCTCGTCATCGCTCGTCAGGTTGTGGAAGTCGTGTTCGCCCGAAAGTGCCCACTCGACCTGCTCGAGCCGCCGCCCCTCCGCCGCCGGAGCGTGAAGATGGTAGGTGTATTCCCGGAAAGTGGCGTCGTGGGTGGCGTGGAAGTCCGCCGGGGCGTCGGCGCTGGCCCAGACCTGGATAGAATCGGGCAGTTCGGCGGAGAATGCCCGCGGAGTCAGCCACTCCGGGGCCGCGAATCCGACGGTCTGGGCCCGCGCCGAGACGCCGGCATCGGTCCGGCCGGCCGCAGCATAGTTCTCGGGTACGCCGTCCACCTCCAGGCCGAGCGCCGCGAGGGCGTCCAACAGCGTATCCTCGACCGTCGCGACGTCGGGCTGCCGCTGGAAGCCGTGATAGGGGCGCCCATCGTAAGCGATCCGGAACGCTCGCATCGACCTGGACCTGGTGGCCGCCGTACTTAGCTCCCGTCCCATTACTAGTGGGCGATCGAGGGCGGACGGTCAAGGCAGCCCAGAAGCAGCGTCGGCTCAGGCGTAATCGTCGTACCGCGGCTCGTCCACCTCGCCCGGGAATCCCTCGACCGGGACCTGGACCTGGTCACCTGAGGCCATGTCCTTGATCGTGATCTCGTCGTTCGCCAGGTCGCGCTCGCCGACGATGATCGCCGTCTCGGCATTGATGGCGTCGGCGTACTCGAGCTGGCTACCGAACGAACGCCCCGCGACGTCGGTCTCGACCACGTGGCCAGCATCGCGGAGCTCCCGGGCGATTCGAGCCGCGACCGGGCGGATGTCACCCACCTGGAGCACGTAATAATCCGTCGACAGGGTCTCTTCCGGCCACACGCCCGCCCGTTCCAAGAGGAGCGAGAGCGGTGCCAGACCCGGGGCAACCCCCACAGCAGGCGTCGGCTGCCCCCCGAAGCTCTCGATGAGGTCGTCGTATCGGCCCCCGCCGAAGACTGCCCGGGACACCTCGCCCGTGGAGTCGAAGCACTCGAAGACCACGCCAGTATAATAATCCAGGCCCCGCGCAGTCTCGAGCGAGAGCGTGAGGTACTCCGCGACACCAAAGTCACCCGCCGCGTCCAACACGGCCTGGAGGTTCTCGACGGCAGTCTCCACGCGGTCGGTCCCCGCGAAGTCGACGAGTTCGTCGAGGTCGCCGGTCCCGAGGAGGTCGTCGAACTCGGCGGCCTGGTCAGACGTGAGCCCCGCGTCGACGAGGAGGTCGTAGTATTCAGTCTGCTCGATCTTCGCACTCTTGTCGACCGCCCGGATGGCCGCCCGCACGTCGACCTCGGCATCGAACGACTCGAGGAGGCCGCCGAGGATGTCTCGGTGGGAGACCCGGAACTCGAAGTCCTCGCCGGTGAGTCCCAGGCCCGTCATGGCATCCGCGGCGTAGGCCAAGATCTCCGCGTCGGCCGCAGGGTCCGCCGAACCGAAGATGTCGGCGTTGAGCTGGGAGAACTCGCGAAACCGCCCCTGCTGGGGTTCCTCGTACCGCCAGAACGGCCGGGTCGAGTACCACTTGATGGGTTTGGCCAGTTCCTGTTGTTTCGCGACGACCATCCGAGCGACCGTCGGCGTGAGTTCCGGCGTGAGCGCCACCTCCCGGCCGCCCTGGTCCGTGAAGGCGTAGAGTTCTTCGACGATCTCCTCCCCGCTCTTCTCGACGTACATGGCGGTCCGCTCCATGGCCGGAGTCCCGACCTCGCGGAAGCCATAGCTCTGGGCCGTCGCCTCGAGGGTGTCGATCAGCTCCCGGCGGGCGGCCATCTCGCCGGCGTAGAAGTCCCGAAAGCCCTTCAGGCGGTCGTACATGTGCCGGCGTTGGGCCAGGCGTCGTTTGAACCTGTCTATTGCAGGAACCGGCTCGATCTCGAAGCGGACTGTCCCGATGGTTCGGGCCTCGAACGCCACCGACCGCTCGGACGCTCCCGTGAGAGCTCTCCCCAGCCAAATCCCGCCAAGGAATTCACACCACCACGCGACGGAAACCTACCTCCGGTAGCCCTGCACGTAGGTCTGGGTGTGGTCAGGGAAAAGTTCCGCAACCTCGTCTGGGCCGTCTTCCGCCTCGATGAGCGCCCGGAGTTCGCTTTCGTAGTCCGCCTTGCGGATCTCCTCGCTCGGCCCCACCTCGACGTCGAGTTCAGCCCGGACGAGCCGGTCGACTGCCCGGCGACCGAAGCCGGAGAGGGGAGCGAGGTAATCGACACCGTACCGGTCCTCCAGGCTCTGAGCCTGGGCGCGAGAGACAGTCGGCACGCGGTCGTCGCGTCGCGTGCCGTCCGCGACCGCCTCGAAGTCGAACGCGTCTTCGGCGGCCATCATCTCGAGGGCGTGGGTGTGGACAGTCTGGATCCCGTTCCGCGGGTAGCCGTCCTCGCGGATGCGTTCGATGGCCGAGTCGGCGACCTCCCGGTCGAGTTCGAGGGTATCGAAGTCGAAGGAGAGGGATTCGGCGGCTTCCTCGGCGGCACGCCAATCCTCCGTGACCCCGAAGTGGGCGGTGACGAGGGTAACCTCGTAGAAGCGGTCGAGGACCAGCGCGGCTAACGAGGAATCTTTGCCCCCACTGTAGAGGAGCCCGAGATCCATCCTATCGGCGCCTGATGTCGAAGCTCTTCGAGTCCGGCTTGAGTTCGCGCAGCAACTCCTTCATCTTCTCCTCGTCGATCTTCTCCTGGAGCCGTCCGGACTGGGCGAGCGCGATGATCTGCTGTTCGACCTGCTCGCCGAACTGCTCGCGGCTCATCTTCACGGTGTTCAGTCGTTTGCGGGCGCCGTCGGTGAGGTGCTGGCGGAGGATTGCCTTCTTCTGGGCCTCGGCCTGGTCCCGTTGGGCCTCCATGGCCTCCTCCCCGGCGCCTTCCTGGGCCTGTTGGTCCTGGAGTTCCTGCATCTTCTTCTCCCTGAGTTCTTCGAGTCGGTCCTCATCCGGTCCCTGGCTCATGCTATCGAATGATTACCGGTAAGGGGCAAAAACGGTTACGCACCGAGAAGAGGTAGCGGTCAGCGACTTGCTTCCGTGAAAGTCCGACGGGCCGCCGTGGCCACCGCCACTTGCAATCGATCGTGGCCGGACCCCGGCTTCGAACCCGACATGAAGTGTTACCAATCCCCAGATTTTCTTACGTCCGGAAACCGTTACTCATATTTTAAGCCAGCCTAAACATTAGGCCAGCCTAAATGCTGGGTGACTACAGCGCGCCGATCCGACGCACCGTGATCAGCTTCGTCGTCTTGAGCCTTCTCTCACCTGCGGGCCTGGGGGTGGCAGCCGCATCGGTCGAGGATACCGGGGTTGCCGCGACCGTCGAAACGACAGAAGAAGCGGTAACGTACGTCCGCTCCGTCGAGGAGATGCGTGGCCATCTGCTCATGTCGCTGGTCGCTGTCAGGGACGGTGACCGGGAGGGAGCAGTCTATCAGGCCGAGGAGACCCTGAGCGAGCAGTGGCCGATCGTCGGCCAGCAGCTCCGGGCCGCGAACGCCACGCTCGCCGATGAGCTGGAAGCGAGTCTCGAGACCGCGGTCACGATGGCCGAGGAAGGTTCGACCGAGGCCTACACGGGTCATCTGCAGAACGAGGTCTTCCCGCTGCTCCAGCAGGCCGAAACCGCGGCGGTCAAGGAGTCGCGGCTGCGGAATAGTACGTTCAACGCCGCGGTCGTAGCTGGGCTCCTCGAACGGGCGAACGCAGAGTATACGGAAGGCGTGACTGCGGAGGGAACCGTCGAAGAACAGTCCGATTACCGTTCCGCACAGGCATATAGCGCCCGGGCCGGGACCGTCTACGAGAACGAGATCCGGGATTCGGTCTCCGAGCACGCCGCCGAGGAACTCGACGAACTGTTCGAGTTGCTCAGCGGGGCGGTAGCGGGGACCGAGGCCCCCGAGGAGATCGAACGCTTGGTGGGGTCGATCACCCACGAACTCGCCGAGTACACCGGTATCGAAGCCGGCTCCTCGGGCGGAGTGGAGACGATAGAACGGATCGAGTCCGACCTCCAGGAGGCCGTCGAGGCCTACGACGCGGGGAATCCCGACGAGGCCAAATCCATCATCAAGAGCACGTACCTCTCGAACTTCGAGGGCATCGAGGGAACGCTGATCGAGAACGACCCCGAACTCGTCGAGGAACTCGAGGCCGATTTCAACGAGGAGCTACCCGGCCTCATCGACGAGGGCGCACAGACGAGTGCGGTGCGCGAGAAGGTCGAGTCCATGGAGCAGAAACTCGAGACCGCCGAGGGGATCCTCGCGGAACAATCTGAGGAGGAGATCAACCTCACGAAGAAAAACGAGACCACGGCCCCGACGACCGGGAGTAACGAGGGCGGTGACACCGAGGGCACGACCGAGACGTCGACCCCCGGATTCGGGGTCATCCTCGCCGCACTCGCGCTCGGTCTGGTGGCCGCAGCACGCTATCGAGCCTGATATGCATCAAAGCGGGTCCAGCCGAAGCGGAGATCGGGGACGGAAGCAGCGACAGCCCGCCGAGAGCGATGCCGGACCCGTCGTCGGTCGACGGAGCGTCCTGGCGGGGGCCGGCGCCGCAGTCATCGGCTCACTCGCCGGCTGTTCGGCCGGCGGCCGACCCGGATCCGAGTCGAACACCGACTTCGAGACCGAGGAAACGAGTACGGCAGACGCCCCGTCGTTGTCCGATCTGCCGGATCTCGCCGGGGAACTGACCGTCTATCTGGGCCGCGGCGAAGGTGGACTGTACAAGGAACTCATCGACCACCTCGAGACCGAACTCTACGAGGATCTCTCGCTTTCGGTCCGTCGGGACGCTTCGGCCTCGCTCGCGAACACCATCATCGAGGAGGAGCAGAACGGCTCCTCGCCTGCGGACGTGTTCTGGTCGATCGACGCGGGTGCGCTCGGCACGGTCGCCACGAAAGGGCACGGAGCGGCACTGCCCTCTGACCTGACCAGCCTCGTGCCCGCCCAGTTCCGGGACGGGGAGGGGCGGTGGGTCGGGATCGCGGGACGGGCCCGTGCCATCCCCTATAATACTGCCCAGCACGACGAGGCCGACGTCCCCGGGAGCGTGATGGCGATCCCTGAGACCCCCGGGTTCGGCGACAACATGGGCTGGGCGCCGACCTACGGTGCCTTCCAGTCCTTCATCACCGCGATGCGCCTCGTCGAGGGCGAGGAACGCACGCGAGAATGGCTCCGGGCCATGCTCGATGACGGGGCCACCCGATACGCCGGCGAGTTCCTTGTGACCAACGCGGTCGCGGAGGGGGAACTGTCCGCGGGGTTCGCGAACCACTATTATGCCCTGCGGTTGCAAGAGGCAAAGCCAGCGGCGCCACTCGATCTGGCATTCACGAGTGGAGGTCCAGGATCGCTCGTGAACGCAAGTGGCGCCATCGTGCTGGAGTCTACCGCGGATCGAACCCTGGCCGTCGACTTCGTTCGACACTTCCTGACGAGGGAGGTCCAGTCCTTCCTGGCCGAATCAGCCTTCGAATATCCGTTGGTTCCCGGTGTCGACCCTCCGGGGTCGCTGCCACCGATCGAGGAACTCGACCCGCCGGCTATCGATCTCACACAACTCGCAGAGGTGCGGCCGACGCTCCGCCTGCTGCGTGATGAGGGGGTGCTGTAACGTGACCCGGACCGTTCCCAGGGACGGTCCGGACACGCACACATCCGGGCGACTCCTGCTCGGCGGCAGTCCGACCACACGGACCCTCAGCCAGATCGCTCAGCGGAGCCATCCGTCGCCAGTAGTAATCCGTCCGACCACCCGGCTGGAGCGGGGCCAGCTTCCGGGCCAGGAGGTGCCGTAACTCGATGGCGGTCGGCACAGACACGGCGTCCCGAGTTCGAGACGCTCTCGAGCCCGATCGGGATACCGGCCTGTTCCTCCTGGTCGCCGCAATCGCGGTGGCCGTCCTGTCGCCGGTGGCGTGGCTGGGGCTTCGGGCCGCCGGTATCGGCTTCGACCGCACGACCCGCCTGCTGGTCAGGCCGGCAGCGATCGAAGCCCTGGTGAACAGCGTCGCCCTCGTCGCGGTGGTGACCGCGGGGTCGATCGCTATCGGCGTCCCGCTCGCCGTGCTGGTGGTACGAACCGACCTCCCCTTCCGCCGTTTCTGGACCGTGGCGGTGGCCTTGCCGATCGTCATCCCGAGCTACATCGGGGCCTTCGCCTTCGTCTCCGCGTTCGGGCCGAGCGGACTCGTGGCCGAAACGATGGGCGGGGTCGCCGAATATCTCCCCACTATCTACGGGTTCGGCGGCGCGGCGCTGGTCCTGACACTCTTCATCTACCCCTACGTGTTCGTCGGTACGCGAGCCGCCCTCCTCACCTTCGACGCCCGATTCGTGGAGGCCGCCAGGACGCTGAACCACGGCCACCTCGATGCCTTCCGACGGATCACCCTCCCGCGCATCCTCCCGGGCATCGCGGCCGGAGCCTTACTCGTCGCGCTATACACCCTCTCTGACTTCGGGACGCCAGCGATCATGCACTTCGATACCTTCACGCGGGTCATCTACGTGGAATACAACACCTTCGCCCGTGACCTCGCGGCGCTGCTTTCGATCCAACTGCTCGCGGTGACCGCACTCATCCTGGCGGTGGAATCCCGGGTGGGGTCGGACGACGCCGACGCCTACACCAGCCGGGGACGGGGCGGGGCGGACGCGATGCGGATCTCTCTCGGCCGATGGCGGTGGCCGGCCATGCTCTTCCCGGCGCTCGTGGTCGGATTCACGCTTGTCGTGCCGCTGGGCGTCCTCTTGCTCTGGCTCGTCCGGACCGACCCCACCTACGCGGGTGGACCGGCGTTCCAGTGGACCTACGGGCTGAACTCCGTGGGCGTCTCGGCCGCAGCGGCCCTCCTGGCCACACTCGCGGCCGTCCCTGTAGCCTACCTTGCCGTCCATCGAGCGGACCGCGTCTCGTCCCTCTTCGAACGCGCGACCTACGTGGGCTACGCCATGCCCGGGATCGTCCTCGGGCTGGCGCTCGTGTACCTCGGAACGAGCTACGTCCCCTTGCTCTACCAGACCATCCCCCTATTGCTGTTCGCGTACGTCGTCCGCTTCCTTCCGCAGTCGGTGAGTACGGTTCGGTCCTCGTTCCTCCAGATCGATCCGGCGCTGGTCGAGGCCGCCAGAACCCTGGGCCACCAACCCTCGCAGGCCTTCCGACGGATCACCCTTCCCCTTGTGGCCCCGGGGATCGTCGCCGGTGCCGCACTGGTCTTCTTGACCACGATGAAAGAGTTGCCCGCGACCCTCATGCTCCACCCGACCGGCTTCGACACCATCGTGACCTACATCTGGCTGG
>CAZQNH010000020.1:0-34184 GCA_964594685.1 uncultured Halobacteriales archaeon
TGGGCCTTGAAGTCGAGGACGACGGCTTCGTTCACGGTCTGGCCGGCCAGACTCGTGCCACCCCCGCGCGGGAGGACTGGAATCTCCCGATCATCGCAGTACTCGAGGACGTTTGCGACGTCCTGGGTGTGTCGGGGTTTGACGACGCCGATGGGCAGCACCTCGTAGATGCTTGCGTCCGTGGCATAGAGACGTCTCGTATAGCTATCGAAGCGGACATCACCGTCGACGAGACCCGACAAATCCGACTCGAGGGCCGGCCGGTCGACCGACCCGCCTCGATAGTCGTAGTTCGCCGATTCGGCGAGTGCGGGGTCGGGGGGATCACCTGACCCGGTTGCCATACGATACCAACCGGAGCGAAAGACCATAAATCCCCTGAAATCAGCACCTTCAGACGCTCTATGGCAAAATTTTGAGTCACCGCTCGTCAGGGCAGGTCCCGTCGTCCGGGCCATGGGGAGAGCCGCTTACCGGTCTGGGGCGGGCTATCGAGTGCCGGCTCTCAGAACGCCGCCGGCGCGACCACGTAGACGAACACCAACGTCAAGATGCCGGTGAACACCCCATAGTAGAGGACCGGTATCAGCTCGAGCCGGATGACCCGTCCCTCCTCACCGATGAGACCCACGACGGTAAGCGCGGCCACCACGTTGTGGATCGCGACGAGGTTCCCGATGGCTCCGCCAACGGCCTGGGCAGCGACCACGATTTGGGTCGAGACACCCAGGTCCTGTGCGGCCTCGAATTGAAAGAGGCCGAACAGGATGTCGCTGACCGTATTCGACCCGGCGATGAACGCACCGAACGCACCGATGAAGCCCGAGAAGAACGGGAAGGCCCCGCCAGCCAGGTTGGCGGTGACCCCCGAGAGGATCTGGAGCATGCCATCCGGGGCCGTCGAGGTTTCCAGGACGACCGGTGCGCCCGACTTCTGCATGATCATCACGGTCGCGACCGCGAACCAGAGCGCGATGACCGCCGGGGCGATGTTCCGCCCGGCCTCCCGCCAGGAATCGGCGATCTGCTCCCGATTCATCCCGTGGAGATAATAGGTCACGACCGCGATCACCACGAAGATACTCCCCGGCAGGTAGAGGAGTTCGATGCCCTCTTCGAAGGGCGTTCCCAGGATGTCGTTCCATGCGAGGACGCCCGTACTCGCCAGGTACGATTGGAGCGGTCCCCAAACCCGCGTCACGACCAGCGCGGCCGCGACGAGGAGGTATGGTGTCCAGGCAGTGAGCAACGACATGTCCCGGTTCTGGGTGACGGTACCCCCGTCAGCGCGTGCCGCCGGTGAGGAGCCACTCATTCCCTCGCCCGGCTCGATGCTCCCGATCCAATGATCCGGCCACTGTTCTTGTGGGCCGAAGTCCCACTCTTCCTCGGGGAGGAAATAGCCCGCCCGAAGGGTCAACCCGACCACGAGTAACCCGACCATCGATCCGAGCAGGGCCGGGAACGTCGGGCCGAGGAAGTACGCCACCCCGACATAGGGAACGGCGAAGGATGCCCAGGCGAACAGCGTCAGGGGCAGCACCTCGATAGCGGGCTTGAGGGAGCGCTCTTCGCCGAAGAACCGGGTCATCATCGCCACGCCGATGAAGGGGATCGCGATGCCGACGATCGCGTGTAAGGAAGCCGCCCAGACTGCAATGGAGTCGACGTATGCGCTCACGGACGCGAACGGACTATTCGCGATGATCTGCTCGCCGACGGTCCCCGAAAAGACGACCCCCTCGAATCCGATGATCAGCGGCGTGCCGACCGCTCCGAAGGTGATCGCCAGGATATTGCCGGTCAAAGCGACGACGACCGCGGCCAGCGGCGGGAAGCCGAGGCCAACCAGCAGCGGACCGACGATCGCGGCTGGGGTCCCGAAGCCTGCGGCCCCCTCGATGAACGACCCCATCAGGAACACGAGCAGGACGACCTGCACTCGCCGGTCGTCACTGATCTCCGAGAAGCCGTCGTTGATCACCTCGAAGGCCCCGGATTGCTTGAGGGTGTAAAGCAGCAGTATCGCACCGAACACGATGACGAGGATCCGGGTGGCCGTCATGGCGCCGCGGATGGAGGCGGCGGCGATTAGCGTGGGCGTCATATCCCAGCCCACGTACGCGACGACTGCCGCCACGACCCAGGCGATCGGCATCGTCCGGGTTGCCGGCTGGTAGAGGATCACCATCAACACCGTGATGGCGATCAGTGGGAGCAGCGCGTAAAGCACGAGGATCCCGTCAGCCATGCCCACCACCGCCGGGGCCGCCATGGGTCAGTTCAGCCACCCACACCCCTCCAGGGCCACAACGTGTTACATCAATCATCCCACCATCTCCCGGATCTGGACGGGTCGTCTATCGGCCGAGCATGCCGTCGAGCCGACCCATTCTCATGCCTGATTGCTGCTGGCATGAAACGTGTGTCTTATTCCCATGGTATTAAATGGTGGGGTTAACGGTGTTTTCGGCGGATGATACCCGGATTCGGGAGAGAAGCGTCGACCCGACCCGACGATCGAGGGTCGGTCACCCACGCGACACACCACCTGACGGACAGGTCCCACCGAGCCCGGCGTCTTCATTCGACGGTAATGAACAATTCCAGTTTATTGGAGGCTCAGACCCTTGAATATCAGATGGGAAAAGCTATAGAACCGATCCCTCTCGGTGAAGAAATCCCCGGAACACTCGTGTTTCTTGGCCTTCACACACGTGTGTACCACGGTACATTCGTGTGCAAAGGCTTATGCACTCGTGTTTATTGGGTCGATGCATGGAGGCCACGGACCGGGAGCGGAACGAACACGGCCAGTATGCAGACCGAATCCCCCCGGAACGAGTCCTTGCCGTCTTCGAGGAACGGACCGACCGGGCACGTCCCCTCACCGCCAATGACGTTATGGAGACCCTGGACTGTTCGCGACGGACCGCCCACGATAAACTCAACCAGCTCGTCGACGAGGGATTGCTCGATACCCGGAAGGTCGGAGCACGAAGCCGGGTCTGGTGGGTCCCAATCACGGGGGCAGAGACGACTCAGGGCCGACAAATCGAGGGCGACCAGGAGTCCTCGGAGCGACCCTTTGTCGTCGAACAGCGCGTCCAGGAGCTGGAGTTGCCGGGCAGCGGCCCCAGACTCGAGGAACGTCGGGCCGCGATCCTCGCGGCCTTCGACTACCTCCGCGAACACCCCACAGCGAAGAAATCCGACTTCCTCGCCGACGTCTACCCCGAGTATCCGGCGGGCTTCGACACCCCGGAAGGGTGGTGGAACGTGGTCCAGCAGGCCCTCAAGGAGTTGCCCCACGTCGATCCACCGAAAGAGCGAGGGCACATCTGGCACTTCCTCGGTGGCTGATACCAGGTGACCCGTCGCTCCGACCGGATAGGTTAAGACGCGCGCGACGGAAGCTGGTCCCTGTATCGCATCGGTCGTGGCTCACCGTGTCTCCATACCCCGAACATGGCTTCAGAGGATCCGGCTGAATCGAGACCGACCGATGTCCCGGCCGATGCCATCTATGCCAGCGAGGCGGAAGGCAGCCAGTACCGGTCGACGGCATTCATCCCGACGCCCTACTCGGAGCTAGAGATCGCCCCGGAGACCGAGTCATTCCCCGACCCGGGACACGAGGATACCGACCGATACCGCAAACTCGACCTGCCCAAGGCCCCGAAGCTCAAGCACGTCCTGGGACCGAGTGCGATCATGCTGGGTGCATCGCTCGGCAGCGGGGAGACATTGTTCTGGCCGTTCATTGTCTCGGAGCACGGGTGGGTGCTCTACTGGGCCTTCGTGGTGGGCGTGTTCACCCAATTCTTCATCAATACGGAGATCCAGCGATGGACCCTCGCCACCGGCGAGAGTGTCTTCCGAGCCTTCGAGCGTGTCGGCAGGGTCTGGCCCTGGTTCTTTCTCCTTGCCGGCTTCGTCAGTCTGGGGTGGCCAGGATGGGCCGCCAGCGCGGCACAGGTCGCGGCCGTGGGGCTCGGACTGTCGGAGGGGAGCGTGGCGGTTGCCGGGTTCGTCGTGCCAGCGTGGAAGATTATCTCTATCGCCCTGCTCCTGATCATCTACGCCAGCTATAACCTTTCTAGTGTCATGTACCGAGGCGTGGAGACGGCCCAGACGACGCTGGTCATCCTCGCGGTCATCCTCACCCTCGTTCTGGTCGCGGTGATTGGCTCCTCCACCGGAATCCTCGAAGTCCCGGAAACACCGGCGCTGGTCGGATCGCTGCCAGAAGGAATGGATCTGGCCGTGTTCATGGGCGCTCTCGCGTACGCGGGGGCCGGCGGATATCTCAACCTCTCACAGAGTCTCTGGGTGAGAGAGAAAGGATACGGCATGAGCATCTTCCAGGGACGAGTCCGCAACCCGTTTATGGGCGAGGATCCCGAGCCGGTTCACCGCAGCGGCTTCGCGTTTCCGCCGAGCATCCAGAACCTGGAGCGGTGGCGAGCCTGGTGGCGCCTCGCCCAGCTAGAGCACCTCTTGACATTCGTGCTGGGCCTGCTGGTCGTCGCCACGGCGATGATGACCGTGCCCGGACCCTTCGATGTCGCCGGGGCGACGGACGCGGTCTCGATGTGGCTCCAGGGGATCGTCCCACAACTCGGGGACGTGGGGCGGATCCTGATTTACCTCGTCCTCTTCATCTCACTGTTCACGACCGAGTACGCAATCGTGGAGTCCTTCGTGCGGAACAGCTCCGACATCGTATACGAGTCCTTCGGCCGGGCGGCCGGATGGAGCCTCTCGAAGGTTTTCTACGGCCTGCTCACGTTGTTCATCGGCTGGGGGATCCTGATTATCGCGCTGCCTTTCGAACATCCGTTCGGCCTGCTGGTCCGGGCCGCCGCGATGTCAGGGGTCATGATGTGGCCATACAACGCCCTCACGGTCACCGTCAATACGACCAGGCTCCCGGAACACCTCCAGCCGGGCTGGATCCGGATCGCCGTGATGTGGTGGGCGACTGGCTTCTTCGGATTCTTCAGTACGCTGCTGATCGGCGAGACCCTTCTCAACTTCGGACTCGATGCCTTCGCTGTCGGTCTCGGTCAAGGGTCCATTGGACTCGGTGGATTTCTCCTCTGGGGGGTGTTCATCGTGGTCCAGATCCTCACGATGGTCGTGAGCGCCCGCGGGAAACTCGAAGCCAGAAGGACCGTTCCCGGGACCCACCGCGTGAAGTCCCTGTTGCATTGACCGAAAACTGGGAGCGGTTCGGTCGATTATCCGTCCGGTCATTCCACCCTTCCACGCCGGTAAGACGGCCGCTGAGCCAGCGGGATCGGCTGGAGCGAAGGTCGTACCGGACCCAAAACGAATCGACTGGGTCAGGGCGGTCCTCGACCCAAGAACAAGACTCGACCACGCTCCGAACTCTAGGCAAATACACCCACATTCATTATCCGCATCATTGTAACGTCATGCCATGCCCTCGGTGGTATCTTCGTTCGCCTCGAAACTCGGTGACCGGGGAGTCCGGGTGGTCGAGACCGACCCTGACGATGTCTCGATGACCCTCGAGTCCGAAATCGAACCGCCCGCGGTGGGGACCGCGCTCGAAGACCTCCCTGTGGACATGGAAACGCTCGCTGTTGAGGTCACCCTCGATCCGACGCCGACGGAACTCGACGAATCGACCACGGGCATCACGGGGACGGCATTCGGAATCGCGGATTATGGCTCGGTGGTCGTGCGTGGCGGCCGGGCGGGGCAGGAGCCGGTGAGCCTCTATCCTGACCGTCACGTCGCCGTGGTCAGGGGCGCAGATATCGTCCCGGACATGCGGACCGCCATGGAACGGATTGCAGATTCGATAGCCAACGGCCACCGCAGTCACGTCATCGCCACCGGGCCGAGCGCGACCGCGGATATGGGGTCACTTGTCGAAGGGGCACACGGGCCGAAGGCGGTCACCGTCGTGGTGGTGACCGACACATGAGTGCCGACCGCGAACGCAAGGCGGCCTCGATCCGGCGGATCCTCGACGCCGAGGGCGAGAACGTCTTCGAGAACGTCACCGGATTCAACGAGAATCGGTATGAGACGACGGCGATGTTGGACGACTACGAGGCACTGCGGGAGGAAGCGCGGGCGATAAAGGAGGATGCCATCGAGCGACTCCCGGAACTGCTCGAGGAACTCGAAGCGTCGGTGAAGGAGAACGGCGGCCACGTCTACCTCGCCGACGATATGACCGACGCGAACGACTATATCACCGAGGTGGCCGCGGATCACGACGCCGAGACAGTGGTGAAGAGCAAGTCGATGACCTCCGAGGAGATCGACGTGAACGAAGCTATCGAAGCCGCCGGGATGAACGTCTGGGAGACTGACCTCGGGGAGTTCGTCCTCCAGGTCGCCGACGAGGCACCCTCTCACATCGTCGCACCGGCGATACACCGCTCCCGCGAGGAAATCGCCGACCTGTTCAACGAGGTATTCGACCCGCCCGAACCCCTCGACACCGCCGAGGAACTCACCATGTTCGCCCGGGAATACCTCGGCGAGCGGATGCTCGACGCCGACCTGGGCATGACCGGGGCGAACTTCATCGCGGCCGACTCCGGGACCATGGCACTCGTTACGAGCGAGGGCAACGCTCGAAAGACCGTCCAGGGGACCGACGTCCATATCGCGGTCTCGGGGATGGAGAAGGTCATTCCGAGCGTGACCGATCTCGCCCCGTTCATCGAACTCATCGGCCGCTCGGGGACTGGTCAGGACATCACCTCCTACATCTCGCTGTTCACGCCCCCGTCCGACTCCCCGACCTTCGACGACGAGCCCATCACCGAATCCAGGGGAGATCGCGAGTTCCACCTCGTGCTGATCGACAACGGTCGGATGACGATGCGGGAGGACGAGATGCTCCGGGCGACCCTCTATTGCATCAGGTGTTCGGCGTGTGCGAACGTCTGTGCCAACTTCCAGCACGTGGGGGGACACGCATTCGGTGGGGAGACCTATTCCGGCGGTATCGCGACCGGCTGGGAGGCCGGGGTCCACGGGCTCGACACCGCGGCGGAGTTCAACGACCTGTGTACCAGTTGTTCGCGGTGTGCAGACGTCTGTCCCGTGAATATCGACATCCCCTGGATAAATGAGGTGGTACGGGACCGTCTCAATCGGAGCGAGGACGGAAACCTCGATTGGCTGGTCGAGGGATTGGTCCCGGACGAGGAGCCGGGTGGCCTGTCGGTCCAGAAGCGCTTCTTCGGCAATTTCGAGACCGCAGCCGCATGGGGATCGGCGTTCGCGCCGGTCTCGAACTGGCTCGCCGAGCTGTCGGTGACCCGTCAGGCCCTGGAGCGGTTCGTCGGGGTCGACAGGCGGCGCGAACTCCCGACCTTCCAGCGCGACACGCTTCGTGACTGGGTCGAGAAACGCCAGGACCCGAGTCATTCGGCGGAACGTGAGGTGGTCCTCTACAACGACCTCTACACCAACTACATGACACCAGAGCGGGGAAAGGCGGCTGTGCGGGCACTCGAAGCGCTCGGCTGCCGGGTCCTGGTGCCGAACCTTCGATCGAGCGGTCGGGCACCGCTCTCCCAGGGGATGATCGCCACCGCCCGCGAACACGCCCGGGACGTCTACGCAGGGCTGGCCGAGCACATAGACGCCGGTCGGGACATCGTGGTCATCGAGCCCAGCGACCTCGCGATGTTCCACCGAGACTACGAACATCTCCTGCCGGACCGGTCCGTGGAACGACTCCGCGAGTCTGCCTCTGACGTGATGGAGTACGTCTTCGGGTTGCTGGAGAACGGGGCAGATACCGAGGCCCTGTCGGGCCCGGACGACGCGGGCTCGGCCGAGGTCGCCTACCACAGCAACTGTCAGCAACGAACCATCCACAAGGAGCACTATACCGAAGCCGTCCTCGAGAGACTCGGGTTCGATGTTGTCCAGTCCGATGTTGAGTGCTGTGGGATGGCCGGCTCCTTCGGGTACAAAACGCAGTATTACGAGCTGAGCATGGATGTGGGCCAGACGCTCGCGGAACAGTTCACCACCGAGGAGACCAGGGACCGGCTCGTCGTCGGGGCCGGTACGTCCTGTGAGAAACAGCTGGATTCGTTGGTCGGCCGGCCGAGTCGACACGCGGTCGAATTGATCGATCCGGGTGGGTAGACGAGACCATCTGGCCACAGACGATAACCAGCCACGGTGTTCTGCCGAGCCGCCATCCTGCTCAAAACTCCTCCATGGAGACGACGGAGTAGTCGACCGAGAGCGTGTCACCGGTCGCGCGGATCCGGCCGACGAACCCCGAGATATCCTCGAGTTCGCCTTCGAGGACGAACAGCTCCATGCAGAGATGGTCACCGACGTGGCTGTGGATGTTCGAGGAGACGATCGCGTCGTACTCGTGGCGCAGATCGATCATCCGGCCCTCGACGTCGGTCGTCTCGTAATCGAAGAGCACCGTGACCACCGCCATGAGGTCCCGGTCCTCGAGGGCAGCATCGTCGAACTCCTTCAAGAGGTTGCGGCTCGCCTCCCGCACGACCTCGCTTCGCCCGGTATATCCGTGCTCGTCCGCGAACTGGTCGAGTCGCTCGAGCAGAGATTCGGGCATCGAGACGCTTACGACCGTCATGTATTAACAGCGTGTCGGGCAGCTATTAATCGCTAGTATATCGGCACCTTCGTGGCGCTGGATCAGGCCGAGGGAATACACACAACCCAGGCCTGCAGGCGTCTCCGCGATTGTAAGGGTTGAAAGGGCCAGATCGACTCGTTGCACACCATTGCATGGGTCCGTTCAGCTCGTTGCACACCGCTGCACAGGTCCAGTCGGCTCGTTGCAGACTGCTGTGTGCCCTATAGATCTCAGATTATTAATGCGCGCGGGCCCGGCACAGTCGTTGATACGCCGGACAATCGACAGAACTCCAGAAGAAGCGAAGATACCCGCTCAGGCGTCGGGGTCGACCGCAGCATGATCGACGTCGGAGGGCAGGTCATCGATGAGCACGACCGCCTCGCCTTCGATGACCGTCTCCTCCGAGGACTCGTCGATCACGTCCGTGCGGAGCCGATACTTCCGATCGCCGAGATCCTCGAGAATCTCCGCTTCGGCGGTCACTGTCGAACCGATCTCGACGGGGGCCAGGAAGCGGAGGTCCTGGGACAGGTAGATCGTCAGCCCGGGGATGCGTGCCAGGGCGGCACTGATCGTCCCAGCGACGAGGGTGCCGTGAACGATGCGGCCCCCGAACCGGGTATCCGCCGCGAAGTCGTCATCGAGGTGAAGGCGGTTTGTATCGCCACTCGCGGCGGCGAAGGACAGTACCCCTTCTTCGGTGATCGTCTTGGTGAAACGGACCGTATCCCCGACGGTGATCTCATCGGGGTTCTCGACACTCCGTTCGAACTCCCAATCCGGTGCCGCGTATGCGGTGCCCTTTGTATCCTCGTGTTCGATGTCCTCGACCACCCCGGCCACGGCCAGCGCCCCGCGTTGGGCTTCGAGAAGACTCTTCGTCCAGTGTTTCGTCGCCTCTGCCCAGGCGTTCGTGAGGCCGCTGGCGCCCGATCGAGTATATCGTGTCATGAGAGATGTCCTGCTACTCGCATGGTTCTTTCGTGGCATAACCCTTCCGGGGTATGCGGGGATTTCCGGGTATTTTCGTCTATGTCAGGGCCAGAATTCCATTCAATGGTAATGAGCCCCATTTAGAGGAAACCCTTATATCTACGTGGCATGTATGGGAGGATGATGACGGAGAAGGACGAGTCGACCTTTCCGCCCGCAGCGTTCCTCGAGCAGATGCAGTCGATGAGTGAGTCGGCCACCGAAGGGCAGATGGACCTGTTCCGCCAGTGGATGGAGATGAGTGGTTCCGGAGGACTGCCCGAGTTCGCGACGAGTGGGATGGGTATGGGCTCTGCCGTGTTCAAGACCCGCGTCCAGAGCGGCGGTCGGATCTCGATCCCCGACGCGGAACGCGAGGTTCTCGACATCGAGGAGGGGGACATCGTTCAAGCCTTCATCGTTCCCGTCAAGCGGAGTGAAACTAATGACTGATGACAACCCGATGAACACGATTTTCGACATGCAACGCACGGTCCTCGACCAACAACAGCAGCTCGTGAGCCGGTCCTTCGAAATGCAACGTCGCATGCTCGAGAGCATGCAGACGAGCATGGATGTCGGCCGGAACATGAACACCCAGACCCGCCAGATGGCGGAGGCAGCGGTGGAAGCCACGATCGAGGCCCTGGAGAACACAGTCCCCGGCGACGCAACGGGGATGGACGACGTTCGTGACGTGATCGACGAGCAGCTCGAAGCCGGCGAGTCGATGTCCGATGAGACCTGGACGGTCCTCGAGAGCCAACTCGAGGAGACTGTCTCCTCGTACGAGTCCGCCCTTGATGAGGGCGAGAAGCTCTCCGAGGATCTCTTCGAGACCTACCGCGGGATGTTCGAGCGGGTCGAAGAAACCGCGGACGAGGCGGCCTAACGCCCTCGTTTGGGCCCAATAGGTTTTTCGTCGGTCGGGCCCACCTTCCCGATATTATCCAAAAACAATGACACCAACTGAGGACACCACCGGAACGGACTGGGAGGCGTTCATGGAGAACGCGAACGAACAGTTCCTCGAGGCCTTCGAACGCAATGTCGAGGCCCAGGCCGAATTCGTCGAGACCTGGATGGAGGCCATCGAAGAATCGACCGACGAGGAGCGGACTCGTGAGGGACTCGAAGGCTACGCCAGAGCGTACAAGGCGTGGATGAACGCCGCCGAGGAGCAGGTTGACCGAGTCAACACCTCCCTCGAGGGCGAGGATGTCTCCCTCGAAGAGTTCCGCGATCGCTGGCTCAACGCGGCCAACCAGGCCTTCAAAGAGGTCATGAGCACGAGTGCCTTCGCTGCCGCCACCGGCGACACCGTGGAGGCGGCCCTCGACTTCAAGGAGCAGGCCGACGAGCACGCCGAGGACACGCTTCACGCGCTGGGATTCGCCACGGTCGGCGACATCGACGAGGTCGGCGAGCGACTCATCGAGGTCGAACGGCGCCAGCAGCGGATCGAGGAGCAACTCGACGAGATACTCGAGGAACTCAGCGGATGAACCCCTTCGCCAGCGCACTCGATCTCCAGCGCCAGCAGTTCGAGGCCGCCGCCGACTTGGTCACCGCGACCGAGGCCGCCCCGAAAGCCGGCGCCCGAATGGCTGGCGTCGAGGTGGGAGGAACCGACCACGAGGTCGTCTACCGCGAGAACAAACTCGAATTGCTGCACTACGAGTCCCGGACCGAGGAACAGAACGACGTCCCGGTGTTGATCGTCTACGCCCTGATCAACAAACCATACATCCTCGATCTACAGCCGTCCCGGAGCGTGATCCGGACGTTACTCGACAATGGGATGGACGTGTACATGATCGACTGGGGCGAGCCCTCCCGGCTCGACCGCCATCTCACACTCGATGATTACGTGAACCGCTACATCCAGAACAGCGTCGAGGAGGTCCGCGAGCAGTCGGGCCAGGAGGCCATCCACCTCCTCGGGTACTGCATGGGCGGGACGATGAGTGCGATGTACGCCGCCAACTACCCGGAGAAGGTGAAGACACTCTCGCTCATGGCCGCCGGCCTCGACTTCAGCGGCGACGGCGGGGTCCTGGAACTCTGGGGCGAGGAAGAATACTACGACCCGGGACGGGTCACCGAGGCGTTCGGAAACGCCCCCGCGGAGTTCCTCGATGTCGGGTTCAGACTCATGGACCCGGTCGACAATTTCCTCACCAAGTATCTGCGGCTCTACGAGAACCTCGACGACGAGGACTTCGTGGAGAACTTCGCCAGGATGGAGCGATGGCTCTCCGACGGCATCGACGTGGCCGGGGAGACCTATCGCCAGTTCCTCGAGGACATCTATCAGGACAACCTGTTGATCAAAAACGAGTTGACCCTCGACGGCGAGCACGTCGATATCCAGAATATCGACATGCCGGTCCTCCAGATCGTGGGCGAGTACGATCACCTTATCCCGCCGGCGGCGTCCAAACCCTTCAACGAGGCCGTCCCGAGCACTGATACCGAGATCATCGAGTTCCCCGTCGGCCACATCGGCCTCTCGGTCTCCTCGAAGTCACATGCCGAACTCTGGCCGGCCGTGGTAGATTGGTACCAGGAGCGGGCCGCCAGCGAGCCCGAACTTACCGACGTGCGCGGTATCGGTCCCACCTACGCGGAACTCCTCGAAGGCGTCGGAATCGACTCGGTCCAGGAGCTCGCCGACGCCGACCCCGACGAACTGAGCCAGGAGATCGAGGTCGGGCAATCCCGGGTACGGGACTGGATCGATCAGGCCATCGAACTGGCCGAGTGAGGTGGCTCCGTTCGACCGTGTTCTCTGCTGACGGTACTCTTCGGTAATTCTCCAAAATCCGGTGATCCCCGGCCCCGTCTGGACCCGGTGAATCAGAGGTCCTTGCCGCCGTTTACGTCGATCGTCTCACCCGTGATGAACGATGACTCCTCGCTGGCAAGGAACTCGACGACGGCGGCGACGTCCTCGACCTCCCCGAGGCGGCCAACCGGCGTATCGCCGCGGATGCGCTCGAGGATCTTGTCCGGGACCCCCTCGAGCATGCTGGTCTTGATGAAGCCCGGAGCCACGGCATTCGCGGTCGAATCGTGGCGCGCCAACTCCAGTGCCAATGTGCGGGTAAACCCGAAGATGCCCGACTTCGCGGCGGCGTAGTTCGCCTGGCCCAGGTTGCCCTCCTGACCGACGATGCTCGAGATGTTGATGAGCCGGCCGTGTTCGGCGGCTTTGAGGTCTTCGTAATACGCCTGGGTGCAGTGGAAGGCCCCGTCGAGGTGGATGTCGAGGACCACGTCCCATTGCTCGTGGGTCATATTCTCGAACATCACGTCCTGATTGATGCCGGCGTTGTTCACGAGGACGTCAGCCCCCCCGAAGGCCTCGTGTGTCCGGTCGCGCATCGCTTCGACTGCGGCCTGGTCGGTTACGTCGGCCTGGACGGCGATGGCCGATCCACCGTTGTCCGCTATGTGATCGACAGCGGCTCTAGCTTCGGCCTCGGAACTCCGGTAGTTGACCACCACGTTACACCCATTACTGCCCAGACGTTCGGCGATTCCCCGACCGATCCCTTTCGAAGCGCCGGTGACGACGCAGGTTCGCCCCTCCATGGACATTTCGTCGGCGGGCAGGACCAAAAAACCTCCCTGGCGATCGGCAACGCTGATGGGGGCGGTGAGAACGGGTAAACGGGAAAGATGGGAACGGGGGAATGTGGATGGGGAGAGACCGGGAGATGGTGCCGTTTACCCACGGAGGGTACAACCCCTCCATCTATTACCAGTGGTGTTTGACACTTAAATGTACGCAATATATAAGATTAGCAATAGGACATATCCGGGAGGAACGACAGGTTTCGGGCCGAAACGTCTCCATGAACCACTGCTCGGAGAGCAAGCGGGTCCTTTCAGCGATCCCACGACCAGACGGGTCCCGCCCTCTTTCCGTACGGCTTATTGCAAACCCATGAATACAGCCGGACGATGTCTGGAACCGTTCGCTCAGACCGATTGCTCTCCGGGACCTCACTCAAAGCCCTCGGCGGCCTCGCGTTCGGTCTCGCAGTGCTAGGGGCGGCCGGGTCCGCACTTGCGGGCGATCTGATCACCGCCGTGGCACTCCTGCTTTACCTCCCCGTCGGCTGGCTCCTCTATTCGATCGGGAAGCACCCGGATCGGCTCTGACCGACGGGAATCCGCTATTTCGGCGCGGCGTTCCTGAACCCGAGAGTCCGCAGGACAGCTGGTTCTGAGGAAGCATCCGGACACGTTAGCGAACACGCTCGACAGCCGCCAGCAAATCAGCGACCCGGTCGGTATCCACCGGATTCGTGACCGCTCCTGACCGCTTCAGGGCCGTCCCGACGATCACCCCGTCCCCGACGTCGAGGAGGTCCTCGACGTTCTCAGGGGTTACGCCACTTCCGACCAAAACCGGTGCCTCCGAGCCCAGTTCATCCCGTCCGTCCACGGCCCGCTCGAGGTCCTCGCGTTCGGTGGGCGCCCCGGTCCCCTTGCCAGAGACGACGATTCCGTCCGCGAGGCCCCGGTCGAGGGTTTCCAGGACCGTGTCGCCCATGGACTCCGTTCCCCCGACCGGCGAGGAGTGCTTCACCGCCACATCCGCCAGGACGCTGACTTCCGGGGCGTCGATGCGCTCCCGATACCGAAGCGTCTGGTGAGCTTGCCCCTCGATAAGTCCCTGGTCAGTCACTCGGGCGCCGACGTGCACGTTGACCCGGACGAAGCTCGCGCCGGCTGCTGCCGCCACCGACAGGGCCGCGAGCGCGTCGTTCCGGAGGACATTGACGCCGACCGGACAGTCGACCCGCTCCCGGACTGTCCCCACGACATCCGTCATCTCCGCGACGACGTGGGTCGGGACAGCCGCTGGGTAGAACGGGGCGTCCCCGAAATTCTCCAGCATGACGGCGTCGACGCCACCCTCGACGAGTCGGGTTGCGTCACGCTCCGCCGCCGCGCGGATCCGATCCCGGCCGTCTGCTGGGTCGTAACCTGGCGCTCCGGGCAGGGGCGGGAGGTGGACCATGCCCACGACCGGCTTCTCGGTCCCGAAGACTGTTCGTGTGTCCATGCTCTGGGGCCGCACGCGGAGCGGCTTAAGTTGGGGCGGTCGGTCAGGGGCTGGCTCGATTCGCCGTTTGATCGGGCAGGATATCCGGCTTTACAGAAGATCCGAGTCCATCACAAAGGGGGCTCGATCCCGTCTCGCACTTCTCGACCGTCACGTCCGCCGTCGTTGCGAGGTCGAATCCCTCAGAACCCGTGGCGTCTCACAGCATTGCCCGCAGGGCCCCGATCCAGGCCTTCGGGAGCCCACGACGGGCGTTGGCGAGTGCGTCGGAAAGCGCGGGTGTCGCGCCTTCAAGAACCGGAGATCCATGGCCCACCAGAACCCGCTCCGGTGAAAGCCGGCCGAGGTTTCGAGGCGGGGCGATTCGGATGATCGGATTCACGCCGAGCCGTTCCCTGCCCACGGTGGCATACGAAACCGTCCCCAGGGACTCAGGGACCACCAGCGTCTCCCCGTCCCAGAGGCCGACTTCGTGCCAGCCCGGCCACTCGCGGAGGGTGATGAACTCGAACGACGACCCCGACAGCCCCTCGGTGAGATCGTCGGTCGGCGCGTCGACCGTCCGCTCGATGCCTGGCGGTCGGCTGACCGGGACCCCGTGGCGGCGGGCGATGAGAGCGGAATCGCGCTCGTGGCGGTCCAAGAGGAGGATGACGCCAGCGATTTCCCCCAGGTCTGCCAGCTCCTCGTCGAGGCCCTCGGCATCGATTGGTTCCACGAGCCAGACCCCACTCTCGGTCTCGAGGGCGTGACTCGCTCGCTGCATCCCTTCCTCGGGATGCGCTATCCAGGTGAAGCCACCGTCGAAATGCTCGAAGGCAGGATCCGCTGCACGTTCGTCGGCTTTGATTGGCATGGATGGTATTCGGGCTCGGTGCTCCTCAACTTCGGGGTCGGGTGTGTGTGCTTCCTGTTCTTTCCGCGGGACCGATCGCGCAGGACGTCGAGCGTCGGGATAGCAGGTGTGAAATGCTGGAATTGCCGCACTACCTCTCCCCGATGACGTCCGTCGGTGACTCTGCGTGCGGCGGCTGAATCTCGACTGCATGCCGGGTGTGCCGGGTGTGAGTCTCCGCCCAGCGTCGGGCCGGCCCCTCGCTGAGATAGCCCTCCCGCTCAGGACACTGCCGGCAGTCGACGATCCAGGGTGTCACGTCGTCCGGGAAGTGGCCCGTGTGTCGCTCGTGATCGAGGGCGAACTGTTCGACCGCGCGATTCCCGGCCCGTCGCTCGTCGAGTTCGTAATCGAGATCCCAGACGCGTCCACACCGCGAACAACTGACGGTTGGAACCCCACTCATGGTCTCCCCGGAAACCTCCGGATCGTCCCGGTTTGGGTCATCGGCCATTGTGTCCTTGCAAAGCAGCGGTCGCCGATAAATCCGTGTGGCGGCTGCCCCCGGTTCGGAAGGGGCCTCGATGGGTATCTCCAGATCCAGCCCTCTCTGGCCGCCGGAAGCCGGGCTATCGGCGGTGAAAGAGTCCCTTGCTGAACTCTTATTACGCGAAGGGGAGTCGTTCTAGTAATGGGACAACCGGAGGAACAATCCTCTACTGGAGACCCGATTCCCCTGCCAGGACCGTACCGCGAGCGGTTTCGGGCTCTCGATCGGCAGATCGCCGATACGATGGAGCGGTGGGGTGTACCGGTGTTGCGGGTTGCACTCGGAGTCGTCTTTGTCTGGTTCGGCGCATTGAAGATCGTCGGGACAAGTCCGGCAGCAGAACTCGTTGCGAACACGGTGTTCTTCCTGCCACCGGAATTGTTCGTCCCGATCCTGGGCGTCTGGGAGGTGCTGATCGGGCTTTCGTTCCTGTATCGCCCACTGATCCGGGTCGGAATTCTGCTACTGTTCTTCCAAATGCCGGGCACCTTCCTGCCGATCGTGCTGCTACCGGAGGTCGTGTTCACGGTGTTCCCCTTCGGACTCACCGTCGAGGGCCAGTACATCATCAAGAACCTCGTGATCATCGGAGCAGCACTCGTTGTGGGTGGAACCGTCACCCGCGAGGAGTGAAGATGCAGAGGGAAACCCCGACTAAAATGCAGTCTTCCAACGTTTCACCCGTGTCCGTTAGCGATGCTGACCCCGGTCGGAGTCGGTAACACGAGCCCGTCACCGCCCGGAGTACCGGGTCGCATCAGCGATCAGCTTGTAGGCGATCCCGATGAGCCCGGCCAGGATTATCACGAAACCGATGGCGAACAAGGCGGGCGTCAGGATTTCTGCGACGAATCTGAAGCCGCCGCCCCAGATAACTCGACGCACCGCGAACCAACCGCCGAAGAGGGTCACAACGTAGCCGACCAGGACGACGCCGTACAGGATTGCCATCTCCCGACTCAACGCGTACCGGAGGGCGGTTCGTGACTGTATCGGAGACATGTTCTGTTTGGTTGACAGTGGGATACTTGAATCCATGGTCAGGGGTTCCCTTCTCATCTCTCGGCCAGCGGTGCTGCCGTCACGCTCAGGCGACCCGACGTGGTTGCAGGCCCAAGATCGAAGCTGGCGGAAGAAGGGAGAGACGAGCTGGAGCGTGGACGACAGCCCCTGGCAGGGCAGGGGATAGCGGGTCTTCCATCGGATATATCGCCTGTGCCGTACAAGAGAGCCCTAGAGGAGCAGTAGTGAACGCACAACAGGTCGAACCCCGGTGGTGGCAGCGACTCCTGCAACGGCTCGCGGCGACTCGCGTGGGGGCGTGGATCTTCTCCCGAACAGCACATCACGTCGATCGCGTGCTGCTGGCGCTCTCAGACGGGCACATTTCGCTGTCCAGGGTGCTCGCAGGGGTGCCGACGATCCGACTGACGACGGTCGGAGCCAAAACCGGGACGGAACGAACGGTCCCCGTGATGGGGATCCCGCATGAGCACACGTGGGTCTTGGTCGCGTCGAATTGGGGCGGGGACTCCCACCCGGCCTGGTATCACAATCTGTCCGCCAATCCAGAGGTCAAGGTGACGTACAAGGACCGGACGGAACGCTACCTCGCTCACGAAGCGACCGGCGCCGCCCGTGAAGAATACTGGGAGCGTGCCAAGCAGTTGTACGCCGGATTCGAACCGTATGACCGGTGGGCGGGGGATCGGGAGTTTCCGATCGTTGTGCTCACTCCCAGAGACGAGTGCATAGCAGGCTGATCGGTGGATCGATTCGATCTAGCCCATAGATTTGCCGAAGCTCAGCGCCTCTGGGTTCGCACACGGTACTCACCACGCAGGATCCCGGGGACCGAAACCGATCGAACGCCCGCCGGCCGGACGGCCCTATTTCTTGGAGGGTACCACGTCGCGGACGTCCTCTTTTACCTTCTCCGGGATTGATTCGGCACCGGCCCGTTTCTCACCGATCGTCGCCCCAATCAGAGCCCCGGCAGCGGCACCACTACTCGCATAACTCCGGCTGAACAACCCACCGATCGCCGCCCCCACGGCGGCGAAGATGGCTGCGTGTTTTGCACGGTTGAACGCTCGGCTCAGGCGTGACTTCATATCTGGGACTAAGGGGCGAACCCCGATAAATACACTGTCTGACACGACGGTCCATTCGGCGACGTGTAACGAACCTGACTCTGTCGACGGGCAAGATCGCTGCGGAAACCGTCCTGCTACCGCACCATAGACACCAGTCCCGCCTGATGGCAGTGGGTCTTTCCTCTATGACAGGTATCGCTATCTGGAAGAGTGTGGCTCCGACCT
Source organism: uncultured Halobacteriales archaeon (assembly GCA_964594685.1). Lineage (GTDB taxonomy): Archaea > Halobacteriota > Halobacteria > Halobacteriales > Halobacteriaceae > Halodesulfurarchaeum. The sequence goes on from CAZQNH010000020.1 coordinate 18,388, forward strand.
CGATACCGACGGAAACGGAAGAGATTGTTATCTCGAAGAACTAGTACATATTTTACCGCTTGACTCGATAGCCGTCGATATGAAATACCGATGGGTCCTGATAATTGCGATTCTTGTATTATCCGGCTGTGCGGCGGGGGGTGCCAATCCGGACGATATTCGCCTCGAAAATGATGCTGAAGACGCAAAACACGTCAGGCTCCTAATCGAGACTGAGTCCGGAGCGGTGGTATTTCAGGAGGAGAGGGAACTGGTTGCATCTGAAGATATCACCGTCGTGGATGTATTGACGCCGTTGGAGGAGTACACTATCAGGGTGTTCGTCAACGGGACCGAATTCCAGCGGGGGTATACCCACCATGAGGATACGGGAATTTGGATCGATATTACGGATAACGGGGCAGACATCCAGACGATACAGTATGATTAGCTTTCATTTGGCCTCATTGGCTCGAATCGGCGACAGAATAAACCGATGAATTCCCACCGGACGGTCTCCCGCCGATGAGTCCTCAACAGCGGGGTGCTCCTACCTACCTTTGAATTATCGCTGTTCTCTGTTGGACACCGATCCGAACCAGTCTATCAGCGGCGAGTGTCCCGTGTATGGTCTGCTCGAACACCACGATTCCAGTGCCGGCCAAAATCGGACAAAACGAAGCAATCGACAACAGAGCCCGGTATGTAGAGAATATATCAGCACCCAATCCTGCGTTCCGTGGGGGTCCTGGCGGATTCGAACCGGAGGAAGACTCGCTTGGCTCGTCTTCCAGGGCCCGAATACACCGCCCACTTCACCCGCCACGACGTGAGCGACCGCCAGTCGCTCGCGGTCGCCATCGGGGAGAACTGGGCCCTGGCGGATTCGAACCACCGACGACGCGGTTATGAGCCGCGCGCTCTAACCAGACTGAGCTAAGGGCCCGCACTCGGCCATACAACCGGTCGTGCCTTGAGAGTTACTTTCGGGGACCGGCGGATTCAAGCGGACAAAATTCAATGAGGACGCGCCGCCGCCAGGACTCGAACCTGGGACAACCTCGTTAACAGCGAGGTGCTCTACCATCTGAGCTACGGCGGCTCACCTTCACGTACCGGGGTTATTTTGATATGGCTTTCGTTTCCACCGTTCGAGGTATCTCACCGCTGGTGCCCAAACCTCCAGTGCCAGCCAGATGTGGATGCATGGCCGCGTGTCACTCGATCGGCTCTCCAGCAGATAGCCAGAGCCACTCCAGTGAACATCTAGCGTCTATCCAGTGCAAACACTTCAATTCCAAACCGATCATATACGCCCGCCTCGAGTCGCGGGAAGCGTCACCGACCGCATCCTGGTATCAATTTAGGAAAGTCTAATTTTAGCTTCACAAAAAATTCTTCGCAATATATAATAACATCCGTCGAAAAGGGGAATCCGTCGATGGGGTTGATCGCGAACCTGACACTGGTCTTCCTCGCGGGCCTAGTCACTGCTCTCGCCACTGGGCTGGGGGCGGTCCCGTTCTTCATCTACGATGATATCCCGCGCCGGTGGAACGTCGCCCTCTGGGGAGCCGCTTCCGGGATCATGGTCTCGGCCTCCCTCTTCGGGCTGGTAAAGGAGGGGCTGGCGGAGGGGACCGTCTGGGACATCGTCCCCGGTATCATCGTCGGGGTCCTCCTCGTGATCGTCGGCCATCGGGTGATCTCGAACACCGAGGTCGACCCCAAGCAATACGCCGAGGCCGACTTCCGGAAGCTCGTACTCATCCTCGGGATCCTCACGATCCACAGCTTCCCGGAGGGCGTCGCGGTCGGGGTTTCCTTCGCCGATCTCAACCTCACGGACGGGCCCATGCTTCTGGGCTTCACCGTGCCCCTTCTGGCCATCTTCATGACTATCGCCATCTCGATCCACAACGTCCCCGAGGGGACGGCTATCTCCATCCCGCTCCGGAGCATGGGCGTTTCGAAGTGGCGGATGGTGTGGTGGTCGGTGTTCTCGAGTCTCCCCCAACCAATCGGTGCGGTCCTGGCGTTCGCGTTCGTGCGTCTCGCCCGCGAATTTCTCCCCTTCGGCTTCGGATTCGCCGCCGGGGCGATGGTCTACCTCGTGTTGACCGAGTTCATCCCTGAAGCACTGGAGCACGGCGAACCACTTCCGCAAGGGGGCCGGCGAGAGCTTCTGGCCGGATTGACGGGCGGTTTCCTCCTCATGGTCCCGCTGGGCTTTTTCTGACGGCCAGACCGCCAAACGCATCGACATACTTTCGGTGGGCCCGGGATAAGGCCGGCACATGCCAGCCGGTCGTGGAGTCGACGAGGTGCTCGCAAGTGTCCGTGACCGCCTCGACCCCGACTCCGAGGAGCGGGCGGCGCTTCGAGCCACGGTCGACGAGCTCGTGGCTCGGACACGGGCGGCCGTCGACAGCCTCGGGCTCTCGGCCGAGGTCGAACATGTGGGGTCGACGGCCCGGGGCACCTGGGTCAGCGGCGACCGGGACATCGACGTCTTCGTTCGATTCGACACAGACCTCGACCGGGATGCCCTCGAGCGTGCGGGCCTCCAAGTCGGGAACACGATCCTCCCGGACGGCCAGGAGGAGTACGCCGAACATCCGTATGTCCACGGCGAGTTCGATGGCTTCGAGGTCGACTTGGTACCCTGCTACCGGGTCGAATCCGCCACCGAGATCGCCTCCGCGGTCGACCGCACGCCATTCCACAATGATTACCTCGACACCCGCATCGACGACGATCTCGCCGGGGAGATCAGGCTGCTGAAGGGCTTCCTTAAGGGGATCGGGGTCTACGGGAGCGACCTGCGGACCCAGGGATACTCGGGGTACCTGACCGAGCTCCTCGCGCTCGTCTACGGCAGTTTCGAGGCGGTCCTCGAGGCCGCCACGGGCTGGCAGCCGCCAGTCGTGCTCGACCCGGAAGACCACGCAGAACGCCGCTTCGAAGACCCGCTCGTGGTCATCGATCCGACGGACCCCGAGCGAAACGTGGCCGCAGTGGTCAACGAAGCGAACGTGGCCCGTTTGATCCACAACGCCAGGGCCTTCCTGGCGGAACCCGACCCAGAGTACTTCTTTCCCCCCGCACGCCAACCGCTCCCTCCGGAGGGGGTCCGGGAGGAAATCCGTTCCCGGCGGACCACACCGGTTGCGGTACGATTCGATTCCCCGGATCTCGTCGACGATCAGCTCTACCCGCAACTCCATCGGTCCCTGGACGGCCTGGTCAGGGGTCTCGAGACCGAGGGGTTCGACGTCCTCCGCAGCGAGACCTGGGCCGACACGACAGCAGTCCTGTTCGTGGAACTCGCGGTCGCCCGGCTCCCGGCCGTCGAACGACACGGCGGCCCGCCGGTACACGTCGAAGCCCACGCGGAGCGGTTCCTGGAGGCCTACGAAGACGCAGACGTCTACGGGCCCTTCATCGATGGCGACCGCTACGTCGTCGAGCGCGAGCGGCAAACGCCGAGGGCGATCGACTTCGTCGAGGACCGACTCCTGGAGGTCGCCCTTGGTACCCACGTCGAGACGGCACTGGCGAACGGGGACTACCAGGTCTTGGCCGGTGACAGCATCCTGGAGCTCTCCGAGGAGTTCGGCGAGGAACTCGCCGCCTACTTCGACCCCACGGCCTGATGAACGCGCCTGACATCGTGGATGAGATCCACGACCGAATCCGAGACGTCTCCCGAAGGGGCCTCCACAGGTCGCCCCTCGAAGACCTCGTGGACGATGCCGACGCCTTCGGCGAGGGTATCCAGCCCGTAGCCGCCTTCGAGGACGAATCCCAGGCCGGCATCAACTCGCTCGGCCAGGACATCGATACGATGGGTCAGGGCCCCGAAACCGTCTGTGCTCACGTGCATCCGCGAGATCGGGTCATGGAGGTGTGCGTCGAATCCAGCACTCACCAGCAGAAGGTCGGGTTCGAATGTCTGTAGCCCGGGCGCGACGAGTTCGTCCATGACCGCGAGGTAATCCACATCAGCGCTCCCTGGAGGCAACGGGATGTTGAGCGTCATGCCCTCACCCTGTCCCTCGCCGACCTCGGACTCGTCGCCCGTTCCCGGATAGAGCCCGTGTTCGTGGAGGGAGACGTAGTACACGTCCTCGCGGTCGTAGAAGATGTTCTGGATGCCGTTCCCGTGATGGACGTCCCAGTCGATGATCCCCACTCGGTCGACCCGGCCCTCAGCCAGGACGTGAGCTGCGGCGATCGCGGCGTTATTCAAGAAACAGAAGCCCATCGCGTCGTCCTCGGTGGCGTGGTGGCCAGGCGGGCGGCCGAGCGAGAACGGGACCTCGTGGCCAGTGGTTGCCTCCAGGGCCGCCTCCGCGGCCCAGATCCCGAGCCCGGCACTCGCCAGTGCGGCGTCCCATGTCGTCTCGGTGGCGATGGTGTCCGGGTCCCAGTTGCCGCCGCCGGCCTCGACGAAGCTGTGGAGTTCCTCGACGTACCCCGGGGTGTGAACGCGGAGAACCTCGGACTTGGTGGCTGCAGGGGACTCGTGATAGGCGACGTCCTGGTAGTCCTCCAGGGCCTCCCGGATGGCTCGAACCCGGTCCGGGTTCTCCGGATGACGAACCCCCGGGTCGTGTTCGAGGCAGGTCTCGGTGAAGCCGAATTTCATCCCACGAGGCGGAAGTACATCTCGATGTCCTCTGCCTGTATCGTCCGGCGACCCGCGTGCTCGGCGAGGTGTCGAGCAGCTTCGGCGGCCTCCAAGGCATACGCCTCGAGGGAAGCGGCGAGTGCGAGTCGCGCGTCCTGGCCCACCCGGATCCGGTCTGAAACGTCCAGCCGCGCGATTCGATCGATGGGAGCGATGGGGAGCGTAAGCTCGTCCTGCTCCGGCACCGCCGACCGCCCGAAGTCCTCGACCATGAGGGTCTTCCGCCCGTTTGCCTCGGCCCGCTCGGCTGCGTCGGCCGCCACCTCGGCCCCGTGGTCCTGAATGTGGCGGGCGAGTGCCTCCGCCGCGCCCGCGCTGACCCGTAGGTCCTTGGCCTCCTGCCGTATGAGTGTATCCACCGGCGCGAACGGAAGCTCGACACTCATACCCAAATGCGGGACGGTGGCACGCTTAATCCTTTCCGTTAGATGGCTTCACGCCCGCGAATCACTGCACCTCCTCGGCGTCGAGCCGACCGTCCCGGAGCGTTCCGGCGACGGTGACCTCTTGGCCGAGTTCCACGTCGGCACCCGTATCGACACTCAGTGTCTTCTCCCCGTCGTCGAGGATGACCGGGTCACCGGCCTGGACGACGACCCCCGTGAACTCGACGTACTCGCCATCGGCCCCGACCGGGGGTGGTCCGCCACCGGATTCTGGCGCGTCGCTCGATGCATCCGCCATTCCGTCAGTCGATTTCGCCTGCGAACCTGCCCCAGATCCCGTCGAATCCCGGTCGCCCGACCCACTGTCAGCGAACGCCCCGAGACCCGTATCCCCGTTCTCGTCGGCATCGAGATCGGTCGCCAACCCGTCCGCGAGGGGAATGATGGTCGAACGCCAATTCGCCGAGGCCTCGAGGTCGTCTTGCCACCCGTCCTGGATGGTAACGTCGACGAAGAGCACTTCATCCCCAGGTCCGAGGTCGACGTCGGCCTTCTCGCCCCAGAGGGCCACCCGGATATCCCCCGACTGGTCCTGGATCCTGACATTCCGGACCTGGCCCTCCGTGCCGTCGTCCCGGTCGAAGGTGCGTTTCGGGTCCGCGGAGCGGACCACTCCGGCGAGGTCGACGGTCTGGTCGAGGTCGACCTCGTCGATGGGGGTCGCGTCGGGGACATAGCTCACCTCGGCATCCGTCCGTTTGATAGCCCCGTGGTCCCCTACGTGTAACTCGATCGTCCCGTCCCGTTCGCGGACGTAGCCGTCCACGACTTCCACGACGTCGTGGGACTCGAACTCCTCGGCCAATTCGGCCATTTCGTCCCAGAGTGTCACCCGCACCCGGCCGGTCTCATCCCCCAGGAGTAGGTTCGAAACCTGCCCCTCCGAGCCGTCGTCCCGGTCGAATGTCCGGACGGGTTCGGTCCCGAGAACCTCGCCCACCAGGGTCACGTCGGAGATGCCGAGGGTGAGATCCGCGACGCGGTAATCGTCCTGCACCGCGACGTCGATGTCGGCCTCGGGGTTCTCTTCGACGGCATCGACGCTTACCTCGACCCCGTTGTAGCCGTCCTGGGGCCGGCCCTTGATGTCGAGGACGTCGCCGACCTCGAGGTTGGATTTCGCCCCGCTGGCCGTCTCGTCCCAGAAGGAGACCCGGATCTGGCCGGTCTCGTCCGCCACCTCGACGTTGATCACCTGTCCCTCAGGGCGGTCCTCGTCGTCGCGCTCGAAGGTGCGAAGCTCACCGATACCGGTGACCTTGGCGGTAAAGGTGACCTCCTCCATCCCCGGTTCGATGTCGGCCACCCCGTTCACCTGGCCGACGTCGAGTTCGTGGGCGACCAGCATCGCCGCGGTCTCCTCGTCGGCCAGCCCCGCCATCTGCTCGACCTTCGCCTCGACCGCCTCCCGGAAGTCCTCGAGGGAGACGTCCTCGGTGTCTAGATCCTCGTAGATGTCCTCGATGTCGCCCATTGCGATACACTAGGCACGGCAATCGCTCATGAACCTTGCCGTTGGCCTATCGCGTTTGCCATTGCGTGAACTGTCACCTCCCACCAACCGGCCGCCGTGTCGGTCCGCCCGGCAACTATCGCGTCTCCCTGATGATCGTTCGAACCGAGTCGTCTCGTGCGTGTTTCACGACGACGGTCGATGGGCTATTCCCGGTGACGGTCGCCACGAATCGATAGTCCGCCGCCGAGATGCATTGTGCACAGGCGGTACCTTCCTCGGCAGCCCGAACGGTTTCCACAACGAGAACCAGTTCCCGAGTCATCTCGTCGTAAGAGACCGTGTCGAGCTGGGGAACATAGCACATGTCCGAACCCAGGATGGTCCCTGTCACCTCGATGCGATCCTCATCGAAGGAGACGCTGGCGGAACCGAGCTGCTCGCCCGCACACTCGATATTGATGGGCTGGAAATCCGTCGTCCAGTCCGTGCCCCCATCCGGGGTCGTTGCCGTCCCGTCTCCAGTCGTGGGGTCTCCAGTGGGCTCTCCAGGGCCCCCGCGGGAGGGGGCAGTACAGCCGGCGACGACGAACAGTGAACCGGCCACGAGCAGGTCCCGACGGCGCATACGATTGCTTCCGGTGATAGGCACGTATGCTTTCGGGGAAGTCTCCCATCCCTCTCGCTGATCCGTCTTTCGGACACCAACGATTGGAAAAGCGAGTCGGCCGTCGCCGCCCCGATCACCGAGAAGATGGCCCCAACGCCGATCGCCGTGACCGTAGTCAGAGAAGGCGCCCCGAACGTCCGCGGGGCCGCGAAGACGATAGCAAGGATCGTCACCGACCCGAAGGACACGATCAGCCCCGACACGAAGCGTAGCGTGATTCCGGCCACCTCGATCTCTGCCCCCGGATCCCGGTCCCTGTCGGCCTTATATACTGCGCCGTAGCCGATCGCCGCCACGATCGCCACGGTCAGGATCGTGTGAGCTGCGCCCATGTTGCTCGCGAGAACCCAGACTTCCTCCGTCACGACAAACGGACCTGCCAGAAGGAAGCCTCCGACTGCTTGCTTGGCGAAATCCGCCAGGCGGAAGTGTCGACGAGAGGGCATGTCTCGCTCTCCGCAGCCCGGCGGGAAACGTCCCTCCACCCGACAATCGTAATGGATTTACTTGGTCGCCGGCTATCGACACTCGAGTCCTGGTAGGGTAGTGGACTATCCTCCTGGCTTGCGGAGCCAGGGACCGGAGTTCAAATCTCCGTCAGGACGCTCTTTCCACTCGCGACCTGCCGTGCTTCCACGTCGGATTCAGTTGGACAGTGTCGAATGGGGGGAGTCCAGTCTTCGGCACGTCTCATGGTTACTCAGGGTGAGGGCCACCCGAAGCGCATTCGTCACATTGGGGAACACGATGCTTGTATATTCATGCCTTTTTTACATCAGGGAGTCCCCACGGGCGCCGCAAGTCGCCGTTCCCTCCCGGAATCAGCGATGAAAATGGAAGGATGGGTTATATAAGGAACTTCGTACGTGGTTTCACGACAGATGAGTCGGCTCCGCGTCCTCGTCGTGGATCCCGATCCCGAGTCTCGGACCCGGTCCGAAGACGCGCTCGAGGGATCGGCACTCGATGTTACGGTCGTCGATCGAAGCTCACCGGAGGGAGCCCGCCAGTACCTCGTGGACCACGCCGTTGACTGCGTGGTGACAGCGGCCGCGTTCGAGGACGGGGACTGGACCGATCTGGTCGAGTCGGTCCGGGGGCGGAACGGCGACATTCCGATCGTCATGTTCCCAGCGGCGGGGTCGGAGGCGCTCGCCAGTGATGCGATATCGGTCGGGATCGACGAGTACATCGCACGGTCGGCGGAAGCGAAGCCGTTCGAAGCCCTGTCGGAGCGGATCGAGGCGGTCATCTCGATCGATTCAGGCACTGACCGCTCGACACCCAAGCCACCGGAAACGGACCCCTTCTTCGACGTGGCAGGGACCATCGTCTTGTCCCTGAGTCCACAGGGACGGATCCGACGGGTCAATGAGGGCGGGGCCGAATTCCTGGGCTACGATCGGGAGGAGCTTCTGGGACGGGACTGGTTCGCGGTCGCCCTCCCGCCTCCCGAACGGGAAGAAGCCAGGAAAGCCTTCGAGGCGCTCGTCGCTGGCGAGCGGGAACCGGAGGGGCGGGCGCGGACAGTCGTGGAAACACGCGCGGGGGACTCGCGGACCATCGAATGGCGGAACGAGGTGCGTCAGAAGGCGGACGGGACGGTCGAGGCAGTCCTGCGAGCGGGCCGTGATGTGACCGAACAGGCCGCCCAGGCCAGGCTGGTGGAGGCCGAACGCGACCGCTTCGCCGCGCTCTTCGAGAACATCCCCGAGCCCGCCATCGTGACCACGTTCGAGGACGGACAGCCCATCGTCAGGCGGGTGAATCGGGAGTTTGAGCGCGTCTTCGGCTACGAGCCCGAGGCGGTCATCGGAGAGAACATCGACGATTTCATCGTCCCGGCGGATGACGACGAGGTGGCCCAGGAGCTCAACGACGAACTCACCCAGGGCGAGAGCGTACAGGCCGAGGCGACAAGGCTGACAGCCGCCGGTCCGCGGGAGTTCCGGCTCCACGTCGTGCCGTTGAAACCGGGGACCGAGAACGTCGAGGGCTATGCCATCTACGAAGATATCACCGAACTCAAGTCCAGACAGCGAGTTCTCGAGGGTCTGCACGGGGCCGCAACCGACATCGTCGGCGCGGAGTCGGCCGAAGCCGCCTGCGAGCGGACCGTGGAGGCCGCGCGTGAACTCCTCGAGTTCGACCTGAGCGAGATCAGCCTCGCGGAGGACGGGTATCTGGTCCCCGTCGCAGCCTCCGAAGAGATTGACGAGTCGGTTCCGGCGAAACTACCCACGGACGAGGGGCTCGCCGGAAAGACGTATCGAAACCGCGAGTCCTACCGCGTCGACGAACTCGGGTCGCATCCGGACGCGTCACCCCAAGGACCCTACCGATCCGCGATCAGCGTGCCGATCGGATCCCACGGCGTCTTCCAGGCCGCCGCCGAGGAACCGGGTGGCTTCGAGAACGCCGACATCGAACTCGCGGAGTTGCTCGTCTCCCACACCGCGGAGACGCTCACCCGGTTGCACACCGAACGGGCACTCCGGGACCGCGAAGAGCGGTTGCGCCGACAGAACGAACGCCTCGAGAAGTTCACGAGCGTGTTGTCACACGACCTTCGCAACCCCCTGAACGTCGCCGCCGGCGAACTCGAACTCGCCATCGAGGAACGAGAGGATCCCCACCTCCGCAAGGTCGCGAACGCCCACGAGCGCATGCGCGAGCTGATCGACGACGTCCTAACACTCGCCCGGCAGGACCAGACCGTTGCCGAGACCGAACCGATGGCTCTCGACGCCATGGTCGAATCCTGTTTCAGCAACGTGGAGACAGCACACAGCGTCCTCGACGTGGAGACCGCACACGTCATCTACGCCGACACCTCAATGCTCCAGTCACTCTTCGAGAACCTGTTCCGGAACGCGGTCCAGCACGGCCGCGATGACGTCAAACTCACCATCGGCGGCCTCCCGGAGGGGTTCTACGTTGCGGACGACGGACCCGGTATCCCGCCCGAAGAGCGCGAAGACGTCCTGGAACCGGGCTACTCCACGGACGAGTCCGGGACCGGCCTGGGGCTCAATATCGTCGCGGAGACCGCGGCAGCCCACGGCTGGGACCTGACCATCACGGACAGCGACGAGGGTGGCGCGAGGTTCGAGTTCAGGGGGGTAGACATCGAGGCGTCGAGGGCCGATCGAGACTGAGCACTGGACTGTGGGCCGTTCCTCATGAGAGTTGACCTCCCCATTCTAGAATGGAATCCGGCGTGAGACGACCACTTCATTACAGAAGGGGAGCCCGCCGAGTACGTGTACCCACGCGCTAGGATGCGACCTTGCTGGCTTGCCACTTACACCATGACCGACGCGACGACCAACGTCACGGCGAGCAGATAGACGCCGTAGTCAGCCGGCCCGTGTCCGATCCGCACGAGCGAGGTCCGCTCGTCGATGGAGTCAAAGCCCCGTGCGGTGAGCGCCTCCGATAGCTCGTAGCCGTACCGGATGACGGCAACGAAGAAGGGCAGTAGCATCGGAACCCGGGCCCGAACCCGTGCCACCGGACCGCCGGAGAGGTCGAGGCCCCGGGACCGCTGGGCGTCTTCGATAACCTGGAACCGGCGGCGCATCTCCGGGACGAGCCGGAGGGTAAGCGAGAGCAGGAAAGCGAATGACCAGGGTATCCCGAGTGTCACCAACCCTACCTCGAAAGCCTCCGCGGCTGTCGTGCCAGCGAACCAGGCCGCCACGCCCGCAATGAGCAGGAGCCTGACCGCGATCAGGACGGCCGTCTCGATTCCCCCGGCGGTCACCGCGAGGTTTATCGGTCCGAGGGGGACGGCCCAGTAGACCTGGCCGCCGGCGTAGAACACCGTGTTGAGCACAAGGAGGATGGGGAGCAGGTAGAGGATCGGTTTGAGCGAGCGCGCCCAGGCGAAGACGCCCATCCCCCCCGTTACCGCGACGAAGACTACGAAGAGGCCGAGGAGAACCGAGATCCGAGCCACGCCACCTGCCACCAGCGCAGCGATCACCACGCTCACGACCAGGGCCAACTTCGACCGGGGATCGAAAGACACCCCACGGCTCATCCAGCGTCACCCCGAGAGGCGAGCGGCAGATGGTAGTCGGGTAGGGCCACGAGGGTCATCCTCCCTCTCCACATCAGTCCGGCCCTCCGGAAAGCCACGCCGCTGCTTCCACCGGATCGGCAGGTGGCGTCTCGAAGCCGTTCTCGCGGGCCCACCTCACCGGACCCGGTTCGTCGAGTCCAAGAGCGCCGAAATCCAGCGTGCCGTCGCCGAGAACGGATTCGACTGGCCCATCGTGACGCACCTGCCCGTCCGCAAGGACGACTGCGGCATCTGCGTAGGCCCAGGCGAAGTCGGCGTCGTGGGTCGCGAAGAGTACGGTGCGGGAGAGCGCTTCGAGGGACTCGCCGAGTCGGGCTCGTGCCGGTGCATCAAGACCGCTCGTGGGCTCGTCGAGACCGACCACGTCGGGGTCCCCGGAGAGGACCGCGGCCAGGGAGACGAGCCGTTTCTCCCCCTGGGAGAGCGTCTGTGGGGTGCGATCGGCCAGGTCCTCGATAGCCAGCACTTCGAGTGCCGAGGAGACATGGTCGGCGACCGGCAACCCGCGATTACGGGGGAAGAAGGCGACCTCGTCGCGGACCGACCCCTCGAAAAGGGCATCGTCGGGATTCTCCGGAGCCAACCCCACGACCACGTCCGAGTCCGCCCGATGCTCGCCGTCGAGTCGGATCCGCCCGGCAGCGGGATCGAGCAGCCCGGCGACGAGTTTCATCACCGTGGTCTTGCCGGCTCCATTTGGCCCCATCACGGCCACCGTCTCTCCCGCGTCGATGTGGGCTGAAACATCCTGGAGGACTGTCGTTCCGTCGTACGCGAAGTCCACGTCCTCGAGAGCGATCACGGCCCGCCGCCACCTCCCACGGATGTCCCTAGTCGCTCCCCTGACAGTCCACGTTCGAGGCCGACTTCGACCGCGAACGGTAACCGGATACCGGCCGAACGGAGGTCCTCAGCGGACGCAAGCGGCGGACCGCGGGTGGTGATGCGCCCGTCTTCGAGCAGGAGCACGCGGTCGGCACGGTCGAGGAGGCCCCTCGCGTCGTGCTCGGCCACCAGAAGGGTGCCCGCTCGGTCACGGAGTTCGTCGATGACCTCGAGGACGAACTGGCGGTTCCGGGCGTCCAGAGGGGCCAGCGGTTCGTCGAGCACGACGAGGTCGGGTTCCGTGACCAGCGTTCCCAACAGCGCCACGACGGCGGTCTCTCCGCGGGAGAGTTCTTCGATGTCGCGGTCCAGCAGGTGGCTCGCATCGACCCGCTCGGCCCAGGAAACCAGCCGCGACTCGATGGTCTCCGGGTCGATTCCAGCGTTTTCGAGGCCGAAGGCGATGTCCTGTTTCACCCCCCGACGCACCAACTGCGTCCGGGGGTTCTGGAAGAGATAGCCGATCTCGCCGGAACGCGTCACCGACCCTTCCACGGTTAGGGTGGAGCGGGGTCCGAGAATCCCGCTTACGGCTTTGCCCAGGAGGGTCTTCCCACTGCCGGAGGGGCCCGCGAGGAAGACGGTCTCGCCCGGTGAGATCGAAAAAGACACCGAGGAGAGGAGTCCCTCGCCGCCCTCGCGCTCGATCGTGAGCCCGGAGGCGGCAAGGACGGTCATTGGAGTTCCGGGAGTCGGGACTCCAGCGCCCGGGAGAGCGGCACCGCGATGGCGAACCCGACGACCGCCTGGACGATGTCCATCGGCAGCTCATTGAGGATGGCCGCGGGGATGCCCTCGAAGTACGCCCTCGCGATGACGTAGGCTACAATCATGAATGGAGCGCCAGCCCCGACCGCGATGGCTTTACTCCGGGTACTCGCCCCGGACAGCCGTCCCACCACGTATCCCTCGATCCCTTTCGCGACGAGAGTGATCGGTGCATAGAAGCCAAAGCCGAGGATGACGTCGGCCACCGCCGCGCCGATCCCCCCACCGAGACCACCGACAACCCCGCCAAAGAGGAAGGCGGCGGTATAGATCACGACCTCCCCGAAGTTGAGAAACCCCAACCCGATCGGGATAGAGATGGCCATCGTAGCCACGGCCACCGCCGCACCCACCACGGCGCTCAGGGCTACGACGGTCGCATCGAGTTCAAACGCGTCCCAACCGTTCATATCGGCATATTCTCTGTGGTGAGTGGAGTAGGGACTTTCGGTTCGGAAACGCTCTCGAAACGTCGGTTTGGAAACGCGCCAGAACAGTTGACGTCACAGCACTCTCGAACAGGCCCGCTGTGCGCCACTATCTCGGGATGATGGGCGGAGATTGGCGACCCACAGCGGAGGGAGTGCCGCTGTTTGCCAGCCACTCGAACAGTCCGTCGGCGGGACAGGCCGGGGGATACCTGTCGATTATGTCGGTTTGACTCGCATCGAGCGAGGTTTTCAGACGATCCTGACCAGATCGCCATATGTATTTGGGACGCGACACGCACACTGCCCAGCGTGCGTTTGTGAGGGTACCATCAATACAGGACGGGCTAAAGTACCATTTCCCACGTCTCCTCATTACCATTTCCCACGTCTCCAAATGACAGTTTCTCCCGTCTCCAAATCGCAGTTTCTCACATCGACAAACGGCAGTCCAGCAAACATCGAAATAGGAAGGCCACAAGCGGTTGGGTGGAGGAATCCGACGAGGGAATAGAATCCAGCACCGCTTTGCAACTCAGTCGCCCGAGAGAACTCTCTTCTAGTGCCAACTCTCGTTCAAATGAAGGATGCAATACGTAGTTTCATACCTCTCGAATCAATTCAGTTCGATATGGGATCGGAATCCATCGAGCCATCTATTTCTCTTTCGCGAGATACATCGTCTCGTATCCTCGCGGCGTTTGCGCCCCTCCCTTATCAATCATTGAATGCGTCCGGAGAGATCACCGAAGTGAATGCCGCCTGGCTCGAAACATTCGGGTACGAACGGGAGGCAGTGATCGGTGAGCAATTCGAAAAGTTTCACTCGCCGCCGTCGGCCGAAAAATTTCGAAGGGTCTTCGCCACGTTCAAAGCCGACGGTTCGATTTCTGACGTCGAATTCGAGATGCACAGGGCCGACGGTTCGACGATGTTCGTTTCATTCCACGGGATAATCGAGTACGATGGAGACGGAGAATTCCGCAGCACACACTGCCAGCTTCGGGACGTGACCGAGCAACGAACGACAGAACGTCGTCTCCGGCAACAGCGGGACAGATTCCGTGCCCTGACCGGGGCTATCCCAGATATCGTTATCTTATATGATGCCGATGGGACGTATGAAGAACTACTCACCGGTCAAGAACAGTTATTAGTGGCAGATCAAGCGGAGCTGGTTGGAAAATCCATCGAGGAGACGGTGAATGCTGCAGCCGCCACCACCATCCAATCCGCAATCGACCGAACCCTCCGGCGAGAGGAGATCACCACCTCCGAGTATCGATTGACCATCGATGGCGAGTCGAAATGGTTCGAAGGACGTTTCGCACCTGTAACTGGAGCGGATTCGGAGAAAGTGGTGTTGACCGCGAGAGATATCACCGACCGAAAAGAGCAACAGGCGGAATTGCGGGAGACGTCCGAACGGCTAGAACTGGCGATCGAAGGCGCCAACCTGGGGGTATGGGATTGGGACATGGAAACTGATGCGGTGTCCCGCCACGCCAAACTCCGGGAGATGCTCGGATACTCTCGGACTGAATTCGGGGGCCACCTGCGTGATTGGGAACAATTAGTCCATCCGGAGGGGAAAACCAGACATGAGACGGCATTCGAGGAGCATATCGCTGAAAACACCGAATATTACGAGTGTGACTATCGGTTGCAAGCGAAAGATGGGGACTGGAAGTGGATTCGAAATATCGGGAAAGTAGTGGCGTGGGGACCTGATGGCTCCCCGAAGCGGGCGGTCGGGATTCACATCGATATCGACGACCAGAAACGAGCGATGGAGGAACTGGCGAAGAAGTCAGACCAGTTAGAGGCCCTCAATCGGGTTGTGAGACACGATATTCGGAACGACATCAATATCATCCATGGCTGGGCCAAAGCACTCGAGGACCACGTAGATGATGACGGAGAGAAGGCGTTGGAACGGGTTATCGAGGGAAGCAAACACGTAATCGACATCACCAAAGCGGCACGTGAATTCGTCGATTCGCTGGGCGGTGATGAAACAGTAGATATCGAGCCAGTCCATCTCAGCAGTCATCTCCGAAAGGAAGTCCAGACCCAGCGGGAAACCTATCCGGAGGCCTCGATCGAAATCGCCGGGGAACTACCGGATCTCAGGGTGGAAGCCAATGAGATGGTATCATCCGTGTTCCGCAATCTGCTGGTGAATGCGATCCAGCATAACAACTCCGCCGAACCTGCAGTGACGATCGAGGTAACGGCGGGACCCAACGACGTCGTGATTTCGTTTGCGGACAATGGCCCTGGAATTCCGGATGAACGGAAAGAAGCGGTATTCGGGAAGGGAGAGAAGGGCCTCGAGAGCGAAGGGACGGGGATCGGATTACATCTCGTCCACTCGTTGGTAGCTGG
>CAZQNH010000021.1:0-23994 GCA_964594685.1 uncultured Halobacteriales archaeon
GTCGAAACCATCCCGACCACGATCGCACCCTGCTCCTTTGCGATCTTCGAGACGACCGGCGCGGCACCGGTCCCGGTCCCGCCGCCCATCCCGGCGGTGACGAAGACGAGGTCCGCATCGCCGAGAACCTCTTTGATCGTTCCCTGGGCCATCTCGGTCGCCCGCTCTCCCATCTTGGGATCCCCGCCGGCGCCGAGTCCGTTCGTGAGGGACTTACCGACCAGGATCTTCGTATCGGCCTCCACCATCTTGAGGTGTTGTTTGTCAGTATTGATGGCAACCGTCTCGGCGCCGTCGACGCCGATGTTGTACAGCCGGTTGATGGTGTTGTTCCCGGCGCCACCGGCACCCACGATCACGATGCGTGGGTCGCCGAATTCGTCGTCTTCCGCCCCGCCGTCGGTATCCCTCGCCTCAGCTTCTGCGTTGTCGAGGGCGTCTTGGACGATGTCTTGCATTGTCTACACCTTCGCCCAGGTGCGGCGGGTCTTGGACTGCTCGCCCTGGCTCTGTTCGTCGAGCATCTCCCGAACCGCGGACCGGATCGCTTCGCTCCGGTTCGGGTATTTCCCGGTCTCGACCATCTGTTCGACCGCGTCGATCTGCTGTTTCGGAATGCGGAGTGTCACACGCTCCATGATTTGTATTTCCCCGTTGGCCCGTAAGACGAGGGTGCCGCCTCGAGGGCGTCTTACACCTGGCGCAGACGCCAGCGAAGGCGTCTCTACCTCGGGATTTACTGTAAGACCCCTGTCTTACGTACTTCGGACATCAACCCCTTGGTATAAAAAGTTAACGCCGTTTGTACTACACACTCGTCTTACTGATCGAGGACGTCGGCCGAGGCAGTCCGCCGACCGCAATGCGGGCAGAACGACCAGTCCGAGCGGATCTCGGACCCACACTCACAGAATATCCGCTGTGAGACCTTCTCGCCGCAGTTCGGGCAGTAGACGAACTCGCCGTCGAGCTCGCTCCCGCACTGCGTGCAGGTGTCAGCGCTCCTGCCAGTATCGACGTCGTATGACACGTCTTCGATGAACTCGGACATCGTCCCTTCATCGGTCGGCCGGTGGTCCGGGTCCACGTTGCTCTCGCGGTCGTCTTCGGGTTCGACGGAGACGTTTACGGCCACATCACCCTCGGTGTGCCCCATGCTCGAGAGCTTGGCCGCCACGAGTTGGTCGACGCGTTGGGCGATGAGTTGGTCGACCGGCACCGAATCGTCGGCGCCGGTCATCCGCCCGAGGTCGGACTGCTGTCCGTCGAGATACGCACGAAGGGCACGTCGCATCACCTCGCTCTTCGAGGCGTCCATGGCCTCGACGGACTCGACGAGATCGTCGTCCGCCCGGAAGGTGATCTTGGTCATTCCCGCGTTGTGTTTACACTCGGAAGCCCACTATTTGAATCCTCCCCTGTTTGTATGACGCGTGTCGCCCCCGATGAATGGCAATCCTTAAATTCGACGGCAGGGATAGACCTACCTGTTCCGCCCTTAGCTCAGCCTGGTAGAGCAGCCGACTGTAGATCGGCTTGCCCCCCGTTCAAATCGGGGAGGGCGGACTGCGTGGCCGAGCGAAGCGAGGCCACGTTTTGTGCGAACGGCGATGGACGTGAGCCGTGAGCAGGAGAACCACGAGCGACTGCGTGGGCGAGCGAAGCGAGAACGACAGAAACTATTGTGGCGATGGTTCAGTCTCTCATCACCAAAACCATCGGACGGTAGCTTAATCACCCCGGTCTGACAACATAGCCGTCACATGCTCGGGGAGTGGGACCCAGGTAGGTACGCCGTCGAACTCGTTGGCGTCCTTCTCTCGGGGTCCGGCATCAGCTATCTTCTTCTCGAAACCGACCCGACCATCGTCGAACTGGCAGAGGTGGCCTTTCCGTTGTTACTGGGCGTTCTGGTCATGGGATACGGGAGCTGGCTTAGACACACCGGGATGGACTCGGTGTCCCTCGAGGTCGTGGGCGTTGCGGCGGCACTCGGCGGGGTCGCCTTCGCGTTCGTCACTGGCTGGCTGTTGTACGTCGCCACGCTGGAGTTAGCTGTGGTACACGGGACGACGTTCATCCTTCTCAACGGGATCGCGATCGGGGTGGTGGCCGGTGGGTTCCTGGGAACCCTCTATATGAGCCTCCAGGAGCGCCAGCGGGCATTTCGCCGGCGCAACCAGGAACTGCGCCGCCAGAACGAACGCCTCGATCAGTTCGCCTCGATCGTCTCCCACGATCTTCGGAACCCGCTTAACGTCGCGCAGGGTCGGCTGGAACTTGCGGAGGAGACTGGCGAACCAACGCATTTCGAGGCACTGGGGGGTGCCCTCGATCGGATCGATTCGATCCTGACCGACATGCTCGCTTTCGCCCGCCAGGGTCGGACCGTCGAGGAGGTAGAGACCGTCTTGCTGGGGGATCTCGCGAGGTCCGCGTGGGACACCGTCGAGACGGGCGACGTGAGTCTGTCAGTCGAGGGGCAGCTCGAATTCGAGGCCCACGAGAGCCGGTTGTCCCAGGGGCTAGAGAACCTCTTCCGGAATTCGATCGAACACGGGGCAGAGGGAGTCACGTCGGTCCGAGTCGGACCGATCGACGAGACGGGCTTCTACGTGGCGGACGATGGCCGGGGGATTCCCGAGGGCGACCGTGAGAAGGTATTCGAGTCGGGGTTCTCGACGACCCAGGATGGGACCGGCTTCGGCCTTCCGATCGTGAAGGCGGTGATCGAGGCCCACGGATGGGAGATAGCGATCACGGAGAGCGAGGATGGCGGGGCTCGATTCGAGGTGACGGGTCTGGAGGGTACCAGGCGGACGACGGGGCGGGCCGAAGGGGGGGGGGTCAGGTCACGGTAGATGGGGGCAGGTCAGGTGAGGTCGGGATACGTCCGGTACGGTCGGGCTAGGTCCGCTACTGTCAGGTTTCCTTCGGATGCTCGCCTTCCGGCCGAATCGTCTCGCCCTGTAACCAGCACGGGACGACCCGGTACAACGTCACGCCGAGACCGATAGCCAGCACCGCCACGATTCCAAAGATCACGAGGGCCACGTCGACCATGTTATGGGTTATACGGTTCCGATGTATAAAGGGGTGGTGCGTTTTGTCATGGATTGGAATCCCCCAGTTGTTGGGTCGCTTTTTTCGAACCGAGGCTGGCGCCGGGATGGTGTGATTGTACTCGGCGAAGGCGGTTCTGTGTCAGACAGATCCAATCGCATCGAGATCTCGGTAGAGGAGGAAAGAGTGGTCGATCGGCTGGCCTGGCGAGTTAGACCGGGGGTTCGTCTTCGGGATGGCGCCGGCCGCGTTGCTTGCCTGGTTCGCCCGTCCGGCCCATGATCCAGAGGATAGCGATGAACGGCCAGAGCGGCAGCAAGACGAAGGCGATACCCAGGAGTATGATCCAGCCGAATGCCGACATCTCCGGCGGATTGTGCATGGGCGTCGGCGGCGTAACCGTATCGACCATGCTCGACCGTTTGGAGTCCTAGGGCAAATCGGTGACGGTTCGTCCGACGGCCTTGGAATCAGGAGGAGGCAGCCAGCAGGGGTCCAGAGCGTGGGTTCTGTACGGTATGGCTGCCTGAACGACGGCCAACTCTCGGGATGTCTCCCCCCTCGGTCCGAGATTCAAGTGCCGGCTCCCCCGGCGCAAGCGACGCTGTCCGGGGCACCTTACTGATACATCCCCAGGATCGGACTCTCGGACCGACCTGGGGAAGCCTCCGCGACCGTCTGGCGGTATTGCTCGGCGATCTGCTGCATCCGCTGCTGGATCTCAGAGGCCTGTTTCTCGAGTTCCGTGGTGTCGATGTCGAAGTACACCAGAGGCTCGAGGGCGGTATCGATCACGGCCTGTGCCGCACCGGGGTCTGGAAGGTACGGGTGGGCCTCTACAATGAGAACCGCGGCGGGGACCCCTCGTGATGACACGCCTGCACCAGTGTCCCGTCACACCCCCGAAGACGCCGGGTTCCCTGGCCAGATCGATCCCGGTCTCCTTGAGATCGGCACGCACCTCGGGCTGGGTCGCGACGCCGGTGACGGTGCCCCGCGCCTCGTCCGACGGCGCGGGGGCGCCTGGGAGGAAGATGGCGCGTTCGAAATCGTCGGCCAGGTCGGACAACATGCACTTCGCGAGGGGGCCGAAGGTCTGGGGCGGCATGGCCAGGTCGCTTTGGAGGGTGATCACCGGCGGATCATCCCCGGAATACACCCTCACCGGGTCCCTGACCATCCCATCCGGGAACGTCACGACCTGGGAAAAACTCTCGTCGTAGATGCTCCCATGGTGGTCGAGAACGAGTTGTTTGATGATCTGGTCGGCGGCGATGGAAGCCACCAGCCCGTGACCGGGAAGGCCCTCGATGAGGGTCGGCTGGCCTCCCTCGGTCGGGGTAAGCTGCTCGAAGGTCGCCGGGTCTGTCTCGGTCATGCCCGTCCGTTCGGACGCCCGACATTTGACATCCTGCTGGGGCGTGGACCGTAACCCTCATTGACCGACTGGGCCAAGCCCAGCCAACAGTGTTCATCAGAGATCGTCGGAGATGCGTCGAGGGGTCGCAACCGGGTCGGTTCGCGCCGGGTGACCGATGGTAGAGGCACTGGCAGTCGCGTCTGGCAAGGGCGGAACCGGGAAGACGACCGCGACCCTCGCCCTCGGGATGGCGCTCTCGGAGCGCTACGACGTTACCGTCGTCGACGCGGATACCGGGATGGCGAATCTCCTCTTCCACGCCGGACTCGAGGACGTTCCGGTCACGCTCCAGGATCTCCTCGTCGGAGACGGATCGACCCCGGTGTCGGAGGCGGTCTATCAGCGGTTCGGGATGGACATCGTCCCCTGTGGGACGAGTCTCGACGCCTTCCAGGCCGCCGAGCCGACCCGACTCCGCGGGGTGATCGCGGAACTTGCCCGGGATACGGACCTCCTGCTCCTGGATTCGCCGGCCGCGCTGGGGAGCCGGAGCGCCGTGCTCCCGATCGTCCTGGCCGACCGCGTTGTCCTGGTGGTCCAGCCGACCATCCCGGCGATCACGGACGGTCTCAAGGTCCAGGAGTACGCGACCGCGTACGGGACCGGTATCGCCGGTCTGCTGTTCAACAAGGTCCACGAACCCCAGGCCGTCGATCGCATCACCGACCGCGCGGGCGACTACGTGGACGGCCCCGTCTTGGGGACTGTCCCGATGGACGATGCGGCCAGGGAAGCCCGGAAGCGGGGCCAACCACTGCTGGCGCACGCCCCCGAGAGCGACGCAGCCCGTGCGTTCGCCGATGCGGCGGCGGCGATCGAGGTCACGGACACCGAGGCCGATGCGGTCGCCGAGCGATTCCGGAATGCGGTCATCCCCGAGACATGAGCCTTCCGTCGGGACAGCCCTGTTTCGACCGAGTGGTCATGTCCGTCGACGAGCCGTTGGCCGAGGCCCTCGAGAGGGAACTGACTGGTTACGGCGTCATCATCCCCCAGGCCGGCCTCCTCGGTGAAGCGACCGGGAAGGGGATCCTCTGGTTTGACCGCGGGGTTCCATGTAGTGCTCGACATACGGGCACGGGCCGGACGGACTCCGAGGCGCTCGCGGACATCGCGGAGACCGGTCCGTATCGGGTTCGATTGGTGGACGTGGTGCTTCCCGAGACGGTCCGCGAACGTGACTCCCTGGCACCGGGCGCAGCGGCGGAGCGGGTCGCCGGGGACCCCGAACTAGCCGAGCGTACCCGTCGTGCCGCTGGCGGGACCGCGAGCACAGACCCGGACGCCGAACTCGACGCGGTCGAGGCGTTCCTCGCTGACGAAGACAAGATCGAGGCGATCCAGCAGCAGGCCGCAGCCGAGGCCCGGACCCGGGCGGCCGAGTGGGGATTTGATGCGATCGCGGACCCGAAGGAAGGCGAGGAATAGCCCGACCGCGGAACGCTCACTCCGGAGCGTGAGAGACCGGCGTCGGGCTCTTCTTGATCCTGCGGACCGCGGTCGCTCGGCCCAGACCCCCAGTCCAAGAGGGAGTCTCAGATCAACCCCACCCCACGGAAGACCAGGAACGTGATCGCGACGAGGCCGCCGGAGTGGAGCAGACCCTCGTAAACACCCCGCCCGGCGACTCCCGCGAACCACCCACTGGCGAGCATGCTCGCCTGGGTGAGCACGTAGAACAACGGTCGCTCGCCCACCGACTGGCGGAAGGTCGCATCGACGACCACGCCCTGTACCGGCCCGGAATCGACCGCGGTGGCGGTGTCCAGCACCATGAGGTTCACCGTCACGACGATGACGACGATAAGGAGAGCAACCGTCCACCCCAGGCCGATGACAACAGGGAAGCGGGAACGTCTGGCCCGTTCCGCGTGGGCGAGTCTGCCTGTCTCGGTCTGGAGTGTTGCGATGGCGGACCGGGTGTCTGCCCCCGCATCGAGTGCGCCGACCGCCAATCCGATGGTGCGGCCAGCCAGTGGGGTGCCGATACGTCGGATGAATCGCTCCAGCGCCCGTTTGCGGACGGGGCCGTCGTATCCGCCAACCGACAGATCATACGCCAGGTTCTGCACGTGGGTGTGAAGGGGACCGAAGTCCTCCCGCTCCGCGACCCTGTCCACCGCTGCTCTGAAGGGCTCCCCCTGGTCGACCCGTTCGGCGACGGCTTGGACGAAGGGTGGAAGCATCCGATCCATCGCCGCCCGGTTCCGGGCCCGACGCACATCGACCAGCCCGACGGGAATCGCGAGCACTAGATACCCAGTGAGGAGGGCATGTTCGGGCGTAGTTCCCTGCGTCCAAAGCCAGAGGATCACGGTGACAGCTATCGGGCCGAATACGACGACCGCGTTCGTCGGGTTCTTGAGACTCGACCGAAGTACTCGTCCGGGTCGACGGGACGGGGACGGGGCGGCCCACCGGTGGCCGCTCGGACGCAGCAAATAGGCGAAGAACGCGGCCACGCCCCCGAGGGCCAGGATGACCAAACTTCCCGCCCCTGCGAGCACTCGACTTAGCTCGGGAACGGTGGCAAGTGCCACTGTCGGGAGGCGATCGGGGAGCACGATCGTCGCGGCGCCCGAGGCGAGGACCAGGAGGACTGGGAGGACCAGCAGCACCACGAACAGCTCGATAACGGCTGTGAGATACCGCGACTCGCGTCGATGGGTCCGTTCGTCTTCGGACGCAAGGAGCCGACTTTCGAGGGCGAGGAACTCCCGGAGTGGCTCTGCTCCATCCCGGTACCGCTTCCGGAACGTCCGGAGGAACGGGGCGAGTGCTTCCTTCGAAGGCGTATCCCGGGCGACCTGTCGGATACCGACATCGACACTCCCTGACAGCTCGGCGTGTCGACCGATGGCCGCGAAGCTGTCGGCGGTTGCGCCGTGGATCCGCCGCTTCTCGAGGACCGCCGCGAACAGGTCCCTGGGATCGGTCGTCCCCGACGCGATGACGTTGAGGTATCTCACAGCTCCGGGAAGCGTCCGCTCGATGGCCGCCCGACGGCGTCGGACCAGGTACGCAAGCACTGTCTTGGCCCCGAGGTGCGCGAGCAGATACACCGCGGTTCCGGTGATGATCGCCAGGAAGACTGATTGTGCCGTCGGACCCAGGACCGCCAGCGCCTCCACTCCACGGGTCCCGGGACTCACACCGGCGATCGTCTCCGCACCAGCCGCGAAGGTCACAATCCTTGGGCCTTCTCCGATAGCTCCCATTCCCGGCCCCATCCCGAGCAACCTCCCCGGGGGAGTGGATGACCAGCAACCCGGTCTCTGCCAGGGCTCGCGCGAATAGCGGGTACGTCACACCCGAGACCAACAGTGCCAGCATCCAGGAGAATGTGTACAGTCTGACGATGTAGGTCTCGAAGGTAATCCTCGGGTGGAGCGCACGGAACCGTCGCTCGTCGACCTCGTGGCGCTGGCTGTCGGCCCGACGGCGGAATAGCAGACCGGACACGGCCGCTGCTCTGGCGAGCAGCCAGTTCATTTCTCGAGTGTCCGGTGGATACGCTCGACGGTGGCTGCTTCGTCCGTCCTGAGGTCGGAAAGGAATCCGAGCAACGACGACCGGTCCGTGACGCCTGCTGTCCGGAGATACTCGACGTATTGCCGGCGACGAATGAGATCTGCAGACAGGTCGGCTGGTGTCTGTTGCACGGACAAACTCCCGGCCAGCGCGCTGGCGAAGTCCTCGAGGCAGTCCTGATCGTTGCGCCCGCGCGGCTGCTCTTGCTCGACCCCCTCCTTGGTCCCCGTTGTCTGCTCGTCCACCGTCGAGGCCACCCGATCGCCCGTCAGTTCACCGATTCGGATCCAGGAAACCCCGTCGGTATCGGGTGCCGGTGTGGCGGAATCCACCGCCGGCGGCTGTCCACTGGATTTGGAATTCGGCATCCACGCGGTCGCCGGGGAATCGACCTCGGGATCAGGGAGTTCGACGAGCAGGTCGATCTTTCCGAGCGCCAGGGCCGAGAGTCCGGCCCCCGCAGCGATATCTGTGAAGAACTCCCGGTCGGTCGTCCTGGCGGCGGCGACGATGCCACGACCAGACGCTATCACCTCTCCGAACCGACGCATAGCTGGTTGAAGCTCGATGTCGGGCAGTACCAGCAGGTCGGAATCGATCGCGACCCCGTCACCGAGGCCCATCGGCCCCCCAGGCAAATCGGGTGTTCGCTGGAGAGCGATTCCGGTCTCCTGAGGCAACGCCACGGGCTGATTCCCGTGTGCCACGCTGACGGGTCGGACCGACGGTGGGATGAACGGGACGTGGGCCGCCAGTGCGACCGCCGGTTCGGCCCGTGCCGGACCGACCAACACGACGACGCCGCGGTTCTCTGCGACCGTCCAGATCGTGGCCACCATCTCGGCGGTGAGCACCCCTCTTGAAACCAGGGCGATGGGGGTCGGTGGGGTGTCCCGCTCCGAGGTGATCGAGATGTGGGCCGTCCCGTCGGCGGATGGCAGGGAGACCGAACATCGTTGTGAGCCTTCTCGTGCGCGCCCCGGGCCTTCGAGGTCGACGGCGGCGGTCGGACGGTCCCCACTCAACTCCACGCCACCCGCTGCGGCGAGGGTACGGGCGAGTCGGCGGAACTCGTCCGCTCCCTCGACGGAACATGTCGCTGGCATGCGCGCGTGACCGATCCCCGCGCCTCGATGCGGGAGCACCGTGACCTGCTCGCCAACGGCGGTGACTTCGATCGACCGGAGTCGCGGATCGCGGAGCGGGATTGTCAGGGCACCCTCACCCACGAGTTCGCGGGCGACGTAGTAAACGAGATCTTCGACACGGTCGGAGCCAGGTGTGACCTTCGGCCCGGCTCGGTCCCAACCAAACCACCCATTCAACACGCCAGCAACTCGACGGAGGGGACCACCCGCATTCGCTGTATCCCGATATACCAGACGCCGTCTGAGCAGGGTTCGGGCCCGGTTGAGGATCGCCGTCACTTGGTCATCATGGCTCGTGTCCGGTGGGGTCTCCAGAAGTTGTGTCGTGACCGCCGCGAGCAGTTCCCGGTCCCCGGGCAATCGGTCGGGCTCCTGGACGTCGTATCTCGTGTGGAATCGATCGGCACCGAGGACCTTCCGGCGATAGACCGTAACCGGGATTTCGAACCCCTGGAAGGTGACCCTCTCCGTGTCAACCCGTTCGCTGAGAAACCGTTGGAGGTGGGGCGTATCGTCCTTTAGGTCGGTGACCGCCGGGGCGAAATCCTTTGTGTGGACCGTGAGGTGATCCCTGGAGGTATCGCCGATGCGAATGCGGTCATCAAGTGCGAGGGGTGTCAGATCGCCCAACGCGCGGAGCGACGTCCCGAGATGGTACTCGAGACGCCGGCGGCCCGCTGGGGAGTGATCCGAGAGGCCAGGCAGGTGTGGGTTCCACGTGTCTGGCAGCCCACGCTGCATCCGATCGATAGCACCCTCTCGCGTCCTCGGTCGGGTAAGCGAGGTCTCCTGGAAACGCTTCTCGATTCGAGTCTTTGTCTCGGCTTCCTGGGAGGAGAGGACCGGTTCCCTGGTCCGGTACTGGTAGGTGTCATCCGACTCGGAGACCGTCGCGACGACGCCCGAGATCACGTGGTACTGGGCCCGGACCTCCGGGGCGTACCAGGCGTCGCTATCGTCAGGGGGCACAGGCCCCGGGACGACGGCCGGCAACTCGGCAGGCATGGGCAGTCCTTGCCGGGTCTTCCGATTTAAACGCTCGCAATCGGCGGAGCCAGGGCAGATATTGTCGGTCGGTGAACAGTAGCCATCGGTCGAAGGGGTTCGAACCGAAACGGACAAATGGTGTCTGCGGGGAAGATGGTACTGCGCCGAGGTAGCCTAGCCTGGCCAAGGCGGTTGCCTCGAGAGCAACTGTCCGCAAGGACTCGTGTGTTCAAATCGCACCCTCGGCGCTTCTCCAGGACTTGCTTGCCCAGCCCGGGGACTCGAACCCAAAGCCGAGAGTAGGGGGAAGGCGGCGACCGATCAGTCGTCGGCCGGGACGGTCTCCGCTGGCACCTCGGAAAGCAGCCGGTCCAGGCCGTCAACGATGGCGTTCACGCTCGCGACCGTGATGTCCGCCTCGCTACCGGTCACGGCCACCGACCGATCACCGCGGCTGAGCGTTACCTCGACGGTGACCACCGCGTCGGTCCCGCCAGTGATGGCGTCGACGTGGTATTCCTCAAGGTGGAAGGAGAGGTTCCCGAGCGCCTCCCGCACCGCTTTCATCGCCGCGTCGACCGGCCCGCTCCCGGTCCCGCTGGCCACTCGCTCGTCGTCACCGACCCGCAAGCGTACGCTTGCCGTCGGCGTGCCGGAGCCACTCGCGGCCGTTAGATCGAGGAGTTCTACCTGGCGTTCGCGTTCACGACCGGTGACGTCCTCCGCGATCGCCAGGAGGTCGGTATCCGTGACCCGCTTGCCGCGCTCCCCGAGTTCCTTCACCCGGGACACGACGGTTTTCAGCGCCTCGTCGTCGACCGAGACGTCGTGCTCGGCCAGCGCGGCTTTCACCCCCGCCCGGCCAGCGTGCTTGCCGAGGACGAGCCGTCGTTCTCGACCGACCGCCTCCGGGGGGTAGGGCTCATACATCCGCTCGTTCTTGAGCGTGCCGTCGGTGTGGATGCCGCTCTCGTGGGCGAAGGCGTTCTGGCCGCTGACGGCCTTGTTCGGTGGGAGTTGGACGTCGGTAGCGTCCGCGACCAGACTCGAGAGTCGGTACAGTCGCTCCGTATCGACCGTCTCTAGGTCGTAGGCATGCCACAGCGCGATGGCTACCTCTTCGAGTGCCACGTTGCCGGCACGCTCACCGATACCGTTGACGGTGGCGTGGACGAGGTCCGCACCAGCCGCGACGCTCGCCAGGGTGTTAGTCACCGCAAGTCCAAGGTCGTCGTGAGTGTGCGTACTCACCGGCCCGATTTCGGCGAGCCTCGCGACCGTCTCGTGGGCGTGCTCGGGGCTGGTGTGACCGACGGTGTCCGCGAATGCGAACCGGTCGGCTCCCGCGTCGTGGGAGACTCGGGCGAGGTCCTCGAGGAAGTCCACGTCGGCTCGGCTGCCGTCCTCGCCGATGACCTCGACCCAGAGGTCGTGGTCGGCCGCGTATTCGACCAGTTCGGCGGTCGTATCGAGGACGTCCTCCCGCGTCGTCCCCACCTTCTCTACTACGTGGCGGTCGCTCGCCGGCACCACGAGGTTGACGCCATCGACGTCCACATCGAGGGCGAGGTCGATGTCGTGGGCTACCCCGCGGGCGAAGCTGGTGACCGTCGCGTCGAGGTCGAGATCCGTGACCCGGTCGATGGCCCGTTGCTCGCCGGGGCCGGTGCAGGCGCTCCCCGCTTCTATCACGCTCACGCCGGCCGCGTCGAGTTCACGGGCGATATCCGCCTTCTCCCCCGGTGTCAGCGAAACACCCGGGGCCTGTTCGCCGTCGCGAAGTGTCGTATCGAGTAGCTGTACGTCGCCGTCGTCGAGGGTGGAACTAGTTCGCACCCGGAATAAATCGATCCGTGGTCATCGCTGCCACGAGTCGAGGGAGGGGACTCCCCTATTTAAACGACTCAATCCGACAGATTCCGCAATATTTGTCACCGATGGCGAGGGCGGTGTCCTCACAATCTCGAGCCCGATTCCCAGGGGCGAGTCGCCAGCTTCGGAGCACCTGTCCCGTCACTCGACCAGTTCGACCATGTCACCCGCGGAGACGTGGCTTGCGGCACCAGCCGGTAACTCCGCCAGCAGGTCCGCTTCGGCTTCGGCGAGTCCCGTCCAGGGGGACAATTGGGCGATATTCGTCACCTCGCCGTCTACGAGCCAGAGAACGTCGATGGGGAACGGCACGAACAGCATGTGGACGTCGCGTGAGGCCACGTCATCGAAGCGGAACACGAGAGCATAGTCCTCGGATATCGACCGCCGGAACATGAGCCCCCGCAGATGGGAGAGAAACGTGTCCGCCGTCTCGACGTCGGCGGCGAGGACCGTCGGGTCGCCGTCGGGGTCATGAACCAGTTGCACGGGCGGTGGGTCGCGGCCCCGGGCGAAAAGGGTTACCTTCCCCGTTTCCAAGGCCCCGCCATGAAGAAGACGCCCTCGGGCACCGCGGTGGGGGTTGACGACCCGTATGCCCACGTCGGCCTCTGCGATCACGCGACCGACGACGGGCGCTGTCGGTTCCCGATCGAGAACCCGGGGGAAGACCCCCTCTTCGCGGACGAGCGACGGGCTGACGATTTCGCTTGTCCGGTCGCGGCCGAGCAATGGGAATGGGCGGACTGTCCGCACTTCCGGGACACTGGGCGGGACAAGGAGTGTATAAGATGCGGCCTCGAAGAGCGCCGGGACGCCCACGAGGCCGCCACCCCGCTTCTCGAGGAACACCACCTCGCGTATGCGGACGAACGGGACCTGGGCCACGAGATCACAGTGACACTCTGTCGGTGGTGTCACGCGAAGGTACACAACTCTTGGGCCCGGGTGGGGGATGACGCGAGCCCGGATCCCGAGGCCGTCGCGGAGGCCGAGACGCGGCGAAGCAAGGAGCTGTCGGAGCTCTCTTTCGAGACGGCGGCCGAACGGTTCGAGGACGGCCAGGACTAATGCTGTTCGGGCGTGCGTAGCGCCCGCGGGCGCATTTACTATGGGATTGGATCAGCCGAAGAGACACGCACCGGACCGCAGCGAGAGTGCTGGGGCCCGGCACCCGAGACACGCACCGGACCGCCGTACATCAACGACCTGCCGTCCCTGAACGGGTGGCTTTTTAGGCTCGTCTCGGCTATTGCCCCGCAATGACGACGATACACGTGGTGGACAACCACGGGCAATTCACGCACCTGGAGCATCGGATGCTTCGGGACCTGTCCGGGGTGGAGACGGAGATCATCGAGAACACCACGTCGCCGGCGGACATCGATGCCGACGGCCTGGTGCTCTCGGGCGGCCCGTCCATGGAGCAGTCCGGGAGCTCGGGGGCGTACCTCGACTTGGATATCCCGGTCCTCGGTGTCTGTCTGGGCCACCAGCTCATCGCCGAGGAACTTGGGGGCGAAGTGGGTCCCGGAGAGTACGGCGGCTATGCCGAGGTGACCGTCGACATCCTCGACAATGCCGACCCCCTCGTCGGCTCGCTTTCGCCGTCGGTGCGGACCTGGGCCAGCCACGCTGACGAGGTCGTCACGGTTCCCCCTGGTTTCGAACGGACGGCGGAAAGCGAGGTCTGCGGGGTCGAGGCCATGGCCGACATCGACCGGGATCTCTACGGCGTCCAGTGGCACCCCGAAGTGTCACACACCGAGCGGGGCGAAGAGGTGTTCGCCAACTTCCGGGACATCTGCGAGTGAAATGAGCACGACCCAGGCCGAACTCGCCGACCTCTCGAAGTACATCTTCCGGACCCCCAGTTGGTACGCGACGATGGGAGTCGGGATGGTCATCGCAGCATTCGCTGGGCTGGCTGCCTTCGATTCGCGGTACATCCTCGAGGACGTGTGGCTCGGCCTCTTCTATCTGGGTATCCCCACCATCATCGCGAGCGTGACCACTTCGCCGCTGGACAGGGCCCTCGGCGGAAAACTGACCTTCAATCGGTCCACACTGTTGGCGACATTCAGCCTGTTCCTCGCGGTCGTCATCCTCACCGCCGGGGGGATCTTGGCTGCGTTCACGACCC
Source organism: uncultured Halobacteriales archaeon (assembly GCA_964594685.1). Classification (GTDB taxonomy): domain Archaea; phylum Halobacteriota; class Halobacteria; order Halobacteriales; family Halobacteriaceae; genus Halodesulfurarchaeum. The sequence continues at coordinate 14,165 of CAZQNH010000021.1, forward strand.
TCGGACAGAACTTCGTCTACGACATCTTGATCGGGGCACTGGCGTTCATCTTCGCGTTCCGGTTCCTCGTCGTGCTTGCCGTCTCCCGGACCCATCCCGTTTCCTCCGCGATCCCGGCCAGCGTCCAGACGCTCACCGCAGGTGCGTTCCTGTTTGTCTATAGCGGGACGATCAACTACTTCGCCGTCGGCGGGGGCCCCTACATCGAGGCCCTGCTCTCCAGGCCCGAACAAGCCCCACCAGAACTGACCTACGCCTTCGTTCCCCAAGATTTCCTCCTCTTGATCGGCATGTCGGTCCTCTACTGCGGTGTCGCCTACGGGTTCCTCATGGTCATGGACCGCCCGTGGCGGCGCAGCCTCGACGTGAGCTCCCTGGATTTCCTCCGTGGGTTCATCGGCCACATCGCCGAGGGAACCCGTGAGCTCGAAGATTTCTTCGAGAAGATCGGTGAGGAGGCGATCGTCCCCGTCACCGTCCTCTCGTTCCGGCGGCCAGGGGGCGAGGAAAAGGCCCGGTGGGTGCTTCCGATGGTCCATCCTGGACCGATGGGCGACATCGGGGGCGGGAACCTGCCCCAGCGGGTGGCCGAGACCGCCAGCGGCCTCGCCTTCCCGCCACATGCGACGGCCGGACACGACTTCAATCTCGTGACCGAACGCGAGGTCGAGACCCTCATCGATTCGGCAGAGCGGGCCCTGGAGAATATTGCATACACGGACACCGCCACCCAGGCCTATCGTATCGAACACGGGGAGGCCGAGGTCATCGGACAACGAATCGACGGCGACGGGTTATTTATCACGACTTTCGCCCCTGGATTCGCCGATGACGTGGAGTACGCGGTCGGTCTGGCCGCGGGCTCCGAAGCCCGAGTGAAAGGATTCGACGACGTCCTGCTCGTGGATGCTCACAACAGTAATGACGGGCTGGACGGCCCCAATCTAGGTCACGTGGTCCCGGGGAGCCGTCGGTCTTTCGAGCTGATGGAGGCGGTCAGCGAAGCAGCCGAGGCGCTGGTCGAGGCCGAGACCTGGCCGATGCGGCTGGGCGTCGCCTGGGACCGGACCGAGTGGCGACCGGAGGACGGGATCGGGCCCCTGGGGATGCGGGTGGCGGTCTTGGAAGTGGGTGACCAGACCATCGCCTACGTGCTTATCGACGGGAATAATATGGAGCCGGGGCTCCGGGCGGAGATCATCAAGGCCATCGATGGCGTCGACGAGGTCGAGATCATGACGACGGATACCCACATCGTCAACACGGTCCGCTCGACGAACCAGATCGGATCGGCCATCGACTGGGGGGATCTCATCGAGGGGATCGAGACACTACTGGACCAGGCGAAGGCGGACCTCGAACCCGTGGAAGCGGGCATGGCCTCAGAGACGGCGGAGGTCACCGTCTTCGGGAACGACCGGACGGAGTCACTTGCCAGCCAGGCGAACGCCGTCATCTCGATGGGGGCCGGACTCGCGACGGCCGTGATCGTGGCGGTCGTGGCGGTCAGTCTCCTGATCTTCTTCCTTACCTGACCGCCACGACGCTTGTGACGAAAGGAGAGCGCCGTTTCTCCAAGATGGCGGGCCCCGAGTTCGGTAACTCAGCTACTCCGACCGCGCTTCCTCGAAGCGGTCGTCGACTGCAGATCGGGCGGCGAGTGCCGCATCTTCGGCGACCTGGTCGACGTCCACGTCGGCGTCGGGTGCAAGCAGGTAGACGTCTACCTCCAGCATGCCGTCCTCGAATGCGATGGTGATATCGAGGTCTTCGATCTCGGCATTGGAGAGTCGGGAGAAAACGAGTCCGTGGGCGGCCTCCGCCGCCGCCTCGACGAGCGCCTCGTCCTCCACCATCGCTTTACGCGCCGCCGGCGCCTGGACCGCCCATGCCGCCTGGTGACGGGGGACCTCCCCCGGCGCCACCCGAGAGGAGTTCCTGGAGGTCCTGCTGGAGGTCCTCGAACTGATCGCGAACGCGGTTCTCCTGTTTCTCGAGGGTCTGGACGCGCACCTCGAGGGTGTCGACCTTGTCCTCGAGGTCTTCCTCGGCCTCCTCGTAGGTGGTCTCGATGAGGAGTTCGCCGACTTCCCGGTACATCGTGGTGTCTTCCTCGAGGCCATCGAGCTCGTCGAGGGCCGTCTCGGCCTCCGACAGTTTCGTCTCGGCCTGTTCTTTCTGCATCGCGACCTTCTGTGCGGTCTGCTGGAGGTCCTCGAGTTCCTCGATCTTCTCCTGGGCCTCCGGTGGCAAGTTACCCTGCATATAGCTTCGGTGGTGGTCACCAGTGAAAAGTCTCCTGTTGTGGCCCGGCTGGAGAATCGTCGAGTTCGCCCCAGCCATCTTCGCCGGGGAACGGGTGGGTCGATTCCGGGGTACTGTGAGCCACCGCCTCTCTTCTACTGTGAGCCACCGTCTCTATTCTCCAGATACGAACACTCGTGGCTGATCACTGACTCGTTGGGGTGAACCGGGATCCGATGGAGGCAAGACACGGGCGGGTCCGGCAGACTTGTAGGCCTCCTCGACAAATCGCGATTCGATGCGAGCACTGCTTCCCATCGCGATCCTCTCGCTGGTCACGGGCCTGGCGCTGGGAGCCGGGGTCGGTCTCTCCGTCGGCCCATCCGAAGCGCCTCTCTCACTTGATGCCCCGGGCTCAAACCCGTCGGCGGCAGCGCCTGCCAGTTCCCCGTCCGACTACACGGCCCTCTACGAGCAGACCATCGATTCGGTCGTGAAGCTCCGGGTCACGACGGTCGCCGGCTCCTCGCAAGGATCGGGGTTCCTCTACGACAACTCACACATCGTCACGAACGAGCACGTGGTCCAGGACGCGGATACCGTCCTCGTCCAGTTCTCGAACGGCGAATGGCGGACCGGGCAGGTGGTCGGAACTGACGTCTATACGGACCTGGCGGTCGTCCGGGTCGACTCGAAGCCCGCGAGCGCCGAGACCTTGCCGGTGGCCCGAACTGCGCCGAAACCGGGCGAACCGGTCGCGGCTCTCGGGAGTCCCTTCGGCCTCGAAGGGACGATCACGCAGGGAATCGTGAGCGGCGTCAACCGCTCGATGCGGGTCGAAGGCGGCTTCAGCATCCCGGACACGGTCCAGACCGACGCCCCGATAAACCCGGGCAACAGTGGCGGCCCGCTGGTGTCGATGGAGGGGACCGTCGTTGGCGTGAACCGGGCCAAAGAGGGCGATAACATCGGCTTTGCCATCTCCGCGGCGGTCGTCAGTCGCGTGGTCCCGGCACTAATCCAGGATGGCACCTTCGAGCACTCCTATATTGGCGTCAGGTCCCTGCCGGTGACGCCGCAGATCGCCGAGGCCAAAGACCTCGAGGAGGCCCGCGGATTGCTCGTCGTGGAGACGGTCAACGGTACCCCTGCGGCCGACACGTTCCAGACTGGCGAGGTGGAGACCTCTCCGACCGGCGTCACTGTGGAGGGTGGTGACGTCATCGTCGCCGTCGAAGGCCGGTCTATCCAGAGCCACCAGGATCTCAGCCGGTATCTCTTGCTTCACACGGACCCCGGAGAGACGGTCTCTTTCACGGTCATCAGGGAGGGGGAACGACAGACACTCACCCTCGAACTGATCGAGCGACCACCGGCCTGAGACCGAGTTACTGCTGGTCTGACAGTTGACCTGGCGAAGCCGTTTCTACAATTCCTGATTCTGACGCCGGCCGAAATCTATTGGGAGCCAGCATCCACGGTCCGTTCGGCAACCTCGGCGAGGCCCAGCCAGGTATTCTGCCCGGCCCGGAGCGCGACGAGGTCCTCGGATCGTATCGTGATGGTGACCTCGGATCCGCTTTTTGTAACTCGTGCCGACGTGCGGTCGCTTTCGATATCGCCGGCCTCCTGACTGAGGCTGCGCTCAATGATGGTGGCCTTGGACGGACTCGCATAGGAGAGGGAAAGGGTGGTTTCGTGCACGAATACTGTGTTTTTCCCTACTGGTGACGTCGATGTCCACGAGGACACCGATTGTTACTCGACGTCGACTTCCTTCACGTCGCGGCTACGCTCCTTGAGGAGGACGCGGTGGCCGCAGTACGGACAGCGCACCCCACCGTACTCGTCGAGTTCGACGTCACGCTTGCAGCGGGAGCACTTGTAGGACATCTATCGGGCCTCTTGGTCGGAAGCGTCCGGTTCTGACTCCCCGTCGGCCTCTGCCCTCGCGGCTTCGCGTTCGGCCTCGGCCGCTTCTTCGGACATGGCGGTTCTGATGGAGCGGCGAACCGAGCGCCCGCCGGGGGTCTCGGGACGGTAGGCTCCACCGCTGAATTTGTAATCACACCGCTTGCACTGCCAGATTCCGCTCCCCTTCCGGTCCACCGCCGGTGTCCCGCACTCGGGACACACGTGGTCTTCGTGCATGTCCGACTCGATGTTGGCGACCCGGCGTCTGGCGACCCGGCCGTACCGTGCACCGAACCGGCCCGCACTTCCGGTCCACCGCCGTCGCTCCGTTTCACTCATGGTGCTACCGAATAACCCAAGCGTGGTTAAAAACGTGTTGAGTCGGTGTTACCCGTCCCGCAACCCCGCGTCCGTCAACGCCTCGTTGATAGCGTCCCGGATGCGTTCGCCTGTCTCGCGGTCGGGGGCCGTCGTGACGATCCGGTCCTCCTGGATGGACGAGCCATCCCGGACCAGCAACCGCAGGTTCCCGTTGCCGTCCGCGCGAGTCACCTTCGCCCGAAGTCCACCCTGTGATCCCGATCCGCCGGCGTTGATCGGTCCCGGGATCACCTTCTTCACGTTCGGATGGTCGGCGACGAGACCTAATGCCTGCTGGCCCGTCCGGCCACCGATGACGGTCGAATGGGCGCCGCCGATCTTCTCGGTGGCGGACTTCTCGACCACCTCCAGGTCGCTACCCGAGCGAGCCTCGAGCACTGCCTCGACGGGATCATCCTCCGGGACCCGGTACACCGGATACCGGATCGCAGCCCGAAGGGATTGCACCACCTGTCGATCCCCGGTAACGTAGACGGCTTCCGGCCGCTTCCGGCGGATCTGGTCGGCGATCCGACCGGCATAATTTCGCACCTGGACGACGGAGAGTTCCCCTTCGTCCTCGGGGGTCGTCGGAATCTCGGTCCGGCCCAGGAGTTCCTCGCCGTGTAGCATCGATATCGTGGCTCGATCGGGTTCGATGCGGACCACGACTGCGTCGGCGTTCGTGGTATCACAGGAAAGACAGTAGTCCCCGGGCCGTTCCAGCGTTCGTCCACAGCCCCGACACCCCATACGCGAGCAAACGTGTCCCGCAATAAAGGGCCCGCGGTCCCAGACTGTCGGCCCCATCTCGGACCCCGGTCTATGGCCAGAAGCGTCGGTCACAGATTATCGGTACGATCAAGGGTCAGTTCGTCGGTACCGTCAAAGGTCACTTGGGAGGCCAGTCACCGCCGCCGAAGACGATCCACGCACACCCGAGAGATGTGGTCCCACTCCCCGCGGACCCCTGGGAAAAATGGCGAATTTCGAATTCTGGCCCCTCAGACGCCCGAACCCGGATGCTCCGGTGATAGTCTTCCGGCGTCGACCGATATATAATCGGTGAGACCGTCATTCCGGTATGCAGCCTACTCGGGCTCGTCTTGGACGATCCGGTCTCATAGCCCTGGCCGTGGTCCTGGTGATGCTCCTCCTCTGGGCCCCCTCGTTATACGGGGATTTCCTGTGGTTCGGTGCGCTCGGGTACGAATCGGTCTTCCTCACCATCTTCGGGTACCGGGTGGCCCTGTTCCTTATCACCTTCCTGGTCTCTTTGGGGGTTTTGTACGGTAGTTATCGGGCGGCCATCCGGAATGTCGGTGGCGAAGCAGGGATGGTGAAAAAGAGCGTCTACCTTGGTAGTATCTTGCTTCTGGCCTTCCTTTTCGGGATACGATACATGGCCGAGTGGGCCGTGGTCATCCGCTTCCAGAACGCCAACCAGTTCGGGGTAACCGATCCGATCTACGGGCGCGAGGTCGCGTTCTATGTCTTCAGCCTTCCAATCATCCGGCTGGTCGTGGGCTTTCTCTTCTTCCTGACCGTCGTTGGCCTCCTGGTTACCCTGGCTGTCTACGCCGGCGAATTCGGCCTCACCACGCAGGAGACGCCGGGTGGTACTGAGGTCGTCTTCGATCCGCTCGAGTTCCTCGGCAACGTCCGTTCGAAGGCGTTCGGACACGTGATGGCCTACGTAGGCGCAGGACTGGTGCTCGTCGGCATTGGCTACATCATCGACCGCTGGGAGCTCCTGTACTCCACCCGGGGCACCGTCTTCGGGATGGGGGCGACCGACCAGACTATCTTCCAACCTCTCCTGGTTCTGCTCGCCATCACGGCCATCGTGGGCGGACTGGTCATCGTGGCGAACTACCGGATACGGGACCCGCGGGCGTTCTACATCCCGGTTGCGATCCTCATCGGGTTCCTGATTTTGGGGACCGTCGCCGGAGCGGCCTACCAGGGCCTCGTGGTCGAACCTGACGAGTTCAACAAGGAGACGGACTATATCGAGAACGAGATCGAGTACACGAACAAGGCCTTCGGGCTGGATCGCATCGAAGAGCGGGACTTCGAAGTCCAGGAGGAGATCTCCGCGGACGTCATCGAGGACAACCCCGGGACCGTCGATAATATCCGGTTGTGGGACTCAAGACCGTTGCTCACGACCTACAATGAGTTACAGATCTTCCGGACCTATTATCAGTTCACGGACGTCGACGTGGACCGGTATGAGATCGAGGGTGAGGAGACCCAGGTCATGCTGTCACCTCGAGAGATCGATTTCGAGGCACTCCCGTCGGAGTCCCAGACGTGGGTCAACCGACACCTGGTGTACACCCACGGCTACGGTCTCGCGATGTCACCAGTCGGTACGACAACTGAGGAAGGACTGCCAGAACTGTACATCAGGGACATCCCGCCGAATTCCACGGTGGACCTCGAGGTGACCCAACCCCGGATCTACTACGGCGAGGAGACGGATACGTACACCATCGTCAGCAGTGGCACGCGGGAGCTAGATTACCCGAGCGGCGGGGAGAACGTCTACACGAAGTACAACGGCGGTGGCGGGGTACCGATCGATTCTACCGCCCGGAAGCTCCTCTTCGCCGCGAAGTTCGGAGACCCCCAGATCTTCCTCTCGGATTCAGTGACCACCGATTCACAGATCCAGTTCAACCGCGACATCCAGACCCGGGTGCGAGAGATCGCGCCGTTCCTCGAGTACGATGACGATCCGTACATGGTGGTCTCCAACGGCAAACTCTACTGGATCTACGACGCCTACACCACGACTGACAAATATCCATACTCCAACCGTGTCACGTTCAAGGGAGACTCGACCAACTACGTTCGGAACTCCGTCAAGGTGGTCGTGGACGCCCATACCGGCGAGACGAACTTCTACGTTGTCGAGGAGGATGACCCCTTGATCCAGACGTACCGCGATGCCTTCCCTGACCTCTTCAAGGACTTCGAGGACATGCCGACGGACCTACAGAAGCACGTCCGGTACCCGGAGGACGCCTTCAGGATCCAGGCCCAGTTGTACCTCCAGTACCACATGAAAGACCCCAACGTCTTCTATAACCAGGAGGACCGGTGGCGGATCCCCGACGAGGTCACCAGGGGTAACAGGGTCTCGATGGAACCCTACTACATCATCATGTCTTTCCCGGGCGAGGAGAACGCCGAGTTCGTGATGATCCAACCCTACATCCCCGAAGGACGGGAGAACATGATCGGGTGGCTGGCTGCACGGTCCGACCAGCCGAATTACGGCCGATTACAGGCCTATCTCTTCTCCAAACAGGAGCTGATCTTCGGCCCGATGCAGATCGAGTCCCGGATCGACCAGAACACCGATATCTCCCAGCGGATCACGCTCTGGTCCCAGGCGGGATCGAACGTGATACGTGGGAATCTCCTCGCGATTCCGATCGATGACACCATCCTCTACGTCGAGCCGTTGTTCCTCGAGTCACAGGAGGCCGGCGCGCTGCCGGAACTCAAACGGGTGATAGTCGCCCAGGGGGACGAACTCACGATGCAGCCGAGCCTCGATGAGTCCCTGGCGGTCAGGTTCGGGACCGCCCGGCCCAGCCAGCCGGGCCCGCCGGGACAGGGGATCCCGCCGGCGCAACTCGCCCGCCTCCAGTCCCTATACGACGAGGCCCAACAAGCCTTACAGCAAGGGGACTTCGAGACCTACGCCGAGAAGATCACCGAGATCGGTCAAGTCTTAGAGGAAGCGGAGGCACAGCAGCCGGATAACTCGACGGCCGAAGGATAGCCCACTGCGGGGTCAGGAAGATAGGCTGCGGCTGGGATCGGGGGTTCGCACTGGCGGGTCAGCCGGTGGACAGTCGATCCAGGTCGAGGGGGTCCTCGAGGTCGCCAGCGATGGCCTCGAAGGCGTCGGTTGTCGTGACGAGCCCCACAACTTCCCCTGCCGCTTCTTCGTCCCCATCCCCCTTCCCTTTCGCTTCTTCCTCCTCGTCCTCCTTCCTTACCACTTCTTCCTCCTCTTCTCCTGTTCCTTCACCCGGTTCATCCTTTTCTCCCTCTTCGACCACGAGCGCCAGTTCCTGTTTCTCCACCTGAAATCGGTCGATGAGGTCGCTGACGACGGTATCGGGACTCACCGTCATCGGTGGTGCCGCGAGATCTCGAAGGTCAAGACTCCCGTCCCGGAGGGCATCCCGATGCCGGATCACAGCCGGCGTGTAGACGATGCCATGGAACTCCGAGAGGGACTGCCCGATCAGCGGGAACCGAGTATGTGGCGAATCGCCCATCCGGTCGAGATTGGTCTCGAGCTCGTCCTCCGTGGAGGCATACACGATGTCTTCGGTGTCGATCATCACCTCCGAAACCGGCATCTCGCCGATGGCAAGGGCGTTGAGTACCTCCTCTTGACGGTCGGCCGAAACACCCACATCGGCGAGGGCATCACCCATCAGCCGTTTGACTTCGCCACGGCTCTGTGGGATCGGTTCCTCTCCGGGCTCCACTTCGGTCCAAGACCGCGAAATCTCCACCTCGAAGAGCCCGAGGAGGGATTTTGCGATCCAGTCCGCAGTGAGGATCACGGGACTCATGAGCGTCGTCCACCAGTACAGGAGCGGCCCACCATATTTCGCGACGAGCTTCGTCCGCTCGATTCCGAGGTAGGTAGGCGCCTGTTCGCCCACCACCACATGGAGCAAGTTGATCAGGGCGAACGCGACGATCACCGAGGCCGCGGTATGGCCGGCGGCACCCGGTGTCCCGAACCCGAGTGCTCTGACCCCTGGGTCCAGGACGGCAGCGACGGCCGGTTCCCCCACGACTCCGAGCCCGATGCTCGAGATGGTGATACCGACCTGACAGCCCGAGAGGTAGATCTCGAGGCGCTCGGTCATGTCCCAGGCCCGGTCGAGTCCGGCCTCGCGGAACTCGGATTCCGGAAACTGGCGGACCCGTGTCAACGCGAACTCGGTGGTCACGAAGAAGCCGTTCGAGAGGAGGAGTCCCACACCGCCGAGCAACCGGAGGCCGAGCACTGGATCGACCATCTCCATTGAAGGTTCGAACTCCGAGGAGAAAAGCGCGGTTGTTTAGCGGATAGACCGGCCCAGCAGGCGTCCTTGCTGCCTATTCGGGATTCTTCTGGTCGGCGTATTGTCGATTGCCAGCCGAATAGGCCCTGTCCTGGTGGATCCATTATCGGCCACGAATGGACGGAAGAGAACCAACAGTCGGGGGGGGGGGGAGGGCGGGCTTCTTGGAGGGGCCCGGGCGGCCGGGCGGGGAGGAGTTCGGGG
>CAZQNH010000021.1:24004-33870 GCA_964594685.1 uncultured Halobacteriales archaeon
CGAATGGGCCCTTTCCTGGTGGGTCCATTATGGGCCACGAAAGGACGGAAGAGAACCAAAAGTGGGGGGGGGGGGGGAAGAGCGCGCATTCTTGAAGGGCCCGGTCGGCCCGGTCGGTGAGAGTTCGGGGGACGGTCGGGCGAACGGTCAAGGCGTCGCAACTCAGAGTTCCAGGGGGCTGACCTTCAGGTACTCCCGAAGAAGGACGGTCGCGTAGCTGCCTTTGGGGAGGCCGAAATCGAAGCGAAGGGGGTCCTGGGAGACAGCGGGATCGACACGGACCAAGATGGCTCTCCGCGTCCCGGTCGAGTGGAAGGGGTCCGGAAGCTCGAAATCCGTCCGATCGATATTCAGGTCTTCGAGGACCCCACGCTCTATCTCTCCAGGTTCCCCGGTTGCTAACGTCGTCTCCGTTCCGACCAGCGGAGCAGTGACGAACGCCCGCCCCCGGTCGCAATGTCTGGAGACCACATCGACCCGATCGGCCGAGACCGACTGGGTCCGTTCGGGGTCCGGGATCGGGAACTCGGCAGGTGCGTCTTGGTCGGCGAAACAGACGACGTCACCGACCAGCGGTTCGTGGAATGCGATTCCCGCCTCCAGCCGTTGGCTGAGGATTCGATTGAACACGAACGATTGGGCTGCATTTACGAACAGGCGCTGGACGTTCTCCGGGAACGTCTCGATTGCCACACGGAAATCCGCTGGTGACGTCCCTCCGTTCGAGGACAGTTCATGGAGCATCGTTCGCTCGTAGCGCAATCTCCGGGGGAATCGATCGAGGGCGGCGTCCCAGTTCCGCGTCTCCCCGACGAACTCCCGGGCAGTCTGGGACCCTTCCGGTTCGTACTCGCTCGGGTTCGCCAGGTACGCCATCGCCGCTCCCTCCCAATCCCCTCGAAGGATCGCAAGGCCGACCTCGTGCGTGACCGGTCGGTAACTCCCGAACCGCTGCTGGCCGAAGTAGTTCGGGACTCCCGTGTGCCCGCCGAACTCCCGGGCGAGCGTCTTCGAGACTGCATCGGCCCGTTCGGGGTGGTCAGGCTCGCGGACGACCACTTCGAACTCGTTTCCCAGCAAGTCGCCGAACCGCAGTCCGCGACCCGCCCGGCCGACGACCTCGATGTCCGCTCCGTTCACCTCGGGGACTTCTTCGGGGGAGAGCGCCCGCACCGTGAACAGTTGTGTCGTGATCGCCGCCTTGTCTTTGGTCCCGGCCCAGGTGACCCGTTCGCGGCTGATACCCGCGGCGTTCGACAGATCCCTGGCGAAGTCATTGGTGTCGGTATCGGTCAGTGTCACCCGAAGGACCACCCAGGGATAGTCGCCCGGGTCGTCCTCGATGGGCTTCGCGTCGAACCGTTCGCGCTCGGTCACCCGAAAATCCGCGGGCCGTGACCGGAGCCGACCACCGGTCCCGTCGACGTCGCTCGCGTACCACTCTATCCCGACGGCGCGCTCTACCTCGTGGGCCCGGCGCATCCGCCCGATGATTCGCCCGCCGCTCCCATAAACGGGCGCGATTCGGCGCCAACACCAGCTACTAATCGCTCGGTCCCCCACTCGGGAACGATGGGAAGCTATCGGCTGGGTTTCCAGTCGCTCGACGAGGAGCGCCGAGGCCTGGACCTTCCCGTCGAGGGGTCGCTCCCGGACTGGCTCGAGGGCGTCCTCCTTCGGAACGGCCCGGGACGGTTCGAGGCCGGCGGGAAGAGACTGTCCCATTGGTTCGATGGCTTCGCCATGTTGCGGCGCTTCGCGGTCGCCGAGGGGACGGTGACCTACACCAACCGATTTCTGCGGACTGACGCGTACCAGCGGGCCCAGGAGGGATCGGGGATCGGCATGCCGGAATTCGGGACGGGGCCAAGTGGGTTGCTGGCGGGTGTCCGCGACCGTCTGGTCCCGACACCGACGGACAACACGAACGTGAACGTCCAGCGGGTCGGGAACGAGACTATCGCCCTCACCGAAACCCCACGCTACACAGCCTTCGACCCGCAGTCCCTCGAAACCCGCGGGGCGTGGTCTTATGATGACACTCTTGGGGGGCACCTTGCCTGTGCCCATCCGGTGAACGCGCCAGGCAACGGAGAAGGACCGGTCGCCAATCGGTCCATCAATCTACTGACGAGGTTCGGGATGCCGCACGAGTACCTGGTCACTTCCCGGCCCCACGGGTCCCGAGGGCGGACAGTCCTCGCCCGGATCGAGACGGACCGGGTGGGGTACATGCACTCCTTCGCCGTGACTCCCTCCTCGGTGGTCCTCGTCGAACCGCCCCTCTACGTGGACCTCCGGTCGCTATTGAATCCATTCGCTGGGGGATCGTTCATGGACGCCTTATCCTGGCGGCCGGACCAACGGAGCCGGTTGCTGGTGATCGACCGCGAGGATGGGACAGTCCGTACGACGGTCGAGGGGCCGCCATTTTTCTACTTCCATCAGGCGAACGCGTTCGATACCTCCGACGGGATCGCGGTCGACCTGGTGACCTTCGAGGACGCCTCTGTCCTCGATGCACTTTCCCTCGATGACCTCCACAGCGGGGACTTCTCCCATCCCATGGGGGACCTGACCCGTTTCTGGGTCTCGGTCGAGAAGGGCTCCCTTCGCCGGGAGACCCTCTATGCCGGTCACCTCTCACTGCCGCGGATCAACGAGCGGCGACGAACCCGTCCCTACGATTACGTCTTCGCTCAGGGGGCGACGGGGTCGAATCGGATCGATTTCCCCACCGGGCTGCGAAAGGTTCACGTCCAGACGGGGAACGCGACGACCTTCGACGACCCGGATCTGTACTGCGGCGAACCGGTGTTCGTTCCCCGGCCCCAGGCAGACAGAGAAGACGAGGGCGTGGTCCTTTCGGTTGTGCTGGATACCCAGCGGGAGCGATCCGGTCTCCTTGCACTCGACGGTGAGACCTTCGAGCGTCTGGCCGTCGCCTGGCTGCCGCACATCCTCCCGTTCGATTTCCACGGGCGATTCTATCCGCGCAGCGTCGCGGGCCCATGAGCTGTCAATAGAGGGACAGCGATCCGGTGATTTCGTCGACGTCCGCGTCCGGCGCTGGTCCGATCGCGAGCGCAGTCGGGGTCTCGGGATCCAGCTGTGTGTGCCCCGCATCTCTGACCAGCCCGGTGGGCAGCCCAGCCATCTTGGCCCGCTCCTGGAACTCGAAAAGTGCTTGCTCGCCATCCACCTGCAGGACGACCTTCTTCTGCCCACCACGCTTCCACTCCCTCGCGGCCGTATCATCGGCGTGTTCGAAGGCCATGAGGGACGCGTGGGCCACTTGCGCGGCGAGTTTCCCCTCGCCCATCCCCAGGTCAGCCCTGGCGACGATGGCCTGCTTCATGGCTTATCGGTGGGCGGCGGAGGATAAAGGGGTGGCTACTCCGGCTCTCCATATCCACCATCGTGTGTCACGGACCTCGAATCACCGCTCGTTCCTCGCGGCAGGACCGACTCGGATACCCTTATAACGCCCACGCCCGCCAACCCGGATATGATACTCTCGGACGGGGACATCCTCGACCGGCTCGAGGCGGGGGACCTTGTGATCGAGCCGCTCGAGGACGTGGAGTTGCAGGTCCAACCCGCGAGCGTGGACGTCCGCCTGGGCCGGGAGTTCCTCGAGTTCCAGCGGACCAACATCCCTTCGATCCATCCCACGAGCCAGAACGAAGTAGGCGATTACGTCTCGGAGACGGTTGTCGGACCCGAGGAGGAGTTCATCCTCCATCCGGGCGACTTCGTCCTGGGGACGACCAAAGAACGGGTGGAGATACCGGAGGACCTTGTCGCCCAGGTGGAGGGCCGGTCCTCGCTCGGGCGCCTTGCCATCGTCGTCCACGCGACCGCGGGATTCGTCGACCCGGGGTTTCGGGGCCGGATCACCCTCGAACTGTCGAATCTCGGGAACGCACCGGTCGCGCTCTCTCCCGGGATGCGCATCTCGCAGCTGGTTTTCACCGAGCTGAAGAACCCGTCGCGTGAGCCCTACGGGTCCGGCCGCGGTTCGAAGTATCAGGACCAGTCAGGCCCCGCAGTCTCCCGGATCCAGGACGACGACGAGTTCGGCGGTGACCAGGGATGAACGACAATACGCTCGGTGGTGACCCGGGATGAAGTTCGTCGAGGAGGTGGTCGTCGAGACATTTCTCCCCACGTTCCGGTCGATGCTCGCGGCCGACCTTCGGGACCGGGGACTCACCCAGGCGGAGGTTGCGGAGAAGCTGGGTATCAGTCAGAGTGCGGTCTCGAAGTACGCGCGTGGCGACGTCACCCGCAACGAGTCTATCGCGGAGGACGAACGGGTCAGGGCCCTGGTCGATGAGCTGGGCGAAGGCCTCTCGAGCGGCGACATGCGACCCGTCCACGCGCTTATCGAGACTGAACGCCTCATCAGGCAACTCTCCCGCGGCGAGGATCTGGTCGCCGACCTCCACGAGGAGGCCATGCCCGCGCTTCGCGAGGTAGCGTACGACTTCATGCTGGCTGGGGAGGACAGCGAGGCCCTCGCCAGGGAGCGGGTGCTCTCCTCCGTGCGTCGGGGACTGCGGGTGCTCGAACACACGAGTGGCTTTACGAGGCTCATCCCGAATGTCGGATCGAACCTGGTGGAATGTCTCCCGGGTGCCAGCGAGCTGGAGGATGTTGCCGGGGTCCCGGGTCGACTCTTCGACGTGAAAGGTCGCACTGAGATCCCGGCCGAGCCGGAATTCGGCGTCAGCGAGCACGTTGCGTCCGTCTTACTGGCCGCCCGTGAGGCCGGGAGCGAGGCACACGCGGCACTCAACATCGGGTATAGCGAGGACACGGTCGCGTCACTGGAAGCGATGGGCTCGACCGCGGTGGAGTTTTCACCCGATGACGTGTCCACGGCGACGGCGGTGGCGGCGGCGATGGCCGGGCAGCCGGAGGCATCGGTCGTGTATCACCGCGGGGCTTTCGGATTCGAACCGATCGTCTATCTGCTCGGCGGGAGCGCGAGTGACGTCGCGGAGACGGCTCGATCCCTGTGTTGAGCCGCCGCCTGGTTACCGAGTAAGGCCTCAGCCAGCGGGTTCGATCCGATGTCGATCGATGCCCTGCCGGATCTGTGCCTCGGCGGCCGCGAGAGCGGCCTCGGGATCGAAGGAATCCACGATATCACGTAGCGTCGCCTCATCCGCCCCCGCGAGCTCCGTGGCGTGTTCGGTCATATTCGGGATGGCCCTGACGAGGTTGTCGACGATGGGGATGGCAGCGACCTGCGCAGAGCGGGACAGCGGATTGAGGTCGATCACGATTTCGGTTTTCCCCATCTCGCCGAGGGCTTCGGCTCTGTCGCCGTCCTCGAGAGGGATCAGCACCACGTCCGCTTCGTAGATGCCGTCGGCGTCGACTTTCCCTCGTTCGTGGTCCAGGCCCGGGATGCGGGCGTCCGCGGCCAGCCCCTTGACCGACTTCGCTCCGTGGGCCTGGAGGTGGTCGGCGATCGCGGCCATCCGCTCCGGGGTGCGGTTGAACAGATTGATCTCGAGGTCGGCATCGAGGAGGTCGGCGAGTTCGACCAGCGCCTCGGGTACCAACGCGGCCACGTTCCCATTCACACTCAATACTGGATGCGCCCCCAGAATGAGCGCGGCCGCAGCGGCCCGCTCGGCTTCCTCGGCGCTGGGGATGGTCTGCTCGCCGAGGAGGTAGTCGAAGGCTTCGCCCCGCCCCTGTGCGATCAACCCTTGTGGGCTCGTGATCCCGGCCTCGACCCCGGCCTCGATCCGGTGACGGGTCACCAGGGAGTCGTGGCGGGGGTGGTCTTCGGGGATGTCGCCGTCCTCGGCCATGGAACCGCTTGGCCGGGGGAGGGCAAAAATCCCGCTCCTTGGGTCCGGACTGGAGCCAGGTTGCCCGGCCGAAAACTGGCTCGCAGGAACCGTTGTCGGGACCGGCCCAATATGGCCCGTCGGCCTATTCTAGAATGGTCGCGCCGGTGGGGTCGATCGCCGTCACCTCGGGGTCGAACCCCGCGGCGCTGAGATCGGTTCCCAGGGCGAATACTGTCTCACCGAGCATCGCCATCGATGCGCTGCCACCGCTCGATTCGACCACATCGATGACGTCCGCGAGTTCTTGGGTCAACAGCCCGACCTCAGCCGCGAACGTTCTCGAGGCCGTCATAAAGCGCTCCGGTGTCGGTCGGGTCTCGAGGTGGTCCAGTGCGTTCGTTCCTGCAGTCGTGATGATCTCGGGCCGATCGGACAGGATGTCCGGAGTGGAGAGTTCGCCGAAGGAGAGATATTCCACGCGACCCCGGCTCGGGACACCGTCGAGTTCTCCATGTGGGGGCGCCCCAGGCGCTCGCCGGATGGGCATTCCGCCACGGGCCTGGGCCACCACGTCGCCAAGCCCGGTTCCAGCCTCGACGTCCGCGACGTGTGCCACCCGGATCAGTTCGTTCTCCGACCTGGCGAGGTCGAACACCTCGTTCGCTGCCAGGGCAGTCCCCAGGGCCATCCCACCCGAGAGGCCGAATCCGGCGCCGAGTGGGAGATCGGTGGAGATCCGAATATCCCCGACGGTGTCGAGTCCGGCGAGGACCCGATCGACCGCGTCCACCGTTGCCACGGAGCCGTCGACCCGTATCTCGGTCTCGGTCGCTGGACGAACCTCCACCGTCACGCCGTTGGTGAGCGAGATGCCTGCCCCCCGGGACCCGCTTCGCAGGGGGTCCTCTTCCCGGTGGACGGTAAACAGACCGGTGATGTGCCCCGGGACGAACGCGGACACAGCGGGAGGGTCCGACATGGACCCGTTACGGCGAGAGTCGCTGTCGGTCCCGCGGGAAGAGCACCGCTTCCCGGATGTTGTCGAGGTCGAGCATCGTCATGAGCAACCGCTCGGCCCCGAGCCCCCAGCCCGCGTGGGGTGGCATACCGTACTTGAACATCTTCGTGTAGTACTCGAAGGCCTCGGGGTCGAGACCCTGCTGTTCGAACCCCTCTACGAGGTGGTCGTATCGGTGCTCGCGCTGCCCGCCGGAGATGAGTTCGAGCCGCGGGTGGTTGAGGTCGAAGCCGGTCGACACCTCTGGGTCATTGTCCGTGTCTTTGATGTAGAATGGTTTGACCTCGGAGGGCCAGTTGGTGATGAAGAAGTGCCGACCCATCTCCTCGCCCAGAGCCTTCTCGCCTTCTGTCGGGAGGTCGTCGCCCCAGACCAACTGCTCGTCGAGAACACCGGTCGCGTTCACGCGGTCGATGGCTTCCTGGTAAGTAATCCGCGGGAAGTCGGGGTCCGGGACCGCGAAGGAATCCGCCATCCCGAGGGTCTCGAGTTGCGACTGTTTGTGTTCCCATACCGACTCGTACACCGAGCGGATGACGGTCTCGGCCGCATCCATGGCCCCCCCGGCGTCGATAAACGTACTCTCGAAGTCGATGCTCGTGGCCTCGTTGAGGTGGCGTGGGGTGTTGTGTTCCTCCGCCCGGAAGATCGGCCCGATCTCGAAGACCCGCTCGAGGCCGGAGGCAGCCATCAGCTGCTTGAACAGCTGGGGAGACTGGTTCATGAACGCCTCCCGCCCGAAGTAGGTGATCGGGAAGAGTTCCGTGCCGCCCTCGGTCCCCGTGGCGACGATCTTCGGGGTGTTGATCTCCGTACAGCCCAACTCGCGGAAGGCTTCCCGAGCCGCTTTGAGCACCTGACCGCGGACCTCGAAGATCGCCTTCGTCTCAGGTTTCCGGAGGTCGAGGGTTCGGTTGTCGAGTCTGGTGGAAAGCTCGGCATCGACCTTCCCCGAGGGATCCAGGGGGAGTTCGGGGTCGGCCTCCGCGATGACCTCGAGTTTGTCTGGGACGACCTCCACACCGGTTGGCGCCCGCTCCTCTTCGGCGACCTCGCCGGTCACCGAGAGCACGCTCTCGCGGTGGACACCGAGGCCCCGTTCGACTAACCCCTCGTCCAGTTCCTCCTTCTCGAACTTGATCTGGATGCGGCCGGTCCGGTCCCGGAGGATGAGGAAGGCGATCCCGCCGAGGTCCCGGATCTCGTGGACCCAGCCGGCCACGGTGACCCTGTCTCCGGGTTCGGCATCGGCCGTGTACGTCCGGTCTTGCATGTAGCCACGTGTTCCCCGCCACCGTTCTTAAATACGGTTATTTCGGCCGGTGATACGCACTCGGAACGGATAGCCGGTGGCCGTAATCATGAAGGTATGCGAACGTGTGAGACCGGAAGAACGTGGCATACTTGAGGAACGTGGGAGACCGGGGGAAGGGGTGGCGTTGGAGGCGGGGGTGGCGGAGGACGTGTGTGGTGAATACCGGTTACTATCCCTTGGCATGTGCGTCCTTCACGCCTCGGACCGTCTCCTCGATGGCGCCGACCCCTTCCTCGTGGAGTATGTCGCCGACCACGATGACGTCAGCGACTGACCCCATCTCGTACGCCGAGTCATAGTCGTGGATGCCCCCGCCGTAAAACAGCGTCGAGTCCTCGAGGGCGCGCCTGGCTGCATCGACGATTACCCCGTCACCCAGGGTTCCCGAATACTCGATGTACACGATTTCCTGGCCGAACAGCCGTTCTGCCACCGTGGCGTACCCCGCGACCTCGTCCGCGTCGAGGTCACACTCCGCCTCCGTATACTCGGCGACCGCCGCGTCGGGATTGAGGACGACGTAGGCCTCAGTGTACGTGCGGTCCCAGTCCACGTCGTCGATCCGGGCCCACTCCTTGTGCGCGCCCGTTATCCAGAACGGATCGCCGGCGTTGAAAACCGTCGGGATCAGATAGCCGTCCAATCCTGGGTCTTCGATGACGACGGCGGGGTTGCTGGGTTCCTGGAACAAGGGGACGTCGTATTCGCCGCAGGCGGAAACGACTCGCTCCATCTTCTCCTCGGTCATGCCTGTCGTGCCACCGATCTCGATCGCGTCGGTCCCGCTCGTACACACGTCCGCGAAGGTCTCCCCCTCGATCAGTTCCTTGTCCGGGTCGACCTTGAGGACGTGATCCCACTGGGTCCACGGCCCGCTCATGTGCTACCCGACTGTGTGACCGGCTAAAACCGCTTCGACTCGGGGCATGGCCCTAGTCCAGCGGATGTAACGGCCGACCGCCCGACGGAACGGCGAAGGGATGAAGAAAGGCCCATTCACCGGCGAGTCGCATTCGACTGCTGAATAAGGCCGGGGCTCGGAAACAGATCGGAAACCGAGAACAGGACAGGGCTATCCGTGGATGCCCATCGCCTCGATCTGTTCCTGGTAGCGGTTCCGGATGGTGACCTCGGTGACCTGGGCCACGTCCGCGACCTCCCGCTGGGTCTTCTTCTCGTTACAGAGAAGCGACGCGGCGTAGATCGCGGCAGCCGCGTACCCGGTCGGGGATTTCCCGGAGAGCAGGCCCTTCTCGGCGGTGGTCTCGATGATCTCGTTGGCCTTCGTCTGGACCTCCTCGGAGAGTTCGAGTTCCGAGCAGAACCGCGGGACGTACTTCTTCGGGTCGACGGGCTTCATTTCCAGGCCGAGTTCCTGGCTGATGTAGCGGTACGTCCGACCGATCTCCTTGCGTTCGACGCGCGATACCTCGCTGATCTCCTCGAGACTACGCGGGATGCCTTCCTTCCGGCACGCCGCGTAGAGCGCTGACGTGGCGACGCCCTCGATGGAGCGCCCGCGGATGAGGTCCTCCTTGAGTGCGCGTCGGTAGATGACCGACGCGACCTCCCGGACCGACCGTGGGACGCCGAGTGCGGACGCCATCCGGTCGATCTCGCTGAGCGCGAACTGGAGGTTCCGTTCCCCTGCGTCCTTCGTTCTGATCCGTTCCTGCCACTTGCGCAGCCGATGCATCTGGCTGCGTTTCTTCGAGGAGAT